>NC_016887.1:2477858-3097322 GCF_000284035.1 Nocardia cyriacigeorgica GUH-2 | reverse complement strand
GGTGGTGGAGCTGGTCAGTGCGCTGATCCGGTTCGACACCTCCAATACCGGCGAGCTGGCCACCACCCAGGGTGAGCAGGAGTGCGCCGAGTGGGTGGCCGAGAAACTGCGCGAGGTCGGCTACACCACCGAATACGTCGAATCCGGGGCCCCCGGCCGCGGCAATGTGTTCGCCCGCCTGCCCGGCGCCGACTCCTCGCGGGGCGCGCTGCTCATGCACGGGCACCTGGACGTGGTGCCCGCACGCGCCGAGGACTGGAGTGTGCACCCGTTCTCCGGCGCGATCCGCGACGGCTACGTGTGGGGCCGCGGCGCGGTCGACATGAAAGACATGGTCGGGATGATGCTGGCGGTGGCGCGCCAGTTCAAGATCGAGGGCACCGTGCCGCCGCGCGACCTGGTGTTCGCGTTCCTCGCCGATGAGGAAAACGGCGGCAAATGGGGCTCGCACTGGCTGGTCGACAACCGGCCCGACCTGTTCGAGGGCATCACCGAAGCGGTGGGGGAGGTGGGTGGTTTCTCGCTGACGGTGCCGCGACCCGACGGCGGGGAACGGCGGCTGTATCTGGTGGAGACCGCCGAGAAGGGGCTGGGCTGGATGCGGTTGCGGGCCAAGGCCCGCGCCGGGCACGGCTCGTTCCTGCACGAGGACAACGCCGTCACCATCCTCGCCGGCGCCGTCGCCCGCCTGGGCACCCACACCTTCCCGCTGGTCGTCTCCGATTCGGTGGCCGAATTCCTGGCCGCGGTATCGCAGGAATCCGGGCTCGACTTCGACCCGCACGGCCCCGATATCGAAGGCACCCTCGCCAAACTGGGGTCGATCGCCCGCATCATCGGCGCCACCCTGCGCGACACCGCCAACCCGACGATGCTCGAGGCCGGCTACAAAGCCAACGTCATCCCGCAAACCGCCGAAGCCGTGGTGGACTGCCGGGTGGTGCCCGGCCGGCAGGCCGCCTTCGAACGCGAGGTCGACGAGCTGATCGGCCCGGACGTGGAACGGGAGTGGATCACCAAACTCGACTCCTACGAAACCACCTTCGACGGCCACCTCGTCGACGCCATGAACGCCGCCATCCTCGCCCACGACCCGCAGGGCCGCACCGTGCCCTACATGCTCTCCGGCGGCACCGACGCGAAAGCGTTCGCCCGCTTGGGAATCCGCTGCTTCGGTTTCGCGCCGCTGCGGCTGCCGCCGGAACTGGACTTCGCGGCGCTGTTCCACGGCGTCGACGAACGCGTCCCGGTCGACGCCCTCGAATTCGGCACCCAGGTGCTGGAACACTTCCTGCTGCACAGCTGAACCGATCCGAGATGAGGAGCCAATGAGCCACAACCCCTACGACGCTCTCCCGCAGGTACCGACGTTCACCGTCACCTCCGACGACGTGACCGACGGCCAAACCTTCGGCAACGACCAGGTCAGCGGCGTGTTCGGCGCCGGCGGCAAAGACGTCTCACCGCAGCTGTCGTGGTCGGGATTCCCGGCCGAAACCAAGAGCTTCGCGGTGACGGTGTTCGACCCCGACGCTCCCACCGCCTCCGGTTTCTGGCACTGGGCCGTGGCGAACATCCCGGCGTCGGTGACCAGCCTGCCCGCCGGCGCGGGCAGCCAGGGTGGTGAACTGCCCACCGGGGCGGTGCAATTGCGCAACGATGGCGGGTTCGCCGGATTCGTCGGCGCCGCCCCGCCGCCGGGACACGGACCGCACCGCTACTTCATCGTCGTGCACGCCGTCGACGTCGACTCCCTCGACATCCCCGCCGACGCCAGCCCCGCCTTCCTCGGCTTCAACCTGTTCTCCCACACCCTCGCCCGCGCCACCCTGGTCGCCACCTACGAACAGCACTGACCCGGACAAGGCCGTGGCCCTGAGCGTCCTCGCTCAGGGCCACAGCGCCATCGGCAGGACTTCGGGCTACTTGACGTTGATCACGCCCTCGGCGACGGGATCGGCATAGAGGGCGGCGATCTCGCTGGCGTACTTCGCCGCGATCGGCTGCCGCTTCAACGACATCTTCGGGGTCAACTCGTCCCCGCCCGGCTCCCACACCGTGCCCAGCACGGTGAAGCGCTTGATCTGCTCCACCCGCGATAGTTTCTTGTTGCCCGTCTGCACCGCGGCCAGCACCTCGTCGAGGATTTCGCGCCGCTGGGCCAGCCCGGCGATATCGGTGTCGGTGGCGTCGAGTTCCTTGGCCCGCACCGCCGCGATATCCGGATCGAGCACGATCAGCGCCGCGATATAGGGTTTGGCGTCACCCACGGCCACGACCTGCCCGATCAGCGACGACGCCGCCTTTACCGAGTTCTCGATAGTGGAGGGGGGGATGTTCTTGCCCGCCTCGCTGATGATGAGTTCCTTCTTGCGGTCCACGATGCGCAGGTAGCCGTCGGCGTCGAGGGTGCCGACATCGCCGGTGCGCAGCCAGCCGTCGTCATCGAAGGCCTCGGCGGTCTTATCGGGCATATTGCGGTAGCCGCGGGTGACGATCGGCCCGCGCACCAGCACCTCGCCGTCGGCGTCCAACCGCAACTCCAGCCCGTCGACCGGACGCCCGACCGTGCCGGGGCGCGGCTTGTCGAGCTCGGTGTAGGTGCCTACACCAGTGGTCTCGGACATGCCCCACACCTCCGAGACGGTGAACCCGAGACCGAGGAAGTATTCGAGGGTTTCCGCCGGAATCGGCGCCGCACCCGAGGAGGCCACCTTCAACTGGTCCAATCCGAGTGCGGCCCGCAGCTTCGACAGCACCAGCGCGTCCGCGAGCGGATGTTGCAGGCGCAGCGCCAGCGAGCGGCCGGTGCCGGCCAGATCGGCGCGGGCGGCGGCGACCCCGGTGGCGATGGCCCACTCGGCCAGCGACTTCTTCACCCCGGTCTCGGCGGCCAGCTTGGCTTCGATGCCGGCCTTGATCTTCTGCCACACCCGCGGCACCCCGAAGAACACCGTCGGACGCGCATCGGGCAGTGCGGCGGCGACCTCGCGCGGATCGGGCACGGTGGTGAGCTGGATGCCGGTGAGCAGGTTCATCGCGTGCGCGGAAATGCGGTCGGCGACATGGGCAGCCGGCAGATACGACACGATCCGGTCATCGATGCCGACCGTGAGCGGTCCGTTGACCAGCGCGATCACCTGCGCGAGCACATTGCGGTGGGTAATCTCCACACCTTTGGACGGGCCGGTGGTGCCGGAGGTGTAGATCAGGGTGGCCAGGTCGTCGGGTTGCACCGCCTGCCAGGCGGCGTCGAAATCGAAGTCCGCGCTCGCGGCGGCCTCCACGTCGTCGAGTGTCAGCGCGCCGGTGACGGGGCCGTCGACGACGATCAGATGCTCGACCGGCACACCCGAGCCGTTGATGGTGTCGAGGAACTTCTGCTCGGTGACCACCACCTTGTTCGCGGCGTTGGTGAACAGGTGGGTGATCTGCTCGGAAGAGCTGGTGTTGTAGATCGAGAACGGTGTCGCGCCCAGATGCAGGGCCGCGGTGTCGATCAGATTGAACTCGGGCCGGTTGGTGAGCATGATGCCGACGGTGTCGCCGTGCCCGACGCCCAATCCGGCCAGACCCGCGGCCAGCGCGCGCACCCGCGCACCGTATTCGCGCCAGGTGATCTCCTGGGTGCCGCCGACCGTGCGCAAGGCGACCTGATCGGGGCGCAGGGTGAGGGTCTGCTGGAAGGCTTGCGGCACCGTGTAGACGGTGGTGCCGCTGGGATGGGCGTAGCCGATATCTGTTGTGGTCATGTTCCGTTTCCCGATGTCGCTGCGTGAACCGAGCGCCTCGGCGGCCCTCGCCCGGCGGCGCGGCGATCTGTGCGGGCGCACCGAGAGCGCGGCACCGAGTGACGCGGCTCACTCATGGTAGCGGGAAACCGGACATTTGTGACCTGGGTAACGAAACCTCCCCAGCTACCGGCCCGGGCGCACGGCAGCATCCCGGACCGGCCTGTCGCGACGCTAGTTCCGGCCGTGCGGCTGGGGTTCGGGCCGATCCAGCAGCGCCGCCTGCGACTCCCAGGAGGAAGTGTCGGTGGGGATCCAGTGCCCGCGCCGCTGGCGTTTGGCCTCCAGATACTGCGCCGCCCGGTCGCTGAGGGGGGTGGTGGCCAGCGGGACCGCGGTGACCGCGATACCGGCGGCGGTGAGGGCGGCGACCTTGTCGGGGTTGTTGGTCAGCAGCCGCACCCGCGACAACCCCAATCCGAGCAGGCTGGTCGCGGCGTGGGTGTAGGTGCGGGCGTCGGCGGGCAGGCCGAGGCGTTCATAGCTGGTGAAGGTGTCGGCGCCGGAGCGTTCGCTTTCGCGGTAGCCGTGCGCCTTGGCCACCAGTCCGCAGCCGCGGCCCTCCTGCTCCAGATACACCAGCACACCGGCGCCTTCGTCCTGGATGCGGTCGAGGGCCTTGGCCAGTTCGGGGCCGCAATCGCAATCCTGGGAACCGAGTGCTTCGCCGTAGAGGCAGCGCGAATGCACCCGGACCAGGCAGTTGTCGGCCGGTTCGCCGAAGACGAGCACATGCCCGTCGCCGGCGCCGCCTGCCACTTCCTGGACCCGGACCCTGATATCGCGCCCGCCGCGGGTGAACCGGTGACCGGTGTCGCCGGTCGGTACCGCAACTATGGTCAACGCGCCTCCTGTGTCGTACGGGGTCGTGGTGCCCCGCCGGTCCGGTGCGTGCTGCGCGATCGCGGCCGTACCGAACCTCGAGTGGTGTGGTTACCGCTCTTCCGGGCCGAGCCGGACGAGTCGGTCGATCTCGCCTGCCAGCGGCATGGCGCCCGGGATGTCACCGAAGGACTGGGTCGCCACCATCGCAGCGGTCGCCCAGACGTAGTCCTGTTCCTGCGCCGGGCGGCGCGCCGACAGGAGCCTATACGCCAATGCCCCGGCGAATGCGGCCCGGGCTCCGGGGGAATCGCTGAGCGCGGCGGGGAAGCGGCCGACGTCGAGATCGAGATCCTCCGACCGCACCGTGCACGCGAAATCGTCGATGACACAGACGGTTCGGACCCCGAGCGCGCGCAGATGCCGGGCGATGTGATCGCCGGAGGTGGCCTTGACCTCCGGCACCATCTCATCCAGCTCCCAGGTGGCGCCCATCAGGTAATCGACCGCCCCCAGATGCTGATACAGATGCTGCGGCGCGTCCACCGGCGGCGCCGGATGCACCATCAGCAGCGGCCGCGGCCGCATCCGCCGCACCCGCGCCATCACCTGCTCGATCACCGGCAAAGGCTGCTCGAAGGTCAGCAGGATGGCGTCGGAGGCGGCCAGGGCGCCGTTGAGGGCCGGGCCGGTGAGTTCGCGTTCGCCGAGACGGATGCGGTCGTCCTTGCAGCCGATGCTGGCGGCCACACCGGTGGCGGTGATCATCACCGAGGTCACCGGGGTGGCCGCGTCGCGCACGATGCTCACCAGTTCGGTGTCGACGTTCTCCGCGCGCAGATAATCCAGGATCTGCCGGCCCGCCTCGTCGTCACCGACGGCGGCCACCAACCGCACATCCAGGCCCAGCCGGGCGGCGGCCACCGCGCGGTTGAGGCCCTTGCCGCCGGGATGAGCTTCGAAACTGCCACGGGTGGAGGTGCCCGCGGCCGGGACGTGGTCGACGCGGTAGATGTGGTCGATGACCGCGTCGCCGATCACCGTCAGCACACCCGGCGCCGGCTCGTGCGCGTCCGTGGTGGTGACGGTGATGCCGGCGTCGACGGGGGAGCCGAACACCGGTCCGGTGGTCAACAGCCCGGCCAGGGCGCTGAAGGCGCGACGTTCGGGGGTTGCGCGCAACGACCGCACCGTCGGTGCGGGTGGGATGTGGTCGGCGTCGGCGGCCTCGTGCAGCAACTGCCACTGCTGGGTCAGGTATTCGCGGCGCTCGCCGAGATCCTGGGCGTAGAGGCGATCCAGATCGACACCGTCGGGCGTGTCCTCGCGCAACAGGCCCAGTGACAATTCGGCATCGGTGATCAGACGGTGGGTCGCGGGCAGGTGACGGGCCAGATCGCGCACCACCGGCAGCACCGCCTCCTCAGGGGACAAGCCGGTGCGGTGGGCGTGGCGGCGTACCGCGGGCAGATCCAGCAGCGGTCCGACGTCGATCTCGGTGGTGCGCAACCGTTCCGGGCTCAGACCCGACCGCTTGCACAGGCGCGTGAGGATGTTGCGCACGGCGACCATGCCCGAGTCCTGCTGGACCATGGCGTCCCACCTTTCGGCATTTACCGATCGTGAACGAGGTTTAACCACCAGACATTCCGGCAATTACCATATCGCAACGGCAATTGACCGCCACTTCCGGCAAATGACACACTGGTGGTGAGATAGCGCCGCACCAGACGGACGGGAGGCCCTGGTGATGACAACGACGCTGAGGATCGGCAGCCGCCGGCGCAGGCACCCACAGCCCGCCGGCCGCATCGGGACGGACCCGGACGCATCCACACCCTCGCGGTAGCGCCCGACCCCCATCCCGCTCCGCACGACGGTAGCGACGCCGCGCCGGAGAAGTTCCGGCCCGGTCTCGGTGCCGGAGTTCGTCAGGAGGCAGCTGTGACCATCTACGCCACCGACTGGTCGATGACCAGCGATATCACCCCCGAGACAGCCCATCGTGTGCCCGGTGAGCACGCCACGCCCTGGCGGCTGAGCTGGCTACCGGATCGGCGGCTGACCGCCGAACAGGCCCGCGCCGGTATGGAACTCGACGAAATCGTCAGCGACCCGGCCCTGGTCTACGACCAGACCGCCCTCGCCCACGGCGCGAACCTTGCCGGGCTGCTCGGACTGCTGTGGGAACACGCCCTGGTGCTGCTCTACAAGCGCCTCAGCGCCCGGATCCTCGAGGGCGCGACGGTGCCCGCGGACCTGGACGACGATGTCCGGTTCGCGGGCGACCCGCCCTGCGTGCTCAGCTGACCGCGCCCGCTCAGGCGGGCGCGGTGTGCTCCGAGCCCACGGCCTCGGCCAGGCTCGCGTAGCCGTTCTCGCGCAGCTTCTGCGCCAGCCCCCGATGAATGCGGCGCGTCCACAGCAGCCCGCCGTAGATGAATCCGGTGTAGCCCTGCAACAAGCTCGCCCCCGCGCGGATGCGTTCCCACGCCTGATCGACGGTTTCGATACCGCCCACCGACACCAGCACCAGCCGGTCACCGACCCGGGCGTACAGCCTGCGCAGCACCTCGAGGGAACGATCGGCCACCGGCGGACCCGACAGCCCACCCGCCCCGATCTGCTCGACGGTGGCCGCGTCACTGGCCAGCCCGTCACGGCCGATGGTGGTGTTGGTGGCCACGATCCCGGCCAGCCCCAGCTCCACCGCCAGATCGGCGACGGCGTCGATATCGTCGTCGGACAGATCCGGTGCGATCTTCACCAGCACCGGCACCTCGACGGTGTCGAGCACCGCGCGCAGCAGCGGACGCAGCGACTCCACTGCTTGCAGATCACGCAGGCCGGGAGTGTTGGGGGAGCTGACGTTGACCACGACGAAATCGGCCAGTGGACCCAGCAGCCGGGCGCTGGTGGCGTAGTCCTCGGCGGCGTGCTCGGGTTCGACGATCTTGGTCTTGCCGATATTGGCCCCGATCGGCACCGTCGGGCGGCGCCGGGCATGCAGTCGCGCCGCGGCGGCGGCCGCGCCCTCGTTGTTGAAACCCATGCGGTTGATCAGCGCCCGGTCGGCGGGCAGCCGGAACAGACGCGGCGCCGGGTTCCCGGGCTGGGCCTGCGCGGTGACGGTGCCGATCTCGGCGAACCCGAAACCCATCGGACCCCACGCGTCGGCGCCGGTGGCGTTCTTGTCGAAGCCCGCGGCCAACCCCAGCGGCGCCGGGAATTCGACCCCGAACACGGTGCTACGCAGGATCGGATCGTGGTTGACCAGCAGCCGCTCGAGCACAGACCGCGAGGGCGGGAACGCGGTGGCCGCGCGCAGGACGGCGAAGACGAGATGGTGGATGCGCTCGGGCGGAACCAGGAACATCACCCGCAGCAATAATCGGTACAGCATCGAGCTCACATCCCCGGCCCGGAGGTGACCGGGCTGCTCAGCGGGGTGCGGCGGCGCCGCAGCAGGACTCGGCGGCTGCCGTCGGTGTAGGCGCGCACCCGCGACAGTTCCCAGCCGCCGTACTCGGCCTGGATCGCCAGCCGCATCGACGCGGTCACCCTGGTCACATCCGGTGGCAGCCGCAGCGGCACGTATTCGTAGTCGTCGGTGCTGGTTTCCCAGCCGGCCGGTAGCGCCGCGCGCCGGCTCGCTGCCATCACTGCCCTCTCTTCCGCTCGTCCGCACGGATCCGCTGCAGACCGTCACCGGTCGCGGACCCGACGAACAGATCGCCGCTGCGCTCATCGACGGTCACCGAGTTCGGTTGCCCGACGGTGGGGTAGCGGCCCACTTCCTCCGGTATACCCGTCGACAGGTCGAAACCGACGACTTCGTTGCTCTGCGTGCACGTCACCCAGACGGTGTCCGACCGTTGGTCGTAGGCGAGTGCGTAAGGCGACGATCTTACCGGGAAACGCTGATGCAACACGAGCGGTCCGGTCGTGTACACCAGCAGTTCCCCGCCGGCGGTGTCGGTGACGACGATGCGCCCGAACCGGTCACCGATCATGTGGGTGGCCCCGTCACCGGCACGCAGCGCCAGCCCGAGGTGGTCTTCAGCGGGGTCGATCTCGGTGATCGAGGTCTGGCGGCGATCCAGCACCGCCACCCGGTCACCGGCCACGGCCAGCGCATCCGCCGAGATCAGCCCGTCCACGCTGTCGCCGACCCGGCCCTGCGCGTCGAGCCAGAGCACCCGGCCGTCGGCGGTGCCGACGATGAGCCCGCCGTCGGCACCCGGGTGCACCGAACGCGCGTCGCCGTCGACGGGGATCTCGGTGACGGCACCGGTGGTGACGTCCACGCGCAGCACCCGCCCGGTCGTGGGGATCAGCACTTCGCCGGGCGCGCCCTGCACCACGGTGGCGCCGGGAGCCGCCAGCGCGACGGTCTTGGTCGCTTCCGGCGCGGGATTCGCCGGGTCGATGAGGTAGACCGCGGCCGTGTCGGGGCGCGCGTCCAGGGCGGCGATCCGGCCGGTCCGCGCCTCGGCGACGAGTGCGCCGATCGGCGCGGGCACCGCCTGCACGGAGCCGGCGGGGGTGGTGGCCTGTTCGGGAGAGACGGCGGCGGTGGCAGGATCACGGGTTGGCACCTTGTCCGGGTCGGTCTCGGACGAACAGCCCGCCAGCAATGCCAGCACCGTCACACCTGCCAGTATTGCGGGGACCGAGCCGCGTGGGCGCATCCACGAACTCCTTCTACCTTGTGACACAACCGCGAACCACACCATCTGACCACGGGCGGTGCGGTGAGCACGCGGGAGGGGTTTGCGACCGCCTCCGACGGATAATTGTGATGGGGAGTTACGGTTGAGCCAGCACAACGTCCAATGTCAGGAGTTCCGGTTGAAATCAGAACATCCTTCGGGATTTTCGATCGACGACTTAACGATTGGTCCGTTTGCTCACGGATTCGGGACGACCGACGACGGCCGGCCGTTCGCCTTCCGCACTGTCCGCTCCACCCTGCGCCTCGAGATCTACCGCGCCGACCTCGACACCGACGTGCCCGCCCCCGAGGACGTGGTCGCCGTCGCGGAGGTCAAGGTGACCGATATCGATCTCGACGACGAACGCAGCGTGATCGCATTGGTGCGTGATCTGGTCCCCGAGGCCGAACCCACCGTCGCCGACCGCGACGTCACCACGGTCCGGGCGCTGCTGGGCCGAATAAGCTCCGTGATCGATGGTATGTAGGTAGTGATGCGTTACACACCCTTCTCCCGCGCCGCCCGACCTGTCCGCGCCGCACTGGCGGCCGCGGCACTGGCCGCGCTGGCCGCCACCTCGGCCTGTGGTTCGGGAGTCGACGACGATGCCGTCGCCGCGGCCCGCTCCGCGGCCAACGCGGCCCTGTCGTCCTCGGCGGCCGCCACCTCCTCCGCGGTCGCCGCCCGGGTGCTGCCCACCGCGGCCGAACTCGACGCCCAGATCAAGCGGGCGCTGGATCCGGCGCTGCCCGACGAGGAGCGCACCGCGCTCATCGAAGACGGTGAGGCGTTCCGCGACGCCATCCCGGACATGTACAAGGCGTTGCAGGACAACCCGCACGCCGTCTACGGCGTCACCGACCCGGTGTTCGACAATCACGACGGCACCCTGACCGCCACCATGCGCCTGGACAAGGACGGCACCGGCACCCAGATCCGCACCACCGTCGTGCATTTCGTGTATATCGACGGCAAGTGGAAGATCTCGCGCACCGATCTGTGCGGCATCTTGCGCTCGGCCGACTACCGCACCCCGGCCTGCGGCTGACCCGGCATCCGCTCCGATACCGATGATCTCCACTGGCTCGCAACGGTGGGGGCGGTTCGTCTACCGCCACCGCTATCTCGTCTTCGCCGTGTTCCTGCTCGCGGTCGCCCTGTCCGGTTTCTACGGCCGCGACCTGTCGGGCCGGCTGACCCAGGAGGGCTGGTTCGACGAATCCAGCGAATCGGTCGCCGCGTCGAAACTGGCCGACGCCACCTTCGGCCGCGACACCGACAGCGACCTGATCCTGCTCTACACCGCCCCCGAGGGCCGCACCGTCGACGACCCGCAGGTGCGGGAGGCGGTCACCGCGCAACTGGCCGGGTTGATCGGCGAGCATCCCGACCGCATCCTCAAGATCGACAGCTACTGGGACAGCGCGTTCACCAGCGGCTTCGCCGACGACTCGCGCACCCACGCGTTCGCCAGCGTCGGCTTGCGCGGGGAAGGCACCGCCACCGTCGACAACTACACCGCCATCAAATCCGACCTGCGCGCCGGTGAACCGGGCGCCGGGCCCGCGGGGACCACGGTCCAGCTGGCCGGGCTGCAACCGGTGGTGGAGGGCATCAACCACGGCATGCAGGACGACATCCACCGCGCCGAGCTGATCGCGCTGCCGATCGTGGCGATCTTGCTGTATTTCGTGTTCGGTGGCGTGATCGCCGCGTTGCTGCCGGTGCTGATCGGCGGGATGACCATCCTGGGCACCCAGGGCATCATGCGGCTGCTCACCGACCACATCGAGGTAAACGTGTTCGCCAGCGCCGTGGTGACGCTGGTGAGCCTGGGCCTGGCCATCGACTACGGGCTGTTCACCGTCACCCGGTTCCGGGAGGAACTGGCCGCCGGGCGCAGCGTCGAGGACGCGGTGGCCCGCACCGTCGCCACCGCCGGGCGCACCGTGTTGTTCTCGGCGGCGATCATCGCCGTCAGCCTGGGCGCGCTGCTCATCTACCCGAACGGGGTGTTGCGGTCGGTGCCCTACGGCGGCATCAGTTCGGTGCTGCTGGCGGCGGTGCTGTCGGTGACGGCGCTGCCCGCGGTGCTGGCCATCGTCGGGCATCGCATCGACCTGTGGGGCTGGCATCGGTTCTCGAAGTCCAAGACCGCCGCCGAGATCGACGCCGGGTTCTTCTCCCGGCTGGCGGTGCTGGCGATGAAGCGGCCGTGGCTGGTGATCGTGCCGATCGTGCTGGCGCTGCTGGCGTTGATCGTGCCGTTCCGTCACATCGAGTTCGGCGGGCTGAGCGAACGCTATCTCGCCGACGACAACCCGGCGCGGGTGGCGCAGGAGAAGTTCGACGAGCTGTTCCCCGGTTTCCGCACCGAACCGCTGAAACTGGTGGTGGTCGGCGCGGATCCGCAGCAGCTCAGCGATATCCGCTTCCAGGCCAACCACACTCCCGGACTCACCGGGCCGTTCGAGCCGGCCGCTCCCACCAAGGACGGCATCAACGTCCTGAATGCCGGTCTGGTCGACGAACGCGCCGCCGACACCGCGATTGCCACCCTGCGTGCCATCGACGCACCCGAGGGGGTACAGGTGATGGTGGCCGGGGTACCCGCCCTGGAACGTGACAGCATCAACGGCCTCATCGAAGGCCTGCCGCTACTGGCGGCGATCCTGGTAGCGGCCGCACTGACGTTGATGTATCTGGCGTTCCGGTCCATGGTGCTGGCGATCAAGGCGGTGGCGATGTCGGCACTGAGCCTTGGCGCCACCCTCGGCATCCTGACCTGGATCTTCGTCGAAGGCCACGGCGCGGACCTGTTCGATTTCACCCCCGGTCCGCTGATGTTCGCGGTGCTGGTGCTGATCGTGACCGTGGTGTTCGGCCTGTCCACCGACTACGAGGTGTTTCTGCTGTCGCGGATGTCGGAGGCCCGCGCCGAGGGCGCCGACCCGCCCGAGGCGATCCGCTACGGCATCGCCCACACCGGCGGGGTGATCACCTCGGCGGCGGCGATCCTCATCGTCGTGACGGGAGCGTTCGGGTTCTCCGATCTGGTGCTGATGAAATACATCGCCTACGGCATGATCGCAGCACTCATCCTGGACGCGACGGTGGTGCGGATGCTGCTGACGCCCGCGCTGTTGAAACTCATCTGGCGTGATCGGCGCCGACCCGCCCGCGTCGAGCAGGCCGCGGAAACCGCTCAGGCCGAGAAGGCCGCGGACCCGGCCTGAACCGTCCGGTGGGAGGCATCGCACACCGGCCCGGCGCATCGTCGGGCTGTCGAATGGAACGTGCCGGGCCGTGAGCCGCTGGACCCTCCTGCTACCGGAGGGTTCATCATCAGGACGTGATCGTCGAAGGTGTCGACGCGCGCGGGATGCAGCACTGCGAGACCACCACACTGGGTGTGCTGCTGCGCCATCAGGGGCTGGAGCTGTCCGAGCCGATGCTGTTCGGCCTCGGTGCCGGGCTGTCGTTCGTCTACTGGGACAGCAAGAGCATGGATTTCCCGTTCCTCGGCGGGCGGGTCAAGCCGTTCGAACTCACTAGGAACCTCGCCGGCACCCTCGCACTCGACCTCGAGGTCCGCGAAACCCGCTCGGCGCGCAAGGCATGGGCCGACGTGGTGGACCGCCTCGACGCCGGATATCCCGTCGGGTTGCAGCTGGACAGCTACTACCTGGACTATTTCGGGTCGCGGGTGCATTTCGGCGGCCACATCGTCGCCCTGTACGGCTACGACACCGACGACGCTTACCTCGTCGATACCGCGCAGCAGGGCGGCGCCGTCACCACAGGTCTGCGCAGTCTCGCCGAAGCCCGGGCCGCACGCGGGCCGATGACCGCACCACACCGCAGCTTCACCCTGACAGTCCCCGGCGGCCCGCCCGATGTGCGTGCCGCGATCGTCCCGGCCATCACCGCCTGCGCCGAGACCTTCCTGCGTCCGCCGATCGTCAATCTCGGCTACCGCGGAATCGCCAAGGCCGCCATGCTGATCCGCACCTGGCTCGACCGCACCGACGACCCGCATCGCGACCTGCCGCAGGCCGCGATGCTGATGGAGCGAGGCGGCACCGCCGGCGCCCTGTTCCGCAACCTGTACCGCGACTTCCTCGGCGAATGCTGCGACATCCTCGACAGCACCGGCGTGCGCACCGGGCACCGGCTCTACGCCGAGGCCGCCGCCGGGTGGACCGAGGTTGCCTCGCTGATCAGGGAGGCAGGCATGTCCGGGGTTCAGCGATTGCTCGACCAGGCCGGCGCGCTGCTCGAGGACCTGTCCCGCCTCGAGCACGAGGCCATGGGCGTGCTGAGCGGTCTCGAACCCTGAAATCCACAGAGTTCTCTCACACGACAGGGGAGTTCGATCTCGCGCGGGCGCAGTAGAGTCCGCCGGGAACGGTGAGGAGATCGAACATGGTTGGTGGGCGCAACGGGGTGCTGGTGGCGGCCGGGGTGGCCTCGGTCGGGGCGGGTGCGTTGCATCTGTTCGCCGCGGGCCTGCATACCGAGCACGCGACGCTGGCCCGGCTGATGGTGCTGCTGGCCGCGGCACAGTGCGCGGCGGGTCTGCTGGCAGCAGTGAGCGCGCGAAAGGTCGTGCCTGCCTTGGTGATCGGGGTGAACGTCGTTGCGGTCGCGATTTGGGGGTACACGCGGTTCGCCGGGCTGCCGTGGCCGGAGGGACTGACCGCGGCGGAGGCGCCGCAGCTGCTCGACACCACGTGCGCGCTGCTGGGTCTGGTCGCGATCGCCGGCGCCACTGTCGTCCTGGTCCGGCCGGGCGCGACGCTGCCGACCGCGTCGACGGCGACCGCAGCCGGTCTGGCCGGAGTGCTCGCCGTCGCGGCCATGCTCGGCGGGGCCGGGCATGTGCACAGCCACGGCGACGGCGGCGGCCACTCCCATGCCGCCGGTGACGGGCACGGCGGCCACGACCACGACACCGGCGCCGCCTGGCCCCGACCGTGGGATCCGGCGAACCCCATCGACGTCTCCGGAGTCCCCGGCGTGACGCCCGCGCAGGAGCAGCGCGCCACCGCCCTGATCCGCGGCACCCTGGACAAGCTGCCGGCCTTCGCCGACGTCACCACGATCGGCGCCCTCGGTTTCCGCTCCATCGGCGATGCGTCCACCGGCCACGAGCACTACATCAATGGCGCCTATATCCGTGACGACCGGTTCCTCGACCCCGCCTACCCGGAGTCACTGGTCTACCGCGTCGACGGCGACCAGCGCACCCTGGTCTCGGCGATGTACATCGCCAAGGACAAGAAGATCGACGACCCCGAGCTGGTGGATTTCGGTGGGCCGCTGATGCAGTGGCACGTGCACGACAATCTGTGCTGGAAACGCGGCGACAACGGGCCCGTCGTCGCCGGTGTCACCGACGAAGCAGGCAACTGCCCACCCAACTCGGTGAACCCGGGGGCGGGCAATCCGATGGTGCACGTGTGGATCACCGCCCACCACTGCGGGCCGTTCGCCGCACTGGAAGGACACGGCGCCGGGCAGGCGGTCAGCGCCGACGGCCGCCGCACCGACACCTGCGCCCACGATCACTCCGGCGGCCACCGCTGAACCGGCCACCCTCGGTGTGAGAGGGTGGGTTTCGGTCGGGAATTCGGTACCGGCAGCGGCGATTACGTGTGCCGGTGACGTCCGGTTGGAGGAGGACAGTGGTGGAAGCGGCATTCGACGTGGCCGGGCTGGTGGGGCATCGCTACCGCGCCGACGACTACTACGAGGTGGGCCGGGAGAAGATCCGCGAATACGCGCGCGCCGTCCAGGACTTCCACCCGGCGCACTGGAGCGAAGACGCCGCCGCCGACCTCGGATACACCGGTCTGCTCGCGCCCACCACGTTCCTGTCCACCGCCGCGATGCTGGCCAACCGCAGGCTGCTCGAGACGGTGATGACCGGGTTCGACATGTTCGTGCAGACCGATCAGGTCTTCGAGATGTACAAACCGGTCCGCACCGGCGACCGGCTGGTCAGCGATGTCGAGTTGTCCTCGGTGCGCCGCATCGCCGGCAAGGACCTGCTCACCATCACCAATACCTTCCTCGACCAGACCGGTGACATCGTGCAGATCATGCACACCACCGTCGTGGGCATCACCGGTGAGGACGTCAGCGCCGATATCAGCGACCGCATCGAGCGCGTCGTCATGAGCGGCCTCGACACCACCGTCCGCGCATCCACGGCGGCCGATTCGGTGCCCGAACCGGAGCCCGGCACGCGCCTTTCGCCGATCTCGCGCACCCGCACCCCGCGCACCGAACCCCGCTTCGACACCGTCACCGTCGGCGACGAACTGCCCGCCCGCTCGGTGACACTCACCCGCGGCGATCTGGTGAACTACGCCGGCGTCTCCGGTGACGCCAACCCCATCCACTGGCACGAGGACGTCGCCGCCCTCGCCGGCCTACCGGACGTGATCGCCCACGGCATGCTCACCATGGGCCTGGGCGCGGGCTTCGTCACCGGATGGCTGGGCGACCCGGGCGCACTCATCCGCTACGGCGTGCGGCTGTCGAATTACGCGATCATCGAAGCCGATTCGGCGGGCACGGTGGAGTTCACCGGCCGCATCAAATCCCTCGACCCCGAGACCAGGACCGCGGTGGTCGTCATCGTCGCGAAATCGGGCGGACGCAAGGTGTTCGGGCTCGCCACCGCGGATGTGCGGCTGGCCTGAGAGGGCTATTCGCCCACATGTCGAGGGCACTGGCGCGCGAACTTCGCGGCGTTTTCGGCTCGTACCGGCCGACTACCTCGATGATGTCGTGGCTGGTTGAACCTGGCGGGGTCCAGGACCAACCGGCGTCGCGCCTGTCGGCCGGAAATAATGTTGCGACGCCGGGTTCAGAGGGCGAACGTGAGCCTGCCGGGAGCGATGTAGTCGCCAGGGTCGAGTAGTGCGCGCAGCTCGGGTCGATGCCCGGCCGGAATCCGGTCCAGTTCGGCGCGCAACGGCTGATCGTAGGTGGCGGCGGGGGCGGTGAAGCCGGGCAGCCAATTGTCGTGGTGGGCCGGGACGAAAAGCTTCGGGCGGATGGCGTCGATGTAGGTGCGGGGATCGCGCAGGCCGTTGGTGAGCTGGTTGAAACCTTGGATGGCGCCGATCTGCACATCGGTCGGGGCGAGCCCGGCAAACACGTCGAACACGTGCGGCGCCTTCTCGGTGAGCGGGCCGGCCGAATCGTGCCACACCAGCGAGAAACCGTGGGCGCGTAGCTGATACAGCAGGCAGCCGCCCTCCTCGTCCCGCAACCGCGGCAGGCCGACACGCAGATCCTCGAGCGTCGGCGGGTGCTGGGCGATCGCGCACAGATCCGGCACCGGGAAGAACGGCCGCGACCCGTTCACCGGATCGGGCGCCGTCGGCCCCGAATGCAGATGCCGCACCGCGGTCACCTCGATATCGCCGATCCGGAATTCGTGCACCTGCCCGGGCGCGGTGCCCGCGTCACCGAGCGCGACGGTCCCGAACGCCGGATCCGGAACCTGCGCCCGGATCGTCGCGCAATGCTCGGCGGTACCGTGCACGACCGCCCCACTGGCCTGCGCGATCCGCCCCGCGTCCCCGGCATGATCGAAATGCCCGTGCCCGATCAACACCGCCGCCGGCGCCAGATCCGCCAGATCCTGCGCCGTAGCCGGCACATACCCCGCACTGCTCAACCGCGGCACCCACGCATCCAGCAACACCACCGTCCCCGCGAACGCCACCGCATACGTCGCACACCCCACCCACGATATCACCACCCGATCCGCCCGCACCGCCCCACTCACCGCATCGACAACGTCATCCCCGAAAAACCGCCGCCGCCCAACCACCGTCCGCGACTCCACCCCTCTCGCCGCCCCCGCGCCCAACGCAACCAGAACCCCACCCCCGACCACCCCACCCAACATGCCCCGCCTGCTCAACAACCGCCGCACCTCGTTGCACATGCGGTAAGAAGATCACGTCCGGGACGCCCGGACAAGGATCGCCCTGTCACGGTGGATCGTCGTAGTCGCTCGGCCACCAGATCACCAGGATCAAGACCGTGAATGGGAGACCGATCGCAATGACCAATCCCAGTTGCGTAGTGCTCACCGCCGCCGTCCCCCGATGATCGTCCAGCGCGCGAACGACGTCCGTGGCGCCGCGCATTCGACGTCGGCGATGGCCATGACCCGATTCAGCGTGATGGCGTCGATGTGTGCGGACGAGGGCACGATCACGATTTCCGCGACGCAGGATTCGATCTGCTCGACCAGTCCCAACCACGGTGAATCCGCCCAGCACACCGGATAACCCAGCCGTCGCGCTAGCCGACGGATCTGCGCCGCATCCCAATCAGGCGTAGGTGATGACGGGTCGATCCAACCGAGCGCGAACATGGATGGTCACTCCCTGGTGTGTTATCGAGTCGGGCGATCCGGTAGCGGGGCTTTCGCCACCGTCCCTGGCTCTCGAGGGGCGGTGCGCCGCCTCGTGTACGACGGCGTCGCCCGCTACCGGATGTGGCTTCAACTCTGTCGTGGAGTGAGTTCGACTGGAACGGCGTGCCGTGGGCGTGGTGTTCGCGCAGTGTTCGTGTTCTCGCGTGCCCGCTATTCGCCGGTGAGCGGAATCCGAGCGATCGTCTCCCAGCGGTACCCGTGACCACGCCGCTCGAGTGCCACCATGGCGACTTCGGCAATGCTCGCCTTCACCCGGCGGGCACTCGACGCGTTCGCGTCGACGGCCGCGATGGCTTCGGCAGTCAATCCTTCATAGATGGGGTAGGCGATGGTGACGTGCGGGGCAGCGGAGGAGTCCTTGACGGGCGCATCGGGAAGTACGGATGTGGTGGCGGTACGGAGCGCATCGCGTAGCTCGTGTATTCGCTCATCGGGCGAGACGAGAAATCCGATGGCCGCGCGAATATTCACCAGCCGCTCGAATGTCAGGACGAATGGCTTCTGCCGCGCGCAGGCGATTTCGGCCGCCGTGGCGATCCGCCTCCGTTGTTGGGCGGTACTACTCCCATTGCGAGATATCCGGTCCAGGGTGAGGTGCAGGCCATCGGTCGGAGTCGCCGCGAAACGGCTGCTATCCAGCGTGCGCTGGCATTCGGTTGTTGCGATGTGCAGGTCGGTCGCGTGTTCGAAGGTGAGAAACCAGTAGTGGCCGAGCGGACCATCCTGGCCCTCGCGCAGTTGTAGCTCACTCACGACGCCCGCCCGGCCTCGGTGCGTTCGACCACCTGCGCCCGGATCTCGCGCAGCTGCGGCAGCTCGCCCCATCGTGCGGCTGCGTCGTCGACGAACTCCGTGGCGCGACACCGCACCGGCGTCATGAAAGGGCCTTTCGTTTGATCGAGTATTTGGCCCATGATTGCCATCGCTGCGTCGAAGTCACCATTCGTACTCAGCACATGCGCTCGCGCGATGTCGAGCTGCACCAGCGCCCGGCCCCATGGCGACTGCTCGGCCGGCATCTCGCTCAATGCGAGCCTGCCATATCGCTCGACCTCGTCCGGCATGGCCAGGGACAAGTAGGCGGTCGCTGCGTTGCCTGCGAGTTGGGCGGTGCTATAGCCGTCGAGTGAAATACTGGAACGCTGGAAAGGCCCCGCATCGGTGCGCGACAGAAGCTGGTATGCCTCATCGACGGCGCGGCGAACACCTTCGACATCACCGAGCTTTCCTTTCGCCCGCGCGACACCGTTGACGATCAGGCGAATACTCTGGGGCCCTCCTGCCGCCGCGACGACACCGGCTTCGGCGAACCGAAGCGCTTCCGGGTAGCGGCCGGCGTAGTACTCGCAGAAGCTTTGCATGCCGCGCGCCCACGCCATCAGGGCAGGATCAGTGGCGTAGCAACTCAGCTGGTAGGACTCCAGGCAATAGGCGCGCGCGACCGCGAAGCTCCCACAGCTGGCCGCGATGTAGCCGAGCAGACCCGAGGTCTGACCGGCGATCTCGAAGAGGCGGATGCGCTGGAATGGGTCACCGCACTCATCGATCAACGACTCCAGCCAAGCCCGTTGCTTGCGCAGCCATGGCAGAAGGTCTACCGGTTCGGCGGTTTCGTACCCTTCGATGACACCCAGCGTGCTGCTGTGCATCTGGTCGACGACGTCCGAGTCGACGGAACGGCTGAGCTTCTGCACACGGTTGAGCACTGTCAGCAGTTCGGCACGATCGTCATCAGCGTATTTCGTTCCGTTCGAAGGTGAATCCTGCGGCGGCCGGTTCCGGTTGCGCCACGCTGATTCGCCCTCCGCGACAATCCTTTCGAACCGTTCGCGATCTTCTGGGGTGGCCCGTTGCGCTAACGTCGTATCGAGTATCGATTGCGTACTGGAACGTGGCGTGACGTTGCTCAGCCCGACGCGCCAGTTGTTGACGGTCGTCGTCTCCACGCCCAACAAGCCGGCGAAATCGCGCACCGATCGTCGCATCGCTTCCTGGAGCGCGACCGCCTCGAACCCGGTCCATGCTCTCGCCCTCACCATCGACCCACCCCTGACTCAGGTTCGAACTGCGGAAACAGCTGCTGAGCGACTGTACCGCGCGAGCGGCTGCCGGGGACCCGCGTCAACCTGCATAAGTGTGACCGACCATGGTTGATCGCACGCAAATCGCAGCGGCGGCGTGGAAACCGTTCCCTGGTGAACCGCACCTGGCTAGGGTGAACCGATGACGCAGTCCACGAGACCCCCTGGGGTCCTGCGCTTTTGGCGGTTGTCCGGGCCCGGCGCGAAATTCCTGGCGCCGGTCGTCCCGTTCTGGGTGGTGCTGGAAACCACCGGACGGCACTCCGGGCAGCCGCGGCGTAAACCGCTGGCGCGCGGCATCACCGAAGGCACGCAGATGTTGCTGGTGTCGGTGCATGGGCGGCGAGCGGATTGGGTGCGCAATATCGAGGCCGATCCGCGGGTGCGGCTGCGGACCGGGTTGCGGTGGCGTAGCGGGATCGCGTCGGTCGAGCCGCTGACGCCGCAGCAGTTGGAACGGTTCAACGACTATGTGCGCTCGGCGGCGAGCCGGTTCGCGATGGACGGCACCGAACAGGTGCTGGTGCGCATCGACACCAACTCCTCAGCGCGCTGACCGGCGCACCGGGGTAGCTCGAGGGTCAGAGCCGCACGCCCAGCAACGCGTCGACCGCGGTCGCGATGGCGCCGGGTGCGTCGGTGTCGGTGCCGCCGTAGGTGAGGGCTTCGTCGGCCCAGTTGTCGATCGCGGCGAGCGCTTTGGGGGTGTCGAGGTCGTCGGCGAGGTGTTGACGCAGGCGGGCGATGGTGTCGGTGGCGTCGCCGGCGGCGGGCACGGCGGTGGCGCGGCGCCAGCGGTCCAGGCGTGCGACGGCCTCGTCGAGGACGGTGTCGGTCCACATGCGGTCCTGGCGGTAGTGGCCGGCCAGTAGGCCCAGGCGGATCGCGGCCGGGTCGACTCCGGCGCGGCGCAGTTTCGACACCAGCACGAGGTTGCCGCGCGATTTGGACATCTTCTCCCCGTCCAAACCGATCAGGCCGGCGTGGACGTAGTGGCGGGCGAAACGGCGTCCGGCGACCAAGGCCTCGGCGTGGGCGGCGGAGTATTCGTGGTGCGGGTAGATCAGGTCGCTGCCGCCGCCCTGGATGTCGAACTCGGTGCCCAGCCGGTTGACCGCGATCGCGGCACATTCGATATGCCAGCCGGGTCGGCCGGGGCCGAACGGAGACGGCCACGACGGTTCATCGGGGCGGGCCGCGCGCCACAGCAGCGCGTCGATGGTGTCGCGTTTGCCGGGTCGGTCGGGGTCGCCGCCGCGTTCGGCGAACAACCGTTCCATGGTGGCGCGGTCGTAGCCGGATTCGTAGCCGAACTGTTCGGTGGCGTCGGCGCGGAAGTAGATGTCGGGGAATTCGGGATCGTCGACGGTGTAGGCGGCGCCGGAGGCGAGCAGTTTGCCGACGAACTCCACGACCTCGTCGACCGATTCGATGGCGCCGATGTAGTCGCGGGGCGGGATGATCCGCAGCGCGGTCATGTCCTCGCGGTACAGCTCGATCTCGCTGGTGCCCAGCTCGCGCCAGTCGACGCCGTCGCGGGCGGCGCGTTCGAACAGCGGGTCGTCGACATCGGTGACGTTCTGCACGTAGTGCACCTGGTGGCCGCCGTCGCGCCAGATCCGGTTGATCAGGTCGAAGCTGAGGTAGGTGGCGGCGTGGCCGAGGTGGGTGGCGTCGTAGGGGGTGATGCCGCAGACGTACATGGTGGCGGTGGCGCCGGGGGTCACCGGGCGCACCTGCCGGTCGGCGGTGTCGTACAACCGCAACGGGGGTCCTGCTCCGGGGACCGTCGGGATCGGGGTATCGGACCAGGACTGCATTCTTCGAGGGTAAAGGTGTGGTGGAGGCCGCCGGCGCGCACCCCGGCACACATGTGTGACACGGCATGCGATACGCGGTCGCCGACCTGCACGGAACCGGCGTCGCGGCGTTGTCAAGGGTTTGGCTCAGGCAGACCGGATGCCGCGCGCGGGTCTCAGAACGCCGGCCAGGGAATCGGGCGCGCGGTCACCGGCAGCGGCATCGTCGGCTGGTCGAGCAGCCGCTTCGCGCGGTCGAGCAACGCATCTATCTCGGCGTCGGTGATATGCGCCGACAGCGCGTCGGCGAGTTCACCGGGCAGTGCGTCGGTGAAGGCCTCGATATCGGTGAGCAGGGCTTCGTCGATGGGTTGTCCGGCCCACCCCCACAGCACGGTGCGCAGTTTGTGCTCGCTGTGCAGGCAGATGCCGTGGTCGACGCCGTAGACCTGGCCGTCGATGCCTTCCAGCGCGTGCCCGCCCTTGCGGTCGGCGTTGTTGAGCAGCACATCCAGTACCGCCATCCGGTGCAGGCGCGGATCGTCGGCGTGGATGAGTGCGACCTCGTTGCCTTCGGGGTCGAGTGCGCGCAGCACCTCACAGAACCCGTCGGGGACCGCGCCGGGCGGGCACAAATCGACCAGATCGAGGCGGTGACCGCGGTCGGTGTGGTTGTCGGCGGCGGTGATCCAGCGCTGCACCATGCCCGGCCCGAACGGGCCCTCGCGCAGGATCGTCTCGGGGATGACCGACCAGCCCAGCGCCTCGGAGATCAGATAGGAGGCCACTTCGCGGCCGGCGAGGGTGCCGTCGGGAAAATCCCACAGCGGCTGTTCCCCGCGCACCGGCTTGTACACCACCCGCAGTGGCGTCTCGCCGTCGCCGATATCGCAGACGAGGGTGAGGTTGCTCGCGGTGGTCACGCGCCCGATCACCGTCAGCTCGCCGGTGGTGAACTCGTCACCTGCCGCGGGCACGGCTCACTCCTCCAGCTCGGTGGCGCCGAAGATGTCGCCGCGTTTGTAGCCGTTGGTGCGCACGCACATGTGCCCGCGCGCCGACAGCGGCTCCCCGCACAGCGGGCACGGCGGGCGCCCGGCCGCGATCACCCGCGCCGAGCGCAGCGCGAACTCGCGCGCCTGCATCGGGGTGAGGAACACCCGCACCGCGTCGGGGCCTTCTTCGGTGTCGTCGAGCACCACCGATTCGTCGACCTCGGTTTCGGTGATCGCGAGCAGTTCCACCACGACCGCGCCGGCGTCGGCGTCCCAGCCCAGGCCCATGGTGCCGACGCGGAATTCGGCGTCGATCGGGGTGACCAGGGGCGCGTTGTCGCTGACGTCGTCGGCTTGCGGCGGCACCTCGGCGCCGAAGCGGCGCGCCACCTCGTCCAGCAGCAGACCCATGCGGTCGGCGAGCACCTTCACCTGCTGCTTTTCCAGCAGCACGCTGACCACGCGCGGCTCTTGCACGGCTTGCAGGTAGAACGCGCGATCGCCCGGTTCACCGACGGTTCCGGCGACGAAACGTTCGGGGGTGCGGAATACATGGATTGCTCGTGACACATGCACCTCCTGATACGTGATCATGTTCGGCCCGCGGCGCCGGTGTCGGGGTCGACGCGGCCGCGATGGCCCGGTTCGGCCGACTACTCATGACGGGGAATCGCTGGGCCGCGCATTCCCATTATCCGTGTTCCCGGCCGCGCCGATCTCACCCCCGGGCACCGGGCCCGACTGTGCGGAGTTTTGCGCGGGCGCGGGGACCAGGCCGTCGAGATCGGGGCCGGTGTCGTTGATCCGGGTCACATACGGCGCGGTCGGGGTGTAGCGGACCACGCTGATCGAGGCCGGTTCGACCACGATGCGCTGGAAGCCGTCCAGGTGCAGCCCGAGCGCGTCGGCGAGCACGGATTTGATGACGTCGCCGTGGGTGCAGGCCACCCACAGCACGTCCCCGCCGTGTTCCTCGGCCAGGGTGCGGTCGTGTTCGCGGATCGCGGCGACCGCGCGGGTCTGCACATCGGCGAGGCCTTCCCCGCCGGGGAACACCGCGCCCGAGGCGTGTCGTTGCACGACCTTCCACAGCGGTTCGGTGAGCAGTTCGGCGATGGGGCGTCCGGTCCAGTCGCCGTAGTCGACCTCGGCCAGGCGGGCCTCCACGACCGGTTCGAGGCCGGTCTTCTCGGCCAGCGGGGCGACGGTGCGCTGGCAGCGCAGCATCGGCGAGATCACGATCGCCTGGATGGGCAGTCCGCCCAGGCGTTCGGCGACCTGGCGGGCTTGTTCAGCGCCGCGGTCGGTGAGTTCGACGCCGGGGCTGCGGCCGGCCAGTGTGTGCGCGGTGTTGGAGGTCGACACACCGTGGCGCAGCAGGATCACCGTCATGGCGCCAGCCTAGCGATCATGTCGCCGACACCACCCCGCCCGCGAGCAGGCCCATCACGACCAGCCCGAGCACGATGCGGTAGCCGACGAACCAGTAGAAGCTGTGGTTGCCGACGAACCGCAGCAGCCACGCCACCGACGCGTAGCCGGCGACGAAGGCGATCAGGGTGGCCACCAGCAGCTGCGCCCCGCTGGCATTGAGGCCCTCACCGGCGGGTTCGAAGGCGTCGGGCAGGCTGAACAGGCCCGAGGCGGTGACGGCGGGGATGGCCAGCAGGAACGAGAACCGGACCGCGGCCTCGCGTTCGAGACCGAGGAACAGGCCCGCGCTGGAGGTGGCGCCGGATCGGGACACGCCCGGGATCAGCGCCAGGCACTGGGCAAGGCCCATGATCAGTCCGTCGCGGGTGGTGAGCTGCTCGATCGGGCGGGTCTTGCGGCCGTAGTATTCGGCGGCGGCGATCACCAGCGCGAACGCGATCAGCATGAACGACACCAGCCACAGGTTGCGGGCGCCGGTGCGGATGAGGTCTTTGAACAGGAACCCGAGCACACCGATGGGGATGGTGGCGATGATCACATACCAGCCGATGCGGTAGTCGAGTTCGCGTTGGGCGTCGGCGTCGGGGTCGTAGCCCAGCGGCCCGGATCCGGTGACGACGGGCAGTTTGGTGGTGACCTGCTCGCTCAGCGGCACCGTCTCGCGGGAACGCTGGGTGAGTTTGGCGAACACCGTGGAACACCAGACCTTCACGATGCGCCAGATGTCCTTGGCGAAGAACACCAGCACCGCGGCCTCGGTGCCGAGCTGGGTGACGGCGGTGAAGGAGGCGCCCGCGTCGTCGCCGAAAAACACCGACGACACGATCCGCAGGTGTCCCGAGGAGGAGATCGGCAGGAATTCCGTCAGCCCCTGCACCAGGCCGAGCACTATCGCCTGGAGCCAGGTCATCGACTCGCCTATCACTCACCCTCCTGTACTGCCGCCGAAATGTCCGTTCCGAGAGGATGATTGGCTCATCGGCGGGTGACCCCGGCGTTCGGACCGCTATCTCGCAGCGACAGTACCGTGTTGACCTCGACGGCGCCGGACGGGGTTGGGCGGGCTGCGGTGTGGCCCACACGACGCGCGACCCGGTAAACGAGAGCGGCCGCACCGGCGAATCAGGCTCTACGCTTGGCGCCGTGACGAATGCGCGGACACGGTGATGGAACAGCGGACGGTCGGTCGCAGCGGCCTGCGGGTCTCGCGGATCGGATTGGCCACCCACACCTGGGGCACCCGCACCGATGCCGACCAGGCAGCGGTGCAGTTGATGGCGTTCGTCGAGGCCGGCGGCACCCTCGTCGACACCTCCCCGGTCTACGCCGGCGGCGCCGCCCAGCGGATCCTGGCCGATCTGCTCGGCGATCTGGTCTCCCGCGACGATCTGGTGCTCAGCGGCTGCGCGGGCCTGCATCCGCGTCCCGTCCCGCCCGCCGCCGACGGCACACCGCCGATGCCGCAGGTCCCGGGCATCGGGGTGGACACCTCGCGCCGCACCCTGCTGCGGCAACTGGATCGAACCCTGCTCGAACTGGGCACCGACCATCTCGACATCTGGCATATCGCAGCCTGGGATCCGCGCACCCCGCTCGAGGAGGTGGCGGCCACTGTCGAGTTGGCGCTGCGTTCGGGGCGGGTGCGGTACGCGGGGGTTCGCGGGTTCACCGCCTGGCAGCTGGCGAGCCTGGCCGCGATGGCGCCGATCACCGTCACCCAGACCCCGTATTCGCTGCTGGCGCGTACGGCCGAGGACGACACCGTGCCCGCGGCCGCCCATCACGGTGTCGGGATGATCGCCACCGCGCCGCTGGCCGGCGGCATCCTCACCGGCAAATACCGTGACGGCGTGCCGGCCGACTCCCGCGGCGCCGACGAGGCCACCGCCGCCGAGATCCGCGGCCGCCTCGACGAGCGCGCCACCCGCGTGGTCGACGCCCTGGTCACCGCCGCCGACGGGTTGGCGACCTCACCGCTGGCGGTGGCGCTGGCCTGGATCCGCGACCGGCCGGGTGTGGCGAGCATGTTCGTCGGCGCCCGCGATATCGGCCAGCTGACCGGGGTGCTGGCCGCCGAAACCCTCGAGTTGCCGCGCGCCATCGCCGCGGCCCTCGACGATGTGAGCGCGCGCACGGACTAGGCCACACCGCGATGCTGGATGGCCGGTGTGACACCGGTTTCGAGACCGCGGCGGGCGGACCGAGATCGTCGCGCGCCGAGGGGTGCCCGTTAGGCTTGCCTACATGAGGTATGACCGTGTCCGATCCGGGTGGGTCCGCGCCGTGCTCGCCGCGCTCGCTCTCGGAGTGCTGGTGGTGTCGACCGGGTGCGGTGCGAGTGGCCAGGGCTCCGTCGACGGCCACCGTGGCCCGGCCACCGCGCAGCTGGCCGACGCGGCGCCGGTCCCGATCGGCCCGGAACCGACCCCGGCGCTGCCGGCCACGGTGCGTTCCTTCGACGGCACCGAGGTCACCGTCACCTCCGCCGACCGCATCCTCGCCGCCGACCGCTACGGCACCCTCATGCAGACGGTGTGGGCGCTAGGACTGGGCGACAACCTCGTCGGCCGCTCCACCGCCGGAGTGTTCCCGGAAGTGGCCGACCTGCCCAACATCACCGGCGGCAACGGCTCACTGAACGTCGAATCGATCCTTGCGCTGCGGCCCACGGTGTTCCTCACCGACACCACCAGCGCCTCCCCGGCGGTGCGGGAACAGTTGCGCGCCACCGGCGTCACGGTCGTCTACTTCGATCCGCAGCGCACCATGGACGGCGTCGTGCCGCAGATCGAGGCCGTGGCCGCCGCGCTCGGCGTCCCCGACCGCGGGCAGGCGCTGGCCCAGCGCACCCGCGACGAGATCGCCGCCGCCTCCGCCGCGGTGCCTGCGCAGAATCCGCCGCTGAAGATCGCGTTCCTGTATTTGCGGTCGACCGCCATCACCATGCTCGCCGGCCCCGGTTCGGGCGCGGATGCGCTCATCGCCGCGATCGGCGGCCGCGACGCAGGCACCGAAGCCGGAGTGACCGAACCGTTCACCGCGATCACCAGCGAAGCGATGATCACCGCGGCGCCGGATGTGCTGCTGGTGATGACCGACGGCCTGAAATCGGTGGGCGGGGTCGAGGGCGTGGCCAAGATCCCCGGTATCGCGCAGACCCCGGCGGGACGTAACCAACGGATCGTCGACATGTCGGATGCGGTGCTGTTGAGCTTCGGCCCCAATACCGGCCGCGTCATCGAGGCGCTCAGCGAAGCCGTCTACGGTCCGGCAGGAGCATGAGCGAGCAGGTGAAACTCGCCGAACGACGGCCCACCACGCCCCGCTGGTCGCGCACGACGCTGGTGTTTGTTGCGGCGGTCGCGGCGCTGATCGTGCTGGCGTTGGCGTCGGCGGCGATCGGGCAGGTGCCCACCAGCATTGGTGAGGTCGCCGGATCGGTGCTGCATCGCATCGGCCTGGACTGGGGTCCGCTGCCCGCCCATCCGGCCGGTGAGGTGACGCTGTGGGAGGTGCGGTTCCCGCGGGTGATGCTCGCCATCCTGGTCGGCGCCGCTCTGGCGACAGCGGGTGCATTGTTGCAGGGCGTGTTCGCCAACCCGCTGGCCGAACCCGGCGTCATCGGAGTGTCGGCCGGTGCGGCGGTCGGCGCGGGCACCGTCATCGTGCTCGGCGGGGCGTTCGTGGCGGCCTGGTCGGTGGCCGCGGCCGCGTTCGTGGCCGGGTTGGCGACCACGGCGCTGGTGTATCTGCTGGCCCGGTCCAACGGCCGCACCGAAGTGGTGACCCTGGTGCTCACCGGCGTCGCCATCAATGCCTTCGCCAGCGGCCTGATCGCGTTCCTGCTGTTCGTCGCCTCGCCGGCGGCACGCGATCAGATCGTGTTCTGGCAGCTGGGCAGCCTCAACGGCGCCACCTGGTCGGCGGTGTGGGTGGTGGCCGCGCTCACCGTCGCCGGCGTGGGCGCGGCGATCGTGGTGGCACCGAAACTGGACCTGCTCGCGCTGGGTGAATCGGCGGCCCGGCATCTCGGTGTCGATGTGGAGCGATTGCGGCGCAACGTCATCGTGATGGTGGCGATCCTGACCACCGCGGGTGTGGCGTTCAGCGGCATCATCCTGTTCGTCGGGTTGATCGTGCCGCACCTGGTGCGGATGCTGGTCGGACCCGGCCATCGGGTGCTGATCCCGCTGAGCGCGGTGATCGGCGCGGTCGTGCTGCTGGCCGCCGACGTCGCCGCACGTTCCCTGGTCGACAATGCCGACCTCCCGCTGGGCATGCTCACCTCGCTGATCGGCGGGCCGTTCTTCTTCTGGTTGCTGCGCCGCACCCGCGCGCGTTCGGGAGGGTGGGCATGAGCCGGCGGGTTCAGGGCGGAGTCGGTCCGCAGGCGCACGAGGCCGGTGCATCGTGCCGCATCGACGACTCGCCGCTGGCGGTGATCGCGTGACGGGGTTGAAGAACAGTTGGGAAGCCGTGCTGTCGCGGGCGCACGAACTGCCGTCGACGCCCGCGCCCGGCACCGTGACATTGCGGGCGCGTGGGGTGAGTGTCGAGCGGCGCGGCGGCGGCGCGAAACCGCGACGCGTGCTCGCCGACGTCGATTTCGAGGTCGCCGCAGGCGAAGTCGTGGCGCTGGTTGGCCCCAACGGCGCGGGCAAGTCGACGTTGCTGGCGGTGCTGGCCGGCGAGCTGGAACCCACCGAAGGCAGTGTGGAGCTCGACGGCCGCGCCGTCACCGAATGGACGCCCCTGGACATGGCGCGCCGCCGCGCGGTCCTGCCGCAAAGCCACACCGTCGGGTTCCCGTTCTCCGCGGGTGCGGTGGTGGCGATGGGCCGTGCGCCCTGGCAGCGCACGGCATTGCGTGAACGCGACGACGAGATCATCGCCGCCTCGATGGCCGCCACCGACGTCACCCACCTGTCCGAGCAGGCGTTTCCCACCCTGTCCGGTGGTGAGCGGGCCCGTGTGGCGTTGGCCCGGGTCCTGGCCCAGGACACCGCGACCCTGTTGCTGGACGAACCCACCGCCGCCCTCGACCTCGGCCACCAGGAAGCGGTGCTACGCCTGGCCGACCAGCGTGCCGAAGCCGGGGCCGCGGTGGTGGTGGTCCTGCACGATCTCGGCGTCGCCGCCGCCTACGCCGACCGGGTCGCCGTCCTCGACAACGGCCGCATCGCCGCCGACGGCCCACCCCGCGAGGTCCTCACCACCGACCTGCTGACCCGCGTCTACCAGTACCCGGTCGAAGTGCTCGACCATCCGGTGACGGGCGCGCAGCTGGTGCTACCAGCGCGGGGTGGGGGCGTCGGGTAGCCGGCCAGTACGGGTCTCCGGTGCGGACATCCGCTGGAACTCGGGAGCCCTTGCGGCACTTCACCTCTACTCTCGAAGGATGGTGCCGCTCCACAGCCTGATCGCCTTTGCCGGATTGGCGTTCGTCCTCGTCGTCGTCCCGGGACCGAGCGTGTTGTTCACCATCGGACGTGCCATCACGGTCGGGCGGCGGGCCGCGCTGCTCACTGTTGCGGGCAACGCCGCCGGCGTCTATGTGCAAGTCGTTGCCGTCGCGGTGGGTCTGGGCGCGATAGTGACGACATCGGCGACGGTGTTCACGGCGATCAAGCTCGCCGGTGCCGGCTATCTGATCTGGCTGGGCATTCAGGCGATCCGGCACCGGCACGACATGGTCGCGACCGTCTCTGCCGCAATGCCATCGCAGCGGCGCACGATGATGACCGCGCTGCGTGACGGATTCGTCGTCGGCTTCGCAAACCCGAAATCCATCGTCTTCCTGGCAGCGCTGCTGCCGCAATTCGTGACCACCTCGGCCGGTGCCGTGCCCGTGCAAATGATGCTGCTGGGACTGTGTATCCCGGTATTCGGCCTGATCTTCGACTCGATTTGGGCCTTGGCCGCGGTGGCAGCCCGCACCTGGTTCGGGCGCTCGCTACAGCGGTTGGCGGCGGTCGGTGCGACCGGCGGCGTCGTCATGATCGGTATCGGCACCTCGCTGGCGTTCACCGGTAACAGGGCGGCTGCGTGAGATTCGGGGTGCGCCCGCTGGTACCACGGGTTCCTGACCATCGAACACGCACCCGCCCTGCATAACGGGGTCGCCGTAGTATCCGGCCGGAACGTCGAGGGACCTGGCCTAGGCTACGTGAGCGCGGCGACGGCCGGGGCGAACATGGTCTGTTTGATGGCGGCCAGAGTGCCCGGATCCTTGGCTCCCAGCGGGGTCAGGAGTTCGATGGCGGCGGAGACCAATTCGCCTTCGGGTGCGGTGGTGTCGACGATGCCTGCTGCGGCGGCGTCCACGCCGCCCCAGCGGCGTCCGGTCGTCATCGATGCCACGGCGGTCTGCGGGGTGAGTTTGGCTTGGATCAGTGCCGCCATGCCGGGGGTGAAGGGGATGCGGATGTCGACTTCGGGGAAGCAGAAGTAGCCGCGGTCGGCGCGCATGATGCGGTAGTCGTGGGCGATGGCGAGCATGGCGCCGGCGCCGAATGCGTGGCCGGGCATGGCGGCGACGGTGGGCAGGCCGAGGGTGAGGACCCGGGCGAAGAGCTGGTGAACACGGCCGACGTACCAGTCGGCGCGGTCGCCGTTGGCCGAGAGCCAGTCCAGGTCGAGGCCGTTGGAGTAGAACTTGGCGCTCGCGGTGGTGATGAGGGCGTGCGCGCCGTCGGCGAGGACGGTGTCGAGGTGGGTGTTCAGTTCGTCGAGGAAGGCGGGGGAGAAACGGTTTTCGCCGTCGCCGAGGTCGAGGACGGCGATCTTGTCGTGGTAGTCGAGGCTGGGCATGGGGGCTCCTTGTTCTTTCCGGGTCTAGTCGGGTGGTCCGACGTCGAGGACGGCGCGTACCGCCGCACGGAGTTGGTGCTGGGCGTGGGGTGAGTCGATCTGGTCGCGGCGCAACAGGATCGCGGTGGGCAGATCGACGAGGCAGGTGGTGATGACGGCGACCGCGCGGGCGTCGCGGCGCTCCCACATCGCCTGCGCCAGCCGGATCATCAACCCGACCAGGGCGCGGTCGGTGCCGGCGAGTTCGTCGGCGAGCGCCTCGGGCAGGTCGTCGCCGAGGAGTTGGTCGCGGGAAATGGTCAGCAGCAGCGCCGAGGAGTCGGGGTGTTCGCGGGCGAAGAGCGCGGGTGTGGCCGCGGCGGCGACGACGGCGTCCACGCAGGCGGGGGAGCCGGGCTGCGGGGTGGCCGGGAGGACGGCGTCGACCTGCGCGTTCTGCATCTCGAGGAATCGGTGCGCGGCGCGTAACCAGGCGCGAGCCAGCAGTTGCGCGCGGGAGCCGAAGCTGTGGTAGATCGCGCCGTTGGAGACCCCGGTCGCGGCGGCGACGGCCCGGATGGTGACCGCGGCCGGGCCCGAGGTCGCAGCCAGGTGGGTGGCTGCGTCGAGGACGGCGTCGGGGTCGTGAATCCGTGGGCGGGGCATGCCACCACCATAACAGAGCACTTGCTCTGTTATACAGACGCGGTAGCAGGTCGTGCCAGTTTTCTGAACGGAGATCGGATGCTGCGCACCCGGTTCCCTTCCCGCGCTTAATGTCTCAGGAAGTAACTGATACCCGGTGACACTCTGTAATAGGAGTCGGGACTCGGCTACCCTCGGGCCAGCCGACGACACGATGGGGTACCGTTCGGTCCTTCCACCAGCCCATACCAATAGAACGGCGCCGTATGTCACGAGTGGTCACCAAGGAGCAGTACTTCCACACCGGACTGGAAGTGCTCGCCGAACTCGGCTTCAAACATCTCAACATCGGCGTGCTGTGCCGGCGCCTCGGTGTCACCAGCGGCTCCTTCTACCATCATTTCGGTAGTTGGCAGGGTTTCGTCGACGCTCTGCTGGACCATTGGGAGAACCGCCAGGTCCTCATCCTGCGCACCCTCAACTTCAACCAGGGCCACCCCGACGACGATGTTCGCGCCATGTCGGATCTGGCGCTGGGCTTGCATCACGCCGCCGAAGCCGCGATCCGCGCGTGGGCGGCCAATGACGAATCGGTGAATCTGGCGGTCAAGCGGGTCGACGAATCCCGCAGGCGCACCGTGCACAAGGCGATCAAGGGTGTGGTGGGCGATGACGATACCGCCGCGGTGGTCACCGAGCTGGGGATGGCGATGCTGATCGGTTTCCAGCAGACCGCCACCGGTGAGCAGCCCATCGGCCTGGACCGGTTGCTCACCGAATACGCGCGCCTGATCTACACCCACGCCCGCCGGGTGGGTGCCGGCTCTTAGAGTGGAGTGATGGCGGGCGCGCTCGTCGTCGACCGGCAGCGGTGGCTGGGTCACCGTTGGTATCGCCACGGCTTCGGCGCCGACGGTATGGAGCTGGACGTTCTGTTGCTGCTCGGTGTCCAGGACGGTCGACCCGAGGGGGCGCTGCGGTCACTACGGGCTCGATCCGCGCCCGTAGCCATCGGACCGGACGGGCCGCTGGTGGCGATGTGGTCGGTGCGGGGCGCGCCGCATGTGCATCGCCTCGATCGCCTGGATTTCGTCACTGCCGCGAATACACCGTTGCCCACCGACTCCGGTGGCGCGGACGCGGTCGAAGCGGTCGACGCCGTGGCCGATGCTTTGCGCGCTGTGGTCACCGGCCCGATTTCCAAGTCCGAGGCCAGCACTCGCGTCACCGAACGTGTCCCGGATGAGTTGGTGCGGTGGTGTGAACGCTGCCAGGCGCGGCATGTGCCCGATGGATTGTTCCGCACCGCCGGGTGTCGGGCCCAGATCCTGGTGGGCGCGGATGAGCGGCGCGGCACCGTCTTGTGGCCCGCTCCGGCGCATCCGCGCGAGCGTCCGCGGCAGCCGCGCGCGACCCTGCTCGACACCTTCTTCCGCGTCAACGGTCCGACCACGCGCGCCGTGTTCGCCGAATGGCTGGGGGTCGAACCGGTCGATGTGACCAGCGTGTGGAAGGCGGCCGATCTGGTGCCGGTCACCGTCGACGGGCGCCGCTACAGCCTGCCCAGCGCCCTCGTCGACGACCTGCTGTCCGCACCGCCGGCCTCGGGCACGGTCCTCGTCCCGCCGCACGACCCGTATCTGCGGCAGATCGACCGAACGCTGCTGGTGCCCGAGACGGCCTACCGCAGGCTGGTGTGGCGGCCGGTGTCGGCACCCGGCGCAGTGCTCGACGCTGGTGAGGTGGTGGGCATCTGGCGTTATCGCCGTGGCGAGAACCTGGTCACGGTGACCGGGTTCGAGGCGCTGAGCGCTGGTGTGCGGCGGCGGATCGAGCGTGCCGCCGAGGTGCTGGCCGACGCCTCGGGTTCGGCGAAACTCGAGGTCGTGTTCGATCATCGTGAGTAGCGACGACCCAGCACCGCCTTTGTGGGACAGCAACGCCGACTACCTCGTTCGTGCCGCTCTGTGGGTGACAGTGGCGCCGTTCACCTCGTTCGCGCCGCGAGCCGGCGCTGATGCGGCGACAATGGACCGATCAGCCGGGTGGAGGAGGCAACGATGGGTCTCAGCGCAGACGACGTCCGCGCGGTCACGTTCAGCAAGCCGCCGTTCGGTGCCCGCGGCTATCGCGAAGACGATGTCGACGACTTCCTCGACCGGGTCGAAGCCACCTTGCGCGGCGCCGACCGGTTGACCGCGGCCGAGGTCCGCGAGATCACGTTCCGGCGGCCGCGATTCGGGCACCGCGGCTACGACGAACGCGAAGTCGACGCCTTCTTGGACCTGGTGGAGAAAACCCTCACCCGATAGCAGTGTTTCGGCGACGGTCTCGTCGCATCGTCGGCGATCCGATCGAGGTCGCGCGGGGCCCATCCGGTGGCGTCACCGCCCCGGGACCGGTGATACAACCGACGGCCGCCGAGCCCGGTGAAACTATCGCCGCATGTACTCGTCGAGCGCATCGATGTTGTCGACGCTGGCCAGGACCGCCCGCGCCTGGACCCGCCGCCATCCTTGGGTGCGGGCGCCTATCTCGGTGGTCAACGTGATGCGGATCAGCGGCGAGGAAGGTGCACGCACCACCGTCAACAGGCCCGTGTCGGAGTCGAAGTCCAGGCCGAGCGTGACGGGGTTGCGGATGTCGGTGGGCTGCTCACGAACATCGGCGATCGCCGCGGCGGGAATGTCGATGGCGGCGAGCCAGCCGAACCGCAGCCGCACCCCTGTGGCGTCGACCCGTAGCCAACCCCACAGGGGTGAGGCGAGCGCGACGATCACCAGCACGGTCAACGCGGCGGCGACGAGGTCGACCGCGGTGGCGATCCCGGTGGGCAGGAAGGCATGGGCGAGGAAGTGCAGGACCGCCGCCTCGAGCAGTCCGAGTGCGCCGATCCCGGCGACGAGACCGGCCCAGCCGCGCCTGCGCCCCAATCCGATCCGAGTCGCGCGTGCCTGATCGTTGCGGTCGGCGGTCATGGTCACCTCTCGGGGGAGCTCGGGGCGGTCATGTCGGGGAGCGGTTAGTGAGGGTGGTGACGAGGCCGCCCAGGGGTGCGGCGCGGGCGGCGCGGTATTCGGTGGGGGTGATGATGCGGTGTTCGCGCAGGATGCGCAGTGCGGTGGCGAGGTCGGTGGTGAGGCGTTCGCGCTCGGCGTCGGGGAGGGCGGCTACGGCGTCGAGGGCTCGTTGGTAGCGGCGGGTGCCGGGGCTGGGGGTGAGGGAGGAGCCGTGCAGGCCGGTGAAGCCCAGGGCCACGGCGGCCAGCGTCAGGTAGAACACGGGGGTGGGGGCGGGGTCGTCGGTGGCCGAGTTCCAGATCCGGCTCTCGAGCATCCCGATCCCGAACGCCGGGAGGAAGCCGATGGTGAACACGACGGCGCCCCAGAGTGCATCGGCGCCGGTGCCGTAGCCCCGCCAGGCACGCACCCATCCGGTGATCTGCAATCCGGCGCACACGCCCATCAGCAGGCCCGCGATGATCCATGCGGAATACGGGTGTGCGGAGCCGAGCCAGAAGGCGATCACACCGGCGGCCAGGGCGGTGATCGCGGCGGCGCAATACCAGCCGCCACGCCATGGCAGGACCCGTCCCCGGACCCGCAGCAGCAGCTGGATGTGCGGATGGCCGGTGAACAGGTGCGCCTCGAGCGTCTCCCAGCTCACGCCGGGTAGACGCCGCCGCTCTTGCGCCCATGCGGTCGCCGGCGCCGATTCCGCTGACGCAACGTCCATCTCGGCCTCCCACCTGGTGTCGTTCCAGTGTGGCAGCCGAGTTCAGCGCTGCCTGTGCAGGTATCCGACCGGTGCGGCGGACGAGGGCGGCGAGCACGGTCAGTGCGCTGTGGTAATCGACGGTTTCGGCGAGTCTGCTGCCACGCATCTGCCAGCCGGACCGGCCGAAGAACTGGCCCGTTGTCGTGAGCTGCTCCCGGTGCCTCGGGCGAGTGTGGTGTCTGAGGCCGCCGACGTCGCCGCCAGACCGAACGCCGACACCACCTCGACGAAGGAGGCCTCGGCGCCCATCCAGTGGCCGGCGGCCCGGCGGACGCGTGCCGCACGGGTTATCGCAGGTGGATGGGCATGCGCACGAGCCCGTGCAGTGCGAGCCCGTCGCGCGGCGCGGGGTCGGCGGCGAGGGCCAGTCCGGGGAAGCGTCGTAGCAGGGCGGGGAAGGCGATCTGGGCTTCGAGGCGGGCCAGGGGAGCGCCGAGGCAGTAGTGGATGCCGCCACCGAAGGATAGGGGTGGTTCGCCGTCGCGGTCCAGGCGCAGCCGGGCGGGGTCGTCGAAGATTTCGGGGTCATGGTTGGCGGCGCCGAGCAGCATGATGACGCGTTGGCCTGCGGCCAGTTCCAGTCCGCCGACGTTCATCGCTTCGGGTGCGGTGCGGGAGGTGAGCAGCTGCACCGGCGAGTTGTAGCGCAGGAGTTCTTCGACCGCGGAGCCGGCGAGCTCGGGGTGTTGCCGCAGCTGGTCGGCTTGGTCGGGGTGGTCGAGCAGGGCGAGGAGTCCGTTGGCGAGCAGGCCGGTGGTGGTTTCGAAGCCGGCGGCGAACAGCAGCGCGGCCATGGTGATCAGTTCGTCGTCGGGCAGTCCGTCGGGGGTGGCGAGTGCGGACAGCAGGTCGTCGGCGGGTTCGCGGCGGCGGCGCGCAATCAGCTCGCCGAGGTAGTCGATGATGGTGTCGGCCGCGGTGTCGGCGGCGGCGACGGTGGGTTCGTCGAGGCGGTCCAGCACCATGGTCCAGTCGCGCACCAGTGGCTGGAAGCGCATGCGGTCGGATTCGGGGATGCCGAGCAGTTCACCGATCACGGTGACCGGCAACGGGAATGCGAACTCGTCGATGAAGTCCACGGGACCGTCGGCGGCTTCCATCCGGTCGAGCAACCCGCTGACCAGGCCCTCGATCGCCGCCCGCATCCCGGCGACGCGGCGGTTGGTGAACGCGCCGGACACCAGTCGCCGCAGCCTGGTGTGTTCGGGTGGGTTGGCCACCAGCATGCTGCCGAAGATCAACCGCAATCCGGGTCGCTGCCGCCAGTGTGGGAATCCGTTGGCGGTCAACGAGGTCTCGGGTCGTTTGCGCAGCCGGTGATCGCGTGCCAGCGCCGACACCAGCCGGTAGCCGGTGACCACGAGGGTCCCGTCGGGAGCCGGCACCGCTGGTCCGCAGGCCCGCAACCGCTCATACAGCGGGTAGGGGTCGGCGCGGCCTTCGGGTTCGGCGAGCTTCAGCAAAACCTGTCCGACGATGTCGGCGGTGGTCTCGACGCTCATGAACGGCCCCCTGGTTGGTCACGTGCGAGCTCACCGACGAGCGTACCGGCCGGATCAGGCGCCCACCGGCGCTCGAACCACCTGCTCTCATCGGGTTGTACTTTTCTCCAATCCGCGCCCGGTGTTGCGGTGGGAATGCTCGGATTCGCCGCGAATGCGATCCGCGCCGGTCACCGGAACTCCTAGCGTCGCCACGAGTTTCGAATCAGATCCGGTGCGCGATGGCCGGGAGTGCGTGAGAGGGCAGACATGGGTTGGGAAGTACGACGCGCCGCACGAGCGGCGGCGGTCCTGGCGGGCGCGGCGATCATGGCGGCGGGCACGGTATCGGGGCAGGTCCAGGCTGGTCCGCAGGTGCCGTTCACCGAACAGCTACTGGCCGACCAGATCAATCAGGCCACACCGCACCCCGGCCTCGCGGCGGTCACGTCGACCGGCAGCGCGGGCACGGTGCCCAGCCGGTCGACCGTCGCGGCGGGGCCGGGCCCGGAGATGACGGCCGCGCTGGCCGCGTTCGCTTACGGTCTACTGCATCCGAATGCGGCGCCGCCGGGCGCCAATGACTGGAATTGCCGCCCCACCGCTGAGCATCCGCGTCCGGTGGTGTTGATGCACGGGTCGTGGATGAACGCCTACGACAATTTCGCCTACCTGTCCCCGCGGCTGGCGCGCGCCGGTTTCTGTGTGTTCGCCCTCAACTACGGGCAGGCCGGGGTGCTCGACGGCGGTGGTCTGGGCCCGCTGCTGCCGGGACGCAACGCGGTCGGGCCGATGACGCAATCATCGCGCCAGCTGGCCGATTTCGTGGACCGGGTACTGGGGGAGACGGGCGCGCAGTCGGTCGATATCGTCGCCCACTCCCAAGGTGGCACCGTGTCGAACCACTATGTGAAGTTCGACGGCGGCAACCAGAAGGTGACGAAACTGGTCACCCTCGGCGCCACCCATCACGGCACCAGCCTGCTCGGCATCGCCGCCCTCGGGCGCGCCATCAACGATCTAGGTGTCGACATCCTCGGGTTCAACCAGCTGTTCGTCGGCCCGGCCAATATCGAACAGGTCATCGGCTCACCGTTTCTGACCGCGCTCAACGCCGGCGGCGACACCGCGGCGGGCGTCGACTACACCGTCATCGGCTCGCGGTGGGACGAAATCGTCAACCCCTACGATCTGACGTTCCTGCGGGCAGGCCCGGACGCCACCGTCACCAACCTGACCGTGCAGGACGGCTGCGAACAGGACCTGTCCGATCACCTGACGATGATGTATTCCCCGCGCGCGACGTCGATGGTGTTGCGGGCCCTCGATCCCGCCGCGCACCCGGATCTGGTGTGCACGTTCAATCCGTGGCTGGTCGGTGGGGGCGGCAGCCTCTAGCTGCCGGTGTCGCCGGTCCCGTGGTAGCTCAGCGCGGCGGCCCGGCTCCACTGCCGGTAGCCGCGGTCGCGGTCGGCGGCCGACACGGTGGGTAGCCAGCGTCCGGCGATGTGGCGGTTGCGGCGCAATCCGTCCAGGTCCGGCCACAAGCCGACCGCCAGCCCCGCCGCGTAGGCCGCACCGAGGGAGACGGTTTCGGCGAACAGCGGCCGCTGCACCGGTATCCCGAGCGCGTCGCTGATCTGCTGCATCAGCAGATTGTTCGAGGTCATCCCGCCGTCGACGCGCAGCTCGGTCACCGGTTGCCCGGTGTCGGCGTTCAACGCCTCGACCACTTCCCGGGTCTGCCATGCGGTGGCCTCCAGCACCGCCCGCGCCAGGTGTCCGCGAGTGATGTAGGAGGTCAGTCCGGTGATCACCCCGCGCGCTTCGGCCTGCCAGCGCGGTGCGAACAACCCGGAGAACGCCGGCACCACCGAGCAGCCGCCGTTGTCGGCGACGGTGGCGGCGAGGGTTTCGATCTCGGGCGCGGCGTCGATGAGCCCGAGCCGGTCGCGCAGCCACTGCACCAGCGAACCGGTGGAGGCGATCGACCCTTCCAGCGCGTAGTGGGCGGGTTCGGCACCGAGGCGGAACCCGACGGTGGTCAGCAGCCCGTGCCGGGAAAACACCGGCGCGGTCCCGGTATTCGACAACAGGAACGCGCCGGTGCCGTAGGTGCATTTGGTTTCCCCGGCCGCGAAACAGGTCTGCCCGACCAGTGCCGCCTGCTGATCGCCGAGCGCGGCCGCGATCGGGATCCCGGCCGGCTCGATGACGGTGTGGCCGTAGATCTCGGCGCTGGAGCGGATGTCGGGCAGCATCGCGCGCGGGATGCCGAAGAACTCGAGCAGCCGGGCATCCCAGTCCAGGGTGTGCAGGTTCATCAGCAGGGTGCGCCCGGCGTTGCTCACATCGGTGACGTGCGCGCCGCCGGTGAGGTTCCAGATCAGCCAGGAATCCATGGTGCCGAACAGGATGTGGCCGCGTTCGGCGTCGTCGCGCAGGCGTTCGTCGCGGTTGAGCAACCAGCGGATGCGCGGGGCGGCGAAATAGCCCAGCAGCGGCAGCCCGGACAGCCGGCTCACCTCGGCGGCGTCGGGGCGTGCGGCCAATTCGGCGACCAGATCGTCGGTCCGGGTGTCCTGCCAGACGATGGCATTGCCGACCGGGCGGCCGGTGCGCCGATCCCACAGCAGCGTCGTCTCCCGCTGGTTGGCGATCCCGATCCCCACCACCTGCCCGGCGGCGATCCCGGCCGCACCGATCGCGCGCCCGATCAACGCCTCGACATGGCGGCGCACCTCGGCCGCGTCGTGTTCGACCCGCCCGGCCGCCGGATACAGCTGACGATGCTCACGCTGCACCACCGACACCAACTGCCCCGCCGCGTCGTAGACGATGGCGCGGCTCGAGGTGGTGCCCTGATCGACCGCCAGCACGAACCGGTTGCTGGCCCGCCCCGCCGCTCTCACCGCCGCACCCGCGCCCGGTCGGCGGCGATATCGCCCGAGATCGCCGACGCCGCCGACCGCACCAACTCCACCAGCCCCGGCCCCACCACCGCCGCACTGCTCACCCGGTCCACCGCGCCGACCACACCGATCGCGCCGACCACCCGCCCACCGGGATCACGCACCGGTGCCGCGACCGAGGCCCGCTCGGCCGCGAATTCACCGATATCGGTGGCGAACCCCTGCGCCCGCACCTGCGCGATCTGGGCGTGCAGCGCACGCGGCGCGGTGATGGTGCGGCGAGTGAAAGCGGTGAGTTCGTCGCCGCGTTCGGCGAGTCCGGGGGTGTAGGCGAGCAGCACTTTGCCCAGTGCGGTGGCATGCAACGGCAACACCACACCGACCCGCAGCCGCTGCGGCGACGGATCCGGGCGGAACACGTGGTGCACGATCTGCACGCCGTCGTCGTGCACCGCACCCATCCGCACCGATTCCCCCGACCGCGCCGCCAACGTGTCGGCCCAGTTCATCGCATACGAGCGCAACACATTGGTGTCCATACCAGCACCGGAGGGACCCGCACCCATCCGGTATTTCCCGCTGCGCGAATCCTGCTCCACATATCCCACCCCGTGCAGCGTCCGCAGCAACCCGTGGACGGTCGCCTTGGGCAGCCCCAACGCGCCCGCCACCTCGCTCACCCCGATCCCGAACGGCGCCTGCGCCACCAAGGCCATGATCGCGGCGGCACGTTCGATCGACTGAATGGAACCGGGCACCCACCTACCGTAGCCGCGAATCGTTCGACATTGTCGAACGCACCCCGTTGTCGGCGGCGTCGGCGGTTCCTAGGTTCGGCAGTGGCCGCTCCTGCGACGGGCAGCGAGCCCGACAACGGAAGAACAGATGACCGACCTCATCGGCGCCCTCGACCAAGGCACCACCAGCACCCGATTCCTGATCTTCGACCACACCGCAACCGTCATCGCCGGCCACCAGCTCGAACACGAGCAGATCCTGCCGCGCCCCGGCTGGGTCGAACACAACCCCGTCGAAATCTGGGAACGCAGCTGCGCGGTCATCCAAACCGCCCTGGGCCGCCACGGACTGCGCGCCCGCGACCTGGCCGCCATCGGCGTCACCAACCAACGCGAAACCACCGTCATCTGGGACCGCACCACCGGCCGCCCCCTGCACAACGCCATCGTCTGGCAAGACACCCGCACCGACCGCATCGCCGCCGAACTCGACGCCACCGCAGGCCCACTCATCCGCCACCGCACCGGACTACCACCGGCCACCTACTTCTCCGGCGGCAAGATCCGCTGGCTGCTCGACACCCAACCGGGTCTGCGCGCCGCCGCCGAACGCGGCGACGCCCTGTTCGGCACCATCGACACCTGGCTGCTGTGGAACCTCACCGGCGGCACCCGCGGCGGCATCCACCGCACCGACGTCACCAACGCCGCCCGCACCATGCTCATGGACCTCGACACCCTCGACTGGGACGACGAACTTCTCACCCTGTTCGACATCCCACGCGCCATGCTGCCCGCCATCACCGCCTCCGCCCACCCCACCCACTACGGCCACACCAGCCCCGACGGCCCCTTCGCCGCCGCCGTCCCCATCACCGCCGCGGTGGGGGACCAGCAGGCCGCCATGATCGGCCAGGTCTGCTTCGAACCCGGCCAAGCCAAAAACACCTACGGCACCGGCAACTTCCTGCTCCTCAATACCGGCACCACCCCCGTGCGCTCCACCAACGGCCTGCTCACCACCGTCTGCTACCAACTCGGCGACCAATCACCCGTCTACGCCCTAGAAGGCTCCATCGCCGTCACCGGATCCGCCGTGCAATGGCTGCGCGACCAACTCGGCATCATCTCCGGCGCCGCCCACAGCGAATCCCTCGCCGCCGAAGTCGCCGACAACGGCGGCGTCTACTTCGTGCCCGCCTTCTCCGGACTGTTCGCACCGCACTGGCGCTCCGACGCCCGCGGCGCCATCGTCGGCCTCACCCGCTACGCCACCAACGCCCACATCGCCCGCGCCACCCTCGAAGCCATCTGCTACCAAACCCGCGACGTCATCGACGCCATGACCGACGACTCCGGCGTCGCCCTGCAAGTGCTGCGCGTCGACGGCGGCGTCACCGCCAACAACCTGTGCATGCAGATCCAAGCCGACATCCTCGGCGTCCCCGTCAGCCGCCCCGTCATCACCGAAACCACCGCCCTCGGCGCCGCCTACGCCGCGGGCCTGGCCACCTGCTACTGGCACGACACCGACGAACTACGCCGGCACTGGCGCGAAGACACCCGCTGGCAACCCACCTGGACCGAACACCAACGCGCCCACGGCTATCGCGGCTGGACCAAAGCCCTCGGCCGCACCCTCGACTGGGCCACCCCCTGACCACCCCACGATCACAAGGACACCTGATGACCGGCCACCCACTCGCACCACGCCCACTCAACCCCACCACCCGCGCCCACGCCCTGCACACCATGGCCACCACCGAACTCGACGTCCTGGTCATCGGCGCGGGCGTCGTCGGCGCAGGCACCGCCCTCGACGCCGTCACCCGCGGACTGCGCGTCGGCCTCGTCGAAGCCCGCGACTACGCCTCCGGCACCTCCAGCCGCTCCTCCAAACTCATCCACGGCGGCCTGCGCTACCTCAAACAACTCAACTTCGGCCTCGTCTTCGAAGCGCTGCGCGAACGCTCCCTCATCCTCGACACCCTCGCCCCACACCTGGCCAAACCCGTCGAATTCCTCTACCCGCTCGAACGACCCGTGCTCGACCGCGCCTGGGCCGGCGCAGGTATCGGCGTCTACGACATCCTCGGCGCGGGCCGCGGCGTCCCCGCCCACCACCGCCACCTCGGCCGCCACGCCACCCGTGACCGGTTCCCCGGCGCCGGCGCCCGCATCCGCGGCGGCATCAGCTTCTACGAAGGCCAGATCGACGACGCCCGCCACACCATGATGCTGGCCCGCACCGCCGCCACCCACGGCGCCCTGTGCGCCTCCAGCACCCGCGTCATCGACTTCCTCCGCGACGGCGAACGCATCACCGGCGCCACCGTCGAAGACCTCGAAACCGGGCAACGCTTCGACATCCGCGCCACCCGCGTCATCAACGCCGCAGGCCCCTGGACCGACGAGATCCAAGCCATGCTCGACGCCACCCCGCAATTCCGGATCCGCACCTCCAAAGGCGTGCACATCGTCGTCCCCCGCGACTGCATCGACGCCACCACCGGACTCATCACCGAAACCGACAAGAGCCTGCTGTTCGTCATCCCGTGCCCGTGGAGCGACCAGCACTGGGTCATCGGCACCACCGACACCCCCTGGGACCACGACCTGGCCCACCCCGCCGCCACCCGCACCGACATCGACTACATCCTCGACCAGGCCAACCGGCTGCTGGACAACCCCATCGGCCACGACGACATCGTCGGCGTCTACACCGGCCTGCGGCCCCTGCTCGCCGGCAACACCGACCAGACCACCACCCTCTCCCGCGAACACGCCGTCATCACCCCCGTGCCCGGACTCGTCCTCGTCGCCGGCGGCAAATACACCACCTACCGCGTCATGGCCGCCGACGCCGTCGACGCCGCCATCGCCGGCCTGCCCCAGCGCATCGGCCCCACCCGTACCCACCAGGTCCCGCTCGTCGGCGCCCACGGCTACACCGAACTGTCACTCGCACGCGCCCGCCTCGCCGACGACCTGCAGCTACCCCCGGCCACCATCGACCACCTGCTCGGCCGCTACGGCAGCGCCATCACCGAAATCCGCGACCTCATCACCACCGACCCGCAGCTGGCCCGCCCCCTCGGCACGACCGCCTACCTGCGCGCCGAAATCGTCTACGCCGTCACCCACGAAGGCGCCCTGCACCTCGACGACATCCTCACCCGCCGCACCCACCTGTCCATCGAAACCCTCGACCGCGGCACCGCCGTCGCCGCCGAAGCCGCCGCGCTGGCCGCACCCCACCTCGGCTGGGACGACACCGACATCGCCCGCGAAATCGAGTGCTACACCAGCCGCGTCGCCGCCGAACTACGCGCCCAGCACCAACCCGACGACGCCACCGCCGACGCCATCCGCCGCACCGCCCCCGACTCCCGCGACACCCCGGCCACACCCGTCGGCGCCTGACCCGCGCACGCCTACTGCACCGCACGCAGGGGGAGGGGTGTGTGCGGTGCGATCCGGCGCATCTGTCGCCACACCCGGTGACGGGCGGTTCGGCCGACGGATCGGCGCCACGTCCACCCAGCACGCACCGCACGAAGCTGGGCAGTACCGCCAACACATGGCAGCATCACCAGAGTGAGCACACCCGCCACCGAGCAACACCTGCGCGACCTGGCCCGGCTCCGACGCGTCCGCGACCGCATCGACCGCGAATACGCCCAACCCCTCGACGTCGAAGCCCTCGCCCGCGACGCCCACATGTCCGCAGGCCACCTCAGCCGCCAGTTCAAACAGGCCTACGGCGAATCCCCGTACTCCTACCTGATGACCCGCCGCATCGAACGCGCCATGGCGCTGCTGCGCGTCGGGGAACTCAGCGTCACCGAGGTGTGCTTCGCTGTCGGCTGTCAATCCCTTGGCACCTTCAGCACCCGCTTCACCGAACTGGTCGGCATGCCACCCAGCGTCTACCGCCGCGAAGCCGCCGAAGCCACCGCGGGCATGCCCTCCTGCGTCGCCAAACAGGTCACCAGACCGATCAGGAATCGAGAAGCGCAGCCCGCCGACGCGCAATTAGCCTGATCAGCATGGATATCACCATCAGCGCCAGCTTCCTGCCGCACACCGACCACGAAGCCTCGATCGCCTTCTACCGCGACATCCTCGGCTTCGAAGTCCGCAACGACGTCGGCTACAACGGCCTGCACTGGATCACCGTCGGGCCGCCCGACCAAAACGACACCGCCATCGTCCTCTACCCACCCGAAGCCAGCCCCGGCCTCACCGACGACGAACGCGCCACCATCGCCGAAATGATGGCCAAAGGCACCTACGCCAGCATCGTGCTCGCCAGCAAAGACGTCGACGGCACCTTCGAACGCCTGCAAGCCGGCGACGCCGAAGTCGTCCAAGAACCCACCGACCAGCCCTACGGCGTCCGCGACTGCGCCTTCCGCGACCCCTCGGGCAACCTGCTGCGCATCCAACAGGCCGCCTGACCCAGCCACCCACCGGCAAACCACCACCGCGACCGGTCCCCACCACCGCCGGCGGGGACCCGTTCGCCCGCGCACCACCCCGCCCGCCGAATAACATCGCGCACAAGACCCGACAGCCCGCACCACAACCGATGGAGAACCCACCATGAGCCCGGCCAAGACCAAGGACACCGCACCGGCCGCCCTGCCCCTGGCCGACAGCCACGACACCATCCGCGTCCAAGGCGCCCGCGAGAACAACCTCAAAGACATCAGCGTCGACATCCCCAAACGCCGCCTCACCGTCTTCACCGGCGTCTCCGGCTCCGGCAAGAGCTCCCTGGTCTTCTCCACCATCGCCGCCGAATCCCAGCGGATGATCAACGAAACCTACAGCGCCTTCGTCCAAGGGTTCATGCCCAACCTCGCCCGCCCCGACGTCGACGCCCTCGACGGCCTCACCACCGCCATCATCGTCGACCAGGAACGCATGGGCGCCAACGTCCGCTCCACCGTCGGCACCGCCACCGACGCCAATGCCTTGCTGCGCATCCTCTTCAGCCGACTCGGACAACCGCACATCGGCTCACCCCAAGCGTTCTCCTTCAACGTCGCCTCCATCAGCGGCGCAGGCGCGGTCACCATCGAAAAAGCCGGCCACACCGTCAAAGAGCGCCGCAGCTTCAGCATCACCGGCGGCATGTGCCCACGCTGCGAAGGCATGGGCAAGGTCTCCGACTTCGACCTCACCCAGCTCTACAACGACAGCAAATCCCTGCGCGAAGGCGCCCTCACCATCCCCGGCTACAGCATGGACGGCTGGTACGGGCGCATCTTCATGGGCTCGGGCTTCCTCGACCCCGACAAGCCCATCCGCAAGTACACCAAACGCGAACTCAACGACCTGCTCTACAAAGAACCCACCCGCATCAAGGTCGACAACGTCAACGTCACCTACGAAGGCCTCATCCCACGCATCCAGAAATCGTTCCTGTCCAAGGACCGCGAAGCGATGCAACCCCACATCCGCGCCTTCGTCGACCGCGCCATCACCTTCACCACCTGCCCCGAATGCGACGGCACCCGCCTCAGCGAAGCCGCCCGCTCCTCCAAGATCAACGGCATCAGCATCGCCGACGCCTGCGCCATGCAGATCAGCGACCTCGCCGACTGGGTCCGCGACCTCGACGAACCCTCGGTCGCACCGCTGCTCACCACCCTGCGCCACACCCTCGAAGGCTTCGTCGAAATCGGCCTCGGCTACCTGTCGCTGGACCGGCCCGCAGGCACCCTCTCCGGTGGTGAAGCCCAGCGCACCAAGATGATCCGCCACCTCGGCTCCGCCCTCACCGACGTCACCTACGTCTTCGACGAACCCACCATCGGCCTGCACCCGCACGACATCCAGCGCATGAACGACCTGCTGCTGCGGCTGCGCGACAAAGGCAACACCGTGCTCGTCGTCGAACACAAACCCGAAGCCATCGCCATCGCCGACCACGTCATCGACCTCGGCCCCGGCGCGGGCACCGGCGGCGGAACCGTCTGCTACGAAGGCGATATCGACGGCCTGCGCGCCAGCGACACTCTCACCGGACGCCACCTCGGCTACCGCGCCGCACTCAAGAAGACGGTACGCAAAGCCGACGGCGCCCTCGAGATCCGCGGCGCGAACCAGAACAACCTCGTCGACGTCGACGTCGACATCCCTACCGGCGTCCTCACCGTCGTCACCGGTGTCGCAGGCTCCGGCAAGAGCTCGCTCATCCACGGCAACCTCGCCAAACGCGACGGCGTCGTCGTCGTCGACCAAGGCGCCATCAAGGGCTCGCGCCGCTCCAACCCCGCCACCTACACCGGCCTGCTCGACCCCATCCGCAAAGCCTTCGCCAAAGCCAACGGCGTCAAACCCGCTCTGTTCTCGGCCAACTCCGAGGGCGCCTGCCCCGCCTGCAACGGCGCCGGCGTCATCTACACCGACCTCGGCATGATGGCCACCATGGAAACCCCCTGCGAGGAATGCGAGGGCAAGCGTTTCCTCGCCGAAGTGCTCGACTACAAACTCGGCGGCCGCGACATCAGCGAAGTCCTCGCCATGCCCGTCACCGAGGCCGAGGAGTTCTTCGGCGCAGGGGAGGCCCGCACCCCCGCCGCGCACAAGATCCTGCAACGCCTCGCCGACGTCGGCCTCGGCTACCTCACCATCGGACAACCACTGACCACCCTGTCCGGCGGCGAACGCCAACGCCTCAAGCTGGCCACCCACATGGGGGAGAAGGGCGGGGTCTACATCCTCGACGAACCCACCACCGGCCTGCACCTGGCCGACGTGGAAAACCTGCTCGGCCTGCTCGACCGGCTCGTCGACGCCGGCAAAACCGTCATCGTCATCGAACACCACCAAGCCGTCATGGCCCACGCCGACTGGATCATCGACCTCGGCCCCGGCGCCGGCCACGACGGCGGCAAGGTCGTTTTCGAAGGCACCCCCGCCGACCTCGTCGCCGACCGCTCCACCCTCACCGGCGAACACCTCGCCGAATACGTCGGCGCCTGAACCACCCGCCGCCCGTCGCGCGACCATCGACCAGCGCGGCGGGCGGCGGGTAAGAAACGGCGACCCAACGACACCAATAGGGCATGGTCACTCCTACGCGCCCACACACCGAGCCACCACCCGCCACGACCGACATCCGGGACTGGCGCAGACGCTGGCTGATGGCGTCGGGATTCCCGCCGTGGTTGGCTGAAGCCGTGGCATCCGATCCGGCCTTCGACCTGCTCGCGCTCGCACAGCTCGTCGACCGAGGATGCGCACCCGAACTGGCGGTGCGCATCCTCGCGCCTCTGCCCGGAATCGAGACCCCGCCGTGAGCACCGTCAACCCCACCACCGCCGACGCCACCCGCCCGCACACCGACCAGCAATGGCTGGCGGACCTGACCGACGACGGCCCCGCCGGACACCACGCGACAGCCCGGCTGCGCGAGGTCCTGCTGCGCGCCACCCGCCACCAGATCTGGCGGCTACGCGACCTGCTGCCCGGCGCGGGCGCCGGCGAACTCGAAGACCTCGCCCAGCAATGCGCCGACGACGCCGTGATCGCCGTCCTCCGGCAACTGCCCACCTTCCAGGGCCGCAGCCGATTCACCACCTGGGCCTACAAATTCGGCGTCCACCACGCCGGAGTCGCCGTCCGCCGGCAAGCCTGGCGGCACCGCGAAATCCTGCTACCCGAAGCCTTGACCTCGGTCGCGGACCGATCGCCAACCCCCGAGGCAGTATTCGCCGCCACCGAACTCGGCTGTGCGGTAGCCGCCGCCATCGCCCGCGATCTCACCCCGCACCAGCGGCGCATCCTGCTGGCACTGGTCGTCGAGCAGGTCCCGATCGACGTGCTCGCCGAACGGCTCGGCAGCACCCGCAACGCCCTCTACAAAACCCTGCACGACGCCCGTCGCAGGTTGCGCACCGCCCTCATCGCCGGCGGACATCTCGAAACCCGCACCGATCGGAGCATCTCATGACCGATCCGCACACCCCCGGCGCCGACATCCTCGCCGGGCTGCTGGCCGACACCAGCCCCTATCTGTCCTGTGACGAATGCTTCGACCGCATCGACGAATACGTCGAACATTGCCTCGCCGACCCGCACTACGACGACCTCGCCATGCGTGTGCACCTAGCCGGTTGCGGCGCCTGCGCCGAAGAAGCCGCAACCTTGCGTGAGCTACTCGACGCGAGCCACGAGCCACGGCAGTAGCGACGCGAAAACTTCGCTGCCCGTGGGTAAGACTCGCCCGGTTGCCGCCACTAACAGTGTGAACCGGTCCCGCTCGGCAGCATCGCGAGCGCACCTCACTGGGCCGGCGCCCCTCACATTGTTAGTAGGAGAAACGAATGACTGTGCACGCCACCAGCACCCAGCACACCGCCGGCCTCGCCGAACCCGGTTACCAAGCGTTCTGGGCCTTGCGGCTCGGCTTCGGTGTCCTGCCCATCCTGTTCGGCCTCGACAAATTCGCCAACGTCCTCACCGACGACTGGACCCGCTATCTGGCCGGATTCGTCAACGACATCGTTCCCGGCGACGCGCACACCGCGATGAACATCGTCGGCGTCATCGAAATCGTCGCCGGCATCGCCGTCCTCGTACTCCCGCGCCTCGGCGCACCGCTCGTCGCGGCCTGGCTCGGCGGCATCATCATCAACCTGCTGATCGTCGGCGGCTACGGCGACATCGCCCTGCGCGACTTCGGACTCATGGCCGCGGCCTTGGTTTTGACCCGCCTGGCATGGGCGTACCCGAACGGACTGCCCACCCGACAGTGAACCCCGGCAGCCGCGAGTAACGCAGAGGAAACCCCTTCCTCTATTCGTCACTGTGACGAATAGAGGAAGGGGTTTCGACTGGACAGGGGAGCGGACCACACCGGGTCATGCCCGAATTGCGCCCCAACCCACCGATCAGCACCACTGCCCAGTAACCGCGAGCCGCCCCAGGGAGCACCTCACGCATCTCGGCACACCATGCCGAGGGGCGCTCGATCTCGCGTCGTCGTCCGACAAGTTCAGCGACGAACATCCGGGTGGACCGCGCGAAAGCTTCGACCTGACATAACGCTGGCGCAAGTCAGGAATGAACACGATGACAGCGACTGCAAACATGCGACTGCTACAGACGCCGCGCCGGGCCATGACCTTCTCGGCGGCGAACTTCGGAGGTCACCGACCCTCAGCGGCATACTCTGCACACATCTGGAGCGAGAACCCACCACTTCCACCGGCGCCGTATTTCTACCGATAATCAACATTATGTCAACTAATCGGCGGTTTCGGCTGTCCCCTGACCTCAATCGCGCCCGGTCTCGCAAACCCCTCCCAGCACCCACTTGAATGAGTAATACTTCTGAACGTGTCCACCACCTCGGACTTCGAGCGCATGCTCCGTGGTGCTGCACTGCGTGTGACGGCGCCGCGAGTGGCGGTGCTGTCGGCCGTGCACGACCATCCGCATTCCGATACCGACTCGATTCTGGGGTTGGTGCGCCAGACGTTGGGCGCGGTGTCGCATCAGGCGGTCTATGACGTGCTGCGCGCGTTGACGGCGGCGGGTTTGGTGCGCCGGATTCAGCCGATGGGGTCGGTCGCGCGGTATGAGACGCGGGTCGGTGACAACCATCATCATGTCGTGTGCCGTCGCTGCGGCGCGATCGCCGATGTGGAGTGCGCTGTCGGCGAAGCGCCATGCCTGACCGCTTCCGACGACAACGGTTTCGTCCTCGACGAAGCCGAGGTCATCTACTGGGGTGTGTGCCCCGAATGTTCGTCGCAGTCCATGCCCTCCCCCGGGTGATCACAGCCCGATTCACCCCTCCTCGAAAGGAACGTCGTGTCTGACAAGCCACCTACCAGTGAGAACACTGCCAGTGTCAGTGAGAGCGAGAACCCGGTAATCCCCTCGCCCACCCCGAAGGCGAGCCGGCCGCGGTCCAATCGTGACTGGTGGCCGGATCAGGTGGATCTGCAGGTGCTGCACCAGCATTCGGAGTTGTCGAATCCGTTCGGCCCCGATTTCGACTACGCCCGCGAGTTCGCGTCATTGGATGTGGAGGCGGTCAAACGTGATGTCTTCGAGGTCATGACGACCTCGCAGGATTGGTGGCCGGCCGATTTCGGCCACTACGGCCCGCTGTTCATCCGGATGAGCTGGCATGCGGCCGGCACCTACCGGATCGCCGATGGCCGCGGTGGCGGCGGTGAGGGCGCGCAGCGGTTCGCTCCCCTCAACAGCTGGCCTGACAACGCCAGCCTGGACAAGGCGCGGCGGTTGCTGTGGCCGATCAAGCAGAAGTACGGCCGCAAGTTGTCGTGGGCGGACCTGCTGGTGTTCGCCGGCAACTGCGCGTTGGAGTCGATGGGTTTGCCGACCTTCGGTTTCGCGTTCGGCCGCGAGGACATCTGGGAGCCGGATCAGGTGTTCTGGGGTCCGGAGGACACCTGGCTCGGCGATGAGCGCTACAGCGGTGACCGGCAGCTGGCCAAACCGTATGCGGCGGTGCAGATGGGCCTGATCTATGTGAACCCCGAGGGCCCCAACGGGGTCCCGGATCCGGTGGCGGCCGCGCGCGATATCCGCGAGACCTTCGGCCGAATGGCGATGAACGATGTGGAGACCGCGGCGCTGATCGTGGGTGGTCACACCTTTGGTAAGACCCATGGTGCGGGTCCGGCGGAGGGGCATGTGGGTCCGGAGCCGGAGGCGGCGCCGCTCGAGGATCAGGGTCTGGGCTGGAAGAGCACCTTCGGCACGGGTGTGGGCGCGGATGCGATCACCAGTGGTCTGGAGGGTACGTGGACGCCGACCCCGACCCGCTGGGACAACAGTTTCCTGGAGACGCTCTACGGCCATGAGTGGGAGATGACCAAGAGCCCGGCCGGTGCGTGGCAGTGGATTCCGAAGGATGGTGCGTCCGCGGATGCGGTGCCGGATGCTCATGATTCGTCGAAGTCGCATCCGCCGGTGATGTTGACGACGGATCTGTCGTTGCGGATGGATCCGGTGTACGAGCAGATCACGCGCCGCTGGTTGGAGCATCCGGAGGAGCTGACCGAGGAGTTCGCCAAGGCCTGGTACAAGCTGCTGCACCGCGATATGGGTCCGGTGTCGCGGTATCTGGGTCCGTGGGTTCCGGAGCCGCAGTTGTGGCAGGACCCGGTGCCGGAGGTCGATCACGAGTTGATCGACGCCGAGGATATCGCGACGTTGAAGTCGCAGATCTTGTCGTCGGGGCTGTCGGTGGCGCAGTTGGTGTCGACGGCGTGGGCGGCGGCGTCGTCGTTCCGTGGCACCGATAAGCGTGGTGGTGCCAATGGCGGGCGGATCCGGTTGCAGCCGCAGCGTGGCTGGGAGGTCAACGAGCCCGATGAGTTGGCGCAGGTGGTGCGCGTGCTCGAAGGGATTCAGGAGTCGTTCAATGCCGCCCAGGGCGGCAACAAGAAGGTGTCGTTCGCCGATCTGGTGGTGCTGGGTGGCGGTGCGGCGATCGAGTTGGCGGCCCAGAACGCCGGGGTTGCGGTGACGGTGCCGTTCACGCCGGGGCGCACCGATGCCACCCAGGAGCAGACCGATGTCGAGTCGTTCGCGGTGCTCGAGCCCAGTGCTGATGGGTTCCGCAACTATTACGGCAAGGGCAATCTGCTCTCGGCGGAGCATCTGTTGATCGATAAGGCGAATCTGCTGGGTTTGACGGCGCCGGAGATGACGGTGTTGGTCGGCGGGTTGCGCATGCTTGGCGCGAACTATCAGCAGTCGCAGTTGGGTGTGCTGAGTTCGGCGGCGGGTCTGCTGACCAACGATTTCTTCGTGAATCTGCTGGATATGGGCACGAAGTGGGAGGCCTCGGCCGCCGATGACGGCACCTATGTCGGTAAGGACCGGGTCACGGGTGCACCGAAGTGGACCGCGAGCCGGGTGGATCTGGTGTTTGGGTCGAATTCGCAGTTGCGGGCGTTGGCGGAGGTGTATGCCACCGATGACGCGAAGGAGAAGTTCGCCACCGATTTCGTGGCGGCGTGGAACAAGGTGATGAACGCCGATCGCTTCGACGTGAAGTGATGGGTGGTCGGCGGCCGGTCGTTCGGGCCGGTCGCCGACTCCCCCCGCCCTGGCGGTTCAGGGCACGATGACGGCGCGGCCGCGCAGGGTTCCGTCGGCGAGTCGGCGGTAGGCCTGTGGTGCGTCGTCGAGGGTGAAGCGTTCGACGGCGATGTCGAGGACCCCGGCGTGGGCGAGGTCGATGAGTTCGATCAGTTCGGCTCGGCTGCCCCAGTAGGGGGCGGTGACGGCGGCTTCGTAGGGGCTGATGCCGAAGCCGACGCGGGCGGCCGATTGCCCGTCGCCGAGGCCGACGATGGTGACGTCGGCGCCGACGCCGGCGACGGCCATGGCGGTGTCGACGGTGGGTTGGTAGCCGACGAAGTCCAGGACCAGGCTCGCCCCGTCCGGCCCGGTGATGGCGCGGACGTTGTCGGCGGCCGCGGCGTCGGACAGGACTGCTTCGTGGGCGCCGACGGATCGGGCGAAGGCGAGTTTGTCGTCGTTGACGTCGAGGGCGATGACCCGGGCCGGTGCGAGGTGGCGCAGCAGTTGGATGGCGACGTGGCCGAGGCCGCCGCTGCCGATGACGACCGCATAGCTGCCGGGGACCAGTTTCGGTAGTGATCGTTTGATGGCGTGGTACGGGGTGAGGCCGGCGTCGGTGAGGGGCACGGTGGCGACCGGGTCGAGATCGCCGATGGGCACCAGGTGGCGTGCGGAGTCGACGATCATGTATTCGGCGATGGCGCCGGGTGCGCCGAGGCCGGGTGGGTAGATGCCGAGTTCGGCGGCGCGGGAGCAGTAGTTCTCGGCGCCTTGGGAGCACTGCCGGCAGGTGCCGCAGCCCCAGGGGCCGTAGACGACGACCGACTCCCCCAGTTCGAGCCCGCTGACGCCGGCGCCGAGGGCGGCGACAGTGCCCGCGCCTTCGTGGCCGAGGGTGAGCGGCAGCGGGAAGGTGAGGGCGTCGGCGGGTAGTGACATGACGAAGTCGTCGGAATGGCAGACGCCGGCGGCGGTGATTTTCAGCAGGACTTGCCCGGGCCCGGGTTCGGGTGTGGGGATGTCGCGAACTTCGGGCTCGGCGCCGACGGTCGCGTATTGGAGAGCCTTCATCGCACGTCCTCCGTTCGATGCTGGTTGTCTCCACGATCGCATGCGGGCGTGCCGGCTGTCGGGCGAATCGCCGCACGGCGGCCGCGCAACCTGCGGTGGTTACCAGACCAGGGTGAGGTCGGGGATGCGGACGCGGCCGAAGAAGCGTTTGTCGATGTCGCTGCCGTCGTGGTTGTAGCCGTTCATGAGGTCGGCGAGTTCGTCGGCGAGGGCTTGCAGGGCGGGGCTGATGAGGTCGATGCCGTCCTCGCGCACCCAACCCCATTCGGGTGGGACGTTGTCGATGGTGATGTCGATGCAGCCGTGGTGGGGTGTGTCGACGGTGTAGGTGATCTGAGGTGGGGCGTCGCCGATGGGGTCACGCAGGGCGGGTTCGCCGGGGTGGGCGGGGCGGGGTGCGAAGGTGGCGCGGGCCAGGACGATGTCGTCGCGGATCATGTCGGCGATGCGGTGCAGGTCGGCGTGGCGGCCGACGCGGTGGTGGCGGTTGCCGTAGGTGCGGTCGCCGACGACGGGTTCGGTGCCGGTTCTGGTGAGGATGCGATCGAGCATGCGTTGGGCGGTGGCGCGTTCGCCGTCGCCGGTGTTGGGGTGCTCGATGAGCGCGCGCAGGCGGGAGATCCGCAAGGTTGCACTGGTCGCCATGTGCGCAGGGTATCGGAACGGGCCTGATCAGGCGGGTAATGCTGGCGGGGTGGCGCGTTCGGCGGGTGGTGTGTGGGGGCCGGGCGCCCGGCCGGCCCCCACGAGCGAATCAGGTGTCTGTGCTGCCGAGCATCGCGCGCACATCGGGCAGGTTCCCGATCCGCTGGCTCACCGGCCGCCCGGGTGCATCGGTTTGCGCGCTTCCGGTGCCGCGCAACCGGGTCCGGATCTGGTCGGGGGTGCTGCGGCCGGGGCCTGCGGTGAGGATGCCCTGGTAGCAGGCGATGGCGCCGACGACGATGGGTGAGGCGCTCGAGGTTCCGCTGAAGGTGTCGGAGTACCAGAGGTCTTCGTCGTCGCCGCCTTGCAGGTCGCCGTAGCCGGTGGTGGTGACCTCACGCCCCCAGCCTTGGGCGTCGAGGCGGGAGCCGTAGTTGGAGAAGTCCAGTCGCGAACGTGCGGGACCGTGGTCGCGGCCGTGGGTGCCCGGCGGTGGTGCGCCCGCGCCCACCACGATCGCCCCCGAGTCGCCTGCTCCGCCGCGGAACGGGTTGCGCCAGGTGGACGGGAATTCGGCGGGTTTGCGGTCGTAGAGTGCGGCGTCGAGGTCTTCGCCGCCGTTGCCGGCAGCTTCCACGACCACCACGCCGCGGCCGACGGCGTAGCGGATGGCGGCCCAGTCGTCGGGCCACCATTCGATGGCGATGTAGCCGCGCTGGTCGGGGCGTCCGGAGTAGTTGAATCGCGGTCCGGGGCGGTGCAATTCGATCAGCAGGAGGTCGCCGGCGCTGAGTGCGTCGGCGGCCGAGCGGATCGCCGCAGCGGATCCGCCGCCGCCGAATACCGAGACCGCGCGGATGCCGGCTTCCGGTGCGATGCCGGTGATGCCGAATCCGTTGACGTCGCCGCTGATCTGTCCGGCGACGGCGGTGCCGTGATTGCGCCACCCCAGATCCGGTGACGGGCTGCCGCCGATGACGCCGCCTTGGTTGTCGAGCAGGTCTTCGTGGGTGAACCGCCAGGCGCCTTCGATGTCGATGACGCGGACTCCGGTGCCGCGGCCACCGGGCTGGGTCCAGGCCCACTGGGCGTTGACGCCGTCGGGTGCGGCACCGAGGTATCCCTGGCGGGCCAGGAAATCCGGTGTCACGGCGGGTGGTTCGGTGAGGGCGCGGGCGGCGACGTCGGCGACGGCACCGGTCAGCGGCGGGGCCAGTGGTGGTTCGGCGGGCGGTTTCACGTAGGCGGTGGCGACGGTGTCGTCGGCGCGCAGCCGGTCGGCTTCGGACTCCAGGTCTTCGGCGAGGCCGGTGACGGTGAAGTAGTTCAGCAGTTGCGCGCCGTCGGGTTCGGCTGGGGTGCCGGCCAGGCGGTGTTCGAGTCTGCGTGCGGGCCCGAACACTCGCGACAGCGCCGCGCTCGGCAGCAGCTGCGTCAGATGCGATTCGACCGCGGCGTTCTCGCGTAGGGCGGCGCGGTCGATGGCGGTGGTGGCGCCGTGGGTGACGACGACGAGTTCGGCCGGGGTTCTGGGCGGCCGGAAGCCGGTCGGGCCGAGCGAGTTCCGACGCTGATCTGGTGATCCCATGCGAGCAAGTCAACCCGACTGGATGGCCGCGCCGCCAGCGCTTCGGCGTTTCAGCGTCCTAGGGCGTGTCCGCTGCCGGGTGGCATGACGATGGTGGTGTCGACGGTGGGCCGCGGCGGCGCGGGCCGGGGTGGGGTGGGCTCGGGTTGTGGCGGTTGTTCGGCGGGAGCCTTTCGGGCGGTGAGGATTTCGGTGATGCCCAGAGCGATCATGCAGCAACCGGCGGTGGCGGCCAGGATGTCGGCGGAATCGAACGGCACGATCGCGACGACGATCCCGGCGATCAATGTCGCGAGCCCGATCATCTCCTGCACACCACGTCCGGGGGTGTCCTCGTCGTCCCAGACCGCGGCGATCGCATGCACCACTCCGCGCACCGCCCATGCGACGCCGAGCCACATCGCCACCAGCAGCACCCAATCCCCGCTGCGGAAGGCCAGCAGGGCGAGAACCGCCGACACCACGCCCGCGAGAAACATCAGTACGCGGGGAAAACGACCCAACCGGGAGCCGAAGGCGATGCTCAGTTGCAGCACCGCGTTCAGCAGCAGATACACCCCCGCCAGCGTGGCCAGGGTCGCCACCGTCTTGCCCGGCCACATCATGATCGCGACCCCGAGCAGCACCGAGCAGATGCCGACAACCAGGACCGTCTGCCGCACACCGCGACCCAACACCGACACCGGACCCGAATCCTCGTAGGTGGGCATAGCGACATGATATGGCCAACCCCTGCCGTTTGCCGAACGATTGCCACAATCGCCCGGTCAGGACACGATCAGCGCTCAGGGCGCACCGGTGTCGCTGCGAGGGGCATTGTCGGCGGCCACCGTGCTGCACATGATGTCCGTGGACACCTTCGGCAACATCGTGCACACCATCGAAGGGGTGCTGATGCTCGCTCTGGGCATCTACGCCCTCCGTCGCATGCCGTCGTCGGCCGTCAGCGGGCTAGCAGCGGAGGCCGGTGCGGAGGTTGGGCCGGGACCGACGAGCCGTTTCGGTGCCGAATCGGATACATGCGCGCCGCGCTTTTCCTGTCGGGGGCGGCGCGGCCGAACGTCCTTGTTGTGTCGGCACGGCGGGCTACGCTGTGGGAGTGAAGGCTTCGCCCGTGACCCTCGGCGCCGTCATCGGCGGCCTGGTCGGCGCACTCCTGCTCTCCCCTGTCGCCGCCTACTACATGGCGCCCGCCTTGGTGCTATCGGCGACCTTCGGCGACGACCCGTTGTTCCTGGGCGCGCTCATCGGTGGATGCTTGCTGGCGGGAGCACTCGCCGGTGGTTCCATTGGCGCCGCGTTCGGTTGCGCGATCGCGGCCGATCGCCGCAACGGAGGCTTTCGCTGCCGCGGCGAGCAAGGGTAGCCCCGACGACCGACTGGTCCGCGCCGACTCGAAGACCACCCCGGTCTGCCGCCGGTCGAGCAGGCCGGCGACGTGGCCGGGCACATCCTCGGCTTCCTCCACGGCCTGCCGCTCACACCGGATGAGCTAGTTCGAGATCCAGGGCCGCAGTTTTTCCGGGTTGCGGATCGCCCAGATGTGGGTGATGCGGCCGTCGGCGATGTCGAAGGCGTAGACGGAGACGACGGTGCCGTCGCTTTCGGCGATCAGGCCGGGTTGTCCGTTGACGGTGCGTTCGAGCAGGGTGAGGTTCGGGTTGCGGGCGGCGATCACGGTCCAGAGGTGAGCGATCTGCTCGCCGCCGACGATCGGTTCGCGGAAAGCCAGGGCCCGGCCGCCGCTGTCGGCGGTGGCGATCGCCTGCGGGTCGAGCAGCCCGATCAACGCCTCGATATCGCCGGCCTCCCAGGCGCGCCGGAAATCGCGCACCACCTCGGCGTGTTCGGTGCTCGACGGACGTCGTGAGCTGTCGACGCGGCGGCGGGCACTGGAGGCGAGTTGACGGCACGCCGCGGGGGTGCGGCCGACGATTTCGGCGACCTCGGCGAAGGAATACCGGAACACATCGTGCAGCACGAACGCCACCCGTTCGGCCGGGGTCATGGAATCGAGCACCACCAGGAACGCCATGCTGATCGACTCGTCGAGGGTGACCCGGTCGGCGGGATCGGCCGGGGCCGGTGCACCGAAGAATTCCGAGCGTCCCGGGACCGGCTCGGGAAGCCATTCGCCCACATACCGTTCCCGGCGGGCGCGGGCCGAGCCGAGCAGATCCAGGCAGATGCGGCTGGCGACCGTGGTCAACCACGCGCCTGGCGCGGCGATGTCCTGCCGCTGCGATTCGGTCAGGGCATACCAGCGCGTGTAGGTTTCCTGCACCACGTCCTCGGCTTCGGCCAGCGAGCCGAGCAGCCGGTAGGCGAGGTTGATCAGTTGCCGGCGTTCGCTGATCACCGCGGGCAGGTGCGGGTCGGCCATGATGCTCCTTCGGTTCGGGTGTCATTGAACTCGACGAATCAGCGCACCGGAATGTCAGGTGCTGACATCGGAATGGGCTGTGTCGTCGGAACTGGTGACACCGTCCACCGACGCAGGAGTCCCGCATATGACCACGATCGGCATCATCCTCGGCAGCACCCGACCCAACCGCAACGGCGCGCAGGTCGCCCAGTGGGTGCTCGACACCGCATCCCGGCGCGACGACGCCGAATTCGACCTCATCGACCTGCGCGAGCACCCGCTGCCGCACCTCGACGAGCCCGCCCCGCCGCTGTTCGGGCCCTCGCCGCACGAGCACACCCGCGCCTGGGCCGAGCGGGTCGCGCCGTTCGACGGGTTCGTGATCGTCACCCCGGAATACAACGGCGGCGTTCCCGGAGTGCTGAAGAACGCGATCGACCACCTGTGCGCGGAATGGGCGAACAAGGCGGTCGGGTTCGTCTCCTACGGCGTGAGCGGCGGCGCGCGTTCTGTGGTGCAGCTGCGCACCGTCTGCGGCACCCTCGGCATGGCCGATGTCGGCTATCAGGTCGCGCTCTCGCTGCACACCGATTTCACCGACCACACCACCTTCACCCCAGGCGAGCAGCAGGTCGCCGCCCTGGACAAGACTCTCGATCAAGTGGTGGCCTGGAGCAACGCGCTCGCCCCGCTGCGCACGCATGCCGACACCGCACTCGTCGAAGCCTGAGGAGCCGGCCATGAGTTCATCGGAGGTCTCCCCTGCCCCCACCGATCGCGACGTAACCGCGCACGCGGAGATCCGCCGCCGTATCGACACCCTGATCGAGGCGTTGCACGCCAAGGATCTCGACACCATCGCCCGCTGCTACACCCGCGACGTCGTGTCCTTCGACATCGAACCGCCACTCCAACACGCCGGGATCGCGGCCAAACTCGACAACTGGAAGCGCGTGTTCTCCGTGTTCGACACGGTGCGCTACGAGATGCGCGAACTGCGATTCACCATCGGCGACGAGGTGGCTTTCGGGCACGCCTTCGCCCGGCTGCACGGAACGCTCACCCACGGTGCCGCCACCGATGGCATGTGGGTCCGGGTCAGCTACGGCATGCGCCGGGTCGACGGCGTGTGGTTGATCGCGCACGACCAGGTTTCGGTGCCGCTCGACATCGCCGGTGGCCGCGGCGTGGTCGATCTCGAACCCTGATCACTGCCGCGGTTGCGGGTCGGCGTCGGGCCGGGCGGTGCGGCGTTCGGCGAGCAGCTGGTCGAGGTGGCGTTCGGCGCGTTCGGCGCGGGCCAGTACCTGGGCGCGGGTCTCGTCGAGGGCGGCGAGGCGTTCGGCGGCGTCGCGGCGTGCTTCGGCCACGGCGGCGGCGGTTTCCGCGCGGCGGGCTTCGGCCTCGGCGGCCGCGCTGCGGCGCAGGTCGGCGAGTTCGGTTCGGGCGTGGTCGAGTTCGGTGCGCAGCTGGGTGAGGTCGTCGCGGGCTTCGGCGACGGCCTGGCCACGTTCGGTGGCCAGGCGTTCGGCGCGTTCGACGGCGCGTTCGGCGTCGGCGGCACGCTGCACGGCGAGGTCGCGTTCGGCGGCAGCGGCGCTGACCTGTTGCGCGGATTCGCGGCGGATCCGCTCGACCTGGGCGGCGGCGTCGGCGCGGACGCGTTCGATGTCTTCGGCGGCCTGGTCGCGGGCGCGGGCGATATCGGTGGCGGCGTCGGCGCGCGCCGTGCGGATCTCGGTCTCGGCGGCGTTGCGGGCAGCGAAGACGTCGGCGGCGGCTTGTTTGGTTATGGCTTCGACCTCACGCAGCGCATCGTCGCGGGCTGTGCGCGCCCGGGTCGCGTCGGCTTCGGCGGCGGCGATGCGTGCCTCGGCCGCTTCTGCTGCCGCGGCGGCGTCCTCGGCGGCTTCTTCGGCGCGCGCTCGCTGCTCGTCGGCGCGGCGGCGGGCCTGTTCGGCGTCGGCGGCGGCCACTTCGGCTTCGGCGATACGGCGGGCGGCGTCGGCCTGGATCTGCTGGATCTGCGCCTCGGCAACCGAGGGGTCGGCCAGGGTGGCGAGTTCGGCGACCGCGGCGTTGAGGGTGGTGCCCAATTGTTGTGCCAGGCCACGGAACTGTTCGAGCAGCTCATCCGCGCGCACCCGCGCTGCCGTCGCCGGACCCGGCGCCGTCACAGTGACGTTATCCCCCGGTGTGGTCGATTCTTGTTGTTGTCGTTGACGTTCCCGCCACGCCCGCCATCGCGTGTGCTCGGGAAGGTCGCAGTATTCCGAGGGCCTCCCCGGCCCATTGGCTTTGGTGATCGGTCGCGCACAGCCCGGGTAGTTGCATACGTTCGCCACCGGCAAATCGTAGCGTTGGTTTCGTTGGTTGTGACGTTATGACACGCAACGCAATCCGTTGGAGCGGCTTGAAATCGATCGTGTCCTGACCGCCGATAAGTGAACATTATCGGCGGTCAGGGTGGGTGAGGACAGCCGGGCACCGACGCCGGGTCAAGAGCAACTCGCAGTGCCGGACTCCCCGTCGGCGGACTACGAAAAACTGGGGTCGCTGGTACGCCTGTCCCAGAATCGCGACGGCGTTCGCGGTCTATTTGCCGACGAACGTTCACCGGCCGGGGGTGGCTGCATCACTGGGGCGCTGGGCGATGTGTCGCGGTTCACGGCTTCTCTCGTGCTGGGTCAACCGCGCAGTCCGCTGCGCCGGATTCCTTCCACCCCACCGCTGACCGGGTGGGCATGCCTGAGCCGGCCCATCCGGATTCCGTCGCGGATTCCGGAATCGGTGCCTGAGGGCAGGTTCCACCGTCGATTCGATCGCGGGTCCGCGCTCGGCCGCCGCACCGTCGGATCCACAGCGTTCGCGGGAATTTCGGCATATATGCCCGAGAAATCACCGTAATAGTTACTGTTCCTCGCGGTAACTACTTCCCGCTGCGAGGAACAGTTGATGCGAAAGTGGTGGACGGCAGTCGGTGTCGCGGTGCTGGCAGGGTCGCTGTCGACGGGGGTGACCGTGGCACCTGCCGGAGCCGCGGCGTGTGGCGATTCGCCGTGGGTGGGTAGTTGGATGGCCGCACCGTCGGATTCCTTCGGCGCCGCGGATCCCAGTCTGATCCCGCAGCTGTCGGTGTCGAATCAGACCTATCGGGTGGTGATCACGCCGCATCGCGGTGGTTCGGTGGTGCGTATTCATCTGACGAACCGGACACGGCCGGTGCCGATGGAGGTCGGTCATGTCACCGTGGCGCCGCAGACGACGGGCGGGTCGGTGCGCGCGGAGGCGCTGCGCGAGGTGACCTTCGGCGGTCGGCGCGAGGTCAGCATTCCAGCATGGGGCGATGTCGTGAGCGACCCCGTCGAGGTCGACGTCGCGGCTTTCGCGCCGCTGTCGGTGAGCGTGCACGTGCCGGGCCTGGCGGTGCTGCCGACCGAGCATTTCAACGGCAACGCCACCAGCTATTACAGCCTCCCGTTCGCCGGTGATCGCACCACCGATCCCGGCGGCGCGCAGCTGCCGTTGACGACCACGGCGGTGCCGCTGGTGTCGGGGCTGGACGTGCAGGCCGGCCCGGAGGTGGCCACGGTGGTCGCGTTCGGCGACTCGATCACCGACGGTTACGTCTCGGCGAACCTGCTCGGCACACCACAGGACCGCGGTGTGGTGGATCGCAATGTGCGTTACCCGGATTTCCTGCAGCGCCGCATCGACGCGGCCGGGTTGCCGTTCAGCGTGCTCAATGCCGGTATTTCCGGGAACCGGGTGACCCGTGACGGTTTCATCCCGCAGTTCGGGCCGAACGCGGGTGCGCGCTTGCAGCAGGATGTAATCGATAAGGCCGGGGTCACCGATGTGATCATCCTCGAGGGGATCAACGACCTCGGTATCCCGATCGGAGCGAGCTACGACGAGGTCGTGGCCGGCTACACCCGGCTCATCGACCGGCTGCACGCCGCCGGTCTGGCGGTGCATCTGGGCACGATTCTGCCCGCCGACAACGCCCTCGCCGACGGCGTGCTCACCCTCCCCTACGCCGATCCGGTCCGGCAGCGGATCAACGCCTGGATCCGCACCCAGCAGCTCTCCGACAGTGTGATCGACTTCGATGCGGCCCTGCGCGATCCGGCCCGCCCGAATGTCCTCGATCCCCGTTTCGCCGGGCCGGACAACCTGCACCCCAGTGCCGCCGGGTATCAGGCGATGGCCGAGGCCGTCGATATCGATGCGTTCGTGGGGTGCCGCAACTGACCTTGATCGGCGGTTACCGCTGTCGAGGTTCGACAGCGGTAACCGGCCGGGTCATGTCAAGTGCCGGGTGAAGAACCGGTTGGCTTCTTCGCCGGCGAATGACGGGACGCCTGTGTGGCCGCCCATGTTCGCGTGCAGCGTCTTCTCTGTCGAACCGAACGCATCGAACAGGTCCAGGGCCATCTGCCGGTCGTTGCCCTCGTCGTCCCATTGCAGCAGCACGTGCAGTGGGATGGTGACGTGGCGGGCTTCGTCGACTATCGCGCGGGGGACGTAACTCCCCGCGAACAGGACGGCGGCTGCGATGCGTGGTTCGACCGCTGCCAGCCGGGTGCCGATCGAGATCACGCCGCCGGAATACCCGACCGGTCCGCCGATCTCGGGCATGTCGAGTAGCGAATCGAGCGCGGCCCGCCATTCCGGTACGGCCTGTTCGACCAGTGGGAGGACGAGCCGGTCGATGATCTCGTCCGCGACCGGCTCCCCCGCCTGCACCGCGCGGCGCAGGTCGGCGCGGGCCTGGTCGGCGGCGGCCGAACGGGGCCGCTCACCTGTGCCGGGAAGTTCGATCGTGGCCGCGGCGAAGCCTTCCGCGACCGCGAGCCGGGCCCGCGACAACAGCCGCGGATACATCGCCGGCAGTCCGCCGGGGTGTCCGATCAGGATCAGTGGAGCCGGCGCCGAGGTGGAGGGGGGCGTCCACAGGATGCCGGGGATCTCTCCGAGGGTGAAGGTGCGTTCGAGGATGTCGTCGTCGAGGCGTTGTTCGGTAAGCAAGTGCACGATGGTGCCTTTCGGGAGTGCTCGTGAACGGCGCTCCCGGACGACCTATCGCCCGACCGCGACCCCAGAGGGGAGCACCCATGTCGATACTGCGTTCACGGGTATCACCTCCTCGGACTCTGGCACGGCGCTTGGGACGGTAGCAGGGTCTCCGTCGTCCGCCAACGGGTTTTCTCGGACCACTCCTTGCCGCGGCGGCCGCGTCAGGGCCTCGACCCGCATCGGTTCTAGTGGTTCATCTCCCCCGAGCGGTCCGCGTTCGTCTCCCTCGAGCGATGTGTCGCCGCGCCGATCCCCCGTACATCCTCGCCCTCGTCGCCGGGGCGCTCACCCTCGGCGATGCCCGCAACCTCGGACTGATAGAGGTCGACGGAGACCCAATCGGTCGTCGGCGCCGTCTTCGGCGCCTGAGACCAGCGAATCCGAGCCGTTAATCGAGATCGATCCGGATGGGGAGAGGTCGTGCCGAGCATGCGGCGTTCCAGCTGTTGAAGCGCGGGAGCCGGCGCGGGTGGCCGAGATCGCCACTGGTCCGGTGGAGTCGCTGTGCGCCCTGACCCGCGGGGCGCGTTGACCGCGGGTGAGGTTCAGGGCGTGTCGGTGCGTTTGGTGTGGCGGTCGTAGTAGCGGGCGACGCGGATTCGGTTGCCGCAGCGTTGCGGGGAGCACCAGCGGCGGCGCGGGTGGGCGGGCAGGAACAGCAGGACGCAGTCGTGGGCTTCGCATTGTTTGAGGCGGGTGATGGCGGGGTCGGCGAAGAGGTCGACGGCGGATTCGGCGAGGGCGGCGGCGAGTTCGGCGCCGGGTGAGCCGGTGCGGTGGGTGGTCGCGGTGAGTGCGGTGCCGGTCCAGTGCAGGTGCCGGATGGCGGGTGCGGCGGTTTGGGCGGCGGCGAGGCCGCGGAGGGCGGCTTCGGGTGGGCGGCGGTCGTGCAGCAGGGCCTCGCAGATCGCGGCGATGTGGCCGCGGACCTCGCGGATCTGGTTCAGGTCGTCGGTGGTGACGTGTCCGGGTTCGGGTAGCCGACCGGCCTGATGTCGCAGCCAGTCGGCCAACTGCTCGGGGGTGCTCAGCAGGTCGGTGCCGGCCGGGCGGGTGTTGACCAGGTCCAGGGCCAGCGGTTCACCGGTCAGGAACGCCTCACTCATGTCACTAATGCTACATCAACGAGTTGACACATTAGACGCTGATCGACTACACCTAATGCATCATCACCAACAGAAAGCATGTGAACGCCATGAGTTTGCCGCTGGTCCACCACCGCTACCTCGACGTCGACGGTGTGCAGGTCTTCTACCGGGAGTCCGTGCCCACCCGCACGGAGGCGCCGACGCTGCTGCTGCTGCACGGCTTCCCGTCGGCCTCGCACCAGTTCCGGCGGCTCATCGACCTGCTCGGCGACCGCTACCGGCTCATCGCACCCGACTACCCCGGATTCGGAAACACCACCACGCCGGACGATTTCACCTACACCTTCGACCGCCTGGCCGATATCACCGAAGGTTTCGTCCAGCGACTGGGACTGACCCGCTTCGCCATGTACGTCTTCGATTTCGGCGCGCCGATCGGTTTCCGCCTTGCCGAACGTCACCCGGAATGGATCGCCGGCCTGGTCGTGCAGAACGGCAATGCCTACGAAGCCGGGCTGTCCGACGGCGCGCGCGCATTCACCGCACTGCGCCCCGAGGACGACGGCGCCGAAGACACCATCCGCGCCCTGCTCACCCTCGACGGCACCCGCAGCCAGTACGAAACCGGCGTCGCCGACCCGAGTGTGCTGTCACCGGAATCCTGGCTGCTGGACCAGCATTTCCTGGATCTGCCGGGCCGCAAGCAGGCGCAGGTGGCTCTGGCTTTCGACTACAAATCCAACGTCGCCCGCTACCCGGCCTGGCAGGCGTGGCTGCGCAAGTACACCCCGCCCACCCTCATCACCTGGGGCGCAGGCGACCCCTTCTTCCCCGCCACCGGCGCCCACGCCTACCTGGCCGACCTGCCCGAAGCCGAACTGCACCTATTCGACACCGGCCACTTCGCACTCGAAACCCACGCCAGCGAGATCGCCCCACTCATCGCCGCCTTCCTCGACCGGATCCCCCGCTGAGCCTTCGCTCTCAGCCCGCCAGCTCGGCCACAGCCCGCTTCGCCGACATCACCTCGCTCATCCGCAGTGCGGATTCACCGGCATACAACGCCGCCCGATCCACCCCTGCCGGCCTGCACCACATCCGCATCCAGCCGCAGCCCATCACGAGCACTGGTTGATCATCGCGGTGAACTCGTCGGAGTGGCGGCCGGACACCTCGAACACGACGGTCGCAGGGTCGGCGGGTCCGTGGTCGCCGATGACCGCGTCTGGGATCGTCGCCTGGGCGAGCTCGCGAACCTCGTCGAAGGTCAGCGCGCCGAGATTTCGCTGCCGCCACCGCAGTTCCAACGGCGATCCGGGTTCGAGTAGCGCGGCGAGCAGGTCTTCGACGCCGAGGTGGTTGTGGCCGTGCTCGGCGGCGATGGTAGCGGCGCGACGCAGCGCCACGATCACGCTGGGCGCGGCACCAGTGATCGTTGTGATGGTTTCGTCCCGATCCCCGGTGGTCATGCTGGTTTCACCTCCCCCAACACCATCGCCTTGTTCGTGCACGCCATTGTGGCACCCGACGGCCGGATCGGGTTGTACTCGGCATCGTGTTCGGAGCGCCGCGGCCGGCACGTCACTACCGTGTATGGGTATGAGCCCTCGTATCGCCGTGGTCGGGGCCGGGCCCGGCGGACTCAGCTTCGCGCGTGTCCTGCATCGTCACGGTCACCGCGTCACCGTTGTCGAGCGCGATGACGCGTCGGATGCCCGTCCTGCGGGTGGCACGCTGGATCTGCATGAACAGTTGGGGCAGTTGGCGCTGCGGAAAGCGGGGTTGCTGGCGGAGTTTCAAGAGCTGGCGCGGCCGGAGGGGCAGGCTATGCGGATCCTCGACACTGATGCGCGGGTGTTGCGGGACTGGCGGCCGGGGCCGGACGAGCGGGCCAATCCCGAGATCGACCGGGGGCAGCTGCGTGATCTGCTGCTCGGGCCGCTGGAGGTGCGGTGGGGGCGACAGGTGACGGAGGTGCGGGCCGAAACCGGTGGTGTGCTGGTGCGTTTCGCCGATGGGCGGCCGGAACGTTTCGATCTGGTGGTCGGCGCGGATGGTGCGTGGTCGCGGGTGCGGCCTGCGGTGTCGGCGGCGGTGCCGCACTACACCGGCGTCACCGCGCTGGAAACCTCGATCGACGACGTCGACACCCGGCACCCGGAACTGGCCGAACTGATCGGTGACGGCGCGTTGGCCGTGTACGGGGTGAGCCGCGCTGTGGTGGCTCAACGCAACAGCGGCGGCCATGTCAAGGTGTATGCCCAGTTCCGGGCGCCGTTGGAGTGGCACACCGACCTGAACCGGCATCTGGGGCTGAACCGGCGGGCGGGGTCGAGTCTGGACCTCAGCGATGTCGAGGCGGTGCGCGCGTTCGTGCCGGAACTGTTCGACGGGTGGGCCGAACCGATCCTCGCGCTTCTGCGCCACGGCAGCGCCTTCATCCACCGGCCCCTCTACGTGCTGCCCGTGTCCCACACCTGGACCCACGTTGCCGGAGTGACATTGCTGGGCGACGCCGCGCATCTGATGCCGCCGCTGGGAGCCGGTGCGAACCTGGCGATGCTCGATGGCGCCGAACTCGCCGAGGCGATCGCCGCCGCACCCGACGAACTGGACGACGCCGTGCGCGGCTTCGAGGAACGGATGTGGGCGCGCGCCGCCCGGTGGGCAACGATCACCGCGGCCGGTCTGGAACGCCTCGTCAGCCCGGACCCGGCCGCCGCCCTCGCGCTCTTCGACGAAGTCCAGCCGCACTGACCGTCGCATGCACCGCCGGACCGACCCACCGCCAATCCTCACCGGACCCGCACACACTCCCCATCGCGCATCGCGGATTCCAGCGGCCCCCGCGCACAGACCATCTGGTCGAGAAAGGCGCCCTCGGCGATCAGCCCGCGCGCCGCACGCATGTCGGCGGCACATCCGATCCCTGCCGCCCCGACGAGCCTGCCCTCACGCAAGGCCAGCACCGCGGGTGTCTCGGTATCGGCGCCGCGCACGATGAGCTCATCGTCGGCGCCGATGCGCCCGGCGAACTGCAGGTTCACCCCGTACTGGGTGGACCAACCCCACGGCACTTCCGGGGCACTGGGTGTGGCGTCGAGCATGGCGCGAGCTGCCGCGGCACCCTGAAATTGGGCGCTGTTCCAGTGTTCACTGCGCTCGAATACCCCGAGCTCGGGAACGTAGCGGCTGGCGACATCACCGGCGGCGTAGATGCCCGGAACCGAGGTGCGGTAGTGCTCGTCGACGCGAATGCCGTTGTCGACGAGCACACCCGCGGCCTCGGCCAGCCCGGTGTCGGGCACCGAGCCGATGGCCACCAGAACCGAGGACGCGGTCCAGCTGCGGCCATCGGCCGCGGTGGCGGTGACGGCGTCATCGGTGTGGTCGAGGCGTTCGAGGGTGACGTCGTTGTGGATGGTGACGCCGTGTTCGGTGTGCAGGCGTTGCAGGTGCGCACCGAGCACGGCCGGCGCGACGCGGTCGAGCGGACGAGACGCCGCATGCACCACCGTGACCGCCACACCCAGACCTCGCGCGGTCGCCGCGACCTCGCAACCGATCAGCCCCGCACCCACCACGAGTAGCGAACCGCCGTCGAACAGCAGCGCGCGCAGCGTGTCGGCGTCGGCGAGCGAGCGCAGCGTGCGCGCCGACGGATGCTGACCCGGCAGGGTGCGGGCCCGCGCGCCGGTCGCCAGCAGTAGCCGGTCGTAGTCGAGTGGGGTGCCGTCGGCCAACCGCACCCGCCGGCGGTCCGGTTCGATGCGGTCCACCCAGGTCCCGGGGCGCACGTCGATGTCGGCGGCGCGCCAGGCGTCGGCGGTATCGATCAGCAGCCGCGCCGGTACCGCGGTGCCGGCCAGCGCCTCCTTCGACACCGCGGGTCGCCGGTAGGGCAGCGTGGTCTCGCCGCCGAGGAGCACGATCTGGCCGGTGTAGCCCTCGCGGCGCAGGGTGCGTGCGGCGGCGGCGCCGGCGATTCCGGCGCCCACGATGACGATGCGCCCACTCATGCGCGGCTGACCTCGACCATCTCGAAATCGGCCTTGGCCGCACCGCAATCCGGGCACGACCAGTCCTCGGGGATGTCGTCCCAGCGGGTGCCCGCGGCGATGCCGTCGTCGGGCCAGCCGAGGGCTTCGTCGTATTCGAAACCGCACTGCACGCAACGGAACAGCTTGTAGTCGGTGCTCATGTCAGGCTCCTGTCGTGGAAACGGTCTGGAAGTCGAGCTTTTCGCGGACCCCGCAGTCGGGGCAGCACCAGTCGTCGGGGATCGCCGGCCACGCGGTCCCCGCGGGGAAACCCTCGCGGGGTGCGCCGGTGGCTTCGTCGTAGCGGTAGTCGCAGACCGGGCAGCGGTAGGCGGCCATTACGCCACCCCGTACCGGGCCAGCACCCGATCGCGCTTGGCGGGGTGGATATTCACGCGGGTGATGTCGCCGTCGTAGTGGTCGAGGACGCGATGGTCCATGACCTTGCGCCACAGCGGCGGGAAGTAGGCCAGCGAGATCATGCTGGCGTAGCCGCTGGGCAGGTTCGGGGCGCCGTCCATGCTGCGCAGGATCTGGTAGCGGCGGGTGGGGTTGGCGTGATGGTCGCTGTGGCGCTGCAGGTGGTAGAGGAAGATGTTGGTGACGATGTGGTCGGAGTTCCAGCTGTGCTCGGGGGTGCAGCGCTCATAGCGGCCCGCCGGGGTGCGCTGCCGCAGCAACCCGTAGTGCTCGAGATAGTTCACCGTCTCCAACAGCGAGAACCCGTAGACCGCCTGGATCACCAGGAACGGCAGGACCATCGGACCGAATACCGCGACCAACCCCGCCCACAGCACCACCGACATCAGCCACGCGTTGAGCACGTCGTTGCGCAGCGTCCACGGGCTTGTGCCCATGCGGTGCAGCCGGGTGCGTTCCAGCTCCCACGCCGAGCGCAGGCTCCCCCACACGCTGCGCGGCAGGAAGGCCCAGAACGATTCGGCGAACCGGGAACTGGCCGGATCCTCCGGCGTCGCCACGCGGACGTGATGGCCGCGGTTGTGCTCGATGTAGAAGTGGCCGTAGCCGGTTTGAGCGAGGGTGATCTTGGACAGCCACCGCTCCAGCTCGTCTTTCTTGTGGCCGAGTTCGTGCGCGGTGTTGATGCCGACACCGCCCATCACACCGACGCTCAACGCGACGCCGATCTTCGACCACAGGCCCAGACCGCCGTCGATGCCGAGCCACGACAGGTCCGTCGCCGTCCACAGGTAGGCCGCGAACACCAGGCTGGCCAGCTGGAACGGGATGTAGGCGTACACGCAGTAGCGGTAGTAGCGATCGTGTTCGAGCTGCTCCATCACCTCATCGGGCGGATTCTGCCCGTCGGGGCCGAAGAACCGGTCCAGGATCGGCAGCAGCACATACAGCAGCAGCGGACCGATCCACCACCACACCGGCGCCACCTGCTGCCAGCCCAGCTGGTTGAACACCCACACCAGCGCGGCCGCCAGGCCGAGCGCGGTCGGCGGGATCAGCCCGAACAACCACAGATAGCGCTTGCGGTCACGCCACGGCGGGGTGACCGCGTCGGTGGGTTGCCCCAGCGGTGAGGTCGTCATCGTCGGTTCTCCTCGGATCGGTGAGCGGGAAACGGTCCACGGCGGGACCACCGGTCGCTGCTGCCCTCATCGGCGTCCGGACCAGCCCTGTTTACACTGTGCTGTGATGTGTATTCATTAGAAACACATCACCGACGATTGTCAACGGATGGACGAAACCAGCATTGATGTACGATGGCTGTCGTGGCTGAAGCGCCGAACTTTCACAGCGAGATGCGTCAACTGCTGCGCGCCCGCGTCATCGACACCGCCCGCCAACTCGTCTGCACCGAGGGCTGGGGCGCGGTCAACATGTCGCGCGTGGCCAAAGAAGTGGGCGTGAGCAGGCCGGTGCTCTACAAAGAGATCGGCACCCGGCAAGACCTCGCCGACGCCGTCATCGCCGCCGAACTCGACACCTTCCTGGCCGGCATCACCGAAACCATCGCCGCCCACCCCCGCCACGTGCTCGCCGCGCTCACCGCCGCCGTCGACTTCACCCTGCGCACCGCCGCCGAGAACACCCTGCTCAAGGCCGTCCTCGCCGGGCGATCCAGCGCCGATACCACTCTGCTGCCCACCCTGATGACCGAACCCGAACCGGTCCTCGGCCGCGCGGCCAGCACCCTCACCACCGTGCTACGCACCCAATACGGGCTGTCCGCCCTCAGCGACGACGAACTGGGCAGTCGAGTCGAAGCCGTCGTCCGCCTGGCGCTGAGCCACCTGTTCCAGCCCACCGGACCCATCGACCGCGCCGTCACCCAGATCGCGCTCGTCATCGGCGCCATCTTCGGACCGGCGGTCGAGGAGACGGCGCCGGTGCGCTGAATCCGGCGCGCATCAACGTGATTCGGCTGTGCGATCGGCATTGGATCACTGAACCGGCGGCCTGCGCGGCCCGAACCTCTCCCGGGGCGCCGGCACGATGGCGCCGAGGAGCAGCGCCCCGGGCAGCTGGAAGACCGACACGTAGCGCACGAAAATCAGCTCGGCCGGCCAGCCGCCGCCATCTGGGGTTCCGGTAGTAACCGCCGAAAAACCAACGGATATGGCGTAGCTGCTGGTCAGCGTCGGCGTTCGGCTCCCGGGCCCAGGATCGAGGTCAGCTCACGGATCGCCTGCGGCGAGGGTTTGAAGTAGCGGCGCTGGTTCTCGGCCTAGGGGTGTCGGTGATCGAGTCCAGGGCGCGGCTGGCCCGGTGAGTCCGTCCGGGCGGCCGTCGAGCTGGTCGACGGTCTTGACGATCGCGATGCCGTAGGAGCGGCGGGTGTTCGCCGATCCGATGGTGTCGAGGACGCGTACCGCCGTTCGCCGCAGTCACTGATGCCCTCGCCACCGGATGACAGAGTCGGCCAGAGTGTCTCGGGGCCCGCGCCATGAGCGATGCCGTCCTGCCTACCGGTGGCTCCACCCGGCCGGGTGGAGCCACCTTTGTCGTTCCCGGGTAGCGCCGAGTCCGCCGCGATCATGGAATATCGTGCCGGTCATGAGCACGGATGACTGGTTGGCCGACACCCGAACCTCGTATGACACGGTCGCGGTCAGCTATGCCAACCAAGTGCGCGGCGCCCTCGCCGGACACCAGTACCTTCGCGCGGCTCTGGCGTTGTTCGCCGACAGCGTGCGGACCGCTGGCGGCGGACCGGTCGCGGACGTCGGCTGCGGCCCCGGTGAAGTCACCGCCCACCTGCATGAGCTCGGTGTCGACGCCTTCGGTATCGACCTCTCCCCGGCGATGATCGACGTGGCCCGGCGCGACCACCCCGGCCTGCGGTTCGAGGTGGGCTCGATGACGGAGCTGAACCTGCCCGTCGCTTCGGTGGCCGGCCTGCTCGCCTGGCAGTCGTTGATCCACATCCCCGACGACGAGGTGCCGACTGTGTTCGGGCGCTTCCACCGAGCATTGCGTCCCGGCGGACCGTTGCAACTGCTGTTTCACGTCGGCGACGAGTCGCTGTTGAAGACGGAGGGCTACGGCGGTCACCCGATGAAGGTCCATGTCCACCACCGTCAGCCGAACCAGGTGGCATCCTGGCTGCACGATGCCGGATTCGTGGTCGAGGCCCAGATGCTGCTCGACCCGGATGCGAAAGCTCAACAAGCGATTCTTTTCGCACGCAGTAAGTCCTAACCTCTGCATATGTCGGGCTCGCCACTGGCCGGGTGTGGCGGGGTGATCATCTGGCACACCGGACGCCAGTGGGCGGGCATCACCGCCGATAAGCTGCGGATCGGAGTCGAGGGCGCCCCTACTCATTCGGCTACGTCGCCGGACCGCACTACCCGCGAGCCTGGGACCACGACAGGACCCAGGACGGACGATCCTGCGCGGACCTGATCCCGGATATGACGACCACCGAATGGCTCGGCCGCGAGCACACGAACCGGGCCCTGGGGTAGCGCCGGGACCGGTCAGAACAGGGTGTCACGCACCCGCAGCGGCCGGTAGCCCGTCGGGCCGAGCGCGGCGAGTTCGGCGTCGATGTCGTCTTCGATCGCGCCGAAGAAGTTGATGTTGGCACTGCGCGCGGGTGAGATGTGGGCCAGGACCTCGTCGTCGATGCGGTGGCCGCCCCGGCGCATCTGCTCGACCGCGAGGCCGTAGTACTCGGTGGTCCAGGCGATCACCGCGTTGGTGGCCAGGGTCAGACACCAGGCTTGTTCGGTCTGGTCTTGCAGCTGGCGGGCCCGGATCATGCCGATCGGGTGGGAACGCCTGCGGGCGGCGATCGCGCAGGCCAAACCGCGCCTTCGACAGGCCCTCGTGAGCGAAGAGTTCGAGCGCACCGGCGGTCCGCAACCCCAGATACTGCGCGGCCAGGCGCAAATGGTCGGTGCGGGTCTCGGCGCGGCGGCCGTAGGAACGGATCTCGGTGCCGATCGGCCGGACCACGACCGCGACCGGGATCGACGAACGCCAGATCCGCCGGTGAGAGCGTGAAGAACCGGAACAACTCCTCACGCCCGATCTCCGGGAATTCCCGCAGACGAGCCAACTCCTCATCCGCGAACACCCGCGTCGCCACGAAACCGACCTCCCACAGCAACCAATAGCGTTGGGAGCCAAGCCAACCAGCAACCGGCCATCGCCGCAGACCGAACCAGGGCCTCACCGGCAGTCAGCTGCGGCTACGCCATATCCGTTGATTCTTCGGCGGTTACTACCGGAACCCCCTAAGCGCACGAAGATCAGCTCGGCCGGCCAGCCGCCGTCAGCGCGGCGGCGGCCGTGCCGCACAACCGCTCTCACCGCAAGGTCAGCGGCGTCGCGGTGTCGAGGTGGGTCAGCTTGTGGGGGTTGCGAACGTAGTACAGGCCATCGATATCGCCGTCCTCGACATGAACGACGATGACCCCGTCTAGTTCACCATCGGCATACAGCGCCAGCGCGGGGCCGGCGTTCACCACCGTCGCCTCGACAGTGACCACCACATCGTGCTTGGTGAGCCCGCCGACGATGAACCGGGCCACCTTGTCGGCGCCGACGACCGGGCGTGGCGTGGCCTGCCTGATCCCGCCGCCGTCGCTGATCGCCACCACATCGGGAGCCAGCACGTCGAGCAAGCCCTGAAGATCCCGGGTTTCCAGCGCACGCTGGAACGCATCGACCGCCGCCTGCGCCTGACTCGGCGTGACCGTGCGGCGCGGGCGGCGCGCCTCGACGTGGCGGCGCGCGCGGTGGGCGATCTGGTGCACCGCGGCCGGGGTCTTGTCGACCGCGGCCGCGATGTCGTCGTAACCGAATCCGAATGCCTCACGCAGCACGAACACCGCGCGTTCGGTCGGCGTCAATGTCTCGAGCACCAGCATCAACGCCATCGACACGCTCTCGGCGAGTTCGGCATCGGCGGCGGCTTCCGGCGCGGTCAGCAGCGGCTCCGGCAGCCACGAACCGACATATGCCTCGCGGCGGCGTTTGAGTGAACGCAACCGGTTGAGCGCCTGGCGGGTCGTGATCCGCACCAGATAGGCGCGCTCGTCGCTCACCTGGGTCAGGTCGACCTTCACCCACCGCAACCATGTCTCCTGCAACACGTCTTCGGCGTCGGCTGCCGAACCGAGCATCTCGTAGGCGACGGTGAACAGCAGATTGCGGTGCCGGACGAACATCTGGGTCGCGTCGACGGTGGTGTGGTCGTCGGGTACGTCCGGTGTGTTCATGACGTCCTCTCCCTGTGTCGCAGGTGCATTGTGGTAGATCGAGCGGGTGGCGGCGTCTGCGGTCGTGCGGCGCCACCCGCCGCTATCGAATGTCAGGCAATGGTCGCGGGCGCATCGGAAACCAAGGCCTGCAACAGCTTCGGACGATGCTTGCCGTCGCTGGGCCAATGGTGCGAACCGGGCTTGCGCGACTCGGCGACCAGATGCTTGACGCTGGCCTGGCAGGAGAACTCCTTGAGCGCCTTACCCACCGGGCCGGTGAAATACAGCCGCATCGCCGTATCGTCCTTGTGGCCGAGCTGGAAGATCCCGGCGCGACGCCCGAAACTGATGCACATCGCCGGGAACGCCAGATCGACCGGTTCCGGCTCCTGGCCGGCGATCCGCCGCAGCACGGTGTCGGCCGCGTGCGCACCCAGGCAGCCCGCGGCGTAGGCGCTCATCTTGAACGGCAGACCCGACGGCGCCGAGCAGTCGCCCGCCGCCACGATCCGCTCGTCATCGACGCTGGTCAACGTTTCATCGGTGAGCAGACGCCCGGCGCCGTCGGAGCGCAGGCCGCTGCGTTCGGCCAGATCCGGGACGCTGAAACCCACGGCCCAGATGGTGACGCGGCTGGGCACCGTCCGCCCGTCACGCAACTCCACCTCCTCGGCCCGCACCGCCGTCACCGCGGTGTCGGAGCCTTCGAGCACACGCACCCCGAGTTTCGCGAGGTACTTGCGAGCGGTGCGCCGCGCACTCGGATGCAGGTACGTACCGACCAGGCCACCGCAGAGCAACGTCACATCGCGGCCCTGTTCGGCCAGCTCCGCAGCGGTTTCGATGCCGGTCGGCCCACCGCCGACCACGGTGACCGCGGCGTCCATCGGGGTATCGAAGAGCACCGACCGCAGCCGCTGCGCCGCCTCGTACGTCGCCACCGGATACGCGAATTCGCCCACACCGGGCACCTGCGACTGCGCGGCGGCACTGCCGACCGCGTAGATCAGATAGTCGTAGCCGATCCGGCCGCCGTCGGCCAGGCGCACGCTGCGCGCGGCCGCATCGATCTCGGCGACACTGGCTACGACCAGCCGCACCCCGTCGGCCAGGACATCGACGTAATCGACGGTCGCGTCATGGGTTCCGCCCACCATCTGATGCAGCCGCAGCCGCGGGACGAACACCGCGCGCGGGTTGATCACGGTCACCGTCACGTTCGCACGCTGGGTCATCCGGTTGGCCGCCATCACCCCGGCGTATCCACCGCCGACCACGACGACGTCGATGTTGTTGCTAATGATGTCTCCTTCGCTCTGCGGGACTCGAGCACAAGACACCGCCGCGCCCCCGATCCTGACATCATGTGACCCACATCACTGACAGCGGGTGTTACCAGGCGTCGACCACCGGAACATCATGCCCACGACGCCGCCACTGCTCGGCGAGCCGACCCAGACGGCGCGGCGCAGCGATCGCACGCACCGCCGCGACCTTGCCGTCGCGCACATCCAGCACCGCAACACCCAGCACCCGGTCGCCCAGGGCGAACAGCATCGCCGGACACCCATTGACGACGGCGGAATGAATAGACGGCGACCCACCGGCCAGCCGGCGCTTGGCCGCTGTCGGCCGCAAACCCGACCGCAACGCCTCCGCGATCCGCTCCCGCGTCGGAAAATGAATCAACCTCTTGGCCAGCCCACCGGCCCCATCCGAGACACCGGTCGCATCCGCGGTCAGCAGCTCCACCAGCCGATCGGTGCGCCCCGACGACGCCGCGGCCACGAACGCCTCGACAATCCGCCGCGCCGAGGCCGCATCCACCGTCGCCGACCTCTTCTCCCCCGCCATGCGACGGCGCGCCCGATGCGCATGCTGCTGGCTCGCCGACTCCGAAATCTCCAGGATCTCGGCGATCTCGGCATGACTGTAGGAAAACGCCTCCCGCAGCACATACACCGCCCGCTCGACCGGCGAGAGCCGCTCCAGCAACGTCAGCATCGCCAGCGTCACCGATTCACGCTGCTCGACCGTGTCGGCCGGGCCGAGCATCGGATCACCGTCGAGCAACGGTTCCGGCATCCACGCACCGACCGACCGCTCCCGCCGGACCCGCGCCGAACGCAGCCGGTCCAGCGCCAGATTGGTCACGATCTTGGTCAACCACGCCTCGGGCACCTCGACGTAGTCGTGGTCGGCGGCCTGCCACCGCAGAAACGCATCCTGCACCGTGTCCTCGGCATCGGCCGCCGAACCGAGCAGACGGTAGGCGAGCGAGGCCAGCCGATCCCGGCTGGCCTCGAAACGCGCCACGGTGGCAGTGTCCATACCGACGACCCTAGGCGACAGCCACCTCAGGCGAACCCGCCTGCTCGGCAGCGGTCAATCGGTATCGGCGGCTCGGCATTCCGAACGTCGGACGGCTGATCGCCCACCCGCTCACCGCCACGATCGACGACTTCACCGCCACCGCCGCACGCCCGCACAACGCACCCGGCTTCGCCCGACCGTCACCATCGACCACCTGATAGATCGCATCCCTGCGGCCGAGGCTGATGTGGTTGCCGACGTAGCTCAGCGCGGTCGCCTTCACCGCGCGCCCGGTCAGATCCCCGACGATCGCCGAAACCGCCTGCATCCCGGTGAACCCCGCCGACGCGCACGACATCGGCAACGGACGCCCGTTCGCACCGATGACGAACACGCTGTCCCCGGCGGCATAGACATTCGGGTGCGACACCGACCGCATCTGCCGATCCACGGTGATCCGGCCATCGGCCTGCACCGCGAGACCACCGGCGGCCGCGATCGCGGGCACCGCGAATCCCGCCGCCCACACCGTCGCATCCGAGGCGAAAACCGCGCCATCGGCCGCGACCACCGCCGTCTCATCCACCCGCTCGACAGCCGTGTGCTCATGAATCGAGATCCCGAACCGCTCGAACGCACGCAACAAATGCCGCCGCGCCTTCGGGCCCAGCCAGCCACCGACTTCACCACTGGTCACCAAGCTCACCTCGAGACCCGGATGGGCTTCGGCGATCTCGGTGACGGTCTCGATCGCGGTCAGATTCCCACCGACTACGACCACCTTCCCGGTCCCGTCCAGCTCATCCAGCCGGGCCCGCAACCGCAGCGCCGACGGCCGCGCAGCCACATCGAAGGCGAACTCACCGACACCCGGCACACCGTGGCCGGCGCCGGCGCTACCGAGGGTGTAGACCAGGGTGTCGTACTCGATCCGATCCACCCCCGAACCATCGGCGATGGTGACGGTGCGGTGATCGGCGTCGAGGGCGGTCACCCGAGCCGTGCGCAGCACGATGCCGGTGCCGGCGAACACCTCGCTCAGCGGCCGACGCGGAAGCTCGTGACCGGCGGCCAGCTGATGCAGGCGCAAACGCTCCACGAAATCGGGCTCGGCATTGACCACAGTGATCTCCACCTCGTCGGCGCGCAGCTTCCGAGCCAGATATCCCGCGCAATACGCTCCGGCGTAACCGGCCCCGAGGACGACGATGCGGTGCTTCATGGATCGCTCCTATCTGTTCGTGTGCACCCTGAACGAGACAGCCCCCGAATTCCTGACAGCCCGATCCAGTGACGTGAACCACGCACCGCGCCGCCACGGACCCACCCCGTCGACCGGCCCACCGGATACATTCGGGCAGAACACTTGTGCGGCCGCCGCGCCGCCCGACCGAACGGGGAACGATGACCGAGGACACCGGCGCACTCGCCCTCCCCGACCCCGTCCGCGCACAACTGCGCCGCGGCGTGCGCAGCGTCCTCGTCGACACCGCGGCACTGCGCGAAGTCCGGCAACGATTCGCCGACGATCAAGCCGCCACCCTCGCCCGCTACCTCGAAGCCTCCCAATCGGCCAACACCGTGCGCGCCTACCGCACCGACTGGATCGCCTGGACGGCCTGGTGCGCCGCCGAAGGACGCCAGGCACTGCCCGCCGACGCCCTCGACGTCGCCGTCTACCTCGCCGCCGCGGCCGACGCCCGCACCGACGACGGCGCACCCGCCTTCGCCCCGGCCACCCTCGAACGCAAATCCGCCGCCATCGCAGCTGTGCACGCCGCCAACGGATTACCCTCACCCACCCGCTCCGACGTCGTCCGCCTCACCCTGCGCGGCATCCGGCGCACCCGCCGCGCCCGCCCGGTCCGCAAACGTCCGATCCTGCTGCACACCCTCGAACAACTCCTCGACGGCCTGCCCGCACCCGGCTGGCCCACCGAACCCGCCCGCCGCCGCGACACCCTCGCCCTGCTCATCGGATTCGCCGGTGCCCTGCGCCGCAGCGAACTCGCCGCCCTGCGCGTCGGCGACGTGCACGTCACCCAGGACCACACCACCGGCGAACCGGTCCTGCTCATCCACCTGCCCACCAGCAAAACCGACCCCACCGGCATCACCGAACAACGCGTCGCCCTCCCCCGCGGCACCCGCCCGCACACCTGCCCCGTGTGCGCCTTCGCCGACTGGATCGCCCTGCTCGCCGTGTACACCAGCGCGCCGGGCCGCCTGCGCGAACAGCTCACCGCCGCACCCCAACCCGACCCGAACATTCACCGCTGCCACGGTTTCACCGGCCTTCCGCCGGCACTGCTTCCGGACCAACCTCTCTTCCCCGCCGTCACCCGCCACGGCGGCATCGGGTCCACCCCGATCTCCGGCCGCGCCATCGCCGAACTCGTCAAGCGCTACGCCGCCCGCGCCGGCCTGGACCCCGCGCTGTTTTCCGGCCACTCCCTGCGCGCAGGCTTCGCCACCCAAGCCGCCCTCGGCGGCGCCGCCGACCGCGAGATCATGCGCCAAGGCCGCTGGTCCAACCCCCGCACCGTGCACCGCTACATCCGCACCGCGAACCCGTTGGACGACAATGCCGTGACCAAGCTCGGATTGTAGTGACATCTATCCGATTGTGCGGAACACCATTTCGTGCCCTGCGCCGGCCGCTGCCGCCTGGACCCACCGTGACCTGCGTTTCGACACGACACGAACCACAATTCGGATCGAATTCCGCCGGTTCCGATTGCGCGATCCGGCATTTTATGGCTATTTCGCATGGCCGATACCGTCGAATTCATGGAATGGAGTTTTCGGCCGGCCGTAGAACTCGCGGCCGCATTGCACGCCGGTGACGTCACCTCGGTGGAACTGACCGACGAAGCGATCGCCCGTATCGAGCGCGACGACGAGACGATCAACGCGATCTGCGTCGCAACCTTCGACCGCGCACGGGCCGACGCACACCGCGCCGACCAGGCACGTGCCCGCGGCGAGGACCGGCCGCTGCTCGGCATACCCGTGACGGTCAAAGAGTCCTTCAACATGGCCGGTCTGCCCACCACCTGGGGCATGCCGCAACACGCCAACCACATACCGGCCGAAGACGCGGTGCAGGTGACGCGGCTGAAGGACGCAGGCGCGGTCATCCTCGGCAAAACCAACGTGCCGGTCATGCTGCGAGACATCCAGAGCTTCAACGACATCTACGGAACCACCAGCAATCCGTGGGACCACAGCCGCACCTCCGGCGGCTCGTCCGGCGGTTCGGCCGCGGCCCTGGCGGCAGGCTTCGGCGCCCTGTCCATCGGCTCCGACCTCGCCGGGTCACTGCGCACCCCAGCACATTTCTGCGGCATCTACGCACACAAGCCGACGTTCGGCCTGCTGCCGACCCGCGGCATGGTCGCACCGCCCGCACCCGCCTTGCCGGTCGACCTCGACCTCGCCGTTGCCGGGCCGATGGCACGCACCGCCCGCGACCTCACCCTCCTGCTCGACGTGATGGCCGGCCCCGATCCGCTGACCCACGGCATCGCCTACGACCTCGCCCTACCGCCCCCGCGCCATCAACGGCTGTCGGACTTCCGCGTCCTGATCATCGAAGACCATCCGCTCATCCCGACCGGATCGGCCGTGCGGGCGGGCGTGAACCGGGTCGCCGAGGCGCTCGCCGACGAAGGTGCCCGCGTCGAGCGGCACAGTCCGCTGCTGCCCGATCCCGCCGAAGCGGCGACGATCTACATGACGCTGATGATGTCGAACGCCGCCGCCGGCCTTCCCCTCGACGCGTACCAGCAGCTACACACCAAGGCCGCCGCACTCGACGGCAACGACCACAGTCTCGATGCGGCGCGGCTGCGCGGCATGGTGCTCAGCCACCGCGACTGGGTCGCGGCCGACTATCGCCGTGAACTCCACCGTCAAGGCTGGAGCCGACTGTTCGCCGAATTCGATGCCGTGGTCTGCCCGATCACGCCCACTCCCGCCTTCCCGCACAACCACGACGGCGGTCTGGACAATCGGCGCATCGACATCGATGGCACCCAATACCCGTACTTCGACCAGCTCGTCTGGGCCGGAATGGCCACCATGCCCGGCCTGCCCGCCACCGCGATTCCCACAGGCCGCTCCCCCGAGGGTCTGCCGGTGGGAGTACAGCTCATCGGTCCGAGATTCGAGGACCGCACACCATTGCGGTTGGCAGAACTACTCGAGGAGAAGATCGGCGGGTTCCAAGCACCGTAGGAGGCGCGTACGAGAGCCGTACCCGTGGGTCGGCTCTCGTACTGCACGTGGTCTGTTTCGCTCGGCTCCAGGGCGGATTCCGGAACGAGCAACAATCTGCTGCGTCGATTCCGTTGCCCGTAATCGACGCAGGCTACGACGTTGTCGTGCGCGTATCCCGCTTCGCAACAACGGGATTCCACGCATCGATCTCCCCCGACCGCCTCACGTAGGAGTGACCGATGCCGATCTCACCAACCGAAGAGTCAATGCCAACCGGTTCCCAACAGCAACAGCAACAGCAACAGCAGCAGCAGCCGATCGCCGCAGCGTCGCTGTCCCCTCCCTCGTCCTGGCTTCTTTTTGAAGGTACCCCAACGGTTGGGGTGACTTTGGTTGGAGAGGGTGCACATGCGTAGATGCGCATATCTACGTAGCGTAATTGTTTACGACGAGCGAAGTGGATAGGCCAGCAGCCCGACCTCCACCGAGGTACGGCATCAGCTCTACCTCGATACCCTCCGTCCGAGCTCCATCTCTCCCCTACCCCGCGCCAGCAGATCCCTTGGGCCTCTCCACTTCCCCACCCCATCGCCCAATCGGTCGTTAGGCTTACCGCGACATACCCGCCCCCGAGCACCCTTCACCATGAGGAGCTGGAGTCCGATGGGTCAACCGAACCGCCGCCACGTTCTCGCCGGGTTCGCCGCCGCGACCACCACTGCCCTACTGGGCGGGAAGGCGCTGGCGCGGCCGCCGGCCCCGCAGACGGTCGCGCCGCTCGGTGACGATTTCCTGTGGGGCGTGGCGGCTTCCGGATTCCAGTCCGAAGGCAATGCGCCGGACAGCAACTGGACGCGCTATATCGCCGCGGGTAAGACCGATGATCCGTATCTGAACTCGATCGACTTCTACGGCCGGTTCCGGTCCGATATCGGGTTGGCGGCGCAGCTGGGGGTGCGGGTCTATCGGATCGGCATCGAGTGGGCCCGGCTACAGCCGCGGCCGGGTGAATGGGATCCGGCGGGATTCCGGTTCTACGACGACGTCATCGCCGCGATCCGGGCGACCGGAATGCGGCCGATGCTCACGCTGGACCACTGGGTGTACCCGGGATGGGAGGTGGACCGGGGCGGCTGGCGCAATCCGGCGATGGTGGACGACTGGCTGGCCAATGCGCGCGCCGTCGTCGATCGCTACGCCGCGTACGACCCGCTCTGGATCACCTTCAACGAGCCCGCGATCTACATGCTGAACGAAATGCGGCACGGCGGAATCGGGGTCGGCCACGTGCCGGCCATGCAGGAGCGCATCGCACTGGCGCACAACACCATCTACGACCACATCCACCGCGTCCACCCGGGTGCGATGGTTTCCAGCAATGTCGCCTACATTCCGACCGCCGAGGGTGTGGTCAACGGGCCGCTGATCGATCGGATCGGCGCGAAACTCGACTACATCGGCATCGACTATTACTACGGCTTCTCCCCCGAGTCGATGATGTCGGGTCTGCCGGATTTCGAGCGGCTCTGGACGATGCCGCTGCAGGCCGAGGGCATCTATTACGCCCTGCAGTATTACGCGCGCCGGTTCCCGGGGCGCCCGCTCTACATCGTCGAGAACGGCATGCCCACGGAGAACGGCCGGCCACGCGCGGACGGCTACACCCGCGCGGATCTGCTGCGCGACACCGTCTACTGGCTGCAACGGGCGAAGGCCGACGGGATGAACCTGATGGGCTACAACTACTGGAGCCTCACCGACAACTACGAATGGGGCTCCTACACACCGCGGTTCGGCCTCTACACCGTCGATGTCCTGACCGATCCGACGCTGACCCGCCGCCCGACCGATGCGGTGCCCGCCTACGCCGAGATCACCCGCGCGGGTGGTGTCGCTTCCGGCTATCGGCCCACGCGTGGACCGGCAGGCTGTTCCTTCGTCGATTCGCCGGCCAGCTGCGTCGACCCGGTGCAGGTCCCGCGCTGAGTCGGCGCCCGGGCCATCACACCGGAGGTCCCGGACCGCTGACGGCGATGGGCGTCACGATCGCCGTGCCCGGTCCGGGTGCCGGATCCGTGTAAGACTGGCGGCGTGAACGGGCCGAACGAGGAGAAGACCGCAGCCGAGCCGACCGCTCGCGACCGGACGCCGAATCGGGGCGACGCCATCGGGGTCGGGGTGCTGTGGCTGGCGAAATGGGCGCTGTGCGTGGTCGCGATCGCGGCCGGTGCCTGGGTGATCGGGAATGTGATCGCCAAGCTCTGGGTGGTGCTGCTGCCGGTGCTGCTGGCGATCGTGGTGGCCACGGTGCTGTGGCCACCGACGCGGTGGCTGATGGATCACAAGTTGCGTCCGGCCGCGGCCGCCTCGGTCACGGTGATCGGGTTCCTCGCGGTGCTGGCGGGGGTGATCGCGCTGATCGTGCCGTCGGTGGTGGATCAGGCGCCGGCGTTGGCGGACAAGTCGACCGAGGGCATCAACAAGGTGCGCGATTGGTTGCAGGGCCCGCCGCTCAATGTCCGCGACGAGCAGCTCGATTCCGCGGTGGATGCCGTGGTCACGCGCTTGCAGTCCAGTGCCGAGCAGATCGCGACCGGCGTGTTCACCGGCGTCAGCGCCGCGACTTCGGCGCTGATCACCTTGTTCCTGGTGTTGGTGCTGTCGTTTTTCTTCGTCAAGGACGGGCCGCGGTTCCTGCCGTGGCTGCACACTACGGTCGGCTCCCCCGCCGGCCAGCATCTCGAGGAGGTGCTGTCCCGGGTCTGGACGGTGCTCGGCGGGTTCATCCGGACCCAGGCGGTGGTCAGCATGATCGACGCGGTGCTGATCGGTCTGGGCCTGGTGATCCTGGATGTCCCGTTGGCATTGGTGCTGGCGGTGATCACCTTCCTGGGCGGGTTCATCCCGATGGTCGGTGCGTTCGTCGCCGGCGCGCTGGCGGTGCTGGTCGCGTTGGTCGCCAATGGTTTGACCACCGCGTTGATCGTGCTTGGCATCATCATCGCGGTGCAGCAGCTGGAGGGCAATGTGCTCCAGCCGGTGTTGCAGAGCCGCAGCATGAAGTTGCACGCGGTGATCGTGTTGCTGGCGGTGACCGGGGGCGGCGCGCTGTACGGGATCGTCGGCGCGTTCCTCGCGGTGCCGGTGGCGGCGGTCGCGGCGGTGGTGATCCGGTATGTGGGCGAGCAGATCGATCTGTTCACCGCGCCGCCGGTGACTGCCGAGGAACCAGGTGCGGATATCGAGCCGGTGGCGGATTGAGCACGCTGGATGGATGAGCGTCGCGCGGCCCGGCTACCGCGCCAGGACCAGTGACGCCCGGACCCGGCCGTCGGCGTCCGGCGGCTCGATGACGAATCCCGCGCGCCGGAGAATGCCGAGCGCACCCGCGTTCGCCGCAGTGGTGTCGGCCACGACAGTTGTCACGCCCAACTCGTGCGCCTCGGCGAGCAGGATCTCGAACGCGCCGTGACCGATACCGCGGCCACGCGCACTGCGCGCCAGCCAGATTCCGGTCTCCGCCGCACCGGCCTCGAGACGCCGCAAACGAATCGACCCGACCACCCGGCCGTCGAGCGTGATCGCCCACGTCGACTCCTGTAGTGGCCCGTCGAAACCGGCTCGACGGTCTCGGTGACAGGCCCGCAGCCAGGATTCGCGAGCCGGCGTCCAGTTCTGCCCCGGGGTGATCGGTGGCGTCACCTCGTTGGCGTCGGCCTCGGTGACGGCGACTCGAACAAGTTCGTCGAGCACCGCGTCGTCTATCGCGACGAGTTCTACCGCTGCCTCGGTCTCGTTCACCACGGGCCGAGCGTACGTGTTCACTCGGCGCCGGATAGTGAGATCAGCGCGCTCGGCTGCTCGCGCCGGAGAGCGACGGGAGCAGCCGAGCGGTCACGAGATATCTTGCGGCGGTGCTGGTTACCAGCCGGGGTTGCCCGAGACCGGGATGTTGATCCAGCTGGGTTGGTTCGGGTCCAGGCGCACGTGCTGCGGTTTCAGCTCGCTTTCGTTGAGCAGTGGACGCAGTGGGAGGCCGCGCGGGAAGTTCATCGCGTAGACGTCCACGCGCAGCCGGTGTCCGGGTTGCAGGATGGCGTCGGTGGCGGTCAGCCCGATATCGATGATGGTGGGTTGACCAGGCACCAGCGGCTGCCGGGTGTCGAGGGTGAGCACCGGGTACGGGTCGGTGTAGTCGCCGTTGGCCGAGCGGCTGGCGCGGCTTTCGTCGACCTTGCGCAGCGAGGCGGTGAGCTGGCCGCTGGTCAGCACGGTGGAGCGGCCGTCGGGCGCGACATCGTTGACGGTGACCGACCAGTAGCCGTCGGTGGCGTCGTGGACGGCGTTGAGGTGCAGGTTGATCGGCCCGGAGATCTCGGTGGGCCCCTGCACGGGCGCGCTGGTGAAGGTCAGCGCGCTGGTCTCGCTGATCCGGGAGTCCTTGGCGCAGGCGTCGAGGATGCCGGTGATGCCCGCGGTGCCGGTGGCCGAGTCACGCGAGCACAGGGTGGCCAGGCCGGGTGCGACGGTGAGTTGCGCGGGTGCGCCGGGCGCGCTGGTCAGGCTGCCATCGTGGACACTGCGCACGGTGCCCGAGGGCGCGGCGTCGAGGTACATGCGCCGGTAGTCCATGCCCGGGCGGGGGAAGGCGGTGGTGCTGGTCCAGCCGCCGCCCTGCTGCCAGAGGGTGACGTTGTCGTAGGTGTCGATGCCGTTGTCGATGCCCTTGAGCCACTTGTCGAACCAGGCGCGTTGCAGCACGTCCAGTCGCGGTGGCGCACCGGGCAGGCCGTTCCCGCTGCCGGTGGTCAGGTGGTAGATGTCGCCCATGATCAGCTTCTTCTGCGAGTCGGGCACGTCGACGGCGTTGTAGACCCGGGGCGAGGAGTAGGTGAAGATGTCGTGCCAGCCGCCGTAGACGAAGGTCGGGATGTCGATCTTGTCCGGGTGGCCGAGCCAGGACTGCCGGATCGCGCTGTCTTCCTGGATGAGTTCCATCAGATGCGGCGGGATGGCATCGACGCTGGGCACGGTGAGTGCGGCGAGCAGGTAGTTGACGAAGGTCAGCGGGTCCTGGACGCGGTCGGCCAGCCATTTCCAGTCGAACCGGCCGTCGAAGATCGACTTCACGTCCGGGATCAGCTTGGAGGAGTTGACGGCCAGCAGCCAGGCCGGCAGGAAGCCGAAGCCGACGCCACCACCGGTCGCGGCGATATCGCGCAGCAGGTCGCTGCCCGGCACGATCGGGAAGATCGCTTGGAGCGCTTCGGGATTGCGTTCGGCGGTCTGCAGCTGGTTGATCGCCGAATAGGAGATGCCGGTCATGCCGACTTTGCCGGTGGACCAGGGCTGGGCGGCGGCCCAATTCACCACTTCGACGCCGTCGAGTTGTTCGCGCTCGCCGAAGACCTGCCAGATGCCCTGGGAGAAGCCGGTGCCGCGGACGTCGACGACGACCTGGGTGTAGCCGCTCTGAATGAGCTTGCGGTCCACGCCGAATGAGCGCAGGGTGCCCGCGGGCATGGCCTTGGTGATCTCGGTGAGCCCGCCCAGGCCGTAGGCGGACAGGTCGAAGCTCTTGAACAGCTCGGTCAGCGCGTCGGCCAGCACCGGGAAGGTGAGCGCCGAATCCAGTACGTTGCCGACGAGTTTGGTGTACGGGGTGAGGTTGACGATGGTCGGCGTCTTCTCCTCGATGGGCCTGCCCGCGGCGTCGGCCGGACGGTAGACGTTGGCCTTGAGCACCGTGCCGTCGCTCATCGTGATCGGCACATCCCAGTCGATGTGCACATTCGGATAGGTCCGCGGTCCGTCGTGAGTGGCGGTCCAGTGCGCGCCGAGTGCGCCGCCGTCCGGTTGGGCCTGTCCGGTCTGGGCCGCCACCAGCGCGGTGGCGACCGCGACGATGCTCACCAGGGTGACTACGGCACTGCGGACGAGACGTCGATGTCTGATCATGTGTCCCCTCATCCCGACTGAGCGGAACTACCTCGTTCCTGACTCGCGGGTAACCATAGGATGGATCACATTCGGTGGCAACTATGGCGTGGATCTCACCATCGGCCCGCCGCGCGGAAGAGCCATGTACCGCCGAACCCATATCCTGGTCACATGACCGTGCTGACTGATGGGCCGCCCGATCGGCTGCCGCATGGCCCGCACCGCCTGACCCGCGAAGAAGTCGAAAACTCGCAGTACCAGCGGCTGTGCGCGGCCGCCTTGGAAGCGGTGGGTGAGCTGGGTTATGCCCCGACCACGGTCACCGAGATCGTCGGACGTGCGCGGGTCGCCCGGCGCACCTTCTACGCGCTGTTCGGCGGCAAGGAGGAATGCTTCGCCGCCGCCTACGACACGGCCGTGGACGGGTGCCTGCGGCTGCTGGGCGAGACGATCACCCTGAGCGCGGATACGCCGTTCGCCGACCGGGTGCATGCTTCGTTCCGGGTCTTCCTGGAAATTCTGGCTGCTCAACCCGCCGCCACCCGGGCGCTCTATATCGAGATCCTGGCCGCGGGACCGGCTCTGGTCGAACACCGGGCACGGGTGCATCGCCTGTTCGCCGAGCACATCATGGCGGTCGCGCGGATCGGCGTGGAGCGGGGCGAGGTTCCCGCCGAACCGGATCCCGCGCTGATCGACATGCTGTTGGGCGGTATCAGCGATCGGATCGTCGCATGCCTGTACGAGCGGGGCGCCGACAAGTTGCCCGAGCTCGCCGAGCTGTTCACCCGGACCGCGCTCATTCTGTGTGGGGCACGGCCTGCTCAGCCGAATCCGAGCAGCTCCAGCCAGCCCGTCAACTGAAGGTCGAACACGTCGGCGCGGTCGCTGAAGGTGCCTGCGCCGTACATGTCGAAGACGTCGAAGCTCACCGCGCCGAATAGCGCGCTCCACAGCACCAGGGCCCGGGCCAGTAGCCAGTCGGGGATGTCGAGGTCGAATTCGGTACGGATGCGGGCGAAGTCGGCGAGGGTGGCCGGGGAAGCGGGTGCGGTGGTGGTCGGCTCGGTGAGCGCACCGGCGTGGTGGGCGGTTTCGAGCAGGCGCAGCAGGGTCGCGATGACGCGGGTGCCGGGTGCGACGGTCTGCTCGGCGGGGGCGGCGTAGCCCGGTACGGGGGTGCCGAATAGCAGGCCGTACCAGGCGGGTTCGGCCAGGCCCCAGTCGCGTACGGCGTGTGCGGCGGCGCGCAGACGGGCGGCGGGGTCGTCGGGGGCGGCTGCGACGGCGGCGTCGACGGCATCGCCGAGCGCGTCGTAGCCGTCGACCACCAGTAGCGTCAGCAGTTCGTCGCGGCTGCGGACGTAGCGGTAGACCGCCGAGGAGACGACCCCGAGCTCGCGGGCAACGGCACGCAGCGACAGCGCGGCGGCGCCCTCGGTGGCCAGCTGGGTGCGCGCGATACGTTTGATGTCGTCCATCGTCTGGGCGCGGGCGCGGGCCCTGGGTGTGGTCATGGTGCCACCCTGAACCATTGCCGAGAGCGATGTCAACAATAGTGATCACCGCTCCCCAGCACGCGAATCGCTGCGGTTCAGTGCCCGGATTCGTCCAGCTCGGCGACCGCGCGCTCGATCTCATCGGCCAGCGTGGCGCCGCCGACCTCCCAGGCGGCGGCGCGGAAACGGTCCCGGAATCGGCTCAGGTCGCTGCCGATGCCCTCGCCGCCGTAGCTGGTGGCGGCGGCGTCGCGGAAGGTGCGCACCATTTCGTCGGCCAGGTCGGCGATGCGGGCGCGGATGAGTTTGCGCAGGGCGCCGCTGAGGGTGACGTCGGTGCCCACGTCGTAGAGGATCAGCGCACCTTTGAGCATGGGCAGGTCCGGGATCGCCCAGTTCTCGCCGCGGCGTTCCAGGTATTGCGCGGCCTGCAGTTCGTCGAGGATGTCGGGGCGGCGGTCGCCGAGCAGTTCGCTGAGTTCGTCGTCGTCGAGGACAGTGGACTGATCCGCATGACCCGGTTTGCGTGGATCGAAGACCGCACGCCAGTCGCTGGTGCCCGTGCCGGTTTCGGTGGCGAAGACCTCGCGAATCGCGTCCAGCCGCAGGCCACGGGCTTGCATGGCGAGGATGTCGCGCAGCCGGTCGAGGTGCTCGGTGCGGTAGAGCGCCTCCTTGCCGACCCGCTCGGGCTTGGGCAGCAAGCCGAGCGAATGGTAGTAGCGGATCGTTCGCGCCGGGACGCCGCTCAGTTCGGCCAGCTGGGTGCGGCTGTATCGGGACACGCGACCAGCATAGATACCAAGCGCACCCTTCGTTGACAGTTCCAACTGTCGTCATTAGCGTAACCGGCGTCACTGCCGACGCCGATCGAGGAGTTTCCCCATGTCTCAGCACGCGACGGACTACGACGTCCTCATCGTCGGGTCCGGATTCGGCGGCAGCGTCACGGCGCTGCGACTGGTGGAGAAGGGCTACAAGGTCGCCGTGATCGAGGCCGGCCGCCGCTTCGCCGACGACGAACTACCCAAGACCAGCTGGGACCTGCGCAAATTCTTGTGGGCGCCCAAGCTCGGCTGCTTCGGCATCCAGCGCATCCACCCGCTGCGCGATGTGCTGATCCTCGGCGGCGCCGGCGTCGGCGGCGGCTCGCTCAACTACGCCAACACCCTGTACGTGCCGCCGGAGCCGTTCTTCCAGGACGCGCAGTGGCGTGAGATCACCGATTGGCGCGACGAGCTGAGCCCGTACTACGAGCAGGCGCAGAAGATGCTCGGCGTGGTCCGCAACCCGCACATGACTCCGGCCGACGAGGTGTTCAAACAGGTCGCCGAGGACATGGGCGTCGGCGACACCTTCGTGCAGACCCCGGTCGGCGTGTTCTTCGGTGAACCCGGCAAGACGGTGGAAGATCCCTACTTCGGCGGGGTCGGCCCCGAGCGCACCGGCTGCCTGGAATGCGGTGACTGCATGGTCGGCTGCAAGTTCGGTGCCAAGAACACCCTGGTGAAGAACTACCTCTACCTCGCGGAAAAGGCGGGCGCGCAGGTCATTCCGATGACCACGGTCACCGCGCTGCGGCCGCAGCCGGACGGCAGCTGGGAAGTGGCGACCGAACGCACCGGTGCCTGGGTGCGCAAGAATCCGGCCGTCTACACCGCCCGCCATGTGGTGCTCGCCGCCGGCACGCTCGGCACCCAGAAGCTGTTGCACGCCATGAAGGATCAGGGTGTGCTGCCCGAGCTGTCGGACCGGCTCGGCGTGCTCACCCGCACCAACTCCGAGTCCATCGTCGGCGCGGCCACCAAGAAGGTGGTGCCGGGCCAGGACTTCACCAAGGGCGTGGCGATCACCTCCTCGATCCACCCCACCCCCGACACCCATATCGAGCCGGTGCGCTACGGCAAGGGCTCCAACTCGATGGGCCTGTTGCAGACGCTGATGGTCGACGGCGGCGGCCGCATCCCGCGCTGGCTGCGCTTCCTCGGCATCGCACTGCTGCACCCGTTGACGCTGCTGAGCTTCCTGAGCGTGCGCAACTGGAGTGAGCGCACCATCATCTCGCTGGTCATGCAGCATCTGGACAACTCCATCACCACCTACACCAAGCGCGGGCTGTTCGGCCGCAAACTCACCTCCAAGCAGGGCCACGGTGAACCGAACCCGACCTGGATTCCGGCGGGCAACGACGTCACCCGCCGCGTCGCGGAAAAGATCGGCGGCGTCGCGGGCGGCACCTGGGGCGAAGTGTTCAACATTCCGCTCACCGCGCACTTCCTGGGTGGGGCGGCCATCGGCGCCGACCGCGAGCACGGGGTCATCGACGCCTACCACCGCGTCTACGGCTACCCCACGCTCAGCGTCGTCGACGGTGCCGCCGTCTCGGCCAACCTCGGCGTCAACCCGTCGCTGACCATCACCGCCCAGGCCGAGCGCGCCGCCGCCTACTGGCCCAACAAGGGCGAACAGGATCTGCGGCCCGAACAGGGCGCGCCGTACCAGCGCATCGCCCCGATCGCCCCGCACCACCCGGTCGTACCGGCGCACGCGCCCACCGCGCTGAAGCTGCCGACCATCCCCGCCCGCCGCTCCGACAGCGCCCCAGCGGCAGGCTGATCCCCCGCTCGTCGCGCCCCCGCCGGCTCTCCCGCCGGCGGGGGCGCGACGTTTCCGGAGCCGTCGGCGGGGATGCCGGGATTCCGGCCCGGTGACCATCGCGTGCTCGTATGTTTGCCCTACACAGTGAGATCGGAGATGGACAGTGAGTACAGGTGAGGTCGCTGCGGATTACGTGATCGTCGGGGCGGGGTCGGCGGGTGCGGCGCTGGCCGCGCGGCTCAGCGACGATCCGGATACCACGGTCGTGCTGCTGGAGGCGGGGCCACAGGACAAGAACAAGTTCATCCATATCCCGGCCGGGTTCTCCAAGTTGTTCCGCAGCGAGGTGGATTGGGATTACCTGACCGAACCGCAGCCGGAGCTCGACGGCCGCCAGATCTACTGGCCGCGCGGTAAGACCTTCGGTGGGTCGTCGTCGATGAACGCGATGATGTGGGTGCGCGGTTTCCGCGCCGATTACGACGAATGGGCGCTGCTGGCAGGCGAGGACTGGAGTTTCGCCAAGGTTGTCGAACAGTACCGGCGCATCGAGAACGTCGAGGGTGCCCAGTATCCCGACGAGGGCACCGGCGGCCCGCTGCACATCTCCCATCAGCGCAGCCCGCGCGGTCTCACCGCCGCCTATCTGGAGGCGGTGCGCGAATGCGGTTTCCCGGTGGAGCCGGCGAACCGGCCCGCGCCGGAGGGTTTCAGCCAGACGATGGTGACCCAGCGCGGTGGCCGTCGCTGGAGCACCGCCGATGCCTACCTGCGCCCGGCGCTGCGCAGGCCGAACCTGATCGTGCGGGCCGAGGCGCTGGCCACCCGGGTGCTGTTCGACGGAACCCGCGCCACCGGCGTGGAATTCCGCCAAGGCGGCGCCACCGTCACCGCGACCGCGCGACGCGAGGTGGTGCTGTGTGGCGGGGCGATCAACAGCCCGCAGCTGCTGATGCTGTCCGGCATCGGCGACCGCGAGGAGTTGAGCCGGCTCGGCATCGAGACCGTGCACCACGCCCCCGAGGTCGGTGCGAACCTGCAGGACCATCTTGTGTCGGCGGTGGGTTACGGTGTCGGCTCCGATTCGCTGTTCGCTGCCGAGAAGCCGCGTCAACTGCTGGATTATCTGCTGCGCCACCGCGGCATGCTGACCTCCAACGTCGGTGAGGCCTACGGCTTCCTGCGCAGCGATCCGGAGCTGGAGCTGCCCGATCTGGAGCTGATCTTCGCCCCCGCCCCGTTCTTCTATGAAGGGTTGCGCGAGCCCACCGAGCACGGCGTGGTGCTGGCGACGGTGCTGCTGCGCCCGCACAGCCGCGGCCGGATCAGTCTGGCCTCGAAGGATCCAGCGGCCAAACCGGTCATCGACCCGCGCTATCTGTCCGACGCCGAGGGTGCGGACCGCGCGGCGATCCTGTCCGGGCTGCGCACCTGTGTTCGGCTGGCCGAGTCACCGGCGCTGAAATCGGTGCTCGGGCCCATCATCTACCCGCCGCAGCCGCCCGCCGATATCGAGCAGACCCTGGAACTGTCGCTCAATCGCTACTCGCATACCCTCTACCATCCGGCCGGAACCTGCCGGATGGGCACCGATTCCGCCAGCGTCGTCACCCCGCAGCTGGAAGTGCGTGGCGTGCAGGGGCTGCGGGTGGCCGATGCGTCGGTGATGCCGGTGCTGGTGCGCGGGCACACGCACGCACCGTCGGTGCTCATCGGTGAGCAGGCGGCGACGTTCATCAAGCGCGGCGCGAACAGCTGAGCCGAGCGGCCCGCCCACGATCGTGATCATGGGCGGGCCGAAACCACGTGGCTTCCTGGATATCTCGGTGCCGTTCAGCGTGCGGGCACGCGGGCGAAGCCCAGCGGCGGGGTGGGGTCACGCTCAGGGCGCACCACCGGCCGGAAGTCGGGGTGATTGAGCAACATGCCCGCGTTGCGCGCGGCATAGCAGCGCACCAGCGGCAGCGCCCGTGCCACCTCGGCCCGCTCCACCGGCTCGGGATCGACGAAACCGATCGAGTCCAGCCGCAGGCCCAGCGTGTTGCTGATGCGCACGATGGCCGAGGACTTGCGGCCCCAGCCGATCTCGACGACGGAGAACATCTCGTGCAGCCCGTGCCTGCGCAGCATCTCGGTGGTGCGGGCGCGGTCGCCGCGGCTGGCCACCGCGTGCCACATGCCGCGTTCACTGAGGATCCGCAGCGTGCGCAGCGCGGAGCGGTCCAACGCGCCCACGGTGCCGTCGTAGACGACGCCGTCCCACAGCGTGTTGTCCAGTTCCCAGACAAGACATCGCAGTGCCGGTTGCATCTGGGCGCCCCTATCGGTCTCTCATCACTGCTGCCGCGCCGAACACGGCAGGCGGGTCCAGCACACCATCCAGCGCACGGCACGGGCCGGGCAAGACCCGGCTTTCCCGGGCCCATACGGCCGGGACGATGCTACCCATAGCGATCATCCGGCGACCACTCGTGCGCGGGATGTCATCGCGGCAAACCGAGCCCGTCGGCCAGCACCGGCCACGAGTCCTTCATCGCTTGCTGCCAATATCCCCAGGAATGGGTGCCGGTCGGCTGGAAGTCGAAGGTGGCCGGGATACCCAGCTGATGCAGCCGGTCACGCAGATTGTGGGTGCACCAGTTCACCGCGGCCTCGATCAGGCCGCCCAGGACCAGCTGATTGGCGAAACCGCGTGGGCCGGGCTGCATGTGGGTGCCGTTGTAGACGTCGAACATTCCCGGGATTCCGGTGCCGGTGGAGATGAACAGCTTCAACCCGCGCAGTCCCTCGGCGTTGACATACGGGTCGTTGGCCGCCCACATCGGATCGCCCGGCGGGCCGTACATGTTGTCGGTGTCGCCGCCGCCCCACGACTCCACCGCCAGCTTCACGAACTGCTGGCCGATCGGGTCGCTGATCTGCGCGCACCCGCTGTAGGCCGCCACGGCACGATACAGGCCGGGTTTGGCGATCGGCAGTTGCAGCACCGAGGTGCCCGAGGTGGACAGGCCGGCGATCGCGTTGACGCCGGTGGTGCCGAATTCGGCGTCGATCAACGGCGGCAGTTCCTCGGTCAGGAACGTCTTCCATTTGTACACACCGAGTTTCGGGTCACGCGCCCGCCAGTCGGTGTAGTAACTCCAGCGCCCGCCGATCGGCTGGACCACGTTGACGTCCTTGTCGGCGAGGAATCGCAGCACATCGGTGTTCTTCTGCCAGGTTGCACTGTCCTGTCCCCCACCGCCGCCGTTCAGCAGATACAGCACCGGCCGCGGCACCGACCGATCGGCCGGCCGCTGCACATTCACCATGATGTCGGTGTCCATCGACGCCGAATGCACCCGCAACTGCACCGTCCGGTCGTCGATCGCCCAGGACCCGGTGATCGAGGACGCGGGCTCGGCCGTCGCACTCGGCCCCACCGCCACGCCCGACGCGGCGGCCACCACGGCGAGCGCGATCGCCACCCTGCGCCCGCGGCGGGCCAATCCAGATCCGATCATGAGACCTCGAGCTCCTGTCCTGGCCGGCGCCCGGCACGAACCGGCACTCACCAGCTGGTCGACGGCAGATGAAACACGCCCAACCTAGAACCCGCCCGCCCCCACACCCCGGGGAACAAGATCGGGTCTGGACACCTCACCAACACCCGTCTTCATGCCTAGAGACAGAACACAAGCGGCGGACGGCCGCTGGTTGTCCGCAGATCGATCGGGTACAGCCACGACAGGTACCCGTTTATCTGTGAGGAGATGTGATGAAACGGTTCCGTGGCTATCTGGTGCGATCGACGGCGGCGGCTGCTGCGTTGGCGGCGGGTGCGGTGCTGGCGGGGTGTGGCGATGACGAGAGCTCCGATCCGGTGCCGGGAACGCCCGACATGCCCACCATCACCATGACCACGCCGGGCGCGACCACCTCGCCCGACGGTGACGACGACACCGTGACCCCGCAGGCCGCGCAGCAGTTGTGCGACATGATCGAGCCGGAGCTGGACAACTGGCGCGATCAGGGCTCGACCGTGGCGAAGGTCAGCTTCAACGGCACGGTGCAGAACTGGGCGGCTCGCAATGAAGGGCTCAATGACGAGGTGATTCGCGACAATTCGATCGTCGACACCGTGACCACTCAGACCTGCCCGGATGTGCGTCAGCAGGCGATCGACATCCTGGAGGTGCCCGATCTGGCGTCGGCGCTGGCGGGCTGGGACAACTGACCGCTAGCGCGGTGGGGGTGCGATCTCGCTGAGGTTCGGTAGCGCGGTGTCGGCGCCCAGGCCCTTGTCCTGCGCGGCGGCCCGGATCGCGTCGACCACCAGCAGCAGCGCCGCGCGGCGAGCCGTGGTGGTGCGGTAGGCCAGCGACACCGTCCGGGTGAGGATGTCGCCGAGCGCGACGACGTCCACCCCGGGCGGGCGTAGCGCCAGGCCCAGGTCGGAGACGAGGGTGACGCCCAGTCCGGCCGCCACCATGGCCATCGCGGTGGCCTGTTCCTCCACTTCGTGGTCGATGCGCGGCGCCACCCCGGCCGATTGGAACGCCAACCGCACCGCGTGCCCGAAATGCGAACGGGCCGGCGCCAGAATCCACGGGTGCTCGGCCAGTTCGGCCAGCGTGATGCTGGTGGCGGGCACAGCACCAGCGGGCACCGCGGCGTAGAGCCGCTCCACCGCGATCACCGCACGCTCGAGGCCACGATCCCAAGCCATCGGGTAGTTGGAGTAGTCGAGCACGAACGACAGATCGAGCGCACCGTCGCGCACTGCGGCGGCCGTCGATTCGGGCGCGAGTTCCCGCGTGCGCACGAGGATGCCGGGGTGGGTGCGGGCGAGGGCATTGAGGGCGTCGGGAAGCAGACCGGAGGCAACCGAGGCCCACACCCCGGCGGTGAGCGTCGCCGTCACCGAATCGGCCGCGTCCTCGAGCGCCTGGGTGGCACGTTCCACCGAGGCCAGGATTTCCTCGGCATGTTCGGCCAGCAGAACACCTTGGTCGGTGAGCTGAACCCGGCGGCCCCGCCGCTCCAGCAGCCGCGTCCCGACATCGCGTTCGAGTTGGGCCAGCTGCTGCGACACCGCCGAGGCGGTGTAGTGGAGCGCGGTGGCGGCCGCGGTGATGGTGCCGCGCCGGTGCAGCTCACGCAACATACGCAGGCGGGCCAGCGACAGATCCATGCCCTCGAGCCTAAGCGCTGTGCAGCAACGGTGAACACAGCCGTGAACCAACCGTAAATAGACGCATGGACCTGTGCGAATGCACGCTGGCAGCAGAGGTCGTACCCGAATCGGGTGCGATCGAAACCGAGCCGGAGTGTGCGCGACGCGGCGTTGCCCTGGCAGGCATGGAGCAGAAACAGGGAGGTGTCGGCCATGACGACAATGCACGAACCGGTCGGAGGTCCCGCGCAGGCGAGCGCACACGATGTCGCGGCCCTCACCGCGCCACCCGCCGCGCCTGCCATCCGCCGCACCGAACCGTATCTGCGCCTGCACTGGACCGACTCGCACACCGGCGCGGTCGGCTACCTCGTCGTGCACACCCTGCGGGCCGGCCTGGCCACCGGCGGCACCCGGATGCGCGCCGGGTGCACGCTGAGCGAGGTCGAAGATCTGGCGCGCGGGATGGCCGCCAAAACCGCCACCTTCGATCTCCCGGTCGGCGGCGCGAAGGGCGGCATCGACTTCGACCCCAAGGATCCGCGCGCGGTCGAGGTGCTGGAACGGTTCTGTGAGGCCATGCGTCCGTGGCTGGACGCGCACTGGGTCACCGCCGAGGACCTCGGCGTCCCGCAACATCTGATCGACGCGGTGTTCGACACACTCGGCCTCGGCCAGAGCTATCACGCCGCCATCCGCCGCGCCGCCGACCCAGCCGCCACGCTGGCCCGGGTGCGGCGCGGGCTGGACGCGGCGGTCGACGGCGGTTTCCTGCTCGGCGACGTGATCGGCGGCTACGGCGTCGCGCACGCCTGTCTGGCGGCGGCAGTCTGGTGGGGGCAGGCGCCGTCGGGCACCACGGTGGCGATCCAGGGCATCGGCACCATGGGCGGTGCGGCGGCCTACTACCTGCACGAGGCCGGGATGACGATCACCGCCATCGCCGACGCCGCCGGCACCCTCCACTGCGCCGACGGACTCGATATCCCGGCACTGCTCGCGTTGCGCGACGGCTACGGGGAGATCGACCGCTCCCGGCTGCCGGAGGGCATCGAGCAGTTGCCGCGCTCGGCGATCCTGTCCTGCGAGGCCGACATTCTGGTGCCCGCGGCCATCTCCTATGCGATCACCCCGGACAACTCCTTCGGCATCCGGGCCCGCATCGTCGTCGAGGCCGCGAACGCCGCCACCACACCGGAGGCCGAGGCCATGCTCGCCGCGCGTGGCATCCCGGTGGTACCGGATTTCGTCGCCAATGCCGGGGCCGTCGCTTGGGCGTGGTGGTTGTTGCTCGGTGAGGTCGACGACGATCCGGACACCTCGTTCGACCGGCTGCGCACCATCATGCACGCGAAAGTCGCGCAACTGCTGGCGGCCTGGGCCGAGCAGGGGCTCACCCCGCGCGAGGCCGGGCAGCGCTGGGCCGACGATCCGGCTCCGATCGCGGGGCCCGTCGTCATCCCCTGAGCGCCGTCACCGGTCAGTACCGCGACGGCGAGCAGGGATTGCCGAGGCCCGAACCCGTGGCCAGATCACAGATTCCGCTGGTGAGCATCTGGAACGGGGTGATGCCCAGCAGGACGAGGACGCCGATGATGTCGCCGCGCTGAGCGAGGTAGCCGGCCGACTGCGCGGCCGACGAGCCCGCATCGAGCATGGACGAGCCGGTGCCGGCTTCGGCAACCGGCGCGACGGACGCCGGCGATTCGGCGTTCGCGCCGGCTGCCGCGGCGACGAGGGAGGCCGCCGCGACGGAGGCCGCGGCACAACGCAGGGTATTACGCACTTTTCGCGCTCCTTGATGTTCGGTGGATCGGTGGCTCAGCGATGGGGCTTGCTCATATCGCGGTTCATGGTGGGGATTTCGATGCTGATCGGCATCCGCAGTTCGGACAGATACGTCAGCGCGCCCTTGCGCAGGAATTCGTCGAACAGCCAATACACATCCGCCGCCGGGGGTGCCACGGTGAGCACACCTTCGCGCACCGCGATGAACGGGCCCCAGCTGAACTGGAGCAACGGATCCCACAGCGGTTCACGCGGAATGCGCAACCCGTCGGCGATGCGGTCGCCCAGCAGGAATCGGGTGAACGAACCCAGTACCGGCTTGCTGAGAATGGCGAAATCGACATTGGCGCCCAGCCCCAGCAGCCGATCGGCCAGCTTCGCCCCCTCCGGAGTCGCGGCGAGGATCGGGTCGAGCACCTGTGCCGCTTGGGAATTGGCTTCCGGCCAGGAATTGGGGATGTATTCGTCGCGGATGCCCAGCATGTGCGCGGCCACCTGCCACGAATGCAGGAATGCCTCCGATTCGTGCGGCGGGATCGGCACCTTCCAATTGGTCAGGTGTTTCATGACGGTGGTGGGCAGGCTGTGCCAGGTGACCATCATGTCGTTCTGGCTGATCGGAATGTCTTCCTCGGCCGACTGCACCCAGTGCGGCGATTGCGGCAGCAGATGCCGCACGGCCGCGTGCACGAGCCGGGTCTTGACGCAGGTGACGACCATTTCCCCGTCGGGGGCGTAGGCATTGTTGCTGCCGATGTCGTAGCCGAGTTTGGCGGTCTTGGTGATGCGGTCTTTGAGGTCGTGGCCGCCCTTGGAGTAGTAGACCGCGCGCGCCTCCTTGGGAATGACGGTGCTCATCATGCCGCTGGCGAATCCGTAGAGCACACCGAGGTAGAGGCCGCGCTTCTTGTTGAATTCGATCGCGGTGTTCAGTTTCGCCGGATCGGTCCAGTGCGGCATCTGCCGGGCGTACTCCATGAAGTCGCGCAGGTCCGCAGGCAGCCCGGCGGGCAGCGGCTGCCCGTTGGCCGTCCAGGTGCGCAGTAGTTCGTTGACCCTCGGGACGTCGCCGCGGTCGATCAGGCCGGCGACCAGCTCATCGGCCTCGGGGTCCCATACCGTCATCGGGTCGGCTCCGGTCCCGGATCCGGCGACCGAACCGTTGGGTGACCAGGTCCAGGGTTCGGCGCGGGCGGGCGAGACCACCGCCATGGCGCCGAGCGCACCCAGAATCCCACCGGCCTTCAACGCATTTCGCCTGTTGAGTCCATCCATGGCGTCCACTCCTCATCGAGTACAAGCAGATCCCCCCCGCGCGCGGAGAACAGGCAGGCCACCCACCCCCGCAGCGGTGCGGAATAGTCATTAACTTAACAGGGCGCCGTAACCGTGTACACGTTTTCGGAGAATCGGTTCGTCCACTCCCCTTCCCATCACCGCAAGCCGCGCAGACGATGATCAACAGCCCTGACAAGGCTCGCTGGACCAGCAGAATCGGCCCGGTCAGCCAGGCGGGACGGCACTGCGCGCGCTGCGACCCAGGAGGCGCTGCCCGGTCGGCAACCCTCCCCGAAACAACAGCAATTCCGAGTAACTTAGCGACACCAGCACACCCAAGCGACAACACAGACCCAGGCATGACACAGGCCACCGGCCGCCATCGAGCAACGATGACGGCCGGTGGCCTGAAAAATCAGCACGGGCGCCGCTACCGGGATGCGCGGCAGACGGACCGGCGCACGCCCGGAAAGGCCGCATGCCCACCGAACGGCCGGGTGCGTGTCGGCCGTTCGGTGGGCATTTTCCGCCGGGCTCGCGATGCGGGGGACGGACAGGGGCGGGTTGAGGGGTCTCCCGTCCGCCGGCACGGTGGGCGCGGCGGCCTGGCAGCTACCGGGCCGGTCGCCGGAGTCGCTAGTCGATCCGGTCCGGTGGGTGCCGGTCTAGGGGCGGGTCAGAGTTGTCCGCCGCCGCCGATGAGCCAGGGGTTGAAGGTGCATTGCAGTTGCGGGAACTGCACCGGATCCAACGCGTTCAACGCGATCGACAACGCGCGCGGCGAGTACATCATCGTCAGGTGGTCGGAGATGTCTTGTTCGCAGCCGTCTTGCAGGGTGATGTTGCGGACCGTGGCTCCCGGTCCCGGCTTCAGGAACGTCAGATCATAGGGGTTGGTGATCTCGTCATACCGGGTCCCGACGATGGTGTAGTCGACGCCCGGGACGGTGTCGCCGCCTGCGTTGAGTTGGTTGACGAAGTCCGAGCCGATGGTCTGCTGGATCCCGGCGTGCCCGACGAAGATCTCGATGAACCCGAGGATATCGATGCCCAGGTTGTTGATCGCGCGACCGAGGGCGCCGATGCCGTCGAGGCTGGTGCCGTGATGGGTGGCGCCGTAGGTGATGAGGTTCTTCACCTTCGCCGCACCCCCTTCGAACTTGGTGTACCAGTTCGACATCGACCCACCCTGCGAATGCGCCACGATATCGACCTCGGACGCGCCGGTCGCCGCCAACACCCGGTCGACGAACACCGCCAGTTGTTTGGCCGAGTCCTGGATGTAGCCGGTGCCCATCACCCCGGGCAGCACCGACCCCAACCCGCCACCCTCGAGCAGATTCGAGCGCCCGTAGTTGAAGGTGAAGGTGCAGAACCCGGCATCCTTGATCGGCTGACCCATGTAGGCGAACCCGTTGTAGGCGTTCATCCAGGTGCCGTGGATCAACAACACCGGCCGCGGATGCTCCGCCGTCGGCTTGCAATTCCAGTCGTTGGCGCCGGGCGGGGCCGCATCACCGTTGGCCAGGCCGTAGGCGAACGCCGCCAGCCACGACGTCTGCGAAGGCCCGTAACCGATGGTATCGGAGGCATACCCACCCGACGACCCCGAACTCGACCCCGAACCCCCGTAGCAATCACCGGACCCGTTACCCGAGCCGGCGCCGCTACCGGAATCACACGCCGACCCCGAACTCGACCCCGAATCGGCCACCGGCCCCGCCACCGACCGCCCCGCCGCAATATAGTCGGCCAGATCCTGCTCCGTCGGCGCGGCCGCGGCCTGCCCACCCACCGTGGACAACGCGAGCACCGCCGCACTCGCCACCACCACCGAACGCAACAACCGGCGAGAGGTACTTCGTCTCATAACGTGCCTTCCTGAACAACAATGTTCCAGTGTCAGTGCCGACGTGCCGGTCGTCGGCACGGAAACTGCGCCAACGCTAAGACCGCAAGACCCCGAAACCAGCGCGCCGCCATGGGGTCTGGAAACCTCACGAACGCCCTCACGCGCCATTAGGGACCGGACACAGAAATCGCCGCGCAACCACGCCCGGTGAATCTCACAGACCCGCACGGCGGTGCCCGGTCCGCCATCACAATCACACGTGGGTCGGCACGAAAAGCGGCCGCGGGAATCGGTGAATCCTCCAGATAACCAACTGATCACGACACATTTCCCGGCCCGTGCCGAATCATGGAGCAATACCATTTTCCGCCAGCGGTGATCACCGCCCGGCACATTCTGGGAGTGCCCATGTTCGACTCGATGGCATCGCCGACCCGCATCCATTCCGCCGGCAGGCCGCACCGCAAGCGAGTCGGGCTGCGGCTGACCGCAGCCACGCTGCTCGGTGCGGCCGCGCTGATCGGCTCGGGTCTGCACTCCCCCGCGGCCGCCGCCGATTCGACGGGTTCGGCCGAGTTCGTGTCCGGGCCGCTGGTCCAGGTGCACGGGCCGGGCACCGCGATCGTGGTGCTGGGCTATGGGCTCCTACCCGACGGCAGCATGCGGCCCGAGCTGGTCGCGCGGTTACGCGCCGGCTACATCCAGGCGCTGCTGGCGCCGGGCTCGCCGATCATCGTCACCGGCGGCAACCCGCGCAACGGTGTCAGCGAGGCCGTCGCCATGGCGGATTGGCTGGTACGCCACGGTATTCCGGCCGAGCGGGTGCATCTGGATCCGGCCGCGGTCGACACCGTGCAGAACGCACACCATTCGGCGCGGATCATGCAGGAGATCGGCGCCCGCGACGCCGTCGTGGTGACCTCGGCCGACCATATCGACCGCGCCGTCGCCAGCTTCATCGGCGCGGGCGTGCCGGTCGCCGCGGCCGTCACCCCCGACCACAATCCGGTCCCCGCCTGGGTGTTCGGGCCCATGCGCTGAGACCGCCCGAATTTTCGTTCCGAGCGCTTTGTAGGGAGCACAGATGTCCGAGGCAGCCACCACTCTCGCCCCCGCCGATCAGGTGCGGGCCCTGCTCGACCACCGTTACCGGTCCTCGCACCGGTATACCGTGGGCCGGGAGAAGATCCGCGAATACGCCCGTGCGGTACAGGACCGCCACCCGGCGCACTGGGACGAATCCGCCGCCGCCGCACTCGGATACCCGGGTCTGATCGCACCGTCGACGTTCGCCTCGATCATCCTGCTGCGAGTGCACCGGGAGATCCTGGACACCGTGCTCACCGGCTACGACCCGGCCCGGATCCTGCACGCCGATCAGGTGATCGACATCGGCCGTCCACTCATCGCCGGCGACGAGTTGACCTGCGATATCTACTTCGAATCCTTCCGCCATTTCGCCGATTACGACGTGATGGCGATCAAGAGCGTGCTCACCGACGCCACCGGTGAGGTGGTGCAGACCGGGTCGACCGCGCTGCTGGCACGAACCGGTGAGGCCGAACGTCTCGGCGAGGCGGTACGCCGGGTGGCGATGACCGATCCGCGCGCCGACGCGGTGCCCGGCACCATCACCGCGGCCGGCCCGGAAACGGTGTCCGCGGTGGTGCCGCGGCACATACCGTGCACCACGATCGATCCCGCGTCGCTGCGGGTCGGCGCCGTGCTGCCACCGACGGTGTTGTGGCTCTCGCGGGGTGATCTGGTGAATTACGCGGGCGTCACCGGCGATACGAACCCGGTGTTGTTCGACGAACGCACCGCCATCGAATGTGGGCTGCCCACCGTGGTGGCGCCGGGCATGCTCAAGCTCGGGCTGGCGGCGGGGTATCTGAGTTCCTGGCTCGGCGATCCCGCCGCGGTCACCCGGCTGCGCGCGCAATTCGCGCACAACACCCACTATCTGCGGGTGCCGGCGCTGGCGTCGAGCCCGATCGAGTTCAGCGGCCGGATCACCTCACTCGATGCGAGCGGACGTCGCGGTACCGTTGCCATCGATGCACGCTCGCACGGGCGCAAACTGTTCGGCTATGCCGCCGCCGAAGTGCGCTTCACCGCCTGAGTGTCAGCGCGGCGGGGTGGACGACACCCCGAGTGCGGTCGCCAGCGTCGGCCAGGTGCGCGGCAGCTGCGCCCGGAAGTCGGGCCAGGTGTGCATGCCCTGGTCCAGCAGCTCCACCGTGGCCGGGATACCGAGTTCGTCGAGGCGGGCGGCCATGCGCTCGGTACACGAGCGCGCGCCCGCTTCCAGGGCCGCGCCACCGCCCATCTCCCCCAGCGCCGCGACGATATCGGGCGCCCGCGCCACCTCGGTCAGGTCGACGCCGGTCGGCGCGCCGGTGGCCGCCGACAGGTAGATCGCGGTGCCACGCAACTGTTCGGCGCCGAGCAGGCTGTCGTGGGCGGCCCATTCCGGCGACGACGGCGGCCCCCACAGGTTCTCCGGGTTACCGCCGCGGGAGGCGACGGTGATGGTGGTGACCGCGCGACCCAGCGGATCGGCGGTCGAATAGCAGCCGCTCATTCCCGCCACCGCCCGGTACATCCCCGGATGACGCTGGGTGAGCATCATCGCCGCCTGCGCACCCATCGACACCCCTGCGATCGCGCGGACGCCGGTGCCGCCGAGATAGGTCTCCACCAGCGGCGGCAGTTCCTCGGTGAGAAAGGTTTCCCACCGATTCAGGCCCAGGGCGGCGTCGGAGCGCACCCAGTCGCTGTACATGCTGCCGGTGCCGCCGGTGGTGAGCACGACGTCGACCGGTTTGCCGGCGAAGAATTCCGCCGCCCCGCCCTTGGTCAGCCAGCCCGAGGTCTTCTCGCCGTCGACGCCGTCGAGCAGATACAGCGTCGGGCGCGGGGCCGGGCCGGTGCCGATCAGGGTGTCGATGGCGATCACCCGCCGCATCGCCGCCGACGCGATATGCAGCCGGATGCGCTGCTTGTCGAGTACCTCCACACGAATCAAAGATGTTCGGGTGACGGCGGTTTCGACGCCAGGGCCGGGCGAACCCAGCACGGGCACCGATTCTGTGGGTTCGGCGGCCGCGGGCGTCACGCAGACGGCGGCGACCAGTGCCATCGCCGCCGCCGTCACCGGTAGTCGTGTACTCATCCGGCCGCAGCGCTTCGTTCCGCCCGGCGCGCGGCCACGGCCTCGCGACGTTCCTCGAACCGCACCGCGCGCCGTTCGAGATTGTCGAGGAAGGCGTGCAGTTCGTCGCGGGCTCGTTCGCCCTCGCCGCCGAGGTCGGTGCGGTCGAAGACCCGCCAGGCCCGCAGCACCGGCCGCAGCACCACATCCAGGTGCTGGCGCAGGTCGTAGATGCCGTTCTTGGCCAACAGCACCGAATTGCGGCGGAAATCCGGTTGGGTCAGGCCGGGCATCTGGAACCGGGTCACCACATCGGTGATCGCGCGCAGCATGTCGTCGGGTGCCAGATCCAGGGCGGCGCCACTGATGGTGCGGTAGAAGATCATGTGCAGGTTTTCGTCGGCGGCGATGCGCTGGAGCATGCGTTCGGCGATCGGTTCCTGGCAGGCGATTCCGGTATTGCGGTGACTGATCCGGGTGGCCAGTTCCTGAAAGGTGACGTAGGCGGTGGAGCGCAGGAATTGCGAGCCCCGCTCCGGTTTCGCCACACCGGTGCTCATATGGGTCATGCGGGCCTGTTCCAGCGCGACCGGGTCGACGGCCCTGGTCACCACCAGGTAGTCGCGCATGACGATGGAGTGCCGGTTCTCCTCGGCGGTCCAGCGTCCCACCCAGGTGCCCCAGACACCGTCCTGGGTGAAGGTGTCGGCCAATTCGCGGTGATAGGACGGCAGATTGTCTTCGGTGAGCAGATTGGTGACCATGGCCACGCGCGCTACGTCCGACAGCTTCGATTGTCCCGGTTCCCAATCGATGCCGCCCAGCGCCGCGAAATTGCGGCCGTCGTCCCAGGGCACATAGTCGTGCGGATTCCAGGACTTGGCTTTGCGGAGATGATCGTGGAGCTGGCGTTCGGCGATCGGTTCCAGTTCGCGCAAGATGTCGCGATCGGTCAGCGCGGTGGTCACAGTGTTCTCCTTGTCCCGGGGCGGAATCGAGATCGGGCGCGGATGCTCAGGCCGATCGGCCGATGCGGACGGCGTCGGGGACGTCGGGCAGGTACCGGCAGCCGGCCTCACCGTCGGCGTCACTGCCTTCGGTGATCCGGTACAGGCCCGCCGGATGCCCTGCGCCGCGGACGTGTTCGAGCACGTCGTGGGCGCGACCGGCCAGTTCCGGAATGCGCTGGGTGGGTCCGCTGATCACCACGGCGGTCAGCGCCACCTCGGCGGCCTCGCCGACCACCTCGAGCACCTCACCGGTCATCGCGGGCGACGGTGCGAACGCGGAGGCCGGGTCCTGCGGGACGAGCACCGTGCCCCCGTCGGCGGACAGCAGCGACAACGACCGCGAGCCCAGCGGAGCGGCCAGCGCCGCCTGTACCCGGCGCAGTTTGCGCCGGCCCGCCGAGACCGCGCCGATGCCGGCGTCGAGTTCGTCCGGATGCGGCGGGATCGCCAGCGCCACCACCTGGTAGGCCGGTGCCACCGCGATGCCGGTGCGCCGGGCCAGCGCGCCGACGCCGTGGCCGCTCAACAGCGCCGAGACCAGGGTCTGGGCGGCGGTCTGATGTTCGCGCGCGACGAGGCGGTGCTCGTCGAGGTAGGCGGCCGAGGCGGTGACCGTCACCAGTTCGAGCACCTGCACCATCAGCTGCGTACCGGCCAGCAGTTGCGCGGCCGAGCCGTCGGCGGCGTCGTCGTCAGTGGCGTGATCGGCCAGGAATTCCAGTCCCTGACGGATCCCCTCGTGGTAGGCGCCCAGCACCGTCTCGAGGGCGACGCCCTCACGCGCCCACCGCGCCGCCGCCCCCGCGATCGCCTCGGCGCCCGCGCCCGGCCGCCCGCTGCGCGGGTGCAGCTGCTGTACCGCTTCGGCAAGGCAGTGCCGCACCGTGGCCGCGATGTCGCCGCCGTGCGTGCCCCGCCTGCGGCGCATCAGGAATCGCACGAGTTTCGCTTCCAGGCTCGAGATATCCGCGCCGGCCTGTGTGCCCATCATGACTACCGGACGCTATCGGGGATCAGCGGCGAAATTACCCCCTGCGGTGGGGAATCGGAGAAGTCATGAGCGCAATCCGGGCCGGTTGGGCGGAATCACAATAAGATAACGGACTGTAGGGACAACGATCCGAGCGCTGGCCCGCCATGGCCGCGACAATTATGCGACGCGGCGCCGGCCGCGCATTTCCCGGCGCCGCGTCGCGGTCACTGTACGGCCGCCCGCCACCAGGTGGGAGCGCCCCGTATCGCCTTCGGGACCGATCACCAGTTCCCCTGTTTCCGGTCAGGGATTACCCACAAAAGGCGGTGCGGTAGTTCCCGCTGCGGCCGAGGTCGGATGAGAGCCGGATACGACCGGCTGTGAGGTCTCCCATCAGATCGGCTCCGCCGCTGTGCCCGGACCCGCACCACCATTAACATCGGGCGCTGCGCCTACGCACGGCTCGGCCGCGCGGGATTTTCCGGCGCCGGCGAAGGTGAAGGGCTGGATCCACAGGTAATGAGCGGTACACGAGAAAAGCTGGAACAGCTGCGGGACATCCTGGAGCTCGCCGAAGAACCGGCAGGCGAAGCCGGAATCGCCAAACGCAAACAGAAGGGCATACCCAGCGCCAGGCAGCGGGTGCGCGCGCTGGTGGACCCGGGCAGCTTCGTCGAAATCGGTGCCCTGGTGCGCCAGCCCGCCACCGGTGATGCCATGTACGGCGACGGCGTGGTGACCGGACGCGGCCGCATCGACGGCAGGCCGGTGGTGGTCATCGCCCACGACCAGACCGTCTTCGGCGGCTCGGTCGGCGAGATGTTCGGCCGCAAGGTGGCCGCCGCGCTGGACTTCGCGCTCGACAACGCCTGCCCGGTGGTGGCGATCAACGACTCCGGTGGCGCCCGCATCCAGGACGCGGTCACCTCCCTGGCCTGGTATGCGCTGATGAGCCGCAGGCAGGGCAAGCTGTCCGGTTTCGTCCCGCAGGTGTCGATCATGCTCGGCAAGTGCGCGGCCGGATCGGTGTATGCGCCGGTCAACACCGACGTGCTGATCGCCACCGAGAAGTCGTACATGTTCGTCACCGGGCCGGAGGTCATCAAGGAGGTGACCGGCGAAGAGGTGAGCATGGAGGAGCTCGGCGGCGCGCATGTGCAGGCCGCCAACGGCACCGTGCACCACGTCGCCGCCACCGAGGAGGACGCCTTCGCCTGGGCACGCCAATACCTGAGCTATCTGCCGTCGAGTTGTCTGGAGCAGCCGCCGGTGGTCAACCCCGGTCTCGAACCCGAGCGCACCGACTCCGATCTCGAGCTCAATGCGATCATCCCGGACGCCGACTCCCACGGCTACGACATGCACGAGATCCTGCTGCGCATCTTCGACGACGGCGAATTCCACGAGATCAGCGCCGCCACCGCACCGAATCTGATCACCGGCTTCAGCCGGGTCGACGGCCGCAGCGTGGGCGTGGTCGCCAACCAGCCGATGGCCCTCGGCGGCGCCATCGACGCCCAGTGCTCGGACAAGGCGACCCATTTCATCCGGCTGTGCAACGCGTTCGGGCTGCCGCTGATCTTCGTCGTCGACACCCCGGGCGTGCTGCCGGGTGTGGAGGAGGAACGCAACGGGGTGATCAAACGCGGCGGGCGCTTCTTCCGGGCCGTGCTGGAAGCCACGGTGCCGATCGTGACGGTGGTGGTGCGCAAGGCCTACGGCGGCGGTTACGCGGTCATGGGCTGCAAACAGCTGGGCGCCGATATCAGCCTGGCCTGGCCGACCGCGCGGATCGCGGTGATGGGTGCGCAGAGCGCGGTGAGCATCGTCGGGCGCAAGCAGTTGTCGATGGTGCCCGCCGACCAGCGCGCGGCGGTGCGCGACTACATGATCGACCAGTACAACGCCACCACCGCCACCCCGTGGATCGCGGCCGAACGCGGCTACATCGACGCCGTCATCGAACCGGCCGACACCCGGCTCGAGATCCGGCGCGCGTTGCGGTTGCTGCGGGAAAAGGGCAGCGTCGCCGAGCACGATCCGCGGCGGCACAGCCTGTTCCCGGTGTAGACGCCGATTGTGTTCGCTCACAACAGTTTCCACCGCGCCCCGGAGAATGTACGAGATCGGTGCGCGCACCGTGCCGTACCGGCCGGGGTGGCCTAACGTCGGTGCCGTGCCCGGTTCTCGTTCGCCGCGTCGACCGGGTGCACGGCCTGTCCGGTGAGCTCGTTCCCTACCCTTGCTCACCGGGCAGGCCACTGTCGCGGCCCGCGCTATTCGGCGCTGGGGTGGCGCAGGATCGGCTGTTCCCGGGAACGCAGCGCGCGCAGCAGATCGGGGGTGTGTTCCGGCGCAGCGGCGTGCACCGACAGCTGGTTGGCCACCGTCCGGTAGGCATCCAAGTCGGCGCGTTTGTCCAGATACAGTGCGCCGGTGAGCTGCTGGATGTAGACGATGTCGGGCAGATCGGGTTCGGCGAACCGCAACATGGTGAACGCGCCCTCGGTCAGCGCCGGACCGCCGACGTGATCGGCGAGCAGCTGCACCGTCACATTCGGCTGCTCCACCGCCGCCAGCAAGCGGTCGAGCTGTTCGCTCCACACCGCCGTCCCGCCGATGCGACGCCGCAATGCCGCTTCCTCCACCATCAGCCACAGCTGCGGCGGATCGGGCCGGGTGAGAATCTCCTGGCGGCGCATCCGCAGCGCGACCCGGCGTTCGATGCCGTCCTCGGATTCGGTGGGATGAGCGAGCCGGATGAGGGCGCGGGCGTAGTCGGGGGTCTGCAACAGTTCGGGCACCGCGCGCGGCTCGTAGCCGCGGATCATCGCCGCGGCCTGTTCGAGCCCGAGGTACATGTCGAACCATTTGGGCAGCCAGTCGTTGTCGCGGTGCCACCATCCCGAACTGCCCGCTTCCTCTGCGAGCCTGCGGAATTCGCCGACCTCGGCGGGATCGGTCATGCCGTAGAGCGTGAGCAGGTCCACCAGATCGCGTTCCCGGATGGGTGTGCGGCCCAGTTCGATGCGGCTGATCTTGGAATGCGAGCCACGGATGTGCTCACCGGCCGCCTCCCGGGTGATGCCGGCCCCTTCCCGCAAGCGCCGTAACCGGCCGCCGAGCACCATCCGTAAGACGGTCGGCCCGCCGTCGACCGCCGGGGTCCGCTCCCCCGCCGGATGCGGGACGCCGATAGGGACAGAACGTAGCTCCGAGGCACCCATCCTTCGAGTCTCCCATGGATCCCACCCGGCCACCGGCGCGAAAACACCCCGCCCCGACCGCTGTTCGCACCGGTGACCGGCCACGATCAGCGCAACAGCACCTCGGCGGTGGCCCGCCCGAACAGTTTGCGCCCACCGCATGTCGCGGTGATCGCCACCGTCGCCGAGCGCCGGGCCGGATCCAGCGCCTTGATCCGGCCCTGGAATTCGACCGCGCCTGCGCGGGTGGCCTCGATCGGGGCGAAGCCGGCGAAGCGCACACCGTAGTAGGCCACCGCCGCCGGGTCATCGAGCCATTCGGTGACGTAGCCCGCGCCCAGCCCCATGGTCAGCAAGCCGTGCGAGACCACGTCCGGCAGGCCGGCCGCGCGCGCGACCCGGTCGCTGTAGTGGATCGGGTTGGAATCACCCGACACACCGGCGTAGTTGACCAGATCGCCCCGTGAGAGCGCGATCGTGCGCGCGGGCAGCGTGTCACCGACGGCGACATCGTCGAAGCGAATCCGTGCGCGCGACGGGCGCGCCGGTTCCGGTTCGGCCGGGCTGAGCTGATCGAAGCATTCCATCACCGCGGGCTCGTCGTCGTGCTCGGCCCGGCGCGCCGCCATGGCCAGCCGGTCGGCCTTGGAATGACCGGACATGATCACCCCGTCCACCGCGGCGGCGAGTTCGTCGGTGACGACCGATCCGGTGACGGCGACGACCGTGGTGTGGGCGACCTGCACGACCTCTTTGTGTTCATCGGAGAGCACATTGCGGGTGACCATGAAGTCCTTGTCGCCGAACTGGCGAAACGACTCGACATAGGCATCACAGCGCAACCGGTCACCGGCCACCAGTGGGCGATACATCCGGATGGTCTGCTCGGTCTGCAGGACCTGGCTGATGTCGTAGCCGGTGAGCACGGCCTCGAACATGGCCCGCTGCATCTGCAACCACACCACCGACGGGAAGGTCAGCGGTGCGATCAGGGTGTCGTAGCCGAGTGCGGCGGCCGCGTCCTCGCGCCAGTGCGCGGGGTGGTGGTCCTGCAACGCCCGGGCGAATTCGCGGATCTTCTCCCGGCCGACCTCGTAGTGGTCGATCATCCGGTAGTGCCGTCCGACGAGGGCGGCGGCCTGCGCCGACGCCGTGGTCGAGGTGTGGTTCATCTGCCTGCCTTCCGGCCCGGCGCTCCGCCGCCGGGACCGGGTAAACGTATCGGCGCCACGCGCGGTGTGCCCGGCCGTGCGGCGAGTCTGGGGTGGGCGACAAACCGCGCGCGCCGGCGTCGTCGGCGTTCACAAATCGCGGTTCAGCATTCGCTGGCGGCGGGCACCCCGCGTAACCGCTCGTCGAGCCACAGCATGGCCTCCGGATAGCCCAGCCCGGCGGCGATGATGTGCTCACCGAAGACGTTGCGGTACACCGCCGTCGCGCCGAGCGCGCATTGTTCGGCGAACAGCGCCCGGGCCGCGTCGGCGGGCAGCCACCACTCGTGTTCACCGTGGTAGATGTAGAGTGGGGTGGCCGAGCGCAGGCCCGTCATCCTGGTCACCCGGTAGATCTCGGCGGCCAGCGGCGAGCGCAGCGGATCGGCCATATCGGCGGCGATATCGATCGGCAGATGCAGGATTCCGGGCAGCGCGAACACCGACACGCACTGGTCCTTCATCGGCGAGGTGGCCACCCACTGCGCCAGATGGTTCATCCGGTCCAGGATCTCCGGGCGTTCCCGGCCGATCGCGAGCACGGCGGCCATGAACACCCCGGAGGCCAGGTTGGCATTCATGCTGCGGGCGAGCACCTCGTAGTCGGCGGGCACACCGCCCAGCGCCGCCCCGGCGATCACCGGCGCCAGCTCCGGTGCGTAGGTCTCGATCAGTTTGACCGCCCCGTGCGTGGCGATGGCACCTCCGGAGTAGCCGGTGATGGCGAAGCGGCTCGCGCCGAATTCGTGCGGGGCCAGCCCGCGCACGGCACGAATGCCGTCGAGCACGGCATGACCGGCCACATACGGTTCGGCGTAGGCCATGCGCGGGCCTTCGTGATCGGGGATCAGCAGCGCGTAGCCGCGCAACAGGGCCAGCTGCGAGGTCGGCGGAATGAAATCGGTGAGCGCGGTGTGCGCCGTAAAGCCGTGCGCGAGTGTGTATCCCGGAGTGCAGTCGCGTCCGAGGGCGTCGATGGGCAGGTTGTTCACCACCACCGGGCGCGCACCCGGGCCGGTCCACGCCGCCGCCGGTACCGCCAGGGTCGCGGTCGCGAACGACGGGCGGCCGTGCGCGTCCTCGGTGCGGTACTTCACCAGCTGAGCCCGCGCGATCGGCACGGTCAGCAGCAGGCCCGCGGTCGCGGTGACATCACGGACCGCGAGTACCTCGCCATTGCGGAAACCGGCCAGATCGGCGGGCCACAGATCGAACATCGGGTCGCCCACCGGGGACGGCAGCACCGCCTGATGCAGTGCCGCCAGGGCCGGCGAGGTGAGCGCGGGTGCCGGAGCGGGCCCGGCCGGTAGCGGTGGAATGGGCGGCGGCGGGATCACCTGGTCGATCCACTGCTGGATGCCCGGCAGGATCGTCGCCGGATCGGGCAGCGCCGGAGGCGGCGGCAGCGGCAATCCCAGCGCGGGCACCGGCGGCGGTGGGGCCGGCAGCGGTGGCTGCGCAGCGGCGGGTCCGGTGGACATCAGCACCCCCGCGACCAGGGTCGCGACGACGACGGCTCGTAAGGATTTCATGGCACCCGCCTCTACAGCGACCTCGAATGCCGGCGCCCCGGGTGATGCGGTTGTCGACCCCCGAAAACCCCCTGTGTGCCGGGGCCGGAAGATCAGATTACGCGGGCGCGCACACCCGGACACCGCATCGTGCCCGAGTTGTGCGCGTGGCGAGGCCGGATCGTGACGATCGAGGCGGATGCGGCCTCGCCCAGCGGATTTCGCTTATCGCCGCTCAGCAGTTGCTGGGCGCCGGCTCGCCGCGGAACCGGGCATCGACCCACACCAGCGCGGCGGGCAGGCCGAGTACCGCCGCCGTCAGATGGTCCGGCACGGCCACCGTCTCGGCCTGCACCTTGGTGCCCGCCGCGCACCAGCGGCGGTTGGTGTTGACGATGGCGTCCACCGGGACCAGCCCGTCGATCGGGGAATGCCATTCGAAGACCGGCATCGTCGGCGCGCCGTCGTAGAGCTCGAGGCTGTTTTCCTCGACGACGGCCCGCGCCTGCGGATCATCGACCATCGAAGTGGTCGCGGCGAAGTCCAGCACACCGTGACCGGCGCCGGTGGTCAGCAGCCCATTGGTGCAGCTGTTGGCCATCGCGGCCCGCGCGGCCAAGCCCTTGGCATTGAGCTGATCGCTGATCGGAAACCGCTCCGGGTATTCCCGTTCCAGGCCGATACCGGCGGCCATCGCGAGCCCGAATACCGGATGCGAACCGAAGCCGAGCCCCTCGAGCATCTTCACCAGGTTCATCGGCACCCCGCCCATCGCGGCGCCGGCGATCTTCAGCTCCGGGGCGTAGGTCGGCTGCAAGGCCGCGGCCCAGGCGGTGGCCATGCCGCCACCGGAGTAGCCGATCATCGACACCGGGCTGTTCTCGACCTGGAGCTCACCCACCCGCTGGACCGCGCGAATGCCGTCCAAGGTCACCTGGCCACCGAGTTTGGCTGCGCCATAGGCGAATTGCGGCCCGAGGTGATCGGGCAGCGCGATGCTCCAGCCCCGCTGCAACAGCACATTCCACGCCGGGGCCTCGCGCACCATCAGGTCGGGGTCGTCGGTGTAGAGCACCCGCGACACCGAGCATTTGGCGCCGAGCGCGTTGATGATGTGCTGCAACGACAGCAGCGGCCCGTCCTTGCGGTGCGAGCGCGGGGTCAGCACCGTGGTGGTGGCCGCGATCGGCTTGCCGGTGGAGTTGGTCGACCGGAAACGCACCACCGTCACCGTGGTGTCCGGGAACATCGCCAGCGGCGGCATCTGCCGCACCGCCAGGACATCACCCGGCTTTTTCTCGGCCAGACCCGGTGGTTCGGCGTAGAACGGGTCGGGATCGGGAGCCGGATACAGCGGAGCCGTACTCGCCTGTGCGGCCGTGCCGAGAACCAGCACCACTCCGGCGGCCAACGCGCCCGCCGCACGCAGCAGCCGACGACGCGGCCGTCCCTTTCCGGTCGAAGGTTTGGCCTGCCACATCGACGTCGAGCCTCCCGATATTCGCGATCTGTTTGTGAACATGCTCGGCTGCGGCACCGTCGTCCGGCCCGGGACCGGGCCGACTTTTTGACAATTCACAAGTGTGCACCGACCGGCCTGTGAGTGGCGGGGGTGCGCACTGGTGAGAATCTCCGACACTGCCACGGGTGCCGCTGTGAATTGTCCAGCGCGCACGTAGGAACATGTTCTCGGTAATGGTGAGGACTTACCGTCACACCTAACGGTGCCGAACCCGGCACCGAGAAGGAGACGGTGATATGGACGGCACAGCACACGCATTCGCCTACCGCACCCGCCCCACGGAGATGCCGACCCGGCGCGTCACCGTCTACTTCGACGGACCGACGCCCGAGGACGCGCTGATCCTCGAATACGCGGCCACCAAGACCGAGGCGTGGGAATTCACCTCGGCCGCCGTCCACGCCGGCCTCACCGTCACCGTCGACGGCATGATCCGGCCCGGACTGCGCCGCCTGCCGTGCAGTTCGCTCTGGCATTGATCGCGCCCGGCCCGCTCACTGCCGGCCGAAAATGCGGCGCAGGAATTCCAGCACGTCCGGCAGCGCTTGATCGGCGGCCTCGAGGTGATCGCCCGGATACACCGCCACCTGCATATCGGTCCCCGACGCCCGCAGCTCGGCGATGAGTTTCGCGCTCAACGGCGCGGGCACCTCCCGATCGGCGAGGCCCTGAGCGACGAACAGCGGCGCCGGATAGCCCGAAGTCGGAATGCGCATCATCGTCTCGGCCGCCGCCCACAGCGCCGGATCGTCGAGTGGACGGTTCAGCATCGCGCCGATGGCGATCTCGTCGACCTGCGCGGCCGCCTCCGGAACACAGTCGGACTCCACGATCCGCAGCACCTCCCGCCCCACCGGCGTCAGATAGCTGTCGATATCGAGTTCCGGCGCGGTGACCCGCAACCCGGCCAGCAGCAGCCCGAAATAGGTGGTGGTGCGGCGCAACGGCAACCGCGGAATCCACGGACCGGCCAGGGGCACCGCCAGCTCCAGATTCGACGGCGCGCCGGTCGCCGCGGCGCCGCGGAAATCGAGCTCGGGAGCGTCGGCCGCGGCGATGTGTGCGGTGAACAACGCGGTCTGCCCGCCCTGGGACTGGCCGAGCACCGCCCACTGCGCGCTCAGCTCGGGAATCGCCGACCGCGCCGCTCGCACGCCGTCGATCACGCTGCGCGCCTGCGATGGCCCGTCCAGGTACGGATGGGTGCCCGGGGTGCCGAGGCCGACGTAATCGGAGATCACCACCGCGTACCCGGCCTCGAGCAGGCGCGGATACAGCGTGTCCAGGTAGTAGTCGCGCGGGTTCGCGGTGAAGGCACAGTGATCGGCGATCCCGACCGAGCCGTGCGCGTAGGCCAGGATCGGCCACCCACCTGCCGGTGGCGTGCCCGGCGGCAGATACACCGCCGCCGTGCTCTGCATCGGCGCGCGAGGACCGCGCGACCAGTAGGTCAACCGGTGCGATGACGCCGCCGCGGGCACCTGCACACGTCCCGACAGTGCCACCGAGTCGATGACCGTGCCCGGTGCCTCCACGGCCGAGGCGGCCACCGGATTCGCCAGGACAACGGCCACCGCGACCACGGCGCCCACTGTCACCGTCGAGATCCGAGTCCGCTTCACCGACCGACTATCGCCACCGGCGGCGGTGGTCGGCAAGACACCACAATCAGTGGCGCGCACGGGCCACGCTGCACGATCGGGCCAACGCACGCCACAACCACTAAGCTCGATCGGACCGGCAGACGGTGCCGGCGCGAAGACCGGGAGGATCAGCAGATGGGGCGACCAACCGCAGGGGCGGTCTGCGCCCTGCTCATTCCGGCCGCACTCGCGCTCACCGGCTGCGGATCCGACGACGCCCCCGTCGCCCGCCCGACGTCCACCACCACGGCTCCCGCCACCACGACCCCACCGCCGACCACCACGCCCGCGGCCCCGCTCGGCGCGCCCGCCGAAACTCCGCTGGCCTCCGCGCCGACGGTCGACCCCTACGCCGGCCAACCCCTGATCGACAACGTCGTGTGGACCGAGAACATCGACGGCCCCCGCCTGCTGGTCCATCCCACCCCCGCCGGGCGTAAGACCACCTTCCCCGGCTCGGAGGAACGCGCCTGGCAGGAGGTCCTGGCCCGGTCGCCGGAAGCCGGCAGCCCCGGTATGCGCGATCAGTTCATCTGCCACTGGGATTGGGCGCGCATCGTCGCACCGGACAAGCCCAGCTGGAATCTGGAACCCTGGCGGCCCGACGTCGGCTATCTGGCCACCGTCGAGGCCCGCTGCAACCCCGGTGGACCGGAACGGTGAGCGAAAGGACACGACCATGCGCATCGTCATGGCAGGCGGACACGGCAAGATCGCACTCCTGCTGGCCGAATTGCTCACCGGACGCGGGCACAGCGTCGCGGCCCTGATCCGCAATCCCGGCCACGCCCCCGAGGTCTACGCGGTGGGTGCCGAGCCGGTCGTCATCGACCTCGAACGCGCCGACGTCGCCGATCTCACCGCCACCGTCCAGGGTTCGGACGCCGTGGTATTCGCCGCGGGCGCCGGGCCCGGCAGCACCGCCGCCCGCAAATACAGCGTCGATCGCGACGGTTCGGTGCTGCTGGCCGACGCCGCCGAAGCAGCCGGTGTGCGGCGGTTCCTGCAAATCTCCACCATGGGCGCCGGATTGCCGCCCGCACCCGACCGCGACGAGGTCTGGGCCGCCTATATCGACGCCAAGACCCAGGCCGAAGACGATCTGCGCGCCCGCGATCTCGACTGGACCATCCTGCGGCCGGGCGTGCTGACCGACAACGGCGCTACCGGACGGGTCAGGCTCGCCACGCCGCGGATCGAGCGCGGCGATATTGCCAGGGCCGACGTCGCCGCGGTGCTCGCGGCGCTGCTGCCCGCCGGCCACACCGCGGGTCTCACCCTCGAGCTGGTCGGCGGCTCCACCCCGGTCGCGGACGCGGTCGCGGCCTTGCGACGCTGAGGATTTGCCCACCAAAACCGAAGAGCGCGCGCACATTAGATCGTGCAGATGTGCTTGCATCTGAAAGGCACATGAACTTAGACTCAGCCCTACAACGCTTTACAGGGGACAACCAAGAAGGCCGCGTGAGCGCGCCGGCGGTTGAGATCACCATCGGTTCGCTGCCGCCTGACGTGAGGGGCGTTCATGCAACAACCACTACCCAGCGGCCGGTTCGCGATTGCCGATCCCGCACCGGCTGCCCGGTCGGCGAACGGTATTGATATGAATACGATCTCGGCCCGCGGTGGCCATCGAATCCAGGCCCCCACCCGGGAGAGCGCCGTCGAGTTCGTCATCGACGCGATCGAATCCACCGGTGCGGCAACTCGTTACGATTTCGATATCGACCAGATCGTGACCCACGTGCACGCCTTGGCCGACGACTGGGATTTCACCTCGTTGCAGAGCGCGACGTTCTGGCGCGTCGCCTCCAGTTTCATCAAGGAGTAGCCGCGCCCGCTCGGCACGGCTCGCGATGCCACCTGCCCGCCGGCGGCCGGTGCGACCGCGTCCAACATACGAAGGCCGTGATCACTTGCCCGGCAAGTGATCACGGCCGAGGTTTTTTCGCGGCCGCTATCCCAGGCCCTTCGCGTAGTCGCTGATGATCTCCATCGAGCGTTCCGGACGGGCCGCCTGCACACTGAGCCGGTCCATGACCGACAGGTACAGCGCCAGATCCTCGCGCCGGTCCAGGTACAGGGCGCTGGTCAGGTGTTCGAGGTAGACGATGTCGGGCAGCTCCGCCTCGGCGAAACGCAGGATGCTGAACGAGCTTCCCGCCGCGGCGTGCTCACCCGCCGAGTACGGCACCACCTGAATGGTGACGTTGGGCAGCTGGGCCAGTTCGATGAGGTGGCGCATCTGGGCGCGATGGACCTCGGGCCCGCCGACCGGACGATGCAGTGCGGCCTCGTCGATCACCGCCCACACGAACGGCGGATCGGACCGGTGCAGGATCTCCTGCCTGCGCTGACGCACCGCGACGCGGCGATCGGTATCGGCGTCTTCGTAGCCGAGGGTGACCACCGCGCGGGCGTATTCCGGGGTCTGCAACAGGCCGGGCACCAGATGCGCCTCATAGGTGCGGATCTTGGTGGCGGCCTGTTCCAGGCCCAGATACGTGCCGAACCAGGACGGCAGCAGATCGCTGTAGCGGTGCCACCATCCTGGTTCGTTCGCTTTGCGCGCGAGTTCCAGGAAGGACTCGCGCTCGTCGGGATCGTGGACGCCGTAGAGGGTCAGCAGATCCCGGATATCCCGTTCCTTGAAGCCGGTGCGCCCGAGTTCGAGCCGGCTGATCTTGGCGTGTGAGCCGCGGATGGCGTCGCCCGCCGCCTCGCGGGTGATGCCCTTCCCCTCCCGCAGCTTGCGTAGCTGGCCACCGAGCGCGATCCGTAGCACTGTCGGACCACGTTCCGCGACAACGGATTGCACACGACCATCGTCATCGGGCTCTGCGATCATGGAGTCGTCTCCGATACTCGGGATTTACCCACAGTGTGTCACAACTGAGACCGTGAACACACCGCACCGACGGCCCATGCTACCGCTCAGCTAGCCAGATCGTCGAACTCTCCGGCCTTCGCGCCGCGAATGAAGGCATCGATCTCGGGCCGGGTGTAGAACAGGATGCCGCTGTCGGGCTCGCGCGAATTCCGCACGGCGACCAGGTTGTTGGTCGCCTCCGCCAGCTCCACGCAGTTACCGCTCGGATTGCTGAAAGTGCTCTTGCGCCATGCTCCGGCGACGTGATTGGTGACTGACTCCGCCATTGGACCCACTCCTCGGTTACGACGTTTACTCGACGCAGTGTTTGCAGATGCACACGCAAATGTTCTTGCATTTGCACCCTCATCTGGACCATAGCATGGCGCGCGCCCGCGCGCGCCCGCAGATTCCTACCCTTCCGCGACTTCGGCGCAATCGGCCCCGGCGCCCACTGCGGCGGCGGCGAAGCCGCATCCGGCCAGTGTCTCGCTTTCGCCGTTCCGACGGGACGAATTGCTCACTGCCGCAATGAAATAGCGATACAGCGGTATTCCGGAGGTAAACCGGCGAAGGAGAACTCACCGCCGCCGCGGCCACATGGAAGCCCGGCGACCCCGGGCGAAATGGTCATCCGACCGAAACGCCCACCTGGAGCCGATGATCGCAGTTCGTGATCGCGCCGACCAGGGCATCCAGAGCGCTCATCCGGGCAAATCCGGCCCCATGGATCGCCGCGCGGCCTCATCTCCATCACGAAACGACGACGTACGCACAGATCGGTGACGACGGGCTACTCCCCGTGTATGACTAGGTTTCGCGTCGCATTCGGGCGATCGGGAATCCGCCTGGGACACAGCATCGATCACCGGCCGTCCGGCTCGCCGGCGGCGAAGTGTTCTCTTCAATGTAAGCTACAAATGTACTTGCATTTGCAAGCGACAGACACCTAAACTCGATCATGAGAGTCGGGGAGGTACGCCGGAGTTCACGCCGACGTCGCCATTCACACCTCCCCCCACGTTCTGATGCGAGGGGCGGTCGTAATGAGCCAGCCATTCCGAACTCCCCGCCGAGTCGCGATCACCGGCTCCGCCGGCGTCGAGACCCTGCGGCACCTTCCCGATGCCTTGCGCCATTACCCGGCACCGGAAACCCCCACCACCGACTGTGGTTCCGAACCACCAGGTCTCACCTACCGGCAGGCCCGCGAAATCCTGCGCGTACACGAGGTGCACGGGCCGCGCTGCCGGCAATGGCTTGCCGCCGCCGCGTATCTGTCGGCGGGCCTCGACGACGAGTGAACGGCTACGCGGCGGCGAAAACGGATGCCGCGTCAGCGGTTCGGCCGATCTGAGACGAACCCCTTTCACGTTGCCCGCCCGCTCGTATAGTGAGGCGAACGAATCGGATGTTGTCGGTCGACATCCGAGGTGGCAACGGAGCAACTACATGAGCTTTTCCGCGCTCGACCTCTCGGTCGGCGACAACGACACCGTGCTCGAGATCGGTGGACAGCCGGCATCGGTGCCCCTACAGAACACCGACCGAGTGGCCTCGCGGATGGTCGACTACTTCGCCACCTGTGTCGCACCGTGCCGCACCCTGCCCGGCGAACAGATGCGTGGCGACGTCACCGAGGTGACCCGCTACTGCCTCGCCCTCGCGGCCGAAATGTTGGACCGGCGCACCGTTCCCGACGACGACGCGTTCACCGAAGTGCGGTCCGCCGCCGCGCAATGGGCCAGGGAGGGCGTGCCGCTCGGCACCATTCTGCGGGCCTATCACGAGGGCGTGCGGATCGCCTTCGGGCTCGTCACCGCGCGGGCCGCGGCCACCGACGTCGAGGAGGTCCTCGCCGCCACCGACCTGATCCTGGAACTGCTCGAAGCCATCTCCGCCGCGGTCGCCGACGCTTATGTCCAGGAACAGCAGCTAGTCGCCCGGGAACACCAGACCGCCAGCCAGACCCTGGCCTCGGCCTTGCTGAGCGGGCGTTCGCACGCCGCGCTCGCCCTCCAATCGGGTATTCCGGTCGCCGAGCGCTATCAGGTGGTGGCGCTATTCATTCCGCCGCATCCCGACGAACGCAATCTGCGCGTGGACACCCGGGTGGCGGCCCGGCGCAAACTGCGCCGGGTGCAGTCGGAGCTGGCCGTGATCTTCGAATCGACGGCGCTGGCATTGCTCAGCCCGCAGGGCGGCACACTGCTCATCCCCCTCGACGGCGACGCCGAACTGACCGACGACGTGCTGGTGCGGCTCTCTGCTGCCGCGGAGGTACCGGTCACCGCCGCGATGGTCACCGCTACCACCGGCGAGGTCCCCGAGGCCGCCGATCAAGCCCATGAGCTACTCGGCCTGGTCCGGGCCGGCGAGCGGCCGCCGGGCCTCTATCAGATGACCGATCTCGCGGTGGAATACCAGCTCACCCGGGGTGGGCCCGCCACCCGGCGGATCGCGACCATCCTGGAACCGCTCGACGATCACCCCGAACTGTTCGCCACCATGCGCGCCTATCTGCGCAACGATATGAACCGCCAGCTCACCGCCCGGCAGCTGTATGTGCACCCGAACACCGTCGATTACCGGCTGCGCCGCATCGCTCAGCTCACCACCATCGATCTGGCCACCTCGGCGGGGATTTCCCAGGCCTCGATCGCGCTGCTGGCGCGCGAGCTGGACCGCAGCCCGGGTGCGCGCCCGTAGGTGATGCCGATTCGTGCTGGTCACGCGGTGGTCGAGGGGGGATCCTGAGAGGCGGAGTGTCCCCTTTGGATGGTGAACCATGCGAATCGCGGAAATCCTGCGCAGAAAAGGGAGCGAGGTAGCGACCGTCCGGCCCGACTCGACGGTTCGTGCCCTGCTCGCGACGCTCGCCGCGCACAATATCGGCGCGGTGGTCGTCTCCTCCGACGGTGTCGGCATCACCGGCATCGTCTCCGAACGCGATGTGGTGCGCAGCCTGCATCAGCACGGGGCCGACCTGCTCGACGCCCCCGTCGAGCAGATCATGACCACCGACGTCCGCACCTGCGACCCTGACGATCTGGTGGACGGCTTGCGGCGCACCATGACCGACCATCGCATCCGGCATCTGCCGGTGGTGCGCGATGGCCGGTTGATCGGCATCGTGAGCATCGGTGACGTGGTCAAGAGCGCGATCTCCGAGCTCGCGACCGAGCGCGAACAACTGGTCGGCTACGTGCAGGGCCTCTACTGAGCGCTACGGCTGCCCGGGACTGCCCAGATCGGCCGACAGCCAGTGTTCGGGGCGCATGAACACCACGACCTGCTCCCCGAACTGCTCGGCCGCGCGCAGATAGCCCTCCACGCTCGCGGCGGGCAGGAACCGCGCGGCCATCTCCCGGCTCTGCGCCTCGCTCATCGGCTCGATCCGGGTGACCGGACCTTCCACACTCACGTACCGCACGGTCGGTTCGAGTCGCTGGGCGACCAGGCTGAAGCGACCTGCGGCCTGGATGTGGCGCAGCTTCTGCGATTCGGCCCCGGTGATGACCCAGAGCTCATCGCCGGGGCGGTACTGGTACCAGATGGGCACCGTCAGCGGGCCGCGCCCGTCGAGGCCGGTGACGGCCAGCGACGCCAACTGCGGCCCGGCGAGAAATTCTTGGCGTTGTTCGGAAGTCAGCGGCATGGGCGCGACACTACGCCGCCCCACTGACACAGTCCGGTGAACTCGACCGGCGGCACGTCGCGCCGAGCCGGCCCCTTCGGCCGTGAAAGCCGTTGGCTGCGTGAAAAGTTCGAAGGTTTTCCGGTTTGTGCGTATCGTTGAGCGATATTCAGCGCGTCCGGCGGAGGGAGCGGCACGGTGGGGTCACCTGCGCGAGCGTCGAACCCGGTTCCGGTACCCGAACCTGCCCACCGCGCGCCCGCCCGGCACTCGATCGACACCGCGCGCGCACTGTTCCCGGCATTGGACGACACCGCCGAGGTGTACCTCGACAGCGCCGCTACCACCCAGAAGCCGTGGCCGGTGATCGACACGGTCACCGGCTATCACCGCGCCCGCACCGCCAACGCCGGGCGCGGCAGCTATCGCTGGTCCACCGTGCTCACCGGCCGGATCGCCCAGGTGCGGGAACGGATGGCGGCGTTCATCGGCGCGGACCATACCGACGAAGTGGTGTTCACCTCCGGCGCCACGGCCGCGCTCAATGCGGTCGCCCTCTCGTGGGGGCTCGCGACGCTCAACGAGGGCGATCAGATCCTGTTCAATCCGCGCGACCACGCCGCCAATGTGCTGCCCTGGCAGCACCTGCGCGCGATCATGGCCCGTTTCGGCCGGCAGATCGAGTTGGTGCCGTATCGGATGACGGATCTGGGCGAGGCCGACATCGCCGATATCGCGGCCAAGATCGGCCCGCGGACCCGGCTGATCACCACCAGCCACCTGCATCACGTCTACGGCGCGGTCACCACCCTCGAGGAGCTGCGCGATCGGATTCCTGCGCGGGTGCGCCTGTGTTTCGACTGTAGCCAGAGCGGCGGGCATCTGCCGGTGGACGTCACCGAGCTGGGTGCGGACTTCGCGGTGTTCGCGGCCCACAAGATGTTCGGCGCGCCGGGCGCCGGGGTGCTGTATGCCCGGCGCCGGGTCCACGATCAGTTGATTCCGTTTCTGCCCGGCGGCGGCCCGGGGCCAGGCGGCTCGTCGGCGGCGCCGATGCCCGGTCGGCTGGAAGGCGGAACCCCCGACATCCCGGCGCTGCTGGCCCTCGGCGCAGCGCTGGACCTGCTGGAATCGTTCGGTATGCAGGCCATCGCGGAGCACAACCGCGACCTGACACTGCGGCTCATCCAAGGCTTGCGCACGGTGCCGGGCGTGCGTCTGCTGCCCGGGCCTGCGCACGCGCCGTGTGCGAACGGCTACGGGATCGTGTCGTTCACCGTCGACAGGATCTCGGCGGGCGACCTGGGTTTCGTGCTGGCCGAAACCGGTTTCATGGTCCGCACGGGCGCGCATTGCGTGCCTGCCGAGTCCGGTGCGGAGGCCGAATCGGTGCGGGTCAGTACCCAGATCTACAACACGCGCAGTGAGATCGAGCGTTTCACCGACTGCGTCCGCCAGATCGCCGAGGAGGTCCTATGACGGCAGCATCGACGGGTCCGGGTACCGGCCGCTACGACCGCAGAGGCGCCTCCCGGGTCCTCGCCGAACTCGCCAAGCCGGGCCTGTTCGCCGCCGCTGCACCACCACGACCGCGGCGCATCGAGTACACCAGCACTCCGCTCACGCCAGAGCCCGGCCGGCACCTCACGGTGTCGCAACGGATGTATCTGGAGCGCTTCATGCGGCCATGCCGCGCGGGTCAGGTCACCACCGCCACCCATCGGCTCACCTGGACCGACAGCCACGGCATCCCCAATACCGGCCACTATCGCGACGACGGTCTCGGACCGATCATGCCGATCGCCGCCCGCGAGGCCGTGCTGGAACTGTGGGATCGGCTGGCCGCCAACGGCGCTCTGGCCGAACGGATCTCGCGGCTCGATGCGAACGCCCATGCGCTGCTCACCGGCACCACCACCGATCACGACCCGATCGAGATCTTCCGCGTGGGCATCGAGGCCACCGGGCGCGCGCTGGCCCAGCACGCGTTGCTGGCCAGGCAGACCCCCTACCGTGACGGCGCCGAATTCGCGCATGGCCTGCTCGATTCCGGGATCTTCGCCGCCGTTGCGACGCGCTGGTATTGGGAGCTGCAGGCCTCCACCTACCGGCGCGGCATGATCCCTGTCGCGTTACGCGCGCAACCGGATGCGACGGTGCGGTATTCGGCCGAGTCGGTGGCGGTGTTGCGCGCGATGAAGGACGCGACGATCGCCGACGCCCATACGGTGATGCGCCGGGCCACCGGACCGGAGGGGCTGACGGTGGCCGCGGCGATCGAGAAATACCACGACGACCTCGATCTCATCTCCCGCCAATATGCGCTGCTGCCCGCGGGCGCTCGACCCGCCTGCCTGGCCGCCATGCCGCACCGGATCGATGACGAGCACTACAGCGTTCTGCCGGTGGTGGCCGAGCAGTTCGTCGCCTCCTTCGTCGGCGTCCTGGCCCATCTCACTCTCGTCGCGGTGCCTCATGAGCTGGACGGGCTCGACGGTGACGGCCCGATCGCCGCCGACGATCAGGTCTTCTACGTCCCGGATATGACATGCAAACACTGCGTGCGCACGATCGGGGGCGTGTTGGAGTCGATGGATATCCGGGTGTCGGAGATCGATCTGGTCAGCAAGCGGGTGGTGGCCGAGTTCCGCAGTCCGCGCAATCGGGCGCGGGCGTTCGAGGCGCTGCGCGATGGTGGATACAACCCGTCGGCGGTGCCCGCGCGGGCGGACAGCACGGCCTCCGAGCCGGCGGCGGCAGCGGAATCGGGCCGATGACGATACCGGCGCTGCCCGGCCTGATCGATCCGCTGGTGCGGCAGTTCCTCGACGAACGGGCGTCGCTCGAGGCCGCGCTCGCCGACTACGGGTCGCCGCTGAACCTGGTGTTTCCGCAGGTCTTCGAGGAGAATCAGCTGCGGTTGCGGGCGGTGCTCGAGCAGCGTCCGGCACCGTATCGGATCTGCTACGCGCACAAGGTGAACCAGTCGTCGGCGTTGGTGCGGGCCGCGGCCGATGCGGGCATCGGCATCGACGTGGCCTCGGCCGAGGAGTTGGCGAGTGCGCGGCGCGGCGGGTTCGAGCCGGCTCGGATCGAGGCGACCGGCCCCAAGGGCGCCGGTCTGCTGCGCCGGCTGATCGCGGCGGGCGTCACCGTGAACGTCGACAATCAGTGGGAGCTGGAGACGATCGCCGCACTGGCGCACGCGCCGGTGCCGGTGCTGGTGCGGGTGTCCGGGTTCGATCCGGCACGGGTGAGCCGGTTCGGTATCCCGCTGGCGCGCATCGAGGCGGCCTTACGCACCCTCGCCTCCCATCGCGACCGGCTCGACCTGCGCGGGTTCGCCTTCCACCTCGATTCCGGTGAGGTCGCGGAACGGGTGCGCGCGATCGATCACTGCCTGGCGCTGACCGAACGCGCCTACGAGTATGGGCTGACTCCGTCGGTGCTGGATATCGGCGGTGGGCTGCGGCAGGTGTTCACCGCCGACGCCGCCGATTTCGACCGGTACGTACGGGCGCTGCGCGAGTCGCTGACCGGTGCGCGCGCGCCGATGAGCTGGGCCAACACCACCTTCGGCTACCACGTCGACGGCACCTCGGTGCGCGGGGTGCCGGTGTTTCACAAGTACGCCAATACCGTTGCCGCCGAGCACATGCTGGCCGAACTGCTGGACGCGCCGTTGGAGCGTCACGGTGGTCGCACCGTCGCGCAGGTGGCGGCCGACAATCTGCTCGAACTGTGGCTGGAACCGGGTAAGGCGCTCGTGGACCATGCCGGTATCACGGTGGCGACGGTCGAAGTGGTGAAGGAAGCCGCAGACGGCTCGGTGCTGGTGGATCTCGATATCAGCCGGGACGCGGTGACACCGGCCGATCAGGAGGTGATGGTCGATCCGCTCGTGTTGCCCGGTGACGGTCGCGTGGTGCGGGATTCGGCGCCGGCCCAGGTGTATTTCGCGGGAAGGCTCTGCTTGGAACGGGATCTGATCACCACTCGGGTCGTCATGTTGCCGTGGTTGCCGCAGCCGGGTGATCGGGTGGTGTTCCCGAATACCGCTGCCTATCACATGGATCTGTCGGCGGCGACGGCATCGATGCGTCCCGCAGCGGCCAAGATCGCCGTCACCCGTGGCAGCGACGGGTTCCGTTTCTGCGCGGACAGCGCGTTCCGAACCGGCTCCGCGGCCGGATTGTCGGAGGTGCGGTGATGCCGTATGACCACATCGCCGATCTCATCGGCAACACTCCCCTGCTGCGCTTGGATCCCGCGGTGCACGGACTCGACGGGGTGCAGTTGTACGCGAAGCTGGAGTCGCACAACCCGTTCGGTTCGGTCAAGGACCGGGTGGCGTGGGCGATGATCCGGGACGACATCGGCGCCATCGGCGGCGAGGGACGCACGCTGATCGAGGCGTCGAGCGGCAATACCGCCAAGGCCCTGCGGCTGCTCGGCGGGGTGCACGGGATCGGGTTGCGGGCGGTGACGAACCGGATCAAGGTCGAGGAAGTGCGGGATCTGCTGCGGCTGCTCGGCACCGACATCGTGGAACTGCCCGGGCTGTCCGAATGCCCGGACCCGACCACGCCGAACGACGTGTACTCGGTGATCGAGGCGACGATGGCGGAGCAGCCGGGCGCGTTCCACCACCCGTCCCAGTACACCAACGAGAAGAACGTGCAGGCCCACCACGACGGCACCGGCCGCGAGATCCACGAGGACCTCGCCGCAGCCGGCGTCGATCGCATCGACTACCTGGTCGGCGGTCTCGGCACCACCGGTTCGACCCGCGGCACCGCCACCTACCTGCGTAAACATCATCCGGAATTGCGGGCCCTCGCCGTGGTGTCGGAGCGGTCGGACTTCATACCGGGCATCCGCTCCGAACACGAGATGTGGGATGTGGGGCTGTTCCAGCCGGATTTCTACGACCGCATCGTCACGGTGGATTCGGCGCGCGCGATCGAGGCGACGCTGACGCTGGCCCGCGGCTACGGCGTGCTGGCGGGCCCGACGAGCGGTGCGGCGTACGCGGCGGCCGTGGACAGCCTTGCCGCACTGCAACATTCGGGTCCGGAACCGATCGTGGCGGTGATCATCGTCTGCGACCGGATCGAGCCCTACCTGTCCTATATCAAGAAGCGCAGGCCCGACCTGTTCGGCGGCACGAACCGGCGTCAGGTCCCGACCGCTCAGGAGCTGGCGGCCGTCCCCGGCCTCACACCCACCGAACTCGCCGAACTGAACCGCACCGAATCCCCGGTGCTCGTGGACACCCGAGGTGCGATGGCCTACCGCATCGGCCACGTCCCCGGCTCCCTCAACATCCCCGACGATCACCTGACCGACCTGCTCACCCACGGCACCCCGTTCCCGGCCTCCCGCCCGATCGTCTTCATCTGCCCCACCGGCGACCTGTCCCGCCACTTCGCCGCGACCACCCGCCGGGCCGGGCACCGTGCTCACAGTCTCGACGGCGGGCTGATCGCTTGGCGGGACGCGGGTCTGCCGTTGGAGCGTGGGGGCTGAGAGGGCGAGCCGACGCGCGGTGCGGGCAGGCCCTCGCGGTCAGCCGACGACCAGATTTCGCGGTGAGGTCCGCCCGGTGAGCACCAGCAGCAGCGTCGAGGCGGGCGCGGCGATCGGCGTGCCCTCGCCCGCCGACCAGTCGGTGTCGGTGGCGGTCAGCCGGTAGCCCGCGAGCTTGCGCGCCGCGTGGAAGGGCCAGCCCATCGTCCAGACCCGGTGCAATGCCCAGCGGGCCGGTTCCGCCGGTATCTCGTATCGCAGGCCCAGCGGGACGGTGATGTCCTGGCCGTGCACCAGCAGATCCATCAGCCGGTCGGTGGGGGTGCTGCCGATCGGGGTGAAGCGGCGGTCGGCGCACGCGCGCAACCGCCGGAGCAATTCGGCGGAATCGACCTGGGCGGCGAGGCGAATCGCGGTGTCACGGTTGAGCCGGTCGATGCTCCCGCGTGCCCGCACCAGCTGCCACAGCAGCCAACCCAGCTTCGCCTCCGAGCTGATCACCACGTGCGCGACGACTTCGCGGACCCGCCATCCTTCGCACAGGGAATCGTGATCCCAAGCCTGTTCCGGCAAGTCGGCGAGCAGTTCGATGAGTCGCCTGCGCTCGGCGGCGACCGCCTGCCAGATCTGTTCCTCGGATGGTGCCGGTACCTGCGTCATCGGTATTCCTCCTGGTTGCGGTGTCACCGGTACCGTAGGAACTCCAGCCGGGTGGAGGTTCAAGCACACGTGACGTACGACACACATCCACGCGACCTGATGAGCATCGGCGAGCTCTCGCAGCGCACCGGGGTTGCGGTGCGCACCATCCGGTTCTACTGCGATGCGGGGATTCTCCCGTCGCGCCGCACCTCCGGCGGGCATCGTGTCTTCGAACCCGCGGTGGTCGACCGCTTGCTGTCGATCCGCCGATTGCGCACGCTCGGACTGGGATTGGCGGAGATCGCCGAGGTCGTCGCGGGCGGTACGACCGTCGAGGACGCGATCACCGAGGCCCGCGCGGACGTGCGCGCCCAACTCGATGCGCTGTCGTGGCGGCATGCGGCACTGCTCGCGATCGAACAGGCCGCAGCGACCGAACGCGCGGATCGGATCGCGCTACTGGCGCAGGTGCCGGACCGAGCCGCGGCCCGCAGCGCGATCATCGGATTCTGGCGCCGCCTACTCGCGGTCATGCCGCCGGAACTGTTCGATGATTTCGCCGAGATGGATGTGCCGCGCATACCCGCGGATCCGACGCCGGATCAAGTGGTCGCTTTCGCCGAACTCGTGCGGCTGGTCGGCACACCGGAGCTGGGCCAGGTGCTCGCCCGGCAGCTCTGGCGCACCGAGGCCGACCGGATCCGGGATCGGCGCGCCCTGCTGCTCGGCCTGGCCGACGCCTATGCGGCCGTCGCATCACACGTCCTGGCAGGCACCCCACCGCGTCCCGGCCCCGAACTCGACCGTTTCGTCGCCGTGCACGCCGATGTCCGCGGCCGCACCGACACCGCGGCCTTCCGCCGCGAGTTGGCCATCGGCGTCCCCGACACCCATCCGGTGACGGGCCGGTATTGGGCACTCACCGGCGAAATCCTCGGCACCACCCATACAACGGGCACCGCACAACGCTGGCTGCACACGGCGCTGCACGTATCAGTCGCGGGCTGAGAGCAATCCCTGCCGGCGAAAGGGTCGCCCCAGAGCGGGCGCTGGCTCAATCCTCCGTCACGACGCTCACCTCCACGCCGTGCTCCTCGCGCGGGCAATCATCTGGTCTGCACGGATGGTTACGACGATTCGAGGGTGTCCGTCAGCGACCGGCACTTGGTTCCGCGCCGACCGCGACAGTTGGGTCCGGCGCATCTCGAGGGTCGGGCGGCTGGGTTCGGCGGTAGCGGGTGTAGCCGGTGAGCATGATGGTCAACCAGAGCAGGCCGATGGTCCAGCCGGCCAGGACGTCGGTGGGCCAGTGCACGCCGAGGTAGATGCGGGACAGGCCCACGGCACCGACGAACGCCACAGCCGCCACCGCCACCAGGTAGCGGGGGCCGGGGCGGTGCAGGCCGGCGATGACGACGGCGGCGATGACGCCGACCACGACCGCCGAACCGAGGCTGTGCCCGGACGGATACGAGTGGCTGGTGACAGTGACCAGCCGGTCCGCCACCGGTGGGCGGTCGCGGTCGATCACGGATTTGAGCAGGGGAATCAATATCGCCGAGCCCGCACCCGTCACCGCCACCAGCGTCAGCTCCGGCCACTGCCTGCGCCGGGCCAGCACCGCGCAGGCCAGCAGCGCCGCCGACCACATGGCGATGGTGCCGCCGGAGTGCGTGATCACCTTCGCCACCGGGGTCAGCGCGTCGACGCGGTGGTCCACCACCCAGTCCATGACGGGCACGTCCACCGCCGTCTCGGCGTCGCCGTGCAGGACGAACCAGGTCAGCGCCACCGCCACCACCGCAAGCACGCACGCCACCCACACCATCCGCCCACCTTATGCGCACGGACACGCCCGGGGGCTGCCCGGCTGCGGGCAGACCCCGAGTGTCGCGGTCGCGGTGACGCTACGGCCGCTGTCAGTTGGGCAGCGGCACGTTCTGCAACCGCACCTGCCCGCGGGCGAGGGTCTTGCCGGTTGCTTCGTCGGTGATGACCACCTGCCACAGCTGCTGGGTGCGGCCCTGATGGAGGGGTTCGGCCGTTACCGCGGCCCGGCATTCGGTCGCCGAGCGCAGAAAATCGGTCGCGTTGTGCACGCCGACAGCGAATTGGCCACGGTCGGCCACGGCGGCGCTGGCGCCGATGCTGGCCGCGGTCTCCACGATGGTCGCGTATACCCCGCCGTGCACCACGCCCCACGGCGTGTGGTGATCGGCGCCGAGGTCGACGTGTCCCGACACGCGCGTACCCGAGAACTCCTCGATCACGAATCCGCTCGCGGCGACGAACCGGCCGGCGTCGGTGAGGTCCACGCTCGGCAGTGACGAGGCGGATGCGGAATCCGGCATGCGATGCTCCTGACGTCGAATCTGGCTTTCGATATGAAAGCTAGCCACTCCGCCCGGCTGACTGTCAAGTCCGAAGGCAGATACGCTGGTCCGATGGAGTGGCTCGAGTTCAGTACCGCCAACTGCTCGGTGCAGCGCACGCTGGATGTGATCGGGGATCGGTGGACGATGATCGTGCTGCGTGAACTGTTCAACGGCGTGCGCCGCTTCGAACAGATCCGGCAGCATTCGGGTATCTCGGAGTCGGTGCTGTCCAACCGGCTGGCCAAGCTCCGCACGGCCGCCGTCATCGAGGCGGTCCCCTATCGCGAATCGGGCAGCCGGACCCGGCGCGAATACCGGCTCACCGACAAGGGCCGGGACCTGTATCCGATCCTGCTCGCGCTCCTGCAATGGGGCGACCGATACTGCGCCGACCCCGAAGGACCTGCGCTCGTGGTGGACCATCGCGACTGCGACGAACCGGTCGAGGTGGTGGTCCGGTGCCGGGCCGGGCACGATGTCGAAGGGCCACACCGGGCACGAACCCACGCGGGGCCCGCGGCCAGGCCGGTGTAGGTCAGCGCCGCCCGTTGCTCTCGGTCACGCCGGTCTCCGACGGCCGGAACACACCCAGCGCACCTGCCTCGCTGGTGATGGTCAGGTCTTTCACGCGATGGTTGACTTCGCCGTCGGTCGCCAGCGAAACGTCCGAGCCCACCACCTGCACCCGCATCTGCGCCACCCGGCGGTGCACGTAGGTGTGCGAATGTTCCAGGCTGCCGGTGATGGTCGACCAGATGAGCCGGGTCCGCGACAGCGGCAGGTCCGCGCGCAGGTACCGCACGTCGAGGGTGCCGCCGTGCAGGCGCGGGCGTGCGGTGGGGATCTGGTGGCCGGGCAGGTAGGTGCCGTTGCCGACGAACAGCATCCAGATCTCCACGCGCTCACCGTCGATGATCGCGTGCAGCGGCTGTGCCCGTGACAGCACCCGCAGCAGGGCGACGGCCGCGGCCGGCCATTTCCCGAGCCGCGATTGCAGCTTTTCGCGCAACCGCACGAAATCCGGATAGCCGCCGAGGCTGGCGGTATTGACGAAGGTGCGTTCACCGTCGCCGCCGAAACGCACCCGGGCGATATCGGTGCGCATCACCTCGCCTGATTCCAGCGCTGCCAGCGTCGCGGCCGCATCGTCGACGCCGAGGTCGCGGGCGAAGTGGTTGAGGGTGCCGCCGGCGAACACGGCCAGCGGCAGATCGTGGCGGACCGCGGCTTCGGCGACGCCGGAGACGGTGCCGTCACCGCCGAGGGCGCCCAGCGCCACCACCCCGCCGGCCGCGATCTGCGCGGCGATCTGCGCGTCGAGGTCCGCACGCGGGTCGAGTTCGAGGATCTGCGCCGCGGGGACCTTCTCGCGGATCGGTTCGAGTGGGTCGCCGTTGCCGAGCCCCGAGGAGCGGTTGACCACCAGCAGCAACCCTTTGCCGTCCGACAGCGGTGTGGTGGATTCGGTGGGCCCCATGGTGGCCGGTTCACCCGCCCGCACCGCCCACCAGCGCCGGGTGGCCAGCGCCAGCGCCGAGCCGAGCATCGCGCCGGCGAGGACGTCGGAGGGCCAGTGCACACCGATATGGACGCGGGAGTAGCCGACGGCCACCGCGACCGGCGCCACCGCGACGGCCGCGCGCCGGTCTTCGAGCGCGACACCGGTGACGAACGCAGCGGCCGAGGCCGAATGCCCGGACGGGAACGACGACGAATAGGGCGGTTTGACCGGCCTGCGCACGAACGGCACCGACGCGTCCGGTGGCCTGCGCCGGGGAAACATCGGCTTGGCGATCCCGTTGGCGATACCGCTGGCCAACCCGACCGACAGCGCCCCGCGCACCGCGGCCCGCCGCTGGGCGCGGTCGCCGGTCAGGTACATCGCCGCCGCCAGGCCCACCCACAGCAGGTTGCGGTCGGCCGCCCGGCTGAGCTTGCGCAGCACCCGATCCGCCGGTGTGGGCCGTAAGTCGGCACTACGCGCTATCAGCCACCGATCCACCGCACTCACCGTTTACCTCGCTTCTCGCCGGGCCACCGGGCACCGGCCACGGCACTGTCGGAGTCTAAGCGACAGTGACCACCGCAGCATTGGCCTCACCAACCCTCACCCCCGTCCGACAGCACTCGGCTGCGGCGGTTCATCGGCCAATGACGGCTCCCCCAGCCCGATCCGCTGTTGCCACCGCTTCATCCATGCCGGCGCCCACCAGCAGCGCTCGCCCAGCAGTGTCATCGTGGCCGGTACCAGCATCATGCGCAGCACGGTCGCGTCGATGATCAGCGCCGCGATCATGCCGAAGGCGATGTACTGCATCATCACCAGATCGGAGAAGGCGAACGCGCCGGTCACGACCAGCAGGATCAGGGCGGCGGCGGTGATGATGCGCCCGGTGTGCGCGGTGCCGGTCCGCACGGCCTCGTCGGTGGTGGCGCCGCGGGCGCGGGCTTCCACCATGCGTGAGAGCAGGAACACCTCGTAGTCGGTGGACAGGCCGTAGATGATGGCGATGATGAGCACCAGGATATTGGCCTGGATGGGTTGCGGGGTGAAGTTCAGCAGGTCGGCGCCGTGCCCGTCGAGGAAGATCCAGGTGAGGATGCCGAGGGTGGAGCCGAGTCCGAGGGCGCTCATCAGCGCGGCCTTGATCGGCAGCACCAGCGAGCCGAAGGTCAAGAACATCAGCATCGTCGTCACCAGCAAAACCAGCACGACCATGAACGGGATGCGCACCAGCAGGGCGTCGATGCTGTCTTTCTGGATCGCGGGAACCCCACCGACCAGCATGGTCACCCCGTCGGGCCGGTCGAGGGCGCGCAGGTATTCGATGGTCTCGCCCGCTTCGGCCGAGTCGATGAGGGTGGCCTTGGTGCGGTAGACATCGCCTTGCACCGTGGAACGCGACGGAACCTCGAAGCTGCCCTCGAGACCGGGCGCGGTATTGGCCTGATCCCAGAGATCGCCCACCGCGGTGCCGTTGTCGGAGATGAAGATCAGCTCCAGCGGATCGGATTTCCGCACCGGGAACAGCTCATCGATCCGCTCCTGCGCCACCCGGGTCGGATCGTCCGGCGGCAAATAGCGTTCGCTGAACCCGCCGAAGACGAGGTTGCGCATCGGCAGGATCAACAGCAGCAAACCCAGGCACAGCACGACGGTGATCTTGCGCGGATGCCGCATCACCCAGTCGGTGCTGCGGGCCCAGAATCCCTGCTCCACCTCCTGCGCCGACCGGGTCCGCCGGAAACGTTCGAAGCCGAGCAGATCAACTCGGGGCCCGAGCACCGCGAGCATCGCGGGCAGCAGGGTGATCGATGCCAGCGCCGCCAGCGAGACCGTCGCGATGGCGCCGTAGGCCATCGATTTCAGGAAACCCTGTGGGAACAGCAGCATGCCGCCGAGGCTGGCGATGATCATCGTCGCCGAGAACACCACGGTGCGCCCGGCCGTCATCACCGATCGCCGCACCGCGGCCCGGGTGTCGTAGCCGGCGGCCAGTTCCTCCCGGAACCGGCTCACCACGAACAGTCCGTAGTCGATCGCCAGGCCGATGCCGATCATCGAGACCACCGGGGAGACGAAGGAATTCACGTCGGTGACCAGGGTCAGCAGCCGCAGGATGCCGTAGGCGCCGAAGACGGTGAGCCCGCCGACGATCAGCGGCAACGCCGCCGCCACCACACCGCCGAAGATGAAGAACAGCAGCACCGCCACCGCCGGGATGGCCAGCATTTCCAGGCGCCGGGTGTCGTGGGCGACGGTGTCGTTCAAGGTCCCCGCCACCGCTTGCAGGCCGCCCACCTGCACCTCGATACCGGGAATGGCGAAGGCGTCCTTGACCTTCCGGTAGTTCTGCACCATTTCGGTGTCGGTCTCGCCGCGGACGGCGATGGCGGCGACGGCGTGTTTGCGGTCGTCGGTGGCGGCCTGCGGGCCGCTCAGTTTGCCGGTCTCGGTGGGCCAGTAGGCGGCGTTGATGCCGAGGATCTCGTCGGGGTGTTCGCGGGGCAGGCGGTTGAGGTTGTCCACCACGCGACCACGGAACCACGGATCGTCGACGGTGGCGCCGTCGGGCGCGGTATAGAGGACCACCACGTCGACGTCGTGGTTGCGCCCGAACGCGCGGTCCGACAATCGGGCCGCCACCGCCGATTCCGAGGTCGGGTCGTCCAAACCGCCCGAGGTCAGATGATCGTCGAGGCCGATGCCGGCGACGCCGAGGCCGAGCATCGCCGCGCCCACCACCACGAGGACCGCGAACCGCAGCCGGAACACCAACTCCCCCCAGCGGGTGAACATCACACACCCCCGGCCGACTCGGCGCGCACCCCGGTGCGCTCGCAACGATCTCTTCGATCCGATAGGACCAGCACGCCGAATGCCAAGGGGCCGGGTCCTTTCCGCTCGTACCCGCACTGTTGGACGTCATCCAACGTACCGACCGGAACCGACTGGGCGTTACGGTTTCGAAACCGCCGATGCGGCAATACGTTTGAACCGGCGGCGAGCGCCCGGCCGATCACCCATGGTCGAAGACGGCGCGAACCGGACCCCGATAACCGTCGGCCAGCGCGCGCACGACGGCGTCGAACCGGGCCACGAACGACTCGGCGGTGCCGGGATCGAACAGCGCGGTGGGGTAGAGGAACACCCCGTCTACACCGGCCGGCGCTCCGTGCTCGTCGTAGCGTTCGACCAGCCCGAACTCCAGATCGTGTTTGGCGCGCGGCGCGCCGACCGGCACCTCGGTCACCGTCGACCGGGGATCGTTCGGCGGTTCGGGTGCGGCGGCCGCGCGCTCGAGGATCAACGTGGCCTGGAACAGCGGGGTGCGCGTGTCCTCCAGCAGGCACCGCTTCAGCCGCGGGTTCGGTGTGTCCGGGTGGGCGAACGCGGCCAGCGCCACCCGGCGGACCTGATCGATCAGCTCGTCCATATCGGCGGCGCGGTCCAGGCGGATGCGCAGCAGTACGTCATCGGCGAAATTGCCCACGAGATCGTCCAGCAGACGGTGATCGCGCCCGTGCACCGCCGTCGCCACCGTGACGTCGGCGCTGCGCCCGAACCAGCCCACGCACACCGCGAACGCCGTCTGCAACACCATGAACAGGCTCGCTCGCCCCCGCTGCGCACGCTCGAGCAGGGCCGCGTGCACCGCGGGCGCAAAGGCCACGGCGATCGAGGCGCCGTCCGCGCACGGCACGGCCGGACGTGGCCGGTCGAGTGGGAAATCCAGCATCGACGGCCGCCCCGCCAGTGTGTTCGCCCAGTAGCGCAGTTGCTGGGTGGCTCGGCTCCACTCGTCGGCGTAGTCGCCGAGCTGGGCATGCTTCCACATCGTGTAGTCGGCGTAGTCGACCGGCAGCGGCGGAAAGACCGGGGCCCGGCCGCGGGCGCGGGCGGTGTAGGCGGAGCCGAGATCGCGCAACAGCGGCGCGATCGAGCGGCCGTCGAGACAGATGTGATGGGCCACCAGTAGCAGCACCACATCGTCGGGGCCCAGCAGGTACACCCGGGCCCGCAGAGGCAGATGGACCGCGAGGTCGAACTCACGGCCGGCGAACTCGGCCAGCCGGACCTGCAGATCGTGTTCGGACACCGGGCACACCCGCACATCCGGCGCCGCGTCCGCGATCGGGACGACGAGCTGGGCGGGCCCGTGTTCGGTGGCCGGGAAGCGGCTGCGCAGCGGCTCGTGCCGGGCGACCACGTCACCGATCGCGGCGACCAGTGCGTCGACATCGATCGCGGCGCCGCGGATGCGGACCGCGCGCGCCACGTTCCAGTCCGCCGAGCGACCGGCGCGCGCGGCGTGCCACATCCGCTCCTGGGCCGGAGCCAGTGGCAGGTGCGCCGGACGCGGACGGCGCATCAGCACCGGCGGTCTGGTCACCGGCGGCAGCGGCTGCCCCGGTCGCCGCAGTACCGGGATCGGACCCGTTGCGAGCCGGTCGTCGGCACTCCACCCCGGCCCGATCCTCGTAGCGGAGTCCACCACCTGCACCTCACCAACACGCTCGATAACGGGTGGACGGTATCGAGGCCGAGTTAACCGGTAGTTACCGATGCATGAAGCCGCCGGGTCGGGCGGGGTGGCCGAACGGTGCGGCCGGTCGCACTAGGGTGGAACGGTGCAGACAGGCCAGGACTCAGAGCATCCGCACGCGGATCCACTCGCCGGACCCCGGATCTGGGGCGGGACCACCCTCACCGAGCGCAAGCAGGTGCGGCGCACGGCGTTGCTGGAGGCGGCGCTGGATCTGATCGGCGAATCCGGAGCAGCCGGGGTCACCATGCGGGCGGTGTGCCGCCGGGCCAATCTCACCGACCGGTACTTCTACGAGAGCTTCGCCAGCCGCGACGAACTGCTCGATGTGCTCTACCGCCAGGTGGCCGAGGAATTCCTGGAGCCGATGACCGCCTTCGCGGTGGCCGACGATCCCTCCCGCGACCGCGCGCTGTCGCAAGTGCTGGTCGACAAGGTGCTCGAGGATCCGCGCAAATCCCGGTTGTTCCTGGTCGAGCCGTATTCCAGCACCGGGCTGGGCCAGACCACCATCGCGGTGATGCCCGCGTTCACCCGCCTCATCCAGGACCATCTGTTCTCCCAGATCGACGATCCGGTGCGGCGTCGCCTGGCCGCGGTCACCATGGCCAGCGGTAATGCCGGCATGTTCTCGGCCTGGCTCAACGGCTCGCTGCGCGCCGACCGTGACGAGATCGTCGATCATCTGGTCGCGATGATCACCGCTTACCGCGGGCTGTATCAGCACTGACCGGCGCGGCGCCGACCGGCGGCCCCGAACGTAAGGTGGCCGCAGGAGGTTTCGAACGTTGGCCGATGCGGTGGTGGGTTCTACGGGTACGCTGATGTCGCCGATCCGGGGGGCCGGGATGCTGGGTGAGGTCCTGGTCGCCGTCCGAGGGGGAACCGAGCTCTACATCGCGCGCGCTACCGAGCCGATCGCGGCCGGGGCGACCGTGCTGATCATCGCTGTCGACTCCGGCCGCATCGCCGAGGTGGTGCCGTGGATTCCGCTCGTGCCGGATCCGCTGGACTGATGTTCGAAACAGCAAGGGAGACAGACGTGCTGGGCTACCATGTGCCGGATCCGGATGAGGCGATGCTGGTCAGCGGCGCCAAGAGCAAGGACAACACGCCGTTCAAGGTGATCATCGGCCGCGGGGCCTGGGTGGTGCCGTTCTTCCGCAAGGTGCGGTATCTGTCGCTGGCCATGTTCGAGGCCGAGATCAAGGAACGCTGCGAGACCAAGCAGGCGATCCAGCTCGATGTGCGGGCGGTCATCGCGTTCAAGGTCGCCAACGACACCCCCTCGATCGTCAATGCCGCGCAACGGTTCCTGTCCGAGCAGGAACGCGAGATGTCGATGCTGACCGGCCGGATCTTCTCCGGTCACCTGCGTTCCATCGTCGGTTCGATGACGGTGGAGGAGATCATCCGCGAACGTCAGCGCCTCGCCGATGAGGTGCTGGTGGCGTCGAAGGTCGAGATGAGCAACATCGGGCTGTGGGTCGACTCGTTCCAGATCATGTCCATCGACGACGGCGACCTCGGCTACATCTCCGCGCTGGCCGCACCGCACAATGCCGCCGTGCAGCGCGACGCGCACATCGCGCAGTCGCAGGCCGCGCAGCGTTCGGCGGAGGCCGAGCAGGAATCGTTGCGCCGCCAGGCCGAATACGAGCGGGAGACCGCGCTGCTCAAGGCCCAGTACCAGCGCGATATCGACAAGGCCCAGGCCGAGGCGGCCGCGGCCGGTCCGCTGGCGCAGGCGCTGGCCCAGCAGGAAGTGCTGATCGCCAAGGCCGAACAGGCCCGTAAGGAAGCCGAACTGCGTGAACAGCAGTTGCAGGCCGAGGTGGTGAAGCCGGCCGCGGCCGAGGCGGAGCGGGTGCGCATCCTGGCCGAGGCCGAGGCGGATCGCACCAGGATCCAGGCCGAGGCGGCGGCGTCCAACAACCGGATCGCGCTGGACCAGTTGCTCATCGAGCAACTTCCCGAGATCGTGCGCCAGGCCTCGCACGGGCTGTCCAACGCCAACCTCACCGTGCTCAACGGTCCCGACGGGGTCAGCGAATTGGTCAACGGGATGGTCGGTCAGGGCCTGACGGTGTTCTCTTCGCTGCAAAAGGCGCTTTCCTCCAACGATGGAGAAAATGCGGGTTAAAGTGGCCCGGTAGCGTCGGCGACGAGGAGCGGGTGTGGTGGCCATCGGGAAATTGGTGTCGTTCGACAGCTCGCGCGGATTCGGTTTCATTCGTCCCGAAGACGGTGGACCGGATGTGTTCGTGCACGTCAACGACATCGGTCTCGACGAGGACGAACTGCGCCAGGGGCGGGTGTTCGAATTCGAGATCACCGAGGGTGACCGCGGGCCCAAGGCGGTCAATCTGGCCGCCGCGGGCGGCGCGGTCGGGCCCGCTCCCCGTGGCCGCACCAAGGACCGGGCCGGGGTGGTGGTGCTCAGCGCCGCCGAGCACATCCGGCTGGTCACCGAGCTGCTGCTGGATGCGAGCCCGGCGCTCACCGCCGGTGAGATCATCACCATCCGCGAACGGCTCACCGCCTTCGCCGGCGAACACGGCTGGCTCGACGACTGACCACACGGGCCGCGTAAGCCACGCTCGTCGTTGTGCTCGTGGATCCCGCATGGTGTCGGTGCCACCGCATACGATCGCCCCACCGATGAATCCCCGTCGGTCGCGACGTCGACATCGGTGAGGACCGACTCCGAGGAGGATCGCGTGGACCTACCGGTGATGCCACCCGTGCGGCCGATGCTCGCCAAATCCGCCCCCGCGGTACCGCGTGAGCCCGGCCTGAGTTACGAACCCAAATGGGATGGGTTCCGGTGCATCGTGTTCCGCGACGGGCCCGACATCGAGCTCGGCTCGCGCAATGACCGGCCGCTGACCAGGTACTTTCCCGAGGTCGCCGAGCTGCTGAAGGACGCGCTGCCGCCGCGGTGCGTGGTCGACGGCGAGATCGTCATCGTCACCGAGGCCGGCCTCGATTTCGACACCCTGCAGTTGCGGCTGCATCCGGCGGCCTCGCGGGTGGCCAAACTCGCCGCCGAAACCCCCGCGAGTTTCGTCGCGTTCGATCTGCTCGCGCTCGGCGACGACGATCTGACCGGCCAGCCGTTCCGGGAACGCAGGCGGCTGCTCGAGACCATCCTCGATACCGAACTCGCGCGGGTGCACCTGACGCCCATCACCGCCGACCCCGATGTCGCCGAGGACTGGTTCACCCGCTTCGAGGGCGCCGGATTCGACGGGGTGATGGTCAAGGCCGACGATCAGCGGTATCAGCAGGACAAGCGGGTGATGCTCAAGGTCAAACACGAGCGCACCGCCGATTGTGTGGTGGCCGGTTTCCGCTGGCACAAGGACGGTCAAGGGGTCGGTTCGCTGCTGCTGGGGCTCTACGACGACGAGGGCAACCTGCATCATGTGGGGGTCGCGAGCAGCTTCACCGCCGCCCGGCGCAAAGAGCTCGTCGACGAGCTCGAGCCGTGGCGGGAGGGCGCGCTGGACAACCATCCGTGGCGCAACTGGGCCGATGCGGCCGCGCAGGCCTCGGCCGAGGGCAAGATGCCGGGCGGGATGAGCCGTTGGAGCGCGGGCAAGGATCTGTCCTGGGAGGCGCTGCGACCCGAACTCGTCGCCGAGGTCCGCTATGAGCATGTGCAGTCGGGCCGGTTCCGGCACGGCGGCAGGCTGGTGCGGTTCCGCACCGACCGCACACCGGAATCGTGCACCTACGGCCAGCTCGACGAGGTGGCTCCGGCCGAACTGGCCGCGATCTTCGGTTCCGAGGTGGCGCGATGAGTGACTCGGTCGAGATCGAGGTCGACGGCCGCGCCCTCACCATCTCCAACCCGGACAAGGTGTATTTCACCAAGCGCGGGGAGACGAAACTCGATCTGGTGCACTACTACCAGGCCGTGGCCGGACCGCTGCTCGGCGTCATCGGCAATCGGCCGCTGCTGCTGGAACGCTATCCCGACGGCGCCTCGGGCAAATCCTGGTTCCAGAAGCGGGTGCCGAAATCCGCGCCGGACTGGCTGCACACCGTCGAGGTCACCACCCCCAACGGCACCACCAGCGACGCGCTGGTCGCCCACGATCTGGCGCACATCCTGTGGGCGGTGAATCAGGGCTGCCTCGGATTCCACGTGTGGCCCAACCACGTCGACGATCTGAACATCGCCGATGAACTGCGGGTGGACCTCGACCCCTCCCCCGGCATCGGCTTCGACGAGCTGCGCGCGGCGGCGCTGCGCACCCGCGAACTGTGCACCGAACTCGGGATCGACGCCCGCGTCAAGACCTCCGGCTCGCGCGGGCTGCACCTGTATGTGGCGCTGCAACCGCGCTGGGACGGCTACCAGGTGCGGGCGGCGGCGGTCGCGCTGGCCCGTGAGCTCGAGCGACGCCATCCGGAGGAGATCACCGCGCACTGGTGGAAGGAAGAACGCGGCAGCCGCGTGTTCGTCGACTACAACCAGAACGCCCCGCACAAAACGGTTTTCGGGGCCTGGTGCGTGCGGCCCAAAGTCGGCGCCCAGGTGTCGACGCCGATCTCCTGGGACGAGCTGGACACCGTGGTGCCGGAGGAGCTGACCATCGCCACCGTGCCGGCGCGGCTGGCCGAACGCGGTGACCCGTGGGCCGACCGGCCGCCGCAGTCGATCGAACCGCTACTGGAGATGTCGGAGCGGGATATGGCCTCGGGTCTGATGGACGCGCCGTGGCCGCCGCAGTATCCGAAGATGCCCAACGAGCCGCCGCGCGTGCAGCCGAGTCGTGCCAGGAAGGCCGACTGAGTGCTGTGGCGCCGCTGCGCCGGGAATCAGGCAGTAGGGAGCGCTACCGGGGTGCGACGAGCCTGGGCTCACCGCACCCCGCACCTGTTCACTCCGGAAGGGCGTCCACGGTGGGGACGACGACGCCGAACAGATCCGTGATTGTCGTCAAGGCCGCGGTCTGCAGGGTGGCAGCGGACACGACGCCACCATCCGGCCCGGTGAGGGCACGGGTCGCGGTGGTTTCGGCGACGACCGTCGGGCGGTAGCCGAGGTTGAACGCGCCCTGCGCGGTGTGGCCGACGCACATATGCGTCATGAACCCGGCCAGCACGAGGTCGGCGCCAGGCTCGACCCCCGAATCACCCAACGTCTGTTCCAGTTCGGTGGCGTGGAAAGCGTTCGGGAACTGTTTGACCACGATCGGCTCACCGTCGGCGGGCGCGACTTCGCCGCTGATGGCGCCGATCTCGGCGCGAATGTCGTACGGCGTGCCCACGCCACCGTCATTGACGATGTGCACGATGGGAATCCCGGCGGCGCGAGCCCGTGCCAGCAGCCGCGCGCCCGCCGCCAGCGCCTGCTCGGCGCCCACCAGTGCCATCACGCCGGTGCGGTAGGTGTTCTGGTAGTCGATCATGATCAGGGCGGACTCGCGCAATCGCGGTGCCGAATCGTCCAATCCGACGACGGTGCGCAGGGAAGCCGACGACTGAATCGTGGTCATGGAACTGCCTTTCAACGGGAGGTGGGCATGACGAAGTTCCTCCCGGCGGGGGTGCCGAGGGAGGTTTGGGGGCGACCGGGCTCAGGCCGTCGTGGTGCGGAAGCGGCGGCGATAGGCCGCCGGGGTGGTGCCGAGCTGACGTTTGACGGCCCGGTGCAAGGTCTCCACCGAGCCGAGCCCGGAATCGGCCGCGATCTGGCCGAGGCTGCGGTCGGTGGTTTCGAGTAGCCGCCGGGCGACCTCGACCCGGGTCGCCTCGACGTAGGCGCTGGGCCCGACGCCCATCTCGGCGGTGAACACCCGCACGAAATGGCGTTCGCTCAACCGCATCCGGGCGGCGAGCACCTCGGTGGACAGGTCCTCGTCGTAGTGCTCGGCGATCCACAGCCGCAGCTCATCGATATCGCGACGAGCGGGTGCGGGACGGCTCAACGGGACCGAGAACTGGCTCTGCCCGCCTTGCCGTTTCAGGAACATGACCAGCTGGCGCGCCACGGCCAACGCGACCTGCTCGCCCAGATCCTCGGCGACCAGGGCCAGCGCCAGATCCAGGCAGGCGCTGATGCCGGCGCCGGTCCACAACCGGCCCCGGTCGGCGCGCACGAAGATCGGATCCGGATCGACAATGATCTCCGGATGCCGAGCGGCGAGCTGGGCGGCGGTCGACCAATGCGTGGTGGCAGTCTTCCCGTCGAGCAACCCGGCCGCGGCGAGCAGATGCGCGCCGACACAGACCGACGCCACGCGCGCCGCGTGCGGGGCGGTCGCTTGCAGCCATGCCACCACGTCGGAATCGATGCGGGCCAGCGGACCGCCGTCGGTCATCTCGACCGCGCCGGGCACCAGCAGGGTGTCGACCCGGCCGCCGACCTCGTCGAAGGTCAGGTCGGGCAGCACCCGTACCCCGGCCGAGGTGGTGACGGGGCCGGCGGCCGGCGCCGCGAGCCGGACCTCGTAGCCGGCGCGACCCGCGGTCTCCCGGTTGGCCAGCGCGAACACTTCGGCCGGGCCGGTGACGTCGAGGAGGTCGACCTCGGGGAAGACCGCGATGACGACTCGGTGGGAATGGGGCACGCACCCATCCTCACCCGCGCCCGGCGATGACGGCAATGACGATTGTCTGTCACATTCGGACATGCGGTCGGCCGTGCCGCCGCCCGGCGATCAGCTCGTCCAGAGCACCCAGGTAGCGCCCCGGCCCTGTCCTTCGCACACCAGCGCGCGGCCATCGGCGGTGCGCGCGGTCGCCGCGGCGTCCGGATCGCAGCTGGTGCCGCCCTCGCCGACGACCTCGGAGATGGTGTACGGGCCCTTCCACTGGAATCCGGTGCTGGAGGTGGCCGCGGTCAAGCACAGCAGCGTCGAACCGTCGGCGGCGGTACCGATGAGACCGGCCTCCGGGCAGGCGGTGCGCAGCGTGGCCGTCGGTGCCGCGGGTCCGGTGGGTTCGGCGCCGGACGCCGATGCGCCGGTGCTCGCTTCGGGCGCACCGGCCGGCTCCGATGGCGCGTTGCCTGCCGGGCCGGTGGCCGAAGCCTGTGTGGCCCAGACCGTCTGGGAGGTCTGGGTGGAGGCGAGTTCTTCCGCGCGCGAAACCACGTCGGACAGCAGGTCGCCCGGCAGCACCAGCAAGGCCGCGATCACCGCCGCTTCGGCCAGGCCGAGCAGCAGCGCGAACAGGGCCATCACCCGGCCGCGGGGATGGCTGAAGGCGATGAGGCCGAACACGATGGCCACCGGAATCAGCAGCAGCAGGGCCGCGACCAGCGCGATCACCGCGTAGGGGTTGACGATTCGGCGGGCGCCGGGCTCCTCGGCGCGGACCCAATCGGGGTCGTAGTCGTCGTCGGGATCGTCGACGACCACCCCGCGACCACGGCGAGTGGTCATGGTGTTGTCGTCGCGAACTTCCGGCCAGCGCTCATCTGCCCAGCGCCGCGAATCTGCCATCCGAGGGTCCCTCTCACACTCACCGTCGTGCGAAACCCCGGACATCCGGCCCGCCCCGACACGAGAAGGATAGAGCCACACCGCCGAACCGTCCTGCGAATGCCGCAGATCGCATTACCGGAAAGCAAGCCGACATGCCCGGCGTATCCATAACGAACACAGCACAATTACCCTGCCGACGGGTGTCAGCGGCCGCGTTCGACCTTCGGCAGCGATTCGGCGACCAAGGTCAGCAGCATGTCCACCAGCAGCTCGTGCACCTGGTCGCGGGTGAGTGTGCCGCGGGTGATCCATTCCCGTCCGGCCACTTTCACCAGTCCGCCGTAGGCGCGCACCATCGCGCGCATGGACGCACTGTGTGCCGAATCGGCCAGGCCGATCATCAGCAGCAGCCGTTCGGCGGCGGCGTCATCGGCCTGGTCCAGGATCTGCTGCACGTCGGGATCGTCACCGACACCCTCGTGGCTGGTGACCTTCACCCAGGTGCTGCCGTGCTCGGAAATGGTGTCCAGCAACCAGCGCACGCTGGCCTCGACCCGTTCGCGTTCGGTGCCGGTGGGCACGACCATGTCATCGATGCGGGGCAGGGTCACCATCCGGCGCACCACCGCGAGGTAGAGGTCGCGCTTGTTGCCGAAGTAGTGGTTGATCAGCCCGCGCGCCACGCCGGCGCGCTGGGCCAGCTCCGCTGTCGACACCGCGGCATACGGCCGCTCGCCGAACATCTCGATGGCCTGGGCCAGGATCTGGGCCCGGCGCTCATCGGGTTCGAGCCGCCGGCGGCGCGGTTGCCCGTCGGTGGCCGACGCTGGGGTTTCAGAGAGATCGCGCAATGAGATCCTTCATCACCTCGTTGCTGCCCGCGAGGATGCGCAGGACGCGGGCGCCGGTGTAGAGCTGGGAAATCGGGTACTCCGTCATGTAGCCGTAGCCGCCGAACAGTTGCAGGCAGCGGTCAACCACGATACCCAGTTGGTCGGTCAACCAGTATTTCGACATGGCAGCGGTGGGAATATCGAGTTCGCCCCGAATGTGCTTGTCGATGCAGTCGTCGAGGAAGACCCGGCTCACCCGCGCCAGCGTCGCGCATTCGGCGAGTTCGAACTTGGTGTTCTGCATCGCGAACAGGGGCTTGCCGAAGGCCTCGCGGCCCTTGGTGTATTCGACGGTCAGCTCGACGGCGCGTTCCATCATCGCGACCGCCATGATCGCGGTGACCAGCCGTTCCTGGGCCAGCATCCGCATCATCTGATAGAAGCCCTGCCCCTCGACCCCGCCGAGCAGGTTCGCCGCCGGGACGCGCAGGCCGTCGAAGAACAGCTCGGCCGTGTCCTGGCCCTTGCCGCCGATCTTGGACAGGATCCGGCCGCGGGTGAAACCCGGTGTGTCGTCGCCGACCTCGGCGAACAGCAGCGAGACGCCGGCCGCTCCCTGTTCGGGGTCGGTTTTGGCGGCGATGATGATGCCATCGCAGAGCCAGCCGTTGGTGATGAAGATCTTCGAACCGGTGATGACGTAGTCGTCGCCGTCACGCACCGCGCGGGTCTTGATGTTCTGCAGGTCGGAGCCGGTGCCGGGTTCGGTCATGCCGATCGAGAGCACCATGTCGCCGCTCGCGGCGCGGGGCAGCACCCGCTGCTTGAGTTCCTCGGAACCGAATTCGGCGAGGTAGGGGGCGATGATGGCACTGTGCACCGGCATGCCCATGGCACCGTCACCGGCGCGCACCTGCTCTTCGATGATCGCGGCCTCGTGAGCGAAGGTGCCACCACCGCCGAACGGTTCGGGCAGCGCCGCGCAGAGCAGGCCGAGTTTGCCGGCGGTGCGGTAGAGCTCGCGGTCGGGATGGCCCTGCTCGACGAACTTCTCCTCGTGCGGAACGACCTCGCGCTCGAAGTAGCTGCGGGCCAGATCCCGCACCGCTTCGACCTCGTCGTCACTCCAAATCGGGCGTGCCATCGTCGCATCCTCTGCTCGTTCCCACCCGGCCGCGCCGGGGCTTGCGCCCTCAGATTCGCGCACTATTGGCATTCTGTCAACAAGCCGCGCACCGATCGGCTACGCGGGGGCGATCTGGGTAGTTCAGCGGTCGGTGTCGACCGCGGCGAGCGTGCTGAAGATGGGCGTGGCCGGATCGGCCTGGATCCCGCGGCGACGCAGGAAGCTGTCGATGAGACCCCAGACGTATTCGGTGGTCTGATCGACGAATTCGCCCGCGTCTGCGGCCGGGTCGTCACCGCCGAGCCACAGGTCGGTGATCGAGACGACTACGCCGGTGATGGCGCGCGCCAGATAGTCGATGCCGCTGTCGTCGATAGGGACCGCCTCGGCTACGGCACTGGCTTGCCGCGCCAGGCGTCCGGCGACCTGACGGCCGAGGTCGACCTGGACCACCGAGCCGTCGCGGTCGTGGCCGGTCTGGGCTTGGCCGAGGAAGCGGAAGACGTTCGGGTGCTCGAGGATGCTGTCGGCGTAGGCGCGCAGCACGGTGGCCAGGGCCTGACGCGGCGGTTGCAGCACCAGCGTCAGGTCGTTCCCGGCGGCGGCGAAGGCCGATGTCGCCATCCGCCCACCGATCTCGGTGAACAGATCGGCCTTGTCGGCGAAACGCCGGTACAGGCGCGGTTTGGTGATGCCGGCCTCGCGGGCGATGTCGTCCATGCTGGGCCGCGGGCCGTCCCGGTCGATCACCCGGATGGCCGCGTCGACGATCTCGTCGCGGCCGACCGACCGCGGTGCGGCGCGCACGGTGCTGCGGTTCACGATATTCATCTCCGGGCGACCTCGAGGTTGGCGAGTGCGGCGGCGTTCACCCCTCGAGCAACACCACCGACCCTGTCGGCAGAGCATACACGTACTCGCGGTACGTACTACTCGCGGAGAAGCTTTTACTCGCTACAGCCAGCGTAAACGTGATCCATCACACATATGCATCTACCTGCGGGATCTGGCTTCACCCCGGGACGTACTGCCAGTATCGTCGACCGTACCGCCAGTACGCACGAACGAGGTGACGTCATGACCGAACCGCGCGACCCCGGCCGCCACCCGGTGGACGGGCCCGCCCCCGACCGCCGTTGGCGCATCCCGGTCGACGGATTCGAACTCGCCGGCTTCGAATGGGGCGCTCCCGGCGCGCCTCCGCTGATCCTCGTCCACGGCGCCTCCGACACCCACCACGCCTGGGAACAGGTGGCCGCGATCCTCGCCGACGAATTCCGGGTCATCACCTACGACGTGCGCGGGCACGGTCGATCGGGTGCGCCCCGCGAGCTCGGCGCCTACCGGCTCGACCGGCTGGCCGAGGACATCTACGCCGTGATCGACACGGTGTCTCCGGATCGGCCGGTCCATCTGGCCGGGCACGGCTGGGGCGCGGTGCAGGGCTGGGAGGCCGTGCTCGATCCGCGTGCGAGCACCCGTATCGCTTCGTTCACCGCGCTCTCGGCGCCGCATCTGGACCATCTCGGCTTGTGGTTGCATCAAGTGCGTCAGCGCACCCGGCGCACGGTGCATCGTGTGCAGGCACGCACGGTGCGCCGGTTGGCGACCGCCCCGCCGCTCGAGCGCCGCGCAGCGGGTGGGCGCGCCCGCAGGACCACACCGATGGCCTCTGCCCTCGACGAGGCGCGGCTGACGCTGCACAGCTCGCCGTCGATGCTGCGCCGTGCGCTCTACCAGCCGCGGGTCCGCGCGGGCATGCACCGACTCACCCACCGCTCCGCCCATCAGCAGGCGCCGATCGCACCGACCTGGCGCGCCGATCTGCTCGCGGGGGCGCGCATCGTCCGCGCCAATCTCGGACACCATCTGCGCCATCCGCGCGATCAGCACACCGCGGTGCCTGTGCAGTTGCTGTTGGATGCCGCCGACCCGGCCGCGCGGCCCGGCGTGCGCGCGGCCGTGCAGGCGCGGGTGGATCGGCTGTGGTGCTACACGCTGCCTGCCAACCATTGGCTGCCGGTGACCGAGCCGCTGCTGGTCGGCGAGGCGATCGCCAATTTCGTCAGTGATCTGCGCGCCGACAGCGATCCCATCGTCGGCAACACTCGATAGCAGCGCAGGCCGTCCTCCTTCGCCACGAAAGGCATCATGACCACCGCAGCCGACACCCTGTCCGAAACCCTCGGCGCTCCCCTGCCCGCGGAGTTCGCCCGGCTCAGCGACGCCCAGCTCACCGAACTCGACCGGATGCTGCGCGCGGCCTCCGAGCAGCGGTCCCGGCAGATGCGGGAGGCGTTCGAGTCGGGGCTGGCGCTGATCCCGCGCCTGATGCGGCCCGCGGTGAAGAAGGCGCTGGGGCTGTGAGCAACCATCTGCTCGCGCTCGCCGAGACGACCAAACTGGCCCGGCTGCTGGGCGTGCGGGCCGAGGAACTCGACTTTCTGGTCGACCTGCCGCCTGCCGCGATCCGCGAATTCCGGGACCGCAGCACCGACCTGCTCTTCGATCGTGGCCGGTCCAAGCTCGCCCGGGTGGCCGCGGCGGCGAATCTGGTGCCGGTGGCGATCAGTGCGAAGATCGCCACCCGCGCCTTCGGGCCGGTGCTGTGCGCGGCCGTCGCCGCCTCGGTCGAACCGCGTCGCGCTGTGGAGATCGCGGCGGCCCTGCCCGCGCCGTTCCTGGCCGAGGCCGCCATCGCGCTGGATCCGCGGCGCACGGCCGCGGTGATCGCGCAGGTTCCGCCGCGGCAGGTGGCAGCGGTCGCGACCGAGTTGCTCGCGCGCGACGAGCACGTCACGATGGGCCGTTTCGTCGGCGTGGTGCCCGAACCGTCCTTGCGTGCGGCGGCGGCCGTGACCGGTGACGCCGATCTGCTGCGTATCGGGTTCCTGATGGAGGACAAGAGCTCGATCGACACGCTGATGGGGATCGTCGCCGATCGGCTGCCCGGCATCATCCGCGCGGCGCACACCGATCAGCTGTGGGCCCAGGGCCTGGACCTGCTCGCCACGGTTAACGATGCCAACAAGCGCCGCCTCGGCGATATCTGCGCCGAGCTCGGCGACGAGGTGCTCGACGGTCTCGTCGCGGCGGCAGTGGAACTCGATGCGCTGGCGACCCTGCTCCCGGTCACTCGCGCCATGAGTCCCGGCACGCTCGCCCAGTTGGCGGCCCGGCCCGCCGTGCACGACGAGCAGTTCCTCGCCGCCTGCGTCGATACCGCGCTGCACGAGGGGCTGTGGCTGGATCTGCTGCCGCTGACCGGAAACCTGCCCGCCGAGCCGCTGGCCTTCGTCGCCGGCCGGGTCGCCGCCGAACCCGATGACCGGCTCGACGATCTGCTGCGCCGAGCCGGAGCCGCCGGCCAGTGGGAGGCCGTGATCCCGCTCGCCACCGCCCTGTCCGACGAGGATCGCCGCCGGCTTGCCGCGCTGCCGGTGATGACCGAGCCTGCAGGCACCGCGACGGAGACCGGGACCCATGCCGAGTCGGCCGGTGGTGACGAGTCCGGGCGCGCGCGACTGGCCGAGGAACTGCGGGTCACGTAGCGGGCTCGAATGGCCGGTCAGGGGGCCGCAATGGTACGTTCCCCGCCATGACGACATCGGGGGACTCTTCGAATCAGCCGGGCGCGCAAGGTGATCAGCCGCAGTCGACCGGCGGTGCACCGCAGCAGCCGGTGGCGCCCTCGGATCCGACGGTCCTGCGCCAGCCCAATCCGTCGGACCCGCAGCAGGATCCGACCCAGCTGCGGTCCTTCGATCAGCCGCCGGGCGGATTCGCCCCGGCCGCACCGCCGTCCGCACCGGGATTCGCACAGCCCGGGTACCCGTCGTCGCCGCAACAGCCCGGCCCGGGGTACGCCCAGCCCGGCGTCCCGGGTCACGGCTTCGCCCCCGGCCAGGGGTTCGCGCCGCAGAATCAGGGTGCGCACGGCCAGAACTTCGCGCCGGGTCAAGGCGGCGCCCCCAGTCGGGGCTTCGCGCCCCAGGATCAGGGTGCGCACGGCCAGAACGTCGCGCCAGGTCAAGGCGCCCAGCACCAGGGTTACGCACCGCAGGGCCAAGGTTTCCCGCCGCAGGGTCAGTTCGCACCGCAGGGTCAGGGTTTCGCTCCGGAAGGCCAGGCGTCACAGGCTCAGGGCTTCGGACAGCAAGGCTTCCCCTCGGGCGGTTTCGGGCCGAGTGCACCGGGATTCGCGCAGCCCGCACCGAGTTACGGCCCCACCGGCCCGGCCTCGTCGGGTCTCGCCGGCAAGGGCTGGCTGTGGGGTCTGGGCGGCATCGTGGTCGCCTCGGTGGTGTGGGGCGGCGCGGTGCTCGCGTTCGGCGGCTTCGGCGGCGGCAGTTCCTCCGGTGTCGCGCCGGGCGAGCCCGATCTGCGCGGTTACACCTATTCTGACGATTTCTGCCAGGATTCCGACACTTCCCCGTTCACCGACGCCGGCTACACGGTCTCCCGCAAGTCCTCCACCGGCAAGGACGATTACCCGAACTTCGAGGGCTCCGAGCACGCCGCGGTCGACTCCATGTTCTGCGCGCAGCGGTTCCTGCCGCAGGGTGTGTCCGACGACGACTACGAGGACGCCTACATGTACTCCGGCGTCACCATTCATAAGAAGACCGATCCGAGTCCGGAGTTCACCGCGGGCTTCGACACGTGGGAGAACTCGCGGTCGGATTCCAGCGGCGACGGCCGCAAGGAGAAGATCTCCGGCCTGGGTGACGAGGCCTGGGTGGCCGTCGAGCCGAGCAAAGCCGGCGATCCCTCCCCCACGATCACCATCCGGGTCCGTGACGGGTGGGTGGTCGGGCACTTCACCTGGTCGCAGTATGTGTCGACGTCGTCGTCGTCGAAACCGAAGGCGAAGGTGCTGCCGGAGTCGGAGGTCATCGACAACCTGACCGAGGCCGCCAAGTCGACGATGGCCGCGCTGCGCGACTGAGGCGCAACGCGGGCAGGCCGGTCACGGTGGAGGTGAGCGGCCGGTCACGGCGGCCCGTTTGCGACAATGGGCGCGATACTCGCCCAGCTCATGAAGGATGATTCCAGCTCCGATGGCCGAAACCACGATCGATCCGGACGCGCTCGCCACCTGTTTGCGGGTCCTGGAGCAGGCCGGACAGCTCGACAAGGATCATCCGGATTCGGTGGCGGTGCAGCGCGCGGTCGGGCACATGTTCAAAAAGCTCAAGCAGCGTCGTCGCGCGGCGGCCCGGGACGCGGTCTCGGCCGCCGACCGTGCGGTGGTCGCCGCCACCGCCACCGGTTCGCCGCAGCGCATCGATGACGAGACCGCGGGCATCCCGATCAGCTCGTCTGCCACCGGCGCGAGCGCGGGCACCCTGATCCGGCCCCGGCCTTGCTACATCTGCAAGGAGCGCTACACCACGGTCGACGCTTTCTACCACCAGCTGTGCCCTGACTGCGCCGCCGACAGCCATGCCCGCCGCGACGCGCGCGCCGACCTCACCGGCCGGCGGGCGCTGCTCACCGGTGGCCGCGCCAAGATCGGCATGTACATCGCGCTGCGGTTGCTGCGCGACGGCGCGCACACCACCATCACCACCCGCTTCCCCAACGACGCCATCCGGCGCTTCGCCGCCCAGCCCGACAGCGCCGACTGGCTGCACCGGGTGCGCATCGTCGGCATCGACCTGCGCGATCCGGCGCAGGTGGTGGCCCTCGCCGACGACGTCGCCGCGCAGGGCCCGCTCGACATCCTGATCAACAATGCCGCCCAGACCGTGCGCCGCTCGGCCGGGGCCTACAGCGCCTTGGTCGAGGCCGAATCCATGCCGCTGCCGGCCGGTGAGCTGCCCGATGTGGTCACCTTCGGCAAGACCATGCAGGCCCACCCCAGCGCGCTCACCGCCTCACTGACCCCGACGCTGTCCGCCGCGGACGTCGCCGAGCTGGCGTTGGTGGCGGGTTCGGCCACGCCCGACCGCATTTCCCGCGGTGTCGCCATCGACGCCGGTGGGCTGGTGCCCGACCTCGCACACACCAACAGCTGGGTGCAGACCGTCGGCGAGGTGGATCCGACCGAGCTGCTCGAGGTGCAGCTGTGCAATTCGGTCGCGCCGTTCATCCTGGTGTCGCGGCTGCGGCCGGCGATGGCGGCGGCGCAGGCGCGGCGCAAGTACATCGTCAACGTCTCGGCGATGGAGGGCCAGTTCAGCCGGGCCTACAAAGGCCCGGGCCATCCGCACACGAATATGGCCAAGGCGGCGCTGAACATGTTGACCCGCACCAGCGCCCGCGAAATGTTCGAGACCGATTCGATCCTGATGACCGCCGTCGATACCGGCTGGATCACCGACGAGCGCCCCCACTACACCAAGATGCGGCTGGCCGACGAAGGCTTCCGGGCCCCACTGGATCTGGTGGACGGTGCCGCGCGCGTCTACGACCCGATCGTGCAGGGCGAGCAGGGCAACGATCTGTTCGGCTGCTTCCTCAAGGATTACCGGCCCTCCCCCTGGTGAATCAGGCTCGGCCGCGGCCGCAAAACGCGTCCGCGCGGCCGGCGTGATGGTCCTGCTCACGTCGGAATCCGTTCCCGTCGACGGCTATTACGCTGGGTGCGGTGAGCGTGCACGAACGGCTGGTCCGTGATTACCAGGTAGGTGTCGGTATCGAGGATCGATTCGTGCCGCCCGCTCCGGATTTCGGGCCCGATCTCGCGGCGACGCTGCCGGTGGCGGGGCTGGCGTCGGGTGCGATCGGTGCCGTCATCGGTGCGGCGAACCGGCTGCGCCGTGCCCGCGGACTCGATCCCGTGCATCACCGAATCGACCCGCGACGGGTGGCGGCCGCCTTCGCCAGCGAGCGACTGCTGCGCATCGATGGTGCGCCGGTCGCGATGTTCGCCGACCTGTCGGGCTTCTTCCCGACCTTCGACGGCTGGGTCCGCACCCACGCCAACTATCCGCACCACCGCGCCCGGCTGCTGGCCGCGCTGAACCTGCCCGCCGACGCACCCCTCGACCTCGCCGTCGCGCAGATCGCGATGAGCCGCGCCACCGATATCGAGGACGCTGCCGCCGCCACCGGCGCCATCGCGGTGCGGGTGCGCACCGAACGCGAATGGGCCGCCACGCCACAGGCCCGGGCCGCGGCGGCGGGCCCGCTGGTGGCAACGACGGCCCGCGCCGATGCCCGCGGCCTCGGGCTGCCCGATGGTGCGACGCCGTTCCAGCCGCTGCGCGGCATCCGGGTGCTCGATATGACCCGGGTGATCGCCGGTCCGGTCGCGACCCGCACCCTGGCGCTGCTCGGCGCCGATGTGCTGCGCATCGACCCGCCCGGGCTGCCGGAGATTCCGTGGCAGTTCCGCGACACCTGCCAGGGCAAACGCACCACCGTGCTCGACCTGCGCGCCGACCGGGCCCGCATCGACGCCCTGCTCGACACCGCCGATGTGCTGGTCACCGGTTACCGGCCCGGTGCGCTCGAACATGCCGGGCTGACGATCCGGCCCGGGCTGGTGCACGGCCGGGTCAGCGCGTGGGGCGATGTCGGACCGTGGGGCATACGGCGCGGCTTCGACAGCATCGTGCAGGCGGCGACCGGTATCGCGATCATCGAAGGCGCGCCGGCCGTGCCCAGCGCGCTACCGGCCCAGGCGCTCGACCACGCGTCCGGCTATCTACTCGCCGCCGGGGTGATCGACGCGCTCGTCGCCCGTGCCGCCGACGGTGTGGGTCGCGATGTGCGGGTGTCGTTGGCGCGCACCGCCTCCTGGCTGCTCGCCGCACCCGAACGCACACCGCGGCATCCCGCGGCCGCCGAACCGGATCGGCACAGCGTTGTCACGCACGGCAACCTCGTCACCGCCACTCCGGCGCTCGCCGAGTACCCCGACTACCCAGCCCCGGCGCGCCGCTATGGGTGCGACCGGCCGACCTGGTCGGCGCCGGCGCCGCTGCGCCGTGTCTGATCACTCCGCGCGGCCCGAACGGCCATCGGCTCTGGCGCGACCACCGGCACATCGACGGCCGCCACGCCACGAACTCCGGCGGACCGATGCAGGACACGCCGGCGCGACGCTGCAGGAACCGGCGCTCGAGCCCGGGCGCTCACCGACCCGAGCCCGCTCGATAGGCTCGAACCGTGCGGCAGAAGATCATCCTCGACGTCGATACCGGGGTGGACGACTCGCTGGCGCTGCTGTACCTGCTGGCCAGTCCCGAGGCGGAGATTCTCGGCATCGTCTCCACGGCGGGCAATGTCGGCGCTGCCCAGGTCGCGGTCAACAATCTCGCCTGGCTCGAGCTGTGCAAAGCACCCGAGATCGAGGTCGCGCTCGGCTCCGCCGAACCGCTGGTCATCGCGCTGCGCACGACCGAGGACACGCACGGCCCGCAGGGTGTCGGCTACGCGGAGCTACCCGCGCCGACCCGCCAGGTCTCCGACCGCAACGCCCCCGATCTGTGGGTCGAGCTGGCTCGCGAACATCCCGGGGAGATCGTCGGGCTGTGTACCGGACCGCTCACCAATCTGGCGCTGGCGCTGCGCCGTGAACCCGCGCTGCCGCGGCTGCTGCACCGGCTGGTGGTGATGGGCGGTGCGTTCAATCATCCGGGCAACACCACGCCGACCAACGAGTGGAACGTGCACGTCGACCCCGAAGCCGCCAAGGAGGTCTTCGACGCCTTCTCCGCCGCGCCGCCGGACCGACGTCCGCTGATCTGCGCGCTCGACATCACCGAGACCATCGAGATGCGGCCCGAGCATCTGGTGCGGCTGGCCGAACGCGCGGGAAGTATGCCCGCCGAACGGGTTTCGCCCGCCGATCCGCCCAGCGCCCGGTTGGCCACCAGCAATCCGATCATCGCGCATCTGACCGACGCGGTGCGGTTCTACTTCGACTTCCACCACTCCTACGACCTCGGCTATCTGGCGCACATGCATGATCCGTTCGCCGCCGCGGTCGCTCTCGACCCGGCGCTGGCGCGCACCCGGCCCGCGACGGTCGACGTCGAACTCACCGGAACCCTCACCCGCGCCACCACGGTCGCCGACTGGGCCGGCATGTGGGGTCGCGAGCCCAATGCCGACATCGTCGTCGGCACCGACCCCGAGCTGTTCTTCGACCGGCTGATCAGCCGAGTCGGTGATTTCGCCGCCGCGGTGTACCCGCCGGCGGCCGGGCTTGTGCCCGCGAGCGCGCAGGAGGCGCCATGACCGACGACACCGTCAGCTACCTCACCGAATTCCGCCGTCGGCTCGGCCTGCCCGCGATCGTCGACGTGCACACCCATTTCATGCCGGATCAGGTGATGCGCAAGGTGTGGGCGTATTTCGACTCGGCGGGTCCGCTCACCGGCCGCGAGTGGCCGATCGCCTACCGCGACGATCAGGCGGTACGGTTGAAGACGTTGCGCGGCTTCGGTGTTCGCGCGTTCACCGCGCTGGTGTACCCGCACAAGCCGCAGATGGCGGCCTGGCTCAACTCCTGGACCGCCGAGTTCGCCGCCGAGGTCCCCGACTGCCTGCACACCGCCACCTTCTACCCCGAACCCGGCGCCACGGACTACGTGCGCACGGCAATCGAGCAGGGCGCGCAGGTATTCAAATCGCACATCCAGGTCGGCGCGTACTCGCCGCTGGATCCGCTGCTCGACCCGGTCTGGGGTGTGCTCGCCGAGTCCGGCACCCCGATCGTCATCCACTGCGGATCCGGCCCGGCCCCCGGCGAATTCACCGGCCCCGGCCCGATCGCGGAGCTCCTGCGCCGCCACCCCGGCCTGCGGCTGATCGTCGCGCATATGGGCATGCCCGAGTACGCCGAGTTCATGGACCTGGCCGACCGCTATCCGGGCGTCTGCCTCGACACCACCATGGCCTTCACCGACTTCACCGAAGAAGAGGTGCCCTTCCCGGCCGCCGACCGCCCCCGCCTGCGCGACCTCGGCGACCGCATCCTGTTCGGCAGCGACTTCCCGAACATCCCCTACCCGTACCACCACGCGATCACCGCCCTGGAACGGCTCGAGCTCGGCGATGAGTGGCTGCGCGGCGTCTGCCACGACAACGCGGCGCGACTGTTCGCGCTGCCGGATCGGGCGCCGGACCGCGATCCCACGGACTGACCATGCCGGATCGCCGCCCGGCCGGCCCGGCCCCGCGCTGAGCACGACTGGGGTCGGTCGATTGCTACGAGCAGGCGTGCGCGGGCGCTGGTCCGCACTTTCATCACCGGGTACGGCGCCGCTCGATCCGTTCGGCTGATCAGCCCTCGTCGAAGGCGCGCAGCAGTTCCTCGGCGGCCAGGGCGGCGGTCAGTCCGCCTTCGCGGACCTGCTTTTCCACCTCGTCGCGGATCGCCTTCACGCGCGGGTTGTCGGCGAGGCGGCGCAGTAGCTGGTCGTGCACCATGGTCCAGGTCCAGTCGACCTGCTGACGGCGGCGCTTCTCGTCGAACTCGCCGGCGTCGGTCAGCACGCGGCGGTGTTCGAGGACCGTGGACCAGAATTTCTCCAGGCCGAGGCCCTCGAGGCCGCTCATGGTGAGCACCGGTGGACGCCACAGGGCATCGTGTGGATGGATCAGCCGCATGGCGCCGGTGAGTTCGCGCGCGGCCTTCTTCGCCTCGATCTCGTGTTTGCCGTCGGCCTTGTTGACCGCGACCAGATCGGCCAGTTCGAGCACGCCCTTCTTGATGCCCTGCAACTGATCTCCGGTGCGGGCCAGGGTCAGGAAGCAGAACACGTCGACCATGTTCGCCACCGTCACCTCGGATTGGCCGACGCCGACGGTCTCCACCAGGATCACGTCGTAACCGGCCGCTTCGAGCAGCACGATCGTCTCGCGGGTGGCCTTGGCGACGCCGCCGAGCGTGCCCGCGGTGGGTGAGGGCCGGATGAACGCCTCGTCGCGGACCGACAGGCGCGCCATCCGGGTCTTGTCGCCCAGGATGGAGCCGCCGGTCCGAGTCGAGGACGGGTCGACGGCCAGCACCGCGACCCGATGCCCCTGCTCGATCAGATACATGCCGAGCGCGTCGATGAACGTCGACTTACCGACCCCCGGCACACCGGTGATCCCGACCCGGTTCGACGTCACCGCACCGGTGGACGGCGTCAACCGCAACAGCAGCTGCTGCGCCAGTTCCCGGTGATCGGCGCGGGTCGATTCGACCAGCGTGATCGCCCGCGCCAAGGCGGCCCGCTCATTTCGGCGGACCGCCTGGGCGAGCGCGTCGATATCGATGACGCGCCGGGTCATTCGGTGCTGTCTGCCTCGGCCGAGGCGCCGATCTCGTGCCCGAGTTCGGCCGCCAGCTTCTTCAGCAGATCGATCGCCGCATCGGCGATCACGGTGCCCGGCGGGAAGATCGCCGCCGCACCCGCGGCGTACAGCTCCTCGAAGTCACCGGGCGGGATGACGCCGCCGACGATGACCATGATGTCGGGGCGGCCGACATCGGCCAGTGCCTGCCGCAGGGCGGGCACCAGCGTGAGGTGGCCGGCCGCCAGCGAAGACACACCGACAACGTGCACGTCGTTGTCGGCGGCCTGGCGCGCCACCTCTTCGGGGGTCTGGAACAGCGGGCCCACATCGACGTCGAAGCCGAGGTCGGCGAAGGCCGTGGCGATCACCTTCTGGCCTCGGTCGTGGCCGTCCTGGCCCATCTTGGCCACCAGGATGCGCGGACGCCGGCCCTCGGCCTCGGCGAACTCCTCCACCAGCGCACCGGCGGTGGTGATGTTGGTGACCTTGCCTGCCTCGTCGCGGTACACACCCGACAGGGTACGGATCTCGGCCTGATGGCGACCGTACACCTTCTCCAGCGCATCGGAGATCTCGCCGACGGTGGCCTTGGCGCGCGCGGCATTGATGGCCAGTGCCAGCAGGTTGTTCTCCATGCCGCCCTCGGACGAGGCCGCGGCGCGGGTCAGTTCGTTCAGCGCCCGCTCGACCTCGGCCGAATCACGTTCGGCACGCAGCTGCCGCAGCTTTTCGATCTGCTCGGCACGCACCCGGGAGTTCTCGACCTTGAGGACCTCGACCTCGTGGTCTTCTTCCACCTGGTACTTGTTCACGCCGATCACCGGCTGCTGACCGGTGTCGATGCGCGCCTGGGTGCGGGCGGCGGCCTCCTCGATGCGCAGCTTCGGAATACCTTCCGAAATCGCCTGCGCCATACCGCCGTGCGCCTCCACCTCCGCGATGTGGGCGCGGGCGCGGTCGGCCAGCTGGTGGGTCAGCCACTCCACGTAGTACGAACCACCCCACGGGTCGATCGGACGGGTGGTGTTGGACTCCTGCTGGATCAGCAGCTGGGTGTTGCGGGCGATGCGGGCGGAGAAGTCGGTGGGCAGCGCCAGTGCTTCGTCGAGGGCGTTGGTGTGCAGCGACTGAGTGTGGCCCTGGGTGGCGGCCATGGCCTCGATGCAGGTGCGCGCCACATTGTTGTAGGCGTCCTGCGCGGTCAGCGACCAGCCCGAGGTCTGCGAATGAGTGCGCAGCGACAGCGATTTCGCACTCTTCGGGTTGAACTTCGCCACCAGCTCGCTCCACAGCAGCCGGCCCGCACGCAGCTTGGCGACCTCCATGAAGAAGTTCATGCCGATCGCCCAGAAGAACGACAGGCGCGGGGCGAACTTGTCGACCTCCATGCCCGCGTCGATGCCGGCGCGGATGTACTCGACACCGTCGGCGAGGGTGTAGGCCAACTCCAGATCGGCCGTCGCACCGGCTTCCTGGATGTGGTAGCCGGAGATGGAGATCGAGTTGAACTTCGGCATCTTCGCGCTGGTGTAGGCGAAGATGTCGGAGATGATCCGCATCGACGGCTTCGGCGGATAGATGTAGGTGTTGCGGACCATGAACTCCTTCAGAATGTCGTTCTGAATGGTTCCGGCCAGCTGTTCGGGCGTGACGCCCTGCTCCTCGGCGGCGACCACGTACAGCGCCAGGATCGGCAGCACCGCACCGTTCATCGTCATCGAGACGCTGACCTGGTCCAGCGGAATGTGATCGAAGAGCTGGCGCATGTCCAGGATCGAGTCGATGGCCACACCGGCCATACCGACGTCACCCTGCACGCGCGGATGATCGGAGTCGTAGCCGCGGTGCGTGGCCAAGTCGAAGGCCACCGACAGGCCCTTCTGACCGGCCTGCAGATTGCGGCGGTAGAAGGCGTTGGAATCGGCCGCGGTGGAGAATCCGGCGTACTGGCGGATGGTCCACGGCTGGTTGACATACATCGTCGGGTACGGCCCGCGCACGAACGGCGCGATGCCCGGCACGCTGTCGAGCGGGAAACCCGCGGCGGCAACGGCATCCCGGTCGGCCTTGGTGAACACCGGCGGCACGTCGATGCCCTCGGGCGTGGCCCACACCAGCTGCTCGGGGGTGTAGTTGTTGGCCGCGGCGGCCGTGCGGACGAATTCCTCGACCTGCGCGGCATCCACGGCGGCGGGCTCGGGGGCCCGCTCGGTGAGTGGCACCTCGGCGAAACTGCCGATCAGATGCTCGATACGCGATGTCATCAGGCTCCCACCTTCTCCAGCAGACCCGACAGCGCGGCGACGGCGTCGATGCGCGCGGTCAGGAACCCGTCCGGGCGCTGTGCGCCGTCCAGTTCGGCGACGGCCTTGTCCGGGCCCGCCAGCAGCACCGTCTCGATCCCCGCCGCCCGCAGCCGGTCGGTGGCCGGGCCCGCATCGGTGCCGTATCGGGCATCCGAACCACACAGCACGGCGATCGGGGCACCGGATTCGGTTGCCGCGGATTCGATTCCGTCGATATCGAGCGGGCCGGGATTGATCGATTCGATCCCGCCCGAGGCCAGCAGGTTCGCGATGAAGGTGACCCGCACGTTGTGTTCGGCCACCGTCCCCAGCGGCACCAGCAGCGCCGTCGGGCGCTTGCCGTGCGCGGCCAGGTAGGCGTCGGAGCGGTCGCGCAGCGCCTCGAACGCGGCGCCGTAGCTCGTCACCCCGATCTCGGCGCGCGCGGTCTCCGACAGCGGCTTCTCGGCCAGGTTCGGGAACTCGTTGACGCCGGTGACCGCGGTCCGGCGGTGCGCGACATCGGCGTCCCGGGCGGCCTTGGTGGCGGCGATGCGCTCGGCCAGCAACCCCGACTCCAGTGCCGCAAGGTACCCGCCGGCGGTCTCGATCTCCTGCATGAACTCCCAGGCCTTGGCGGCGAGTTCGGCGGTGAGATCCTCGACGTACCAGGACCCGGCCCCCGGATCCTGGACATGGCCCAGATGCGATTCCTCGAGCAGCAGCAGCTGGGTATTGCGCGCCATGCGATCGGCGAACGAGCGCGAGACACCCAGCTCACCCGGCGGCAGCGCGGCATCGAAGGGCAGCACGGTCACGGTATCGGCACCGCCCACACCGGCACCGAACGCGGCCAAGGTGGTGCGCAGCATGTTCACCCACGGATCGCGGCGGCTCATCATGGCGGCCGAGGTGACCGCGTGCTGCGGTGCGCCGCCGGCATCGGGCGCGCCGCACACATGCGCGACGCGGGCCCAGAGCTTGCGGGCGGCCCGGAATTTCGCGATGGTCGCGAACTGGTCGTCGGTGGCGGCGAAGCGGAACTCGAGCTGGCCGAGCGCGGCCACCACATCGAGTTCACCGGTCAGCGCGCGCAGGTACTCCAGACCGGCGGCGACGGCGGCACCCAGCTCCTGGGCGTCGGCGGCGCCGGCCTCGTGGAAGACCCGGCCGTCGACGGTGATGGCGCGCACGGTTTCCGCGCGGTCGTTCGCCTGCGCGGCCAGCGCGATCACGTCGGCGAGGTCCACGTCGTCGACCCCGGCGAAGCGGCTGGTCAGCGGGGCGGCGCCGAGGCCGAGGCGGATATCGGCGCGGGCGGAAGTGGTGTAGCCGTCGAGCACGCCGAACACCTGCTGGGCGGCCTGCGGGGTCGCGGCCCCGGCGTCCAGCGTCAGCGGGGCGAGCTCGAACAGCAGGCCCGACAGCGCCGCGGGCAGCTCGGCCACCGGGACACCGCCTTCGCCGGCGGCCAGCCAGACGGCACTGATGCCGTTCTCCAGCCGCGCCAGGATCTCCTGGTTGACGCTCGCGCCGTCGGTGCCGGTGAACCGGTCGCCGACGAACCAGCCGCGGTGCACGTCGCGAGTGGCGTCGCGGCCGCGCACGAACGGGAACTGTCCCGGCAACGGCTGCTCGGGCAGCTCGTCGCGACGGGTGTAGAGCGGGGCGATGGTGAGGCCGTCATAGGTGGTGACCTCGAGCAGCTTCTCGGGTTCGTCCGGAAGCTCCGTGGCATCGACCCGGCGGGTCTTGGCCAGCACACCCGCTACGCCCTTACGCCAGGCGGCGTACTCGGGCACCGGCTCTGAAGCTATCGGCATACGCTGCTTTCCCTCTTCCATTCGAGTACGGGCGCACCACTCCTGCACGCCCGCACCTGTGCATCCGCCCAGCTCAGCGGACACTTTGGTTAACGAGCATTCGACTCGTTTCCTCCGATGCTAGCCCGACGCCAATACGCGCTCGAGCGAGGCCACCACTACCAACCGGTAACCTTGCCCGGGTGACTCGACTGATTCGCGATCGACGCGTCGTCGCGCTGATCCTCGCGGTCGGCGCGCTTTTCGTCGTCGCGTTGCTGATCGAGCTGCCGAGTCCCGAGCAGATCCAGGACTGGGCCGACAGCGTCGGACCGGTCTTCCCGCTGCTGTTCTTCGCCGGATATGCCCTGGTCGCTGTCGCACCCGTGCCGCGGACGGTACTCACCGTGAGCTGCGGTGTGCTGTTCGGCGCCGGACTCGGCAGCACGGTGGCGCTCACCGCGACGACGGTGGCCGCCGCGCTGGCCCTGCTGCTGGTGCGCGCCCTCGATCGCGACCGCGTGGCCGCACGGCTGACCCATCCGTCGGTGCGCGCGATCGATGAACGGCTCGAACGCCGCGGCTGGCTGGCCGTCGGTTCGCTGCGATTGATCGCGATCGCACCGTTCTCGGTGGTCAACTACTGCTGCGGGCTGTCCTCGATCCGGTTCTGGCCGTACCTGATCGCAACGGTGATCGGCTCGCTGCCCGGGACGGTGGCGACGGTGATCCTCGCGGATGCGCTGACCGGCGGGAGCCATCCGGCAATGGTGGTGATCTCGGGTGTGTGCCTGGCGATCGGCGTGGTGGGGTTGGTCATCGATGCGCGATGGAAGCCGGTACCCCGCGGGGAGGTTGCCGACCCTGTCGCATTGCCCTCGCAGCCGGTCAGTCGACGGTGAGTTCGCTCGGCACCGCGATCACATCGACCATGGCTCCATTGCGCAGCACCGTGACCGGCAGGTGTGAGCCGATCGCGTCGGCGAACAGCTGACGCTGAATCCCCTGCGCGTCCCTGACCTCGGTGCGGGCGACGCTGAGCACCAGATCGCCGCGGCGCAGCCCGGCTCGATCGGCGGGGCCGCCGCTGATGATCTCGACGATGCGGACGCCGCCATCCTGCCCCGTGCGTGCGGCGACCTCGGCCGGCAGCGGCGCGGGCACGCCCACCAGGCCCAGGTAGGCGCGGCGGACCCGTCCGTCGGTGCGCAGGGTTTGCACGATCATGCGGGTGGTGGCGTTGATCGGGATCGCCAGGCCGAGGCCGATGCCGGCGACGGCGGTGTTCACCCCCACCACTCGCCCGGCCGAATCGGCTAGCGCGCCACCGGAATTGCCCGGGTTGAGGGCGGCGTCGGTCTGGATGACGTCTTCGATCACCCGCCCGGCGCGGCGCGAGGCCACCGGCACGGCCCGGCCCAGCGCGCTCACCACGCCCGCGGTCACCGAACCGGCCAATCCGAGCGGGCTGCCGACGGCGACCACCAACTGCCCCACGACGAGGGCGTCGGCGTCACCGAGCGTGACGGCGCCGGGCGCCGCGCCGCGGGCACGCAGCACCGCGAGATCAGACAGCGGATCGGCGCCGACGACGTCGAACCGGGTTTCGGCCCCATCGGCGAACACCAGCTCACCCCGGCGCGCGGACCCGACCACGTGCGCGTTCGTCAACAGATACCCGTCCCCGGACACCACCACGGCCGACCCGCTCCCCCGCCGCGTCCGCACACTCGCCACATGCGGTGTCACCGAGGCTGCCACCGCGATCACCGTGCGCGAGTACGCATCCATCGCCGCATCGTCCACGCTGATCACCACCTGCTCCGCAGCCCGATACCTCCAGGATGCCGAGCTGCACGGCCCGCCCGCAGCGTGTTCACCAGCAGCGCAATCGCCGCGGTGATCGGGGGTCCCGTCGCACGGCGCATGGGTGCAGAACCCTGCGCGATCGAGCGCACGGCCGCGCCAGCACCGAGAACGGCCTGTTCGCATGGCTCAGCGCCGCGAGCAGGGCCACCGCCGTGGCGTGCGGATCGGCGCGCAGGCTATCGAACGGTCGCCCCGAGATCGCGCGGCGGCCCGCCGACTGTGGGTGATCTCGGCGCATGGCACCGCGACCAGCGCCGGGATCCGGGCCCGCCACAGCCGGCCCGCGATGGCTGCCGAAGGTCTTGTTCGCGGCCGCGCAGTTCATGGCCGAAGGATCAACCAGACAGCAAGGCGCCCACCGGCGCAGTTGCGCGGGTGGGCGCCGAGGGCTCAGAGCTGGGCCAGGTCGATGGCCTGGGCCATCGTGGCGTAACCGGCCGGGCTCGGGTGCAGGTGGTCGCCGCTGTCGAAGGCGGGGGCGATGGCGTCCGGGTCGGCGGGGTCGGCCACGGCCCGTTCGAAGTCGATGACCGCGTCGAACTCGCCCGACGACCGGATCCAGCTGTTCACCGCGTCGCGCACTGCTTCACCGCGTTCGCTGTAATAGGGCGCGCCCTTGTACGGGGTCAGCGTCGCGCCCACGACTCGCAGGCCGTCCGCGCGGGCCAGGGCGATGAGTTCGCGGTAGCCGGCGATGAGTTGGTCGGCGCTGACCTCCGGGTTGGGATGCACCCAGGGTTCGTCGAGTTCACTGGCGCCGATGTCGTTGATGCCTTCCAGCAGGATGACGGTGCTCGCGCCGTCGCGGTCGAGCGCATCGCGCTGGAACCGGGTCTTGGCGCTCTGCCCGGTGTAGTCGGAATCGGTGAGCACCCGATTGCCGCTGATGCCGGTGTTCAGTACCGCGCGGGCGGACCCGTCGGCGGCCAGGCGCGTGGCCAGCACGTCCGGGTAGCGGTTGTCGGCGTCGGCGGTGGCTTCGGCGCCGTCGGTGATCGAATCGCCGAAGGTCACCACCGCACCCTCGGCGCCGGTGCCGTTCACCTCGAGGTCGGCGAGGTAGTACCAGGAGCGGCTGGTGTCGGTGAACGCCGCCGCGGCCGGATCGGCAACATGGTCGCCACTGGCCAGGTAGCTGGTGGCATTACCGGTTTGGTGGAAGGTGGCGGGGCCGGTCGGCTCGGCCAGATAGATCGTCACCGTGACCGGCTGCAGCGCGGTCACCGGGAAATCGACCGCGTCGCTGGTGGTTTCCGCGCCGGCGGGGATCTCGGTGGATTCGGCGCCACCGAACAGCAGCGGCCGCACGCTCTCCGCGCGCACCGCCGCGCCGTCTGCCGGTTCGGCGATCGTCGCCGCGGCGATCCGCAGCGGGCGTTCACCGAAGAGGTTGGAGAACTTGATCCGGACCTCATCGCCGCCGAGCGTCGGCCGGATCACCTGGCGGATGGTCTGATTCTCGAATCCGCCGGTGGACCAATTGGGTTCCCACAGGTCGACCGCCGCCTGCTGCGCGGTCACCCAGCTGTCGGACCAGGCCGTGGTGGTCCCGGCGTCCGCGTCATCGGAGCAGCCGGCGAGTACCAGCGCCGCCGTGGCCAGCAGCGCGGCCACCACCGTGCCGCGCCGCCTGCCGGTCGTGCTCGTCCGCGCGGTCGTGCGCCGCCGTGTCCACCCGATCATCTGCGTCCCTCACTCACCCGATTCGCCGTTCGCGAACCGACGCAGCAGACCAACCGCACGCGGCGAGAGTCAATTCCGCGTCGACTGTGCACAATCCGACATCGGCGGAGGGAATAACGCGGGCGGTGCGCTACTGCTGCGCCCCCGGCGGCTGCCACGGCCGGCCGTGGATGTCACCGGCACTGGGCTGCGGCGGTTCGGGCCGCGCCGGCCCTTGCGGCGCTGCGGGGCCCGGCTTGTTCAGGTTCGCCGGTGCGGGGTCGACGCCGGGCACCAAACCCTCGACCGGCGTGCGGGCCGTGGCCTCGGCCGCGCGCACGGCACGTTCGATGGCTGGATCCGGCGCGGTGTCGAACCAGTCGGCGACATCCTCGGAATCGTCTTCCGGTTTGCTCTCGCTGCCGTCGGATTCCGGTGGCTCGTAACGGAATACGCCGTCCTCGCCCTTGGTGGCGAAGTTCTTGGCGAAACCTTCCAGGGCCTTCCCGAAATCGCTGGGCACCAGCCACACCTTGTTGGCGTCGCCGCGCGCGACCATCGGCAGCGTCTGCATGTACTGGTAGGCCAGCAGTTCCGGCGTCGGCTTGCCGGATTTGATTGCGGCGAAAACCTTTTCGATCGCCTTGGCCTGGCCCTGAGCTTGCAGGTAGGAGGCGGCGCGTTCACCCTGGGCGCGCAGAATGCGGCTCTGGCGTTCACCTTCGGCCGACAGGATGGCCGACTGCTTGGCACCCTCGGCCGACAAGATCTGTGCCTGCTTGGCACCCTCGGCGGTCTTGATCTGCGATTCGCGCTGGCCCTCGGCAGTGAGGATCATGGCGCGCTTCTCGCGATCGGCCTTCATCTGCTTTTCCATCGACTCCTGAATCGACGGCGGCGGATCGATGGCCTTCAGCTCCACCCGCGCCACCCGCAGACCCCAGCGTCCGGTGGCCTCGTCGAGGACGCCGCGCAGCTGGCTGTTGATCTGATCACGGGAGGTCAGCGTGTCTTCCAGGGTCATGCCGCCGACCACGTTGCGCAGGGTGGTGACGGTGAGCTGTTCGACCGCGGCAATGTAGTTGCTGATCTCGTATACCGCCGCCTGCGGGCTGGTGACCTGGAAATACACCACCGAGTCGATCTGCAGGGTGAGGTTGTCCTGGGTGATCACCGGCTGCGGCGGGAACGAGACCACCCGCTCGCGCAGATCCACCTTGGCCCGGATGCGGTCGGCGAAGGGCACCAGGAAGGTCAACTGACCCGACACCGTGCGCGAGTACCGGCCGAGTCGTTCGATCACCGCCGCCTCGGCCTGCGGCACCAGCGCGATCGATTTGAACACCACCACCACGACCAGCAGCACGAGGACGGCGGCAACGATCAATACAGCCATTACGGCCCTTTCCAGACGACGGCCGTCGCGCCGTCGATCTTCATCACGTACACCGTGGTTCCCTGCGGATACTCCTCCGCCGGATCGAACGGCCGCGCCGTCCACTCCTCACCACCGAGCTTCACCCGTCCGCTGTGTGCCCCGACGTCCTCGAGCACCAGCGCCGTCTTCCCGGGCAGCGCATCCACATTGGTGAGCGTCGGCGGTGGAGTCGCGAAGCGCCGCAACAACATCGGGCGCACACCGAGCATCAGCGCGACGGACACGACCGCGAAGATGATCGCGTCGGCCACGACACTGGTGTCGGCGGCGAAACTGATCACCGCGGTGATGAGGGCACCACCACCGAGCATCAGCAAGGTCAACTCACCGACGAACATCTCGGCCGCCACGAGCAGAATGCCCACGACCAGCCAGACAACTGCGGCCACGCCTCCACTGTAGTGGGCGGAGCCGATTTGTGTGGCCCGCCACGACGATCCCCCGGTGCGCCGCACCGTCGAAGCGTTTCCGGTGCAGTAGCTTCGGGCGGGTGAGTTCGCGTGACATGTACGGCCGTGACATCTTTTCCGGGCACTCCCGCGCCACCAAGCGCGCGGTCCCGCGGGTGGACGCCGAACGTGACCTCGTGGTGGAGGACGCGGCGAGCGGATTCTGCGGCGCCGTCGTCGGATTCGACCGCAGCTACGACGGCGAATTCGTGAAACTCGAGGACGCCCGCGGCGCGGTCCGGTTGTTCGCCCTGCGTGAGGCCGCGTTCCTGATCGACGGTCAACCGGTGACGCTGGTGCGCCCCGCCCCCACCGCGCCCAAGCGCGAGACCCGCTCCGCCTCCGGCTCCACCCGGGTCGAAGGCCTGCGTGCCCGCGTCGCGGCGGCGAGCCGGATCTGGGTCGAGGGCGTGCACGACGCGGCGCTGGTGGAGCGGGTGTGGGGCCACGACCTGCGGGTCGAGGGCGTGGTCGTCGAACATCTCGAGGGACTGGACAACCTGGCCGCGCGGCTCACCGAATTCGGGCCGGGACCGGGCCGGCGGGTGGGCGTGCTGGTCGACCATCTGGTCACCGGGTCGAAGGAATCCCAGCTCACCACCGGCCTCGGCGCGCACGTGCTGGTCACCGGACATCCGTTCATCGACGTCTGGCAGGCGGTGCGCCCGGCCGCAGTGGGCATCCCGGAGTGGCCGCAGGTGCCGCGCGGCGAGGACTGGAAGACCGGGGTCTGCCGGCGCCTGGGCTGGGGCACGCCGCAGGAGGGCTGGCGGCGGGTCTACAACGCCGTCGATTCCTTCCGTGACCTCGAGGCACCGCTGATCGGTGCGGTGGAACGACTCATCGACTTCGTCACCGAACCCGAGTAGCGTCCGGCAATCGAGGGACTCGCGGCCCGTCGGTGCGGGCGCGAGCCGTGCCGGCCGGAACGCCCGGCCGGGGTGATCCGGAGGTGCACATGTCCGCGAAGCCACTGTCGGCGCTGCTGGCTGCCGCCGCCCTGACCCTGCCCGCGTGGGCCGCCCCGGCCGCGAGCGCCGCTCCCGCCGCCGAATACCGCCATCCCGTCGCTACCGGTTCGGCCGATCTGGCACCGGCGCTGCTGGACCTGATCGTCTGCCTGATCCAGCTGCCGCCGTCGGCTTCCGGCGATCCATCGCAGGGCTGCAACACCTGAACTGTGACCACGGGATCGATGAGATAACAGCCTGGGGCACACCTGCGGGCGCACCGATGTCCACGTGTCGTGGTGAACCTTTATGCTCGAAGATTATGTGCTCCCCGAGTGCCACGCTGACGGTGTGGGCCGGCTCCTGGCTGGCCGGTTCCAGTGCGCCCGATGACGTACTGGAGGCGCTACACGCGTGGGCCCCGCGGCACACCATCGCCGCAGGCGATCCGCTCAGCGGCGCCCGCACCGACTTGCCGTGGTCCTCGCGCGGTACCACCGGCACCGGAGTCATGCCGCTGCTCAAGGTGATTCGCGAAGCCCTCGCCGAGCCCGGCGCGCACCTGCGGCTGGTGTTGCCCGTGCCCGGCGACGTGCGGGGGCTGCCGGTGGGCACCGCGTTCGCCGCCGACGCGCTCGAGGCCGGCGAAGGCATCCTCATCGGTGTTCCCGGCACCGAGGGCACCGGCCTGATCCCGCAGTGGGAGGGCGAGGACACCCTGCAATGGACCGTCTACAGCGCGCCGATCCCGGCCACCACCGGTATCGACATGTCGCTGGGCGAAGCCGAATACGCGATGCGCGAAGCGGTCCGCGATGCCGCCGACGCGCTCATGCGCCTGCACACCACCGGCCTCGGTGCCGGTGACGCCGATCCGCGCGAACTGATCGAAGCCGAACTGGCCGACTACACCCGCCACGACTATCCGGAAGCGATTCCGCTGCGCGCGCGCCGCATCCTCGACAGCGCCGACCACCTGGCCGCCATCCTCACCGTGGCCCAGCGTGAACCGGCCTCCTCCCCCACCTCCGCCAGCGCCGTCACCGAGCACGAATCGCTGCTGCGCCCGCTGTGGGACGCCATCCGGGCGGCGCGGTTGGTCGCGGTGCACGCCTCGGCGCGCGGGAGCTGATCGCCGGCCGCGGCGCGCAGACCGCATCGCTGCTACTCGGCCCACTCGAGCTGCGCCGGACTGGCCGAGCACTCGAGCGCGCGCAGCGCCCGAACCTGGAACCGGCGAGCCCGCCGGTCGGCACCGGCCGGTCCTCGTCAGTACCCGTGCGGGGGCAGGAGAACGGTCCTCAGCGTGCCGGGCGCGCAGGCGGCTTACAGCAGTCCACCGCACACGGGGCGCCGTTGACGGTGCACCCGTAACCCGGCGCGGACCCGAGGCGTCGCGGCGGCACGTCGTCGAGGTGTTCGCCGATCAGCTCGACGACCAGTTTCGCGAACCGCGGATCGGCACCCGGGGTGCCGGCGCGGGCGAAGGCCATGCCGAGTTCGGCGGCCTTCTGCGCGGCCTCGTTGTCGAGATCCCAGATCACCTCGAGATGATCGGAGACGAACCCGACCGGGCACACCACCACGGCGTCGACACCCTTGCCGGACAAGTTCTCCAGATGGTCGACGATGTCGGGCTCGAGCCACGGCACCTGCGGCGGACCCGACCGCGACTGCCACACCACGTCGTAATCGGCGAAACCCGTTGCCGCCGCGCACAATCGGGCGGCATCAGCGACCTGGCGGCTGTAGAGCGCACCACCGTCGGCGGGCGGGCCCGCGGTGCGGTCGGCCGAGACGGGGATCGAGTGCGCGGTGAACACCAGCCGGATCCGGTCGCGGCGATCGGCCGGAATCTGCTGCACCGCAACGCGAATCGCGTCGGCGAAGGAGTTGATCAGCAGCGGGTGGTCGAAGTACTGCCGTAGCTTGATCAATTCAGGTGCGTCGTGGCCGACCGAGTCACGGGCGCGAACGATGTCTTCCTGATACTGCAAACAGCCCGAGTAGCCGCCCCAGGCCGAGGTGGGAAAGACCAGCGCCGAGCGCACCCCGTCGGCGGTCATCCGGGCGAGGGTGTCCTCGGCCATCGGATGCCAATTGCGGTTGCCGAAATAGACCGGCAGATCCCTTCCGGCCGTGCGCAATTCGGCTTCCACCGCGGCGATGATGCGGCGGTTGAGTTCATTGATCGGCGACACCCCGCCGAAGTGCAGATAGTGCTCGGCGACTTCGGCGAGACGTTCCTGCGGCACGCCCCGGCCCCGAGTGACGTTCTCCAGGAACGGCATCACGTCCTCGGGGCGTTCGGGGCCGCCGAACGACAGCAGTAGCAACGCATCGGCCGAACGGCCCACAGTGTCTCCTCTGTCGTATGTGACGGGTCAGTTGACCGGCATGTTCTCCGGGAACCAGGTGTTGTGGCTGGCGCCGCCGTCGACGTAGATGATCGAGCCGGTGGTGCCGGGCAGCCAATCCGAGAGCAGCGCCACCACGGACTTGCCCACGACGGTCGGGTCGTCGACATCCCAGCCGATCGGCGAGGCACCGTCCCAGTAGGTGTTGAGCTGGTTCAGCTTGGCGGCGTCGTCGGTGGCGGTGCCGGCGATGGCCTTGGCGGCCAGAGTCTTGATCGGACCGGCGGCGATCAGGTTCGAGCGCACCTTCTTCGCCTCACCGACCTCACGCGCGACGTAGCGGTTCACCGATTCCAGCGCCGCCTTCGCCACACCCATCCAGTTGTAGTACGGCATGGCGGTGCGCGGGTCGAAGTCCATGCCGACGATGGAGCCGCCCTCGTTCATCACCGGCAGCACCGCCCGCGCCAGCGAGGCGTAGCTCCAGGCCGAGATCTCGAACGCCTTGGCGGCGTCCGGGCCGGGGCCCTCGAGGAACGGCTTGGCCTCCGGGCCCATCAGCGTGCGCGGGGCGAACGCGATGGAGTGCAGCACACCGTCGAGGCCTTCCGGGGCCAGCTCGCGGATCTTGTCGGCGAGCTGGGCCAGGTCGTCTTCGTTGGTGACGTCGAGGCCGATCGCCGGCGGCACTTCCTTGGGCAGGCGCTTGGCGATCCGGTCGATCAGGCGCAGGCGCTCCGGGATACCGGTGATGATCACCTTCGCGCCCTGTTCCTGCGCGATGGCCGCCGCGTGGAACGCGATGGAGGCGTCGGTGATGATGCCGGTGACCAGGATGGTCTTACCGTCGAGCAGTCCGCTCATGAGTTCTGGGTTCTCCCTGCGTTATGGATGTGTGCCGCGGTCCGGAGGGACTGTCGGCTGCACGCCTGATTTCGTTAGCGCGGCTTTCGATTCTCGGTGCGCGAGGCGGTGGGTCAGTGGCCCATGCCCATGCCGCCGTCGACCGGGATCACGGCGCCGGAAACGTAGGCCGAGTCCTCGGACGCGAGGAAGCTGACCACGGCGGCGACGTCCTCGGCCCGGCCGAGACGCTGCAACGGGATGAACTTCTTCGCCATGTCGCGCAGATCTTCGGGCAGATCCTTGGTCATGTCCGTCTCGATGAAACCGGGGGCGACCACGTTGGCGGTGATCGAACGCGAGCCGAGCTCACGGGTGACCGAGCGGGCCAGGCCGATGACGCCGGCCTTGGAAGATGCGTAGTTGATCTGACCGGCCTGGCCGGCCATGCCGACAACCGAACCGAGGAAGATCATCCGACCCCAGCGCGCGCGCAACATGGCCCGGTTCGCTCGCTTGGCGCAGCGGAAGGCGCCGGTGAGGTTGGCATCGATGACTTTCTCGAACTGCTCCTCCGTCATCCGCATCAGCAGCGTGTCGTCGGTGATACCGGCATTGGCCACCAGCACCTCGACCGGACCCTGATGCGCCTCCACCTCGGAGAACGCGCGATCGACCGATTCGCTGTCGGTCACATCGCATTTCACCCCGAACAGCCCGTCCGGCACACCCGAACCACGGTGGGTGACGGCGACCTTGTGTCCATCGGCGAGGAGGCGCTGCGCGACCGCGAGACCGATGCCACGGTTACCACCGGTCACCAGTACCGACCGGGAGGCCCGCTCCGCATTCTGCGATTCCGACTTACGACTGTCCTCGACAGAGTTCGACATGCGGACAATCTAGCCGATGGTTCCTGCCACCGAAAAACACGTCGTGGTTCATCACAACATTGACACATCTAGGGCCGGGTTCGAATCGAACCCGGCCCTAGAAGCGAGACCCGTCAGTGGCTACCTCAGCACGAAGGACACCAGCTGATCGAACGCGCGGTGAAACCCAGGGACGGTACCTTCTGACCAGCGCTTACATAGCGATACTGCTTCTTGCCACCGCCACAGGACTCACTACTCAGCAGAAACTGCCTATCGTAGTTGCTGATAACGGACTGTGACGGCACGTTCAAATTTATACAGTAGTTTTTCTTGTTATCCGAATTCTTTAGCTGCGTCGCACGACCGGAGTAATTCTCGCCAGACCAGAAACACGCGTCCCCAGTTGAGCAAGACGCAGCGGAAGCCGTCGGTGTTGGAGCTATGACGACAGCGAACGCCGACATCGCCACAGCACATCCAATTGCTGCTTTGCGCACGATGGATCCTCCCCAAGGTTAGTGGCAGCGAAGTAGCCGCCCGGCGGAAACCCTACCACCGAACCAGCGGACCTCAAGTCAGACATTGCAACCACATCGCAACGGCCGCACTGTCATTCACCTCAAGCGATCATGGCAACCGCTGCCTGGAAGCCAGCGCCGCGAGTACACCCGCCAGGGTAAAGAGCATGCCGAGCAGCCACCATGGCCGACTGGCGTCCCCCCGGGTCACCTCGAATCCGATCTGCTCCTCTAGCGTGTCGTAGACAGCCGACAGTTCCCGCAAGCTAGCCGCCGTGTAGAACTCGCCGCCGGACAGTTGAGCGATTTCCCGCATCGCTTCGTCGTCCACGGCGACCGGCACGCGCTGCGTACCACCGTCCTCCCGGGGGATATCAACAGTGCCCCACTTTGTGCCAAACGAGATCGTCGAGACGGGGATGCCCTTCTGCTTAGCCATTCGAGCAGCGACGAACTCATGTCGCGGGTTATCGACATCAGCGAAATCGGGCACCGTCTGTTTACCGTCCGACATCAGCACGATCCGGGCCGGTGGCGGAGTTTCCGCCCCGCCAAGAGCCGCCCCCAGGACTTCGATCGACTGCAGCGCTGTGTAGATGCCTTCGCCGGTCGCGGTACGTTCGGATAGTTTGATCTGGTCGATCGCAGCTTTGACCGACTCCCTGCTGGTTGTAGGTGGCACGAGTACCGACGCAGTCCCCGCGAAGGTGACTAGGCCCAGGTTGATGCCTGGGGTCAACCCATCTGCGAAATCTTTCGCTGCCTGCTGCGCGACCCGCAGCCGCGTAGGCGGCACGTCGGTCGCCTCCATGGACAGCGATACATCCATCACCAGCACAACGGTCGCCCTGTTACGTGGCACCTTCTTTTCAGCCGTCGGTCCGGCCGCACCGATTGTGGAGAACGCCATCCCGATGATCAGAAGAACAATTGGGACATGCCGCAGCGGGCTCGGCCGCGAGGGCGCGACCTTCTCCAGCTGCTCCATATTGCTGAACCGCAGCATGTGCTTGTGCTTGCGACGCTGCACCAGTACATAGCCGAGGGCGATGAGCGCGACGATGGCCAGGAATCCGAGCCAGATCTGCGCGGTGAAGTTGGAAATACTCACTGACGTGGCACCCGCCCGGTCGGGGCGCCGAGGCTGTGGCGCCGGGTGGATACGAACCGGACCACGTCGGCGATCCAGTCCCGGTCGGTCTGCAAGGTGAGCACCGGCGCGCCGCAGCTGCGCAGCGCCTGCTCGACCTGTTGACGATGCCGCAGCGACGCCGCCGCGTAGTCGGCCCGCAGGGCCGGGGTGACGCTGAACTCGCGGGTGCGCCCGGTCTCCGGATCGTGCAACACCACATCGCCCATATCCGGCAGCGACATATCGCGCGGGTCGAGCACCTGCACCGCGAGCAGATCGTGGCGGCCGGAGATGGCGCGCAGCGAGCGCTGCCAGTCGATCTCACCGAGGAAATCGCTGATGATCACCGCCAGCCCGCGTTTGCGCTGCGGGCGACGCAGCGATTCGATGGCGCCGCGCAGATCACCGCGCACACCGTCGCGGGCGTGCGGGGTGGTCGCGATGCCACGCAGCAGCGACTGCGCATGCACCCGGCCGCTGCGCGCAGGAATGCGGGTGAGGTGCTCACCGGTGGCGACGACGGCGCCGATGCGGTTACCGCCGCCGCTGGTCAGATGGGTGACGGCGGCGGCAGCGGCAATGGCGAGATCGCGCTTCTGGCAGGCCGCGGTGCCGAAATCCAGGCTGGCCGACAGGTCGACCACCATCCAGGTCTCCAGCTCGCGGTCGGCGATCATCTGCCGCACATGCGGATGGGTGGTACGCGCGGTGACCGACCAATCCATCTGGCGCACATCGTCACCCGGCTGGTAGGCGCGGGCCTCCCCCGGCTCGGAACCGGGTCCGGGGATCAGGCCGAGGTGATCGCCGTGCAGCACGCCGTCGAGGCGGCGGCGCACGGTGAGCTCGAGGGTCTTGAGAGCGGCCGACAGTTTCGGGTCGGTCAGCTCACCCGCTCGGAACGACGGTGGTGCGTGCGATGACATCGGTACTCGGTCGACCGGCTCCGGCGTCGAGGTCACTTCGACGGGCTGTTGCCGGCGGCCTGCGGCACCTGGCCCGCCTGCTGCTGCGGCGCCGGCGGCTGCTGCTGCTGCGCGGGTTGGGGCTGCTGCGGCGCCGGGCTACCGGGGTGAGCGCCGTTGGCGGGAACCGGCGCCGGTGCGGCGGGTCCGCCCTGGCCCACGGCCTGCGGCGCGACCTGCGGCAGGCCCACGGTTTGCAGCACCCGCTTGATGACGTCCTCGGGGCTGATCTCATCGGCGAGGGCGTCGTAGGACAGCACCAGGCGGTGGCGCAGCACGTCCGGGATCACCTCGACGACGTCCTGCGGCACCACGTAGTCGCGGCCACGGATCAGGGCCACCGCGCGGGCCGCGGCGATGATGCCGAGGCTGGCGCGCGGGGAGGCGCCGTAGGAGATCCAGTTGGCGACGTCGTTCATGCCGAATTCGGCGGGCGTGCGGGTCGCGGCGATGACGCGCACCACGTAGTCGACCAGCGCGTGGTGGACGAAGGTGTTGGCGGCCAGCTGCTGCAACCGGATCAGTTCGGCCGGCTCCAGGATCTGCTTGGCCTCCGGCGCGCTGACGCCCATCCGGTAGATGATCTCGCGCTCTTCCTCGACCGAGGGGTAGTCGACGACGACCTTGAACAGGAAGCGGTCGCGCTGCGCCTCGGGCAGCGGGTACACACCTTCGCTCTCGATCGGGTTCTGGGTCGCCATGACCAGGAACGGATCGGGCATCGGGTAGGTCTTGCCGCCGATCGAGACGTGCCGTTCGGCCATCACCTCGAGCAGCGCCGACTGCACCTTGGCGGGCGCGCGGTTGATCTCGTCGGCGAGCACGAAGTTCGCCACCACCGGGCCGAGTTCGGTGTCGAATTCCTCGCGGCCCTGCCGGTAGATGCGGGTACCGATGAGGTCGGTGGGCACCAGGTCGGGGGTGAACTGCACGCGGGAGAACGAACCGCCGACGACCTTGGCGAAGGTTTCCACGGCGAGGGTCTTCGCGATACCGGGAACACCTTCGAGTAGCACATGGCCGCGGGCGAGCACGCCGACGAGCAGCCGCTCGACGAGCCGGTCCTGTCCGACGATGACCCGCTTGACCTCGTAGATCGCCTTCTCGAGGGTCTGGACGTCACGCTCGAGGGTGCTCGACCCGGGTGCAGGCGCCTTCTTCGCCAAACTTGCCCCGCTCACACCGTCCGTCGAAGTCACCAACATCCCCGCTTTCGCCTTGGTCTTTGTGCGTGTTGCCACAACTATTCCAGGTAATGACCGCATTCGCCGCAACCGGACCCGATATGCCGGGATTCGGCGCCGGAATCGGCGTTGCGCGCGACGTTACGTGGTCCACCGTACGTGGATTCGCGCGCCCGCTCAGGAGGTGACGATGCGGACCGCGTAGGGCATGATGCCCGCTTCCCGCACCGGGGAAACCTTCACCACGTCGCCGGACTGGGGTGCTTCGACCATTTTGCCGTCGCCGAGATACAGCGCGACGTGCTGGCTGCCGTTGGGTCCCCAGAACAGCATGTCGCCGCGTTCGCGCTCATCGACCGGTACGCGGGTGCCCGCGTTGTACTGGTAGCCGCTGTAGTGCGGTAGCGAGACGCCGATGCCGGCGAAGGCGTAGATCATCAGCCCGGAACAGTCGAATCCGACCTTGTTGTAGTCGCCGTGGCTGTCGGCGACGCCGCCGTCGCGGATGCCGAGGGTGGGGCCGTCCTCGTCGCCGCCGCCCCAGGCATAGGTGACCCCGAGCTGGGACATGGCCCGGTCGACGACGATCTCGATCGCCTCGCTCCCCGTGACCGAGGGAACGTCGCTGTCACCACTGTCGGATTCGGATTCGTCCTCGTCGGAGTCCGATTGCGGCGTGGGTTTGCTCTTGCGCGGAGGGGAGTCCTCGAGCTGGGTGTGCGGGCGTTTGCCCGCGCCGAGCTGAGCCGCGCGATCCTTGGCGGCCTGGTCGGCGGCGGCGCGGGCCGCGGCGGCCGCGGCGGCGGCCAGGATCGCCGCTTCCTCGGCCCGGCGCTGCTGATCCCAGGCCTGATAGGCGTCGCGCTGGTTCTGCAACCCGGTGACGTTCATCCGCGCCGCGTCCAGCCGGGCCTGCGCGTCGGCGCGCTGGCGCAGCAGATCATCGCGGACCGCGGTCTGCTGATTCAGCTCGGCGGTCGCGGCGTTCACCGCGGCCTCGGCGGCGGTCTTCTTCTGCTCGGCGTCGGCGGCCGCGGCGTCGGCGGCGGTCTTGGCCTGACGGGCACTGGCGTTCTTGTTGCCCTGATCGATCTGGGCGCGCCGCAGGCCGTCCATCACCTGCTGCTGGTTCTTGGTGACCAGGCCGATGATCTGCGCGCGATCGAGGGCGGCGTCGGGATCGGCCGCCGAGAGGTAGGTCATCATGGTGCCGGTGCCGGGCCGGGTGTAGGCCTGGGTGGCGAATTCGTCGAAGTTGGTGCGCGCCTGGTCGACTCGGGTGCCCGCGTCGGCGAGCTCGCGCTGGGTGCCGGCGACGAGGTCGGCGGCGGCGTCGGCGGCATCGCGGGCGTTCTGGAGATCGACCAGCGCCTTGTTGACCTGTTCGCGGCGCAGCGCCACCGCGTCGTCGAGTTGGCGGACCTGTTCGTCGACGGCGGCGACCTGATTGATCAGCACACCCACCTGGCCGATGCCGGCGTCGACCCGGGCGCCGGCGTCGGCGAGTTCACCGTCGCTCGGATTCGGCGGAGGCGGCGGGACGGCCGTCGACGGCGCACCGGTGACGACGATCGCCGCCGCGACCAGCAAACCGAGAGCGATCGACAGCGGACGACGACGGCCGGACCCTCGCTTGTTGCGCATCGCACCTCCAGACGATCCGACTGTGGTGTGGCATCACGAGCACCAGCCGACCCATCCAGCACTGTGGTCGGCAAATTGCCCTGTCAACACTCTTTCCCCAACAGCGATCATTCGAACCGTACGACACTTCCGTCACCGCGGGAACTACAGCGACGAAATCACAGACGAGTAATTTGCGTTTTGCTCGAAATTAGCCGGATGCGGCACAGGGTTCGCCCTTGGAAAACAAACCGACCGTCAGGAAATCGGGCTCGGATCGAGATCCGAGCCGAGCAAGGGACTCAGGCCGACGCCGACACCGACTCGTCGGCGGACTCGTCCGCGGCCGCCGCGGCACGACGGCGCTTGATCCAATAGAGCCCGCCCACGGCGGCGACGGTGCCGGCGAGCAGCACGCTGGTGAATCCGGTCCACGGCACCGATTCCGGCTGCTGGAGCCGGTCGGTGAAGATCTGCACCGCCTCCTCGGAGTTGCCGCCCTTCCACTTCGCGGCATCCTCGGCCCACTCCAGATGCACCCGGCTGATGGAATCGCTGTAGGTGCCCATCCAGTCGTCGCTGAACACCGCGACGGTGCCGTGCTGGAACTTGCCCACCTCGGTGGCCAGATCACGCAGGCTCGAGTCGTGCCACGGATTGCCCTGCACCACGACCACGCTCAGCGGAATGCCATCGGCGCGCGCCTGCGCCACGATGGCGGCCAGCTCGGACTGATCCTTGCCCTTGGGCGCCGCGACGCCGTCATCGGCCAGATCCGCGCGGATCTGGCCGAGGTCGGTGTTCTCCGGCAGCCCGGCGGGGACGAGAGAAAAAGCCCAGGTGTGCGAGACGGTCATCTTCCATCCGGTCTTGTCGAGCCGCATCGGCACGCGAGGCGACGGGGTCTCCTACACTGCGGATGAGCACGCCGATGGGGCCGTCCGTCCGGACCGGCCGCCCCGACAGCTCACGAGGCACAGTACGCGACGCAGTGTCGCACCGACGCCACTCGCCACGCCGACCGGCGCCGGACGTACGCCCCGGCGCGTTCATAGGACAAGCGTACTGTTAGAGTCGCAGTCGCGAGGAACCGGCACCTGACGGTGCGGGCTGCCCTCCGAAGACGTACGCCGCCGGCACAGCCCCGCCGACGGCAACCCTCACAGACGAGTGGAGCTGACGTGACGACAAGTATCGATACTTTCGGCGCCAAAGGCACCCTCGAGGTCGGAAGCAACTCCTACGAGATCTTCCGGCTCTCGGCCGTGCCCGGTACCGAAAAACTCCCCTACGCACTGAAAGTCCTCGCGGAGAACCTGCTGCGCACCGAGGACGGCGCCAACATCACCGCCGATCACATCCGCGCGATCGCCAACTGGGATCCCTCGGCCGAGCCGAACGTCGAGATCCAGTTCACCCCCGCCCGCGTGATCATGCAGGACTTCACCGGCGTGCCCTGTGTCGTCGACCTCGCCACCATGCGTGAGGCCGTCACCACCCTGGGCGGCGACCCGAACAAGGTCAACCCGCTCTCCCCCGCCGACATGGTCATCGACCACTCGGTCATCCTGGACGTCTTCGGCCGCGCCGACGCCCTTGAGCGCAACGTCGACCTCGAATACGAGCGCAACGCCGAGCGCTACCAGTTCCTGCGCTGGGGCCAGGGCGCCTTCGACGACTTCCGCGTCGTGCCGCCGGGCATGGGCATCGTGCACCAGGTCAACATCGAGTACCTGGCCCCCACCGTCATGGTCCGCAACGGCCAGGCCTACCCCGACACCTGCGTCGGCACCGACTCGCACACCACCATGGTCAACGGCCTCGGCGTGCTGGGCTGGGGCGTCGGCGGCATCGAGGCCGAGGCCGCGATGCTGGGCCAGCCGGTCTCCATGCTGATCCCGCGCGTGGTCGGCTTCAAGCTGACCGGTGAGATCCAGCCGGGCGTGACCGCCACCGACGTCGTGCTCACCGTCACCGACATGCTGCGCAAGCACGGTGTGGTCGGCAAGTTCGTCGAGTTCTACGGCAAGGGCGTGGCCGAGGTGCCGCTGGCCAACCGCGCCACCCTTGGCAACATGAGCCCCGAGTTCGGCTCCACCGCCGCGATCTTCCCGATCGACGCCGAGACCATCAACTACCTGCGCCTGACCGGCCGCAGCGACGAGCAGCTCGCGCTCGTCGAGGCGTACGCCAAGGAGCAGGGCATGTGGCACGACCCGGACCACGAGCCCGCCTACTCCGAGTACCTGGAGCTGGACCTCAACACCGTGGTCCCCTCGATCGCAGGCCCCAAGCGCCCGCAGGACCGCATCCTGCTCAGCGAGTCGAAGGTCGCCTTCCGCAAGGACATCTACAACTACACCGACGATTCCGTCGCCACCCCGCACACCAAGCTGGACGAGGCGATCGAGGAGTCCTTCCCGGCCTCGGATCCGGCCGAGCTGTCCTTCGCCGACGACGGCGCGATCGATGTGACCTCGGCGGCCAACGGCGCCGAGGGCCGTCCGTCCAAGCCGGTGCGCGTGGTCTCCGAGGAGCGCGGTGAGTTCGTGCTCGACCACGGCGCGGTCGTGGTCGCGGGCATCACCTCCTGCACCAACACCTCCAACCCGTCGGTCATGATCGGTGCCGCCCTGCTGGCCCGCAACGCGGTCGAGAAGGGCCTGTCGTCCAAGCCGTGGGTGAAGACCAACATGGCGCCGGGCTCGCAGGTCGTCTCCGACTACTACGAGAAGGCCGGCCTGTGGCCCTACCTGGAGAAGCTGGGCTTCTACCTGGGTGGCTTCGGCTGCACCACCTGCATCGGTAACACCGGTCCGCTGCCGGAGGAGATCTCCAAGGCGGTCAACGACAACGACCTGTCGGTCACCGCGGTGCTCTCGGGTAACCGCAACTTCGAAGGCCGCATCTCCCCCGACGTGAAGATGAACTACCTGGCCTCGCCGCCGCTGGTCATCGCCTACGCGCTCGCGGGCACCATGGACTTCGACTTCGAGACCGACCCGCTGGGCCAGGACACCGACGGCAACGACGTGTTCCTGCGCGACATCTGGCCCTCGCCGCAGGAGATCGACGACACCATCAAGTCGGCGATCAGCCAGGACATGTTCCGCAAGTCCTACGCCGACGTCTTCAAGGGCGACGAGCGCTGGCAGAACCTGTCCACTCCGGAGGGCGACACCTTCGCGTGGGACGAGAGCTCGACCTACGTCCGCAAGGCGCCGTACTTCGACGGCATGGAGCTCGAGCCCGCGCCGGTCGAGGACATCAAGGGTGCGCGCGTGCTCGCGCTGCTGGGCGACTCGGTCACCACCGACCACATCAGCCCGGCCGGCCCGATCAAGCCCGGCACCCCGGCCGCGCAGTACCTGGACGCCCACGGTGTCGAGCGCAAGGACTACAACTCGCTGGGCTCGCGTCGTGGTAACCACGAGGTGATGATCCGCGGCACCTTCGCCAACATCCGGCTGCGCAACCAGCTGCTCGACGACGTCTCCGGTGGTTACACCCGAGACTTCACCCAGGAGGGCGGCCCGCAGGCGTTCATCTACGACGCCTCGCAGAACTACCAGAAGGCCGGCATCCCGCTGGTCGTGCTCGGTGGTAAGGAGTACGGTTCGGGCTCCTCGCGTGACTGGGCCGCCAAGGGCACCCGCCTGCTGGGCGTCAAGGCCGTCATCACCGAGTCCTTCGAGCGCATCCACCGCTCGAACCTGATCGGTATGGGCGTCATCCCGCTGCAGTTCCCGGCGGGCGAGTCGGCCAAGACCCTGGGTCTGACCGGCACCGAGACCTTCGACATCGAGGGCATCACCCAGCTCAACGAGGGTGTTACCCCCCGGACGCTGAAGGTCACCGCTACCAAGGAAGACGGCGAGAAGATCGTCTTCGACGCAGTGGTCCGCATCGACACCCCCGGTGAGGCGGACTACTACCGCAACGGCGGTATCTTGCAGTACGTGCTGCGCAACATGATCCGTGGCTGACCATGCCACTTCCCCGCGCACGCGGGGATGATCATCGCGACCGGTTGCGGTCGTAGCGCAGAGTGAGGTCCGCGCACCGTGCCCGCGGTGCGCGGACCTTCGCGCATTCCTTCGATTCGACTTGTTCTCGCACGCACCCAAACTCCCAGGGAGTTCGCACCATGCCGAAGGTCAGTGACGATCACCTCGCTGCCCGGCGCAGCCAGATACTCGACGGTGCCCGGCGCTGCTTCGCCGAATTCGGCTACGACGGCGCCACCGTGCGCCGGCTGGAAGAGGCCATCGGGCTCTCCCGCGGCGCGATCTTCCACCACTTCCGCGACAAGGACGCACTGTTCCTGGCGCTCGCCCAGGAAGACGCCGAGCGGATGGCCGATGTCGCGGCCAATCAGGGCATCGTGCAGGTCATGCGGGACATGCTGGCCAATCCCGAGCAGTTCAACTGGCTCGGCACCCGGCTCGAGATCGCCCGCAGACTGCGCACGGATCCGGAGTTCCGGGCCGGCTGGACGCAGCGTTCGGCCGAGCTGACCGCGGCCACGCTGGCCCGGCTCGAGCGGCGCAAGGCCGCGGGCGCGCTGCGCGACGATGTGCCCACCGATGTCCTGCTGGGTTATCTGGACCTGGTGCTCGACGGCCTCATCGCCCGCATCGCCTCGGGCCACACCAACGAAAACCTTTCCGCGGTACTGGATCTCGTCGAAGCCTCGGTGCGCCGCCGGGAGTGACGGCGGCCGGGCTCAGAACGTCGCGTTGAGGTAGTTGGCGGCGTGGGTGGTCCACAGCACGCCGGTGCCGGGCATTTCGTGGCCGGAGTACAGCACGTGCTGGCCGTCGGGCCAGGGCGTGAGATAGCCGATCACCCCGTGCACCGCCTCGGCGTAGCGGGCGGCATTGGCCAGCGGGTCGATCAGCAGGAAGCGCAGCAGTTCGGCGAAGATCAACGGCGCCACATTGCCGATCCGGGCGCCCTCCACGAACGAGAACGGCGAGATCCCGACATCGATCACCCGCAACGGCGAATCCGCGCGCACCGAGGTGATGATGTCGCCGGGGTTGGCGTATTCGCGGACCGCCAGGTCGGGCCAGTCGCCGCGCTGACCGTGCAGGCCGAAGGTGTCGGGCGGGCACAGATTCCCCACCGACTCCCCCGCGCGGCGCAGCGGATTGGCGAAGTTCACCACGAACGCGATCTCGAGCGGACTGCCATCGGTATTGGTGTAGGTGCCCGCCCGCACGCCCTCCAGGATCCGGCTCGCACAGATCGAGCCGAGCGAATAGCTCAGCAGCCCACAGACATTCGGCGACTGCTGGATCGCAGCCACACCCGCGGCGGTGCCCAGGCGCACCGAGGTCTCCAGCGAAGGACCCCAGACGTCCGGCGACGGACCCACCGAGGCAGGCCAGTCCGGTTCGAAACACCGGAACCGCTGCGGATCCAGCAATTTGGTGACATCGCGCAGCATGCCCGTGGGAGCACCGCCGGGATCGCGCGACTCCCCGGTACCGCGCAACGTGATGATGTCGATCATCGCCAGTCCCTCCTCACCGGCCCGCCGACGCCGGCGGGGCACCCAACGGTACGGCCGGGCCGCGAGCAGGGCCCGAGTAGCGAACTACCCCAATTGTGCCCGCAACAGCTGTGATGCGGTTATCAGCGCGGCCGGGAACATTTGCGTCCGCGCCGGGGTTCGCCAGAACATGACCTTCTCCGTCCCCGTCATCGTCCGTGGATACGAGCTCGACACGCAGGGCCACCTGAACCAGGCCGTCTACCTGCAATACGCCGAACACGCCCGGTGGGAGTTGCTGCGCGCGGCCGGGGTGGGCCAGGACAAGCTGATCGCCAGCGGGGTGGGGCCGGTAGTGCTGGAACAGAACATCAAATACCTGCGCGAACTGCGCGGCGGCGACGAGGTCGAGGTCACCTGCGAGTTCGACTGGCAGGACGGCAAGATCTTCGGCATCGTCCAGCAGATCCGCAAACTCGACGGCACCGTCGCGGCGGAGTTCCGGGTCGTGGGCGGGCTGCTCGATCTGTCCGCGCGCAAGCTCGTGGCCGATCCCCGCGAACGCTTCCGCGCGCTCACCGATCGCGCCGAACTGCTCGGGCTCTGAGACCCGAACGACCCGATCCACCGGGCCTCGGTGTGAAACTCTGGCGGGTCTGACTGCGCTCGCACATCGCCCGCACGCCACTTTCGGGCAATACCCGCAGGCGAGTGGGTTGCGCGGGCGATAGCCGCGCGATTGCGCGCCCCATCGCACCCCTACACCGAAAATCTTTCGGCGCTAGCGCTTCCCGCGCAGAATTCCGGTTTGCCGGAGCCGCGGTAAATCTCCCGATCCGGGCCGTGGACCACCCCGCGCGCGATATGATCCAGAGCACGCTCGGGGGTCCTGGCAAATCGTGAGCAGATCGGAGTTTCCACCATGACCGATGCCATCCACTTCCCCGGCGCCGCGGCGACCGGTGACCGTGTTCCCGCACTCCAGGGCATGCTCGTGGCCCAGTCGGAACGCGATATCACCGTCCGGGTGGCCGAGGGGACGTGGACCTTCCGGCGCGCCGATGTGCTGCGGGTACTGGAATCCGACGCGTCCGCGGCCGCGCCGGGGCGTCCGGTGCTGGTCGACATCCGCCCCGGCGCCACCGCCGACTTCACCCGCAGGCTGCGCATCGACGTCGTCGACCGGCCGATGACGCTGGCCGCACCACCCTCACCGGCGTTCGGCGACGATCTACTACGTGAGCTCACCGAGTCCTGGGCCGACGAACTCCAGCTGCTCGACGCCCCCGGCACCGGCGCCACTTACACCTATTGCCAGACGAAATCGCACGCGGGCAGCGACGACGGCATCAACTGCGACAGCCTCGACTGAGCGGCGGGCAGGTGGCCGCTCCCCGGACGGGTTCGGTATTGATCGTCTCCGAATCCGACGATCTGCACGCGACCGCCATGGCGGTGACGCTGCGAGAACAGCACGGCGTCAACCCGATTCATCTCGATTTGCGTGACTTTCCGCGCGAGTCCGGAAGTTTCCGGCTCGACCGGCTCGGCACCTCACGGTCGATGTCACACCTCATCGGCCTCGACGAGGTGCGCTCGGTGTGGTGGCGGCGCCCGCATCCGACCCAGGTACCCGCCGGTGTGCGCGCCACCGACGACGCCTTCCGGCAGGCCGAATGCGACGGATTCATCCAGGGCCTGCTGTGGTCGATCCCGGCGCTGTGGGTCAACGATCCGGGCAACGATCGCACCGCCAACCGCAAGATCGTGCAGCTCGAAACCGCCCATCGGGCCGGGTTCGCCATCCCGGAGACGTTGATCACCAACGATCCCGACGAGGCCCGCAGTTTCGTCGAATCACGGCCCGGCGCAGTGGTTTACAAACGCACCGGCACCAGCCGGGCCGAGTTCGCCGAGACCAGGATCGTCGGCGAATCCGATCTGGCCAGGCTCGCGGGCATCCGCAGCGCGCCGACTATTTTCCAAGACTATGTCGTCGCCCAGTGCGATCTGCGGGTGGTGTGGGTCGACGGGGTGGCCTGGACGGTGCGCATCGATTCCCAGGCCGGCGCCGGGCACGTCGATTCGCGGCTGGATACCTCGGTCGAGTTCGCCCCGGATCAGCTACCCGCGTCGGTGAGCAAATCGCTGGCGATCCTCATGGGTGCGCTGGGCCTGAGCTTCGGTGTACTGGATCTGCGCCTGGGCGTGGACGGCGAGTACTACTTCCTCGAGGTCAATCCGCAGGGCCAGTTCGCGTATCTGGAGATCAAGACCGGGCTGCCGATCTTCACCAGCCTGGCCAATCTGCTGGTCCTCGGCGACGGCGCGGTCGCCGAGCGCTGACCCGCGCGCACCGGTAGCCGCCGCGCCACCGTACGGTGCGCGGCCCTACCGGGTGTGACTTACTGGGCTTTGCGCCGGTTGGCCCCGCCGCGGCTGCGGAGCTGCACATGCGACTCCACCAGCACGTTGTGGATGAAGCCGTAGGAGCGGCCAGTCGCGCGCGCCAGGGAGCGGATGCTCGCGCCCGCCTCGTATTGCTTCTTCAACTGCGATTGCAGGCGGTCGCGCGACTTTCCCGTGACGCGTGTGCCCTTACCCAGGGTGGTCTTTCCCGATGTGGCTCTGTGTGCCGGCCTGTCGCTCATGGCTTCCTCCGAGTCGCCGAGCAGCGTCATTCCAGGCTAAGCACTCCGGGGGCCGTGATCAACGGATTCCCGTGATGAAAATCACGCGAGCTGAATCAGTTCCAGATATTCGGCCGACCAGTGGTCCTCGGTGCCGTCCGGCAGCAGAATCACCCGCTCCGGTGCCAGCGCCTCGGCCGCGCCCGGATCGTGGGTGACCAGCACGACCGCGCCCGCGTAGGTGCGCAGCGCGTCGAGCACCTGTTCGCGCGAGACCGGGTCGAGGTTGTTGGTGGGCTCGTCGAGCAGCAGCACATTCGCCGCCGAGGACACCAGACCGGCCAGCGCCAAGCGGGTCTTCTCACCACCGGACAGGGTGCCTGCGGGCTGTTCGAGCTGCGGACCGGTGAACATGAACGCACCGAGCAGGCCGCGCAGATCCTGTTCACCGGCGTCCGGGGCGGCGTGGCGGATGTTCTCCCAGACCGTGGCGTTGTCGTCGAGGGTGTCGTGTTCCTGGGCGAAATAGCCCACCTTGAGCCCGTGCCCGGCGACCAGTCCGCCCGCGGTGGGCTTCTCCACTCCGGCGAGCAACCGCAGCAGGGTGGTCTTGCCTGCGCCGTTGAGCCCGAGCACCACCACTCGGCTGCCCCGGTCGATGGCCAGGTCGACGCCGGTGAAGATCTCCAGCGAGCCGTAGACCTTGGTCAGGTTCTCCGCCATCAGCGGGGTCTTGCCGCAGGCGGCGGGTTCGGGGAACTTGATCCGCGCCACCTTGTCGGCCACGCGCACGTCGTCGAGTTCGGACATCAGCCGTTCGGCGCGTTTGACCATGTTCTGCGCGGCAACGGCTTTGGTGGCCTTGGCGCCGAGCTTGGCGGCCTGGGCACGCAGGGCCGAGGCCTTCTTCTCGGCGTTGGCGCGTTCACGGCGGCGGCGCTGTTCGTCGGTGGCGCGGGCGTCGAGGTATTTGTGCCAGCCCATGTTGTAGACATCGGCCTCGCCGCGCACCGCGTCCAGGAACCACACCTTGTTCACCACGTCGGCGAGCAGTTCGACATCGTGGCTGATCACGATCAGCCCGCCCTCGTGGTTCTGCAAGAACCCGCGCAGCCAGGTGATGGAGTCGGCGTCGAGGTGGTTGGTCGGCTCGTCGAGCAGCAGGATGGTGTCGGAGCGCCCGCCGCTGCCGTCGGAGGCGGCGAACAGGATGCGGGCCAGCTCGATCCGGCGGCGCTGACCGCCCGACAGGGTGCGCAGCGGCTGGCCCAGCACCCGGTCCGGCAGGCCAAGGCTGTTGCAGATGCGCGCGGCCTCGCTCTCGGCGACGTAACCGCCCAGCGCCGAGAACCGCTCCTCGAGCCGGCCGTATTTGCGGACCGCACGATCGCGTTCGGCCTCGTCGGCCACCTCGGCCATCAGCGCCTGCTGCTTTTCCATATCGCGGATCAGCGTGTCCAGCCCGCGCGCCGACAGCACCCGGTCGCGGGCGAGCACATCGAGATTGCCCTCGCGCGGGTCCTGCGGCAGGTAGCCGATATCACTCGAACGCAGGATCTTGCCCGCGTAGGGTTCACCCTCACCGGCCAGGATGCGCAAGGTGGTGGTCTTGCCCGCACCGTTGCGCCCGACCAACCCGATCCGGTCGCCCGCCTGCACGCGCAGGGCCGGCCCTGGGGCCGACAGCAGGGTGCGGACTCCGGCCCGGACCTCCAGGTCGGTCGCGGTGATCACAGATGTCTCCTCGGCGCGTGGTGGGGATGCTGCTCGATTGTGCGATGCGATGCGCACAAGAACCACCGATTTTACCTGCCACCCACCCCGCTCCCGACATCCGCCGAACGTGAGAGCCATTACCCTTTCCGCCGTCGTCGTGATGGCACTCGGCTATCGCCCGCTCGCTCCGGGCGGCGGTACATGCGGCGGACGGCCCGGCCCCGCACCGCCGGACCGAGACTGAAGTAACGTGACATCACATGACTACGGATCTGTTGGGCAAGAGCGCGCTGGTGACCGGGGCCAGCCGTGGAATCGGGCACGCGGTGGCGGCCGAGTTGCTGCGCCGGGGCGCGAATGTGCTGATCACCGCGCGTAAGGCGGAGCCGCTGGAGCAGGCGGCCGAGCAGTTGCGTGAACTCGGCCATCAGGGCCAGGTGGTGGCGCTGGCGGGCAACTCCGGTGACGCCGAGGCGCGCGCGGCCGCGGTGGACCGTGCGGTGACCGAATTCGGTTCGCTCGACATCCTGATCAACAACACCGGCATCAACCCGGTCTACGGCTCCCTCATGGATGCCGACCTGGATGCCGTGCGCAAGATCTTCGACGTCAACGTGGTGGCCGCGCTCGGCTACATCCAGCAGGCGCACCGGGCGTGGATGGGTGAGCACGGTGGTGCGGTGGTGAACGTGGCGAGCGTGGCCGGCATCCGGTCCACCGGCGTGATCGCCGCCTACGGCGCATCCAAGGCCGCGCTGATCCGGCTCACCGAGGAACTGGCCTGGCAGCTGGGGCCGAAGATCCGGGTGAACGCGGTGGCGCCCGGCGTAGTGAAGACGTCGTTCGCCGATGCTCTGTATTCGGCCGATGAAGAAGCCGCGGCGAACGTGTACCCGCTGAAGCGGCTGGGTGCGCCCGAGGATGTCGCACGGCTGATCGGGTTCCTGGTATCGGAGGAATCCGGCTGGATCACCGGCGAGACGGTGCGCGTGGACGGCGGTCTGCTCTCGACCGGCGGCATCTGAGAAAGACCAGCACGATTCGGTGGTGTCCGCGGATTCGCGGACACCACCGTCGTATTCAGACCCCGACGGGCTGGCGCCAGTTGTCCTTGTCGGCCGGGGCCGGCGGCAGCGACGGCCCCTCGTCGAGCCCGTACCGATCGTGCAGGCGGCGCAGCGGGCCGGGCGCCCACCAGTTCCAGTCGCCGAGCACCTTCATCGCCGCGGGCAGCAGGAACCCGCGCACCAGGGTCGCATCCACCAGCACCGCCAGCGGCAGGCCGATGCCGAACGCCTTCATGAACGTGATGTCGGAGGCCAGGAAGCCGAGGAACACCAGCGAGATCAGCACCGCGGCGGCGGTGACGATGCGGCCGATGCGTTCCAGGCCCACCGCGATGGCGACCTCGTTCTTGCCGGTCTGGTCGTACTCCTCGCGGATGCGGGCCAGCAGGAAGACCTGGTAATCCATGGCGAGACCGAAGGCGACGCCGAACAGCATGACCGGAACCGTGGCGGGCAGGTCCCCGGTGACGGTGAAATCGAGCAGCCCGGACAGGTGCCCGTCCTGGAAGATCCAGACCAGCGCACCGAAGGTCGCCGTCAGGCTGAGGAAGCTGAGCACGACCGCCAGCAGCGGCAGCACCACACTGCCGGTGAGCAGGAACAGCACCACCAGCATCACCAGGATGACGAATCCGAGCGCGATCGGCAGCGTCGAGATCACCTCGTCGATGGCGTCGGCATTGGCCGCCGCCACTCCGCCGACCAGCACCGCCGAGGGCGCGTCGACCGCGCGCACGTCGTCGACGATCTGATCCAGCACGTCCGGATCGGTGGTGTCCGGCACCACCGACAGGTAGGCGGCGGAGTCGGTGGCGAACTGCTCGTGGATCTCGGCGGCCGGAGTCAGCAAACCACCGTGGGCGTAGCTGCCGGTCGCGGTGTCGACCCGCTGCACATTATCGATATCGGAGATCTGGCGCGCGTAGGCGTCCAGGCCGGACTTGTCCTCGGGCAGCACGATGAACAGTCCGCTCTGCTCGGTGACGGTGAAATCGCGCTGGATCGCCTCGGTGACCTGCCGATTGTTCATCGACTCCGGCAGCGAACGTTCATCGGGGAAGCCGAGTTTGATGCCGAGGAATGGCGCGCCGAGCACCAGCAGTAGCGCCGCGACAGCCAGTCCGATCGGCACCGGCCTGCGCATGACGGCCGTCGCCAGGCGATGCCAGAAACCTTCGCCGGGTGCGGGACGCGGTGCGCGGAAGAACCAGCCCAGCTGGCCCTTGTCGATGCGGGTGCCGACCAGATACAGAATGGCGGGCAGCACCGTCAGCGAGACGGTGGCCGCGATCAGCGCGACTGCCAGGCCGGCGTAGCCCATCGACCGGACCGCCAGCAGCGGGAAGAACAGCAGCCCCGACAGCGCGACGGCGACGGTAGCGGCGGAGAAGGCGACGGTGCGACCGGCCGAGCGCATGGTGGCCGCGACGGCGGGGCCGGGGTCGGTGCCCGCGACCAGTTCGTCGCGGAACCGGTTGATCATCAGCAGGCTGTAGTCGATCGCCAGCCCGAGTCCGAGCAGGGTGGCGACATTGGTCGCGGTGGCGGCCAGATCGGTGACCAAGGCGATCAGCCACAGCGTGCCCATGGTGATCATCACCGTGACCATGGCGACCACCAGCGGCAGACTCGCCGCGACCAGGCCACCGAAGACGAACAGCAGCGCGATCAGGGTGATCGGGAAGGCGATGGATTCGCCCATCACCACGTCTTTTTCACTCTGCTGCACGGTTTCGCGCAGCAGCATGGCGTAACCACCGATTCGGACCTCGACCGGGCCGTGCGTGCCCTCGAAGCGGTCGGCGATATCGCCGACCCGGCGGTCCACTTCGGCTTCCTCGCCGAGGATGCTGGCCACGATCAAGCCCTTGCGGCCGTCGGCGCTGCGCAAGGCGGGGGTCTCGTCGGTCCAGAACGAGCTGACGCCGGTGACGCCGGCTTCACCCTTCAGCTGATCGACCAGTTCGGTTGCGGCGGTAGCGACCTCGTCGTCCTCGATGGGACGGTCGGCCTCCACCAGCAGCACCAGATTCGGCGGAGCCTGGCCGAACTCGTCGGCCAGCGCCTCGGTCGCCTTGCTGGATTCGCTGTCGGGGGCGATATATCCGCCGCCCTGCACCTTGTCGAACAGGGTCGAGCTCAGCATTCCCATGGCCAGTGCGAGCACCGCGAACACGGCCAGAATCTGCCGGCTGCGCCGCCTGGTCAGTCCGAACACAGCGTTTTCCCTCACTCCCGCGCGGCCGCGCCCAGCTGCTGGACGCCACCGATTTCACGTCGACTTCGGGTGACATCGGCCACCGGGCGCCGCGGCCGACGCCCGCGCGATCGTAACAACCCCGCCGGTAAAGCCGCTGAGCGAGAAGCGTTTCCGCACGCGCGACGGAGCCGGCAGGGAAACGCTGGACATTAGCGGAGCCGATTGCTCAGCCCCGCCGTGCCCGACCCGAGCGCGCTACGAGTGACTACCGAGGAGATGAATCAGGACTGATGGGGCAGGTTCTGCAACCGCACCTGACCCCGCGCCACCAGCCGGCCGGTCTCGTCGGTGATCACGACCTGCCACAGTTGCTGGAGCCGGCCCTGATGGATCGGCGTGGCTTCGCCGGTGAGCACGCCCTCGCGGACCGCGCGCAGGAAGTCGGTGCTGTTGTTCACCCCGACCACGTTGCCGCGTTCGCCGTACCAGACGCCGCCGCCGACGCTGGCCAGCGATTCGATGACGGTGCACAGCACGCCGCCGTTCTGGATGCCCGCGGGCTGGTGCAGCTTCGGGGTGACCTCCCATTCGCCGCGCACCAGATCCGGCCCGACCGCGGTGTAGCGCAGCCCGATCAGATCGGTGAAGGTGCCTTCGCTGTACTTCGTCATCAGCTCGGGGGTGATATCGGCCAGCGAGGCGGGCGCGTGGGTCTGCTGTTGGGTCATGGATCCACCTTTACACCACCGGCCTCGGCCGTCGGCGCGATGTCCGGTTTATCGGCCTCCCGAGACAGAGCGACGGGCCCCACCGGAGTGGAGCCCGTCGCGGCAATGGATCGGGGGTCACCGCAGCCCTCGGGACTCTCGCGCGATCCGTACGCCGGAAACGAGTATAGGTCAGGCTTACCTAACTAAGCAACCCGTTGCGCGCCGCACCGGCAGCCCGCGCTCTTCCAGCGCCATGAGCAGGCCCTGACCACGGCGCATGCCCACCGCGGCATCGGTGCGCGCCAGATCGGGCACGTAAGTCGCGGCGCCCGAAACGGATTCGCCGACCAGGGCCCAGAACCGCCGCGCGCTCAGTCCCGCGCAGCGGGTCAGGCACTCCTGGATCAGCGTCAGCGACGGCTCGCAGCGATGGGCCAGCCAGACGAACAACGCCTGCTCACATGGCAATCCGACGACACCCTGCTCCCCCGGGCGCATGTCCTCGTCGAGGGCGCGAATGGTGGTGTCGACCAGGCCCGCCCAGTCGATGCCGCCGTCGTTGTCGGTGTGGATCCAGAGGTTCTCCAAGCCGGGATCCCAGGCCCGGCCCTCGGCCACCAGCAGCGCGACCACCCGGCCGAGCACGGCGTGAATGAGCGCGGTGGCAACCACTTCCGCGGCGATATCGGCGCTGATCATCTCCGCCGCGTGCCGCCGGTACATCAGCTCGATCCGGCCCTCACGCAGCCCGTCGGCCAGCCGCCACCAGCGGCGTTTGCCTTGTTCGGCCATGGCGGCGACGGCATACACTCGCGGATGCTCCGGCTGCAATGCCCGCAGCCGGGAACAGGCGCGCCCGAAGGCCGGCTGGGTGGCACGGAATGTGCCAGTGGTCGCGAGTTCGGGCATCGAACCTCCTCGGGGTGGACTCCGTCGCGGTGTCACTCGGAAGATAGGTTAGCCTTACCAGACCTAGCAAGTATTGCGTCGAACACAGTGAAGGAGTCTCCCGCCGCCGTGACCGCCCTTGCGACCATGAGGCGGCGTCGTATCACCGGTCTCCTGCTGCTCATTGCGCTGCTGGGGCTGACGCTGATCGCCAGCGTCGCGATCGGTACCCGATCGCTGGCCCCGTCCACCGTCTACGACGCCCTCGACCACGCCCTGTCCTGCGCCGACGGGCCGTTCCGTTGCGCCGCCCTGTCCACCGACGAGGAGATCGTGCGCGGGCTGCGGCTGCCGCGTACCGTGCTCGCGCTCGTCACCGGCATCGCCCTCGGCATGGCCGGTGCGTTGATCCAGGGCTACACCCGCAACCCACTGGCCGATGCCGGACTGCTCGGCCTCAATGCCGGTGCGGCGTTCCTGGCGGCGCTGAGCATGTACCTGTTCGCGTTCACCGCGCCCGAGCAGTACATCTGGTTCGCGTTCGCGGGCACGCTGATCGCGGGTGTGGTCGTGTTCGGTGCGTCCTCGATCGGGGCCGGTTCGGCGAGCCCGCTGAGCTTGGTGCTGGCCGGCGCCGCGGTGACGGCGTTCCTCCAGGCACTCACCAACGCCATCGTCACCCTCGACACCAGCGCGCTCGACAGCTACCGGTTCTGGGTGGTCGGTGAGGTCGCCGGACGCGGCGCCGAAGTCTTCTGGCAGGTACTGCCGTTCCTCGGCGCCGGGGCCCTGCTGGCCCTGATCGCCGCACCCGGCCTCAACCTGCTCAGCCTCGGTGACGATGTGGCGCGCGGACTCGGCGTGCACATCGGGCGCAGCCGGGCACTGGGCCTGACCGCGGTAGTGCTGCTGTGTGGTGCGGCGACCGCGGCGGTCGGGCCGATCGCCTTCATCGGCCTGGTTGTTCCGCATATCGCGCGGGTGTTCACCGGCCCGGACAACCGCTGGCTGATCCCCTACTCGGGACTGTTCGGTGCGCTGGTGCTGCTGATCGCCGATACCGCGGGCCGGGTCGTCGCGCGACCGGGCGAGCTTCAGGTCGGAGTGATGCTGGCCGCGGTGGGCGCGCCGTTCTTCATCGCCCTGGTCCGGCGGCGGAAGCTGGTGAGCGTATGACGATCTCGCTGACCAAGACCGAACAGACCGCAGCGCCACCGCTGCGTGCGGCGCTGCGGTGGGGACCGGTCTCTCTGGTGCTGCGGCCGCGGATGGTACTGATCATCGCGGTGCTGGCGGTCGCGCTGTTCGGGCTGTTCTGTCTCGATGTGGCCATCGGCGAAACCAATCTCGGCTTCGGCAAGGTGCTCGATGTGCTGGCCGGTGGTGGCAGCCGGTCGCAGCGGTTCATCGTGTTCGAATCCCGGCTGCCACGCGCGCTGACGGCCGTCGTCGTCGGGGCGGCGCTCGCCATCGCCGGCGCCATCACCCAATCGATCCTGCACAATCCGCTGGCCGCGCCGGACTTTCTCGGCATCACCTCCGGTGCCGCGCTCGGCGCCGTCGCGGTGATGGTCGGCACCGGCGGCGCGACCACCGGCTGGGCGATCTCGCTCGGCACGCCGATCGCCGCCATGATCGGCGGCCTCGGCACCGCCGCGGTCATCTACCTGCTCGCCTGGGGACGCAACCCGCTCGGCGGCAGCGGGGTGACGGTCATGCGGCTGGTACTCATCGGCGTCGGGGTGAACTCGCTGCTGCTGTCGGCGATCAGCTGGCTGCTCACCCGCGCCGAACTCGAAGACGCCGCCCGCGCCCAGCTGTGGCTGACCGGCTCGCTCAATTCCGCCGACGACTCCAAACTCATCCCCGCCGCGATCGCGCTGGCCGTGGTGCTGGTGGTGGCGGTCGGGTCGGCGCGCACGCTGGCCGCACTGCGGCTGGGCACCGACACCACCCGGGTCCTCGGTGTGCGCATCCAGACCCAGCAGGCGGTGCTGATCGGTGCGGCGGTGATCGGCGCGGCGGTGGCGACCGCGGCGGTCGGACCGGTCGCGTTTGTCGGACTGGCCGCCCCGCAGATCGCCCGCCGCCTGCTGCGCACCCCCGGTGAACCACTCATCGGTTCGGCGGTGATCGGTGCGATCCTGGTAGTCGGCGCCGATATCGTCTCGCGCACGCTGTTCTCGGTCGAATTGCCCGTCGGCATCGTGACCGCGGCCATCGGCGGCCCGTTCCTGCTGTTGTTGCTCATTCGTTTGAATCGGAAGGCCACGCTGTGAAGACCGGACAAGCCCCGCAGAACGGCTCGCATCGGCTGGCCGCCGACGGCGTGACGCTCGGCTACGGTGAACGGGTCATCGTCGACGGACTGAGCCTCGACATCGCCCCCGGGGTGATCACCACCGTCATCGGGCCCAACGGCTGCGGCAAGTCCACGCTGCTGCGTTCGCTGGGCCGGCTGCTGAAGCCGAGCACCGGGCAGGTGCTGCTCGACGGCAAGGCGATCTCGTCGATGAAGACCAAGGACGTCGCCCGCATCGTCGGCATGCTGCCGCAGACGCCGGTCGCGCCCGAGGGGCTGACCGTGGCCGATCTTGTCGCGCGCGGTCGTCATCCGCATCAGTCCTGGATCAAGCAGTGGTCGGCCACCGACGAATCCGAGGTCCTCACCGCACTCGAGCAGACCGGCATCGCCGATCTGGCGCATCGCTCGCTCGATGAGCTGTCGGGCGGTCAGCGTCAGCGGGCCTGGATCTCCATGGCGCTGGCTCAGGGCACCGACATCCTGCTGCTCGACGAGCCGACCACCTACCTGGACCTGGCGCATTCGCTGGAGGTGCTGGATCTGGTGGACCGGTTGCACGATGAGCTCGGCCGCACCGTGGTGATGGTGCTGCACGATCTCAACCTGGCCATCCGCTACAGCGACCAGCTGATCGTCATGCGCGACGGCCGCATCATCGCCCAGGGCGCCGCCGCCGACATCATCGACGCGGATCTGCTGCGCGAGGTGTTCGGCCTCGAGGCCACCGTGCTGGAAGATCCGATGTCGGGGCGGCCGATGATCGTGCCGATCGGCACCAGGCATGTGCTCGGTACGGCCGGCGGACCGGTCGCCGAGGCCGCCACCGACGGAGTATGACCAATACCACACCAGCTACCAGCCAGTTACGACACCCTGTAGTACGCATCCGCGTCGTTGAGTCCGTAAAATTGTGGGATGGCAGGACTTGGTGAACTCGAGAAAGCGGTCATGGACCAACTGTGGTCGGCCGACGAACCGCAAACGGTCCGGCAGGTGCACGAAGCGCTGTCGGCGCGCCGCGAGCTCGCGTACACCACGGTGATGACGGTGCTCCAGCGTCTGGCGAAGAAGAACCTGGTCGTTCAGCGGCGCGATGACCGCGCCCATCGGTACGCTCCCGTGCATACCCGCGACGAGCTGGTGGCCAGCCTCATGGTCGATGCATTGCAGCAGGCCGAGGAAGCGGGCAGCAAGGCCGCCGCCCTGGTGCACTTCGTGGAACAGGTCGGTAAGGACGAGGCTGCGGCGCTGCGCGAGGCACTCGCTAAGCTCGAAGCAGATGAGGACACCGCACCGTCGCCGTGACCGCAGTGTCTTCGACCCCTGGCCCCACAACGCAGTGAGCTGAGTCGATGAACGCAACCGCGCCGGTCTTCGCCGGTCTCGCATTGCTTCTCGCGGGGCCTGCCCCAGCCTTGCTCGCCCGGTCGAAGTGGACATACCGCACTCCCCGGGCCGCACTGGTGCTGTGGCAGGCGATCGCGCTGGCCGCCGTGCTCAGCGCCTTCGGTTCCGGCCTGGCCATCGCCAGTGAACTGCTGGTGCCCGGCGAGGACGGACGGCCCACCACCTCACCCACCGACGAGATCGATGCGCTCGGGCTGCCGCTGTGGCTGGCCTATGTGTTCGTGTTCGCGTTGACGCTGATGGTCGGCGCCCGGCTGATCTACGCCTCGATCCGGGTCGGCGTGCACACCCGCCGCCGCCGCGCCCGCCACCGCATGCTGGTCGACCTGCTGGACCAGAGCGGTCCCGAACGCCGTGCCGCCGATATCCGGGTGCTCGCCGCGTCCGAGCCGATCGCCTACTGCCTGCCCGGGCTGCGCCAGCGCGTGGTGGTGAGCGCAGGGACGCTGGACAACCTCGACGAGCGCGAACTCACCGCGATCCTCAGCCATGAGCGTTCGCATCTGCGGGCCCGCCACGATCTGGTGCTCGAGGCGTTCACCGCAGCCCATGAGGCCTTCCCGCGTTTCGTGCGCAGCAAGTCCGCGCTCGATTCGGTGAAGCTGCTGATCGAGCTGCTGGCCGACGATTCCGCGGTCAAGGTCACCGGACCCAAGCCGCTGGCGCGGGCGCTGGTGGCCTGTTCGAAGTCCTCGGCGCCGCAGGGTGCGCTGGCCGTCGGCGGTCCGAGCACGCTCATCCGCATCCAGCGGCTGTCCGGGCCGCTGGGTGATGTGAAGATCGCGGCCGCCGCCTATCTGGGTTCGATCGCCATTCTGGTGGTGCCGACGCTGGCCGTCGCGATTCCGTGGCTGGTCGAGCTGACTCGGCTGTTCCGTGCCTGAATCCAGCACTGCCGCGCCCACATTCGCCGCGCTCGGGCTGCCCGTCGTGCTCGTGCACGCGTTGGGGCGCGACGGTATCGCCACACCGTTCCCGATCCAATCGGCCACCATTCCGGACGTGCTCGCCGGGCGCGATGTGCTCGGCCGGGCCCCCACCGGGTCCGGAAAAACCCTCGCCTTCGGGCTGCCCATGCTGGTTCGGCTCGCCGGCGCGCCCTCGGCGCCGCGGCGCCCGCGAGGGCTGGTGCTGGCCCCGACTCGCGAACTGGCGGTGCAGATCGAGGCCGCATTGGATCCGGCTGCCCTGGCGTTGGGTCTTCGCCTCGGCACCGCCGTGGGCGGGCTGCCGATCAAGCGACAGGCCGAGCGCCTGGCCCGGGGCGTCGACCTGCTGATCGGCACGCCCGGCCGGCTGGCCGATCTGGTCGCCCAGCAGGCGCTGTCGCTGGACGCGGTGCGCATCACCGCCATCGATGAGGCCGACCATCTCGCCGAACTCGGCTTCCTGCCGCAGGTACAGGCTCTGGTGGATCAGGTCCCCGCCGACTCCCAGCACCTGCTGTTCTCGGCCACCCTCGACGGCGCTGTGGACGAGGTGGTGCGCCGCTATCTGCGTGACCCCGTCGCCCACGCCGCCGATCCGGTGCCCGAGACCGACGCCGCCACACCCGCCGCGACCCATCACCTGCTGTATCTGCGCAAGGCCGATAAACGCGAGGTCGTCGCCGAGATCGCCGCCCGCGACGGCCGCACGCTGCTGTTCGTGCGCACCCAGCACGGCGCCGACAAACTCACCGGACGGCTGCGCGAGGTCGGCATCGCGGCGCAGGCGTTGCACGGCGGCAAATCGCAGAACAACCGCAATCGGGTGCTGGCCGCGTTCGCCGACGGGTCGGTTCCGGTGCTGGTGGCCACCGATGTCGCCGCCCGCGGCATCCACGTCGACAACATCTCGCTGGTGGTGCACGTCGACCCGCCCGCCGACCCGAAGGACTACGTGCACCGCGCCGGCCGCACCGCCCGCGCCGGCGCCACCGGAACGGTCGTCACCCTGGTCACCGAGGACCAACGCGCCGAGGCCGCCGCCCTCACCCGCCGCGCCGGCATCGACGCCGCCGAGTCCACTATCGCGCCCGGCGATCGGCTGCTGCGCCGCCTCACCGGTGCCCGCAAACCACCAGGCGTCCCGGTTCCGCCGCCCGCGACGGTTTCGCCGGCGGAGTCTTCGACGCCGCGACGCCCGGGTCGTCCTCGCGACACGCTCGGGAAGCCGCGACGCCACACCGGGAATTCGGCGCGATTCCGGCCAGACCGCAACCGCCGCGCAAACTGACGATTCGCCCGGCGCCATCCACGCCGACGACCCGACTACGAGCCGGCCTCCATCGCGAACTCGGCGTCACACGCCTGCGCACGCGGCGCGCCCACGCACGACCACTGAACATCGCAGCGCGAGCAATCCGGCACTGCGTGCATATCGGCAACCGATGCCCGGATCCTGGACGACGAGACCGGCGCCGTCATCGAAGGCCATCGCGGCGCCGTCTTCGGCGCCACGGCCGTCGACCCGCCCACCGATTTCCACCATTCGGGAACACTGGGGGCTGGCTGCAGGCTGTCACCTGGCAACTAGCTGGAGTTCCGGTAACCACGCGCTCAACCATCCGGCCGCCCGCCTCTCACTCGGGCCGGCGGTGCACCGTCTTCCGCGCCGGATACCAGCTCTCCCCCGCCGGCTCGCCCGCCATGTTCCAGCTCCACGACACCGTCGGCGTGATGGGAACGAAGATGCCCGGTCCGACCATGCCGACTCGCTCGACGGGATCGCCGGCCTCCCCATAGACCCGGATCGCGCGGCTGATAAACGGGTCCATCGACACCACGTCGTCGATCACCAGCGCCACCTTCCGTCTGCCCGCCCGGATATTGCGGAACTTGCGCGTGTCCAGCACGGATGCCCCGACGCCGCCGATCCAGAAGTAGGTGCCGTCGAACTCGAACGCCGGCGGCACGACGTCGGGCTGCTCGCCCTCGCCCAGGGTGGCGACCCTGGCCACCGGTTGCGACCGCAGGTAGGTGAGCTCGTCTTCGGTGAATGACATCGGCCGACTCGCTTTCTCGAGGGCGGGCAGGACTCGGGTGGTCCGGATCGACCATCGCCCAAGGGGCTGGGCGACGCAACCACCGCCGAGTCCGAGAACGACGCACGTTCGGTGCGGCGCGATTACCATCGGTGCAGTGCAGTTTCTCCCTGGACATCAGCCGCCGTACGACCTGACCTACGACGACGTCTTCCTCGTCCCGAACCGGACGGATGTGGCGTCGCGGTTCGACGTCGATCTGTCGACGACCGACGGTTCGGGCACCACCATCCCCATCGTCGTGGCCAATATGACCGCCGTGGCCGGGCGCCGCATGGCCGAGACCGTGGCCCGCCGCGGGGGCATCGTGGTGCTGCCGCAGGATCTGCCCAACAATGCCGCCGCCGACACCATCGCCTTCGTCAAGAGCCGCTCGCTCACCGCCGACACCCCGGTCACGCTCAGCCCGGAGCAGTCGGTGTCGGAGGCCGTCGCGCTGATCCACAAGCGCGCCCACGGTGCCGCGGTGGTGGTCGACGAGCACGGCAAGCCCATCGGTGTGGTCACCGAGGCCGCCTGCGCCGACGTCGACCGCTTCGCCCGGCTGCGCGATGTGGCCACCACCGATTTCGTCACCGCGCCGGTCACCGCCGCACCGCGCGAGATCTTCGATCTGCTCGAGGCCGCGCATGCGAGCCTGGCCGTGCTGCTCGCCGAGGACGGCACGCTGGCCGGCGTGCTCACCCGCACCGGCGCCATCCGCACCGGCATCTACACCCCGGCCGTGGACGACGCGAACAAGTTGCGGATCGCCGCCGCCGTCGGCATCAACGGCGACGTGCCCGCCAAGGCCAAGGCCCTGGTCGACGCCGGCGCCGACCTGCTGGTCGTGGACACCGCGCACGGCCACCAGGTCAAGATGCTGGAAACCCTGCGCGCCATCAGCGATCTCGGCCTCGGCGTGCCACTGGTCGCCGGCAACACCGTCTCGGCGCAGGGCACCAAGGATCTGGCCGAAGCGGGCGCGGACATCATCAAGGTCGGGGTCGGCCCCGGCGCCATGTGCACCACCCGCATGATGACCGGCGTCGGCCGGCCGCAGTTCTCCGCGGTCGCCGAATGCGCGCGCGCCGCGCGTGAACTCGGCGTGCACATCTGGGCCGACGGCGGCGTGCGGCATCCGCGTGACGTCGCCCTCGCCCTCGCTGCGGGCGCGTCGAACGTGATGATCGGCTCCTGGTTCGCCGGTACCTACGAATCGCCCGGCGACCTGCGCATCGACCGCGACGGCAATGCCTACAAGGAGAGCTTCGGCATGGCCTCCAAGCGTGCCGTCGCCGCCCGCACGGCCGCCGACAGCGGCTTCGACCGGGCCCGCAAGGCGCTGTTCGAGGAAGGCATCTCGAGTTCGCGGATGCGGCTGGACCCCGAACGTCCCGGCGTCGAAGACCTCATCGACCACATCTGCTCCGGTGTGCGCAGCGCCTGCACCTACGCCGGCGCGCGCACGCTGGCCGAATTGCACGACAAGGCGGTGCTCGGTGTGCAGTCGGCGGCGGGATTCGCCGAGGGGCGGCCGCTGCCCAGTGGTTGGTGAATCAACCCCGGACCGGCCCACGCGAGCACCGCGTGGGCCGGTAGCATAAAGGTTGCCGGCACCGCCGGTATCCATTCCCCATGCGAAAGGAACCAGTTGTCACCCGCGTCCGAGGACGCCGCACAGGAGGGCTCCTCTATCGAGCCGGGTGACCAACCCGGCGTCCTCCATCTCGCAGCCGTCCAGCTCACCGCAGTACGCACGACCGTGCCCACCGCTCACCGGCCCGGGTGGTGCTGAGGCGTGTCCGTCGTGCTCACCGTGCTCAGCCTGATCGGTTTCATCGCATTGACCGCGGGGACGGCGCTGTTCGTGGCCGCGGAATTCTCCCTCACCGCCCTCGAACGCAGCACTGTCGAAGCGCATGCCCGCGACGGTGACGTCCGGGCCCGCATGGTCCGCAAAGCCCATCACACGCTGTCGTTCCAACTGTCCGGCGCCCAGCTCGGCATCACCATCACCACCCTGATCACCGGCTATATCGCCGAGCCGGTGCTGGCGCGGCTGCTGACCCCGGTGTTCTCGGCAGTCGGCCTCGCCGACAGCGCCGCCCGCGGCGTCTCGCTCGCGCTCGCGCTGATCCTGGCCACCTCGCTGTCGATGATCTACGGCGAGCTGGTGCCCAAGAACATCGCCATCGCCGCGCCGCTGGCCACCGCCCGCATCACCGCGGGCCCGATGGTCGCGTTCTCGGTGGTGTTCAAATGGTTGATCCATTTCCTCAACGGCACCGCCAACTGGGTGGTCCGCCGACTCGGCGTGGAACCGGCCGAAGAGTTGCGATCGGCACGCTCACCGCAGGAACTGGGTTCGCTGGTGCGCACGTCCGCCCAGCGCGGAGCGCTCGATCAGCGCACCGCACAGGTAATGGACCGCTCGCTGGAGTTCGGTGAGCGCAGCGCGGAGGAACTGATGACGCCGCGGGTGAAGATCGAAGCGCTCGACAAGTCCGACACCATTGCCGATCTCATCGCCGCCGCGGGCCGCACCGGATACTCCCGGTTCCCCGTCATCGACGGCGATCTGGACAACACCCTCGGCGTGGTGCACGTCAAGCAGGCGTTCACCGTTCCGGCCGAATCCCGGCGCGGGCTGGCCCTGCATCTGCTGGCCCGGCCGGTGCCGATCGTGCCGGCCAGCCTCGACGGTGACGAGGTGCTCGAACGTATCCGGGCCGATGGCATGCAGGTGGCGCTGGTGGTCGATGAATACGGCGGCACCGCGGGCCTGGTGACCATGGAGGACGTGATCGAGGAAATCCTCGGCGATGTGCGCGACGAGCACGACGAGGAGGAACGCGATGTGCGGCGGGTCTCCGACGGCTGGGACTGCTCGGGCCTGCTGCGCATCGACGAGGTCTCCCGCGCCACCGGATACGAAGCGCCCGAAGGCGAATACGAAACCCTGGGTGGGCTGGTGCTCATCCGGCTGGGCCGGATTCCGGAGGCCGGCGACATCGTGGTGCTGCCGGATCCGCGCTCGCATCAACGTCATCCGGGCGACGGGCAGGGCGGCTGGCTGGCCCGGGTGGAGCGGATGGACGGCAGGCGGGTGGACCGGGTGCGGCTGATCCCGGTCACCGCCGAGGTGCTCGACGGGCAGGAGGCCGATCATGGGCGGTGATCTGTTCGGTGTCGCGCTCACCGTGGTCCTGCTGGCCGGTAACGCGTTCTTCGTCGGCGCCGAGTTCGCGCTGATCTCGGCGCGCCGCGACCGGCTGGAAGCTCTTGCCGCACAAGGCAAACGCAATGCCAACACCGTCATCCGGGCGGGTGAGAACCTGTCGATGATGCTGGCGGCGGCGCAGCTGGGCATCACCATCTGCTCGATCCTGCTGGGCCGGGTGGGTGAGCCCGCCGTCGCGCACCTGCTGGAAGGTCCGTTCCATCTGGCCGGGCTGCCCGATCAACTGCTGCATCCGGTGGCGTTCACCATCGCGCTGGCCATCGTGGTGGTCCTGCACATCCTGTTCGGCGAGATGATCCCGAAGAACATCGCACTGGCCGGGCCCGAACGCTCGGCGCTGCTGCTGGTGCCGATCCACCTGATGTGGCTGCGGCTGGCCCGACCGCTGATCGCGGTCTACAACCTGGCGGCCAACCTGACGCTGCGGATGCTGCGGATCGAGCCGAAAGACGAACTCGACGCGACCGTCTCGAGTGTGGAGCTGGCCGAGATGATCGGCGAATCCCGCTCGGAGGGGCTGCTCGACGAGGAGGAGCACCGCAGGCTCACCCAGGCCCTCGGCACCTCCGAACGGGTGGTCGGCGATGTCATGGTGGGGTTGGACACCACCCGGACGGTGCCGTTGCGCGGCAACGGCACCACCCTCGGCGATATCGAGACAGCGGTCGCCGAAACCGGGTTCTCCCGGTACCCGGTCTCCGCCGACGACGGCTCGCTGGTCGGGTATCTGCACGTCAAGGACGTGCTGGATCTGGTCGCCGATGAGTCGGCCGGGCCGAGTACCCCGATCCCGCGCACCGATATCCGTCCGCTGCCCACCGTGCTGGCCGGCACCCCGCTCTACGAGGCGCTGGCCCGGTTGCGCCGGACCAGCAGTCACCTCGGGCGGGTGGTCGACAATCGCGGCAATACTGTCGGCATCGTGGCGCTCGAGGATCTGGTGGAGGAGTTCGTCGGCACAGTGCGCGACGGCACCCACCGGGTGATCGAGTAGCGGGGAGCGACGGCGATACTCACCCGACCTTGTGCAGCGGCGGCGGTGTCCAGGTGCGATCGAGCGCCGCGGGGTGCGGTGCGTACAGGCGCAGGGTGATTCCGAGCGGTCCGAGGGGTGCCGGAAGCCAGTTCGATTCGCGGTCCGGCCCCGGGTTGGTGTGCGAGATATAGATATCGAGGGAGCCATCGGAGTTGTAGCGCAGCGGGTCGCGGTCGCCGATGGCGAACCGATTCAGCTCGTTGGGTGTCTGGAATCCCTCGGCGTCGTACATCGTGATCGACCAGAAGGCGTCGACGGGCGGCAGCCGGTCCGCGTCGAAATGGATGGTGTAGTCGGAGTCGCCCATGGGCGGTTTGCCCTCGGAATCGGTGAGAAGCAACGGGTAGATGGCATCTTCGGGCGGGTTCGCGCCGAGCCCGGCCTTGGCGATGGCCGCACGAGTGAGATAGTCGTTGCCGTAGACGCCGGTGTTGAGCGTCACCCAGCCGTCGACCGGCGGCACGACCGATCGCGGCGCGTTGGTGATCGCCGCTCGCGCGTCGGCCACACCAGCCTCGATCTGGTCGAGTTCGGCGGCTGCGAACCGGTCGGCATCGAACTGGCGGCCGGGGACGATGCCGAGTGGCTCGATCCTGGCCAGCTGGGAGAAGTCGGTGAGGTGCGGCGGATCGACGGCGAGCGCCGCGGCACCGCGGCGGAAGAAATCCGTCGCCGACAACGATTCGACGACATGCAGCGGTTCCACACTGCTCTCGACGGTGGGATCGGGCTCGAACGGTGCTCGCTCGCCGATCTCGATGATCCGTAGTCCGTCCTGGAAGGCGTTGACCGTCGCGTAATCGGCGGGCCCATTGGTTTGCGGGCGGGCGATGATCCAGACATTGTGGGTAGGTGCGTGGATCACCGGGATATCGGGCGGAGGGTCCCCGCGGTATCCCGGCCCGACCAGCAGATAATCCTGGGGTCCTGTGCCGGTGGTGCGTGTGCCTGGACTGGCGAATACGTCGGTCCACGCGTCGAGCATCGGCAGCATGTAGAAGCGATCACCGCTGTCGGGTGCGTGCACTTGGACCGGGCCCTTGCCGAGGTCGATCCAAGCGCTGGAGTACAGGGTGTCGAAGTTGGGGCGCACGACCGTCCGGAACGTAGCGTCCGGGAACGTACGAATGTGGTGAAACTGGTTCGGCGGACCGAAGCCGGGTTTCGACCCGGTCGCCCCGTTGATCTGCTGGCGCCGGGTTTCGTCGGTGGTCACCAGCGGATACAGGTAGATGTAGGCTTCGCGACTCAATGTGCGCAGGTCGGCAGCTACGGTCCTCATGATCCCTCCATCGCAAACGAGTTCGACTTGGGTGAGCGTCGATCGTGTCGATGGGGCACCGGCCTCGCTCGCGTGTGCCGGCACCGCTGCCGGTCGACGCTGACCGGACGCTCCCGGTTCGCCCGCGCTATGTCGGTGCGGCCGCCGACCGCCGGGCCCGAACCGGTGTGGCTTCGACGCCGTCACCGACCGTATGCGGCGGGCCGATGGAGCAACCTCACCCGATCAGGGTGAAGTCGATGCGGGACCGCCGGGCGCACGGTCCCGCATCAGTCAGCACCCGCGCGGCGACGGGTCGCCGCGGAAGCGGGCTTCGACGAAGTTCCAGGCGTCGGCGAATCCGGCGACGGCGGCGGTCATGTGTTCGGCGATGTCGTAGGTGACCAGCTTGACCGGTGCGCCGGCGCGGCAGTAGCGATCGGCGACGGTGGAGATGGCGTTGTACGGGGTCAGCGTGTCGTAGCGGCCGTGCCACAGGTAGGTCGGTGCGGTCGGGACGCCGTCGAAATGGGTGAGGCTGTTCTCGTGCAGGACGGCCCGCGCCTCGGGGCTGTCCATCAGGCTCTTGGACGCTGCCATCTCCTCGGCACTGCGGAACACACCGTGGAAGAGCAGGAAGCGCCGGCACGCGTTATGGGTGAACTCGCGGAACCAGCGGCCGTGGTCGTTGAGCTGGTCGGAGATCGGCAGCCGCTGCGGATACTCCCGTTCCAGGCCCATGGCGGCGGCGAAGGCGAGCCCGAAGCCCGGATGCGGGCCGAAACCGAGGCCCAGCGCCATCTGTTCCAGGTCGGCGGGGATGCCGCCGGCCACCGCGGCGGTGAGTTCGAGGTCGGGCGCATAGCTCGGCTGCAGTGCCGCGGCCCAGGCCGTCGCCATACCGCCGCCGGAGTACCCGGCGATCACCACCGGCGCATCGTGCAATCCCAGTTCGGCGACCTTCTGGACGGCGCGCACGCTGTCGAGGGTGACCATGCCGCTCAACCGCGCCGCACCGTAGGCGACGTTGGGGCCGAGGTAGTCCGGCAGCGAGATCGCCCAGCCCCGCCCGATCGGCAGCATGGCACCGACCGCATCCTGCAACTCGCCGTTGAACAGCGAACGGGACGGATTGCACTGGGTACCCAGCGAATTGATCAGCGCCTGATACGACACCAGCGGCGGGTTCGGCACACCGATCGGCATCAGCACCGTGGTCATGCCCATGATCGGGTCGCCGGTGGAGTCGGTGGACCGAAAGGCCACCTGCCAGCCCTCGGTCCCGACGTAGAGGCCGGTGTCGATCTTGCGGATGCGCACCACGTCCCCCGGGTGGCGTGCGGCGAGATCGGCCGGTGCGGTGTAGAACGGGTCCGGGTCGGGGTCGGGATATCTCGGTTCGGAACCGGCGGGCGCGCAGAGCAAGCCGAGGCAGGCAACGCTCAGCACCAGGGTCAGTAGTCGGAATGCAGATCTGGACAAGACTTTCCTTCGGGCAGCACCGCATGGCCGACGGTGTGCCGCAACACCTTTCGCGTCACGCCACACCCGGCCGAGTGGATGGGGGAAGGCCACGACCGCAAGCGGTCCTGGAGGCCGCACAGAACATAACGGCCGAAACCGTCCACGATCACAACCGAAACCGTTTCCTGTCGCCGATCACAACGCGGCGTGGCGATGACACGGGAGGGCAACAAGATCGACCGCGGTCGCCGCTACCGACTGAGCTGTCAGCTCTCGGTCACGGCGACGAGGCTTGTTTGCTGCCCGTATGCGGCAATCGGTGTCGCGACGGCGGTGCGCCTCATCCGTCCTCGAAGAAGGAGCGGAGCGGACCCGCTACTTTTCCTCGGCCCAGATGCGCCACGGACGCACGTCGCCCTCGTTCAGTGTCCAGCGGTCGGCGGGCCGGCACTACGAATTCAGGCGTCGGCCTTCCGCTGGTATTTGCCGAGTTCGAGGCGGGCGACGACGCCGCGGTGCACTTCGTCGGGTCCATCTGCGAACCTGATCGCGCGCGCTTGCACCCAGGCCGCCGCCAACGGCAGGTCCTCGGACATGGCCGCACCTCCGTGCAATTGCATGGCCATATCGATGACTTGCTGAGCCATTGCCGGGACGGCGACCTTGATCTCGCTGACGGCGCCGTAGGCCGAGAAATCCCCGGTATCCAGCAGCCAGGCCGCGTGCAACACCAGCAAACGGGCCTGATTGATGGCGATCCGCGCATCGGCGATGCGCTCACGATTTCCACCCAGGTTGGCCAGGGGCTTGCCGAATGCGGTGCGGGACAACGCACGACGGCACGCCAGCTCCAGCGCATGTTCGGCGAGCCCGATCAGCCGCATGCAGTGATGGATGCGGCCCGGACCGAGTCGGCCCTGCGCGATCTCGAAGGCGCGACCGGGACCGGCGATCACATTCGACAATGGAACGCGCACATCGGTGAGTCGGATCTCGCCATGTCCGTGCGGTTCGTCGTACCAGCCCATGGTGGGCAGCATCCGCACCACCTCGACACCCCGCGCGCTGCGCGGCACGACCACCATCGAATGCCGCCGGTGCCGGTACGCCTCCGGATCGGTGAGACCCATGAAGATGAGCAATTCGCAATCGGCGTGGCCGATGCCGGTGGACCACCATTTGGTGCCGTTGAGCACGATCTCGTCGCCGTCGACAATGGCGGTCGCCTCCATATTCGTGGCATCCGAGGACGCCACCCCGGGCTCGGTCATCAGGAAGGCGCTGCGAATCTTCGCCTCCAGCAACGGTTCCAGCCACTGCCGCTGCTGCTCGGGGCTGCCGTAGCGCAACAGCACCTCGGCGTTACCGGTGTCGGGTGCGTTGCAGTTGAACACATACGGCGCGATCAGCGAGCGCCCCGTGAGTTCGGCGATGGGCGCATAGTCGACATTCGTCAGGCCCGCGCCGCCCGCGGTGCCGAATCGCTCGGCGTAGGCGTCACCGTGCCCGGCAGGCAGAAAAAGATTCCACAATCCGGCCGCCCGCGCTTTGGCTTGCAGTTGCTTCATCCGCGGCAGCGGCGCCCACACTGTGCCCGCGGCGCGCGCCTCGGCAAGCTCACTGTGATAGATCGCCTCGACCGGTGCGATCTCGGTGTCGATGAACTCCTTCACTCGTCCGACCAATTCGGCCCCGCGCGGCGACGGTGACAACAGCATGGTGTCTCCTCGATCCCTTCGGTTCGATGTGGTTCCTGGTCGATAGCCCGGAGCCGCTCCGATAGTAGGACGTGCCGGTGCCGGGACCGGTGCTCGGCGTTTCGGGGCAGATCAACGAGCCCGAACCGATACGAGACAATGGTCGGGTGAGCACGCGCATCCCTCTCGCCCACTCCCTCGACCTGCGGGTATTACCGCAGACCGAGTGGCGAGCACGGACGCGGGCACACCGGGAGCGGATCGATGATCTGATCGGGCCCTATCTGCGACGCCGTGCATCGGGGGCGGCCCATCCGGTCATCGATTTCCTGTTCACCTACTACGGCCATAAGCCGGCGCAGCTGCGGCGCTGGCATCCCGGTTTCGGGGTCGGGCTCGCCGACGCCGCCGAGTATGACGGCGCCCGGGGCTACCACCGGGTGAATGCCGAGGGCATGATCGTGACGGCAGATCCGGCGTTTCTGGCGAAACGACGCGGCACCGTCGAGTTCGTGGCCCGGTTGCTGCGCGCGACGGCGACGAGGCCCGCTCAACTGTCGTGTTTCGGACTGCATGAATGGGCCATGGTGTATCGCTCCGAGGAGGTGCGCCACGGTGCGGTGCCGCTGCGCCTGGGGCGAACGGGCACCGACGCCGTCGTGGAGTCGATGTCATTGCGCTGCACGCATTTCGACGCCTACCGGTTCTTCACCCCGGATGCCGTCGGACGCAACTCTCGAGTCCTCACCCGCGACGATCAGCCGTTGCGCGAGCAGCCGGGCTGCCTGCACGCGAACATGGATCTGTACAAGTGGGGTTTCAAGCTGGTTCCCCTCATCGGTTCGGGCCCGTTGGCCGACTGCTTCGAACTCGCGTGTGCCGCACGGGAACTCGACATGCGCGCCAGCCCTTACGATCTCACCGATTACGGTTACGCCCCCGTCGCTATCGAAACTCCGCCCGGGCGCGCCGAATACGCGCGAGCACAAGCCGCACTCGCCGAGCGGGCCGCACCGCTGCGGGCGCGACTGCTCGCGGAGTGCGAGGAATTGCTGGACGTCGCCGATCGGCACGAATAGCCCGATCGGCGAGCCCACGACCCAGACAGGTCAAGCCTCGGCATTTCATAGCGCTTGGCTACTAGTAGCTTCCACCATTCACCGCCATCAGGCCCGAATTCAGCCACCCAGCCATCGATTTCACCGGTCACCGACACAAGCGAACTCACCGCCGCTGTGATCCCGGACAATTCCGCGAAAACACCCCCGGAGCCCAGACCCCTTATTAAACTCCGGTCAGTAACGTCCGCCCAGGTGTCTGAGACGCTGGATCTCAGCCTTGGGCAGGCGTCAGACGACAACAAGGAAGTTGGGGGATGCGATGAGGCGTCCGTTGATGCTGCGCCGTGTCAGACCGTTCGCCCTTGCTGCGGCGGCACTGATCGCCACGATGATGCTGCCCGCGGGCGCGTCGGCCGACCTGCAATCCGACATCGCCAACGGCGTCCGCGAATTCCTCGATGTCGGCCGCACTTCGGTACCGCGTGCCGACTGCGGCCCCGGCTCGATGCCCGAACCCGGACTCCAAGGCGATGTGCCGGCCGCCGATCGCGACAGCGGCCGCAGCACCCAGGGCTACCGCTGCAATATGTCGATGGTCGGCCAATTCGCCGGGCGCGGCGCGGGCATCACCTCCACCAGCTTCGAACACTGCGCGTACATGGGCTCGTTCTTCCCCGGCAATCTGCTCGGCGAGGGCCGGGGTGTGCAGGTACTCGACGTCTCCGATCCGGCCAACCCACGCCCGACGGCCACCCTCACCGAACCGGCCATGCTCGCCGGCACCTGGGAGAGCCTGAAGGTCAACAAGGAGCGCAAACTGCTGGTCGGCACCGGCGTGCCCGTCGGCATCGGCGTCGGCTACCTGTCGGTCTACGACATCTCCGACTGCGCGCACCCGCGGCTGCTCAACCCGGGTCCGGGCACGAATCTGGCCATGCCGCTACCGATCACCACCCACGAGGGCGGCTTCTCCCCCGACGGCCGCACCTACTGGGCCTCGGGTATCGCCCCCGGTTTCGTCAGCGCCGTCGACCTCACCGACCCGGCGAATCCGCACGTGATCTGGCAGGGGCTCACCGGGATCGAAGCGCACGGTTTCGGCATCAGCCCCGACGGCAACCGGATGTACATTTCCGCGCTGGGCGGCTTCACCGTGCTCGACATCAGCGCCGTCCAGCGGCGCGACCCGAATCCGCAGGTCCATCACATCGGCCGGGTGTTCTGGACCGACGGGTGGGCCACCCAGCACAGTGTTCCGGTCAGCTACGACGGCAAGCCGTATCTCTACACGGTCGACGAGGGTGGCTCCGGTGGCGTCAAACTGATCGATATCTCCGACGACACCGCACCGAAGGTCGCGGCCAAGCTCAAGCTCGAGATCAACCTGCCGCAACACATCGACAGCAATATCGGATCCTCGATGGGCGGTTCGGCCTTCGCCTACGAATCGCACTATTGCGCTGCCGACCGGCAGGAGAATCCGACCGCGCTCGCCTGCGGCTGGATCTCCTCGGGTATCCGGGTGTTCGACGTACGCGATCCGCACAATATCCGCGAGATCGCCTACTTCAACCCGCCCGCCCGCACCGGACGCAATCTGGAACTGTGGAACTCCCCGCACGCCCTGGCCTCCATCATCGGAGTGCCGTTGATGAGCGCGCCGAACGCGGTGCGGGCGGTGCTCGAAGGCCAGTTCAACCCCATGGACGCGCTGACTCCGCGCACCGGGCGACTCGCCTTCGGTGACGTCTCCACGGACTGGTGTTTCTCCCCACCGGAATGGCGCGGCACCAAGCTGTACGTTGCGTGTTCGGACAACGGCTTCATGGTGCTGGAGCTGAACAACGGCGTGTACACGCCACCACCGAACCAGTCCTCGATCGTCGGATCGTGAGCATGCCGCGCGGAATGCGGATCGCCGGTTATGCGGCGGTCGCGGTACTGCTGCTCGTCATCGGGGCAGCGCTACGTCCGCTGTTCATCGATGACGACCGGGCGGCCGATCCGGTGCTGAACGCAGTCGAGATCGGCTTCGTCCAAGACATGACCGCCCACCATCAGCAGGCGCTGCTCATGGTGCAGCGGCTCGATCCAACGGTCGATCCGGCCGTGACCCGGCTGGCTCAGCAGATGGCCGACACCCAGCGCCTGGAGATCGGGACCATGCTGGGCTGGCTGCGGCTGGCCAACGCCTCGCCGCTGTCACCGCAGCCGATGGCGTGGATGCACGGAGCGGGCACCGAACCGGACCATCACCACGCCGGTTCGGCGCCCGCCGCGGAAACCACCGGCCACACCATGCCGGGCATGGCGACCATGGCCGAACTCGACGCCTTGGCCACCGCCCGGGGGCGCGCCGCGGAGATCCTGTTCCTGCAACTCATGTTGCGCCACCACCAGGGCGGGGTGGCCATGGCGCAAGCCGCCGATCAACTCATCGAATCCGGGCCGGTCAAGGAAACCGCCCGGTCGATGATCCACGCCCAGTCCCAGGAATCGGGGGTGATGGCCGCCCTGCTCGGACAGCGCGACGCCCAGCCACTGCCCTGATCCGGGCGGGTCAGTTGTCGACCATCTGCCGCGGCCATTCCCGTCCGCTGCTCACCAGGGTCGCGGGATCGGTGCTGGCCAAGGTGCTGGCCACGGGACGTTCGGCTTCCAGCGACGCGGCCGCGGCGGCCGTACTGCGGACCTCCAGTTCGGCCACGCCGACCAGCACGACCAGACCGACGACGACCAGCGCGACGGTCGTGATCAGCGGCGTCAGCAGATCCACCGGCGCCAGGCCCTCCGGTGTCCCCTGGTGGTCACCGTGGTGGGCGCTCATCGCCATCATGCCGGTGTAGTGCATACCGCAGACCGCCAAGCCCATGATGACCGCGGCGCCGACCGTGTTGGCCCAGCCACGCACGTGCACCATGAACCAGAACGCCGCGGTCGCCGCGACGACCGCAATGGCGATGGACAGCGCCACCAGACCGGCGTCGTATTCCATCGCGGCGCCGGTGTTCATCGCGGCCATACCCAGGTAGTGCATCGCCGCGACGCCGAAACCGGTGATCGCACCGCCCAGCGGCAGCGCGATCACCTCCCGGTGCCCGCGCACCACGATCGCCAGCCCGATCAGCACCACGACCACCGCGATGGCGGCGCTGAACAGCGTCAACGGCACGTCGTAGCGGATGTCCACGCCGTCGATGGCGAACCCGAGCATCGCCGTGAAGTGCATGACCCAGATACCGGCGCCGCCGAGGGCCACCGCCGCCGCGACCAGCCACCCGGCCGGCGACTTCGCGGTACGGGCGTGCGCGGCACAGCGCAGGCCGAGGACCGAACCGATGAAAGACATGAAATACGCCAGGGCAGGGGTTACCCACCCATTGCTGAAGTGCTCGAGATGCACGTCTACTCCGATGTAGCTAGTCGATTTCCGATCCGCGATCGGGTGCACGAGTGTGCGAACCACCGAAATGAGGATTTCAAGATGAGAAGTTCACCACGAATGTGCTGGGCGTCGCCAATCGGTGTCTCCTCTGCGCCATCGGGCGCCCGGGCCGGTCAGCTGAGCAGATACGCCGGTGTAGCGGCGGGAACCGCGCCGTAGACGAACTCGCGCCGCAGCCGGTGGTAGGGCTCGCCCTCACCGTAGAAGTTGCGGCGCATTTCGGTCAGCTCCTCGGCCCGGTAGTCGGCCAGCGGTTTGCTCATCTCATCGGCCTCGCGGCGCTGCTTCTTGGCGACCAGCCGGGCCTCCAGCTCCGGCGAATCGGCCAGGGCGGCGGCTTCGCGGCGCACCCAGTCGCGGAAGGCCGTGGTGCTGCCCGGAGCGACCCGGTCGACCAGTCCGATCTCGGCGGCGGCGCGGGCACCCACCGGCAACGTCTCCCGGGTGAGCCGGGCGGCCTCGGTCTCGCCGACCCGGCGCGGCAGCGAGTAGGTCCAGTACTCCGAGCCGTAGAGCCCCATCAGCCGGTAGTGCGGGTTGAGCACCACCGATTCCCGGCACCACACCTCGTCGGCGGCCAGCGCCAGCATCACCCCGCCGGCCGCGGCATTGCCGGCCAGCGCCGAGATGACGATCTTGTCGGTGGTGGTCAGGATCGCCTCGACCAGATCGTTCATCGCGTTGATGTTGTGCCAGGACTCCAGCGCCGGATCCGCGGCCGCCTCGATGACGTTGAGGTGGATGCCGTTGGAGAAGAAGTCCCGGGCGGGTCCGAGAACCAGCACGCCGGTCGGCCGCGCGCAGGCGTCCCGGTAGGCGGCCAGCAACCGCTCGCACTGGCGGGTGCTCATTGCGCCGCCGCTGTAGGCGAACTCCAGGTAGCCGACCGAGCCGTCCTCGCGGTAGCGCAGTTCGGACCAGGTGTCGCGGATCGCTGCCTCGGCCGGCGTCACCGGCACCTCGGGGACCTCCGGCAGATCTGCGCCCAAGGCGTCGACCGCCGGCTGCTTGAACGTCGCCGGACCACCGGGAACCCGGCGGGGCCGCAGCTGCGGCAGCCACACCGCACCGTCGACGGTGGCCCGGCAGATCGCGCCGTCGCGGGTGGCGATCACCGCACCCGGCGCACCGCGCAGCTGGTCCTCGTTGTGGCCGCCGTGCACGAAATACTCCCGGCCGAACAATTCGTCCAGCACGCCCGGCTGGGAGTCGGCCGCTCGCAGTTTGCGCAGCACCTCAACGGTCGAGTCGGCGGACCAGTCGATGCGGCGGTACTGCTGCGAGTGATACGGCCGCAACTGGCCTTGCACGTCCGGCCGGCTGTAGTCCAGCGGCTCGGGCTCGAATGTGCCGTCCGCGAAGCGCTGCACCGCCAGCAGCACCGCCGCCACGGCCGCATCGGACACCTCGTTGCGGTACAGCTCGCTCTTGCCGCAGGCGGCCACCTCGAACGGCACCGACGCCCAGATCGGGCCCGCGTCCATCTCCTCGACCGCCTGCAGGACGGTCACGCCCCACTCCCGCGCACCGGTGGCGATCGCCCAGTCCAGCGAGGAAGGCCCGCGGTCGCCCTTGGGCCCGGGATGCACGATCAGCACGGTGTGCTCGGTCCAGATGTCCTCCGGAATCGCCGTGGTGAGCATCGGCGCCACGATCAGCTCGGGCCGGAAGTGCGCCACCCGCGCCCGCAGCAGATCATCGCCGAGCGCCAATTCGACCCCCACCCGGTGGCCACGCGCACGCAGTTCGGTGTGAACGCGCTGGGTAAGACTATTGAAGGCACTGGCAACTAGCAGGACGCGCACGATTTCCCCTCTACCGGCGGATGAGCAGTGTCATCCCCTGAAATGATCTAGATGTCGCAGACCAAGCTAGCGGGCCGGGTTTTCGGCCGCAGCGTGAGGACCCACCGGTCATGACGAGACTCACTGCGCGCCAGCCGGACCGAACGCACAAGCAGCAGGGGGCCTCTCGACGGGGTCCGGTACCTGTGATCGGCACACCGAGCGGGTGATCATGCCACGCGGGCGGTACCAGAAGGGAGCCTGGGAGGGCTGGCCCGGTCAGGCAACGACGTGATCGGGCTGGATATGGAGGATCACCCGCTGCACATTCCGCCTCTGCTCGTAGGGGTAGGTGTCCAGATCCAGGTACTTGCGCGCCAGCTGATCCAGGAAGTCCTTTCCCGGATCCGGCTCGATCTCGACGACGCGGCCGCGGACTTCCAGGTAGCGATAGGGGTCGTCGGGATCGAGGATCGATACCGAAACCCGCGGATCCCGCTGGATATTGCGGTACTTCTGCCGGTCGGTGCCGGTCGAGACGAGCAGCCGCCCGTGGGCGGCGTCGAAGTCGAACCACACCGGATGTGACTGCGGCTCACCGTCCGGGCCGAGAGACGCGAGATGCGCGAAGCCCTTCTTGCCGAGAATTTCGAGGTGGCTGTCGGAGATCGTCGCGGGTCGTGTATTCCTGCTGCCAATCCGCCGATTGATGTCGTCGATATCGTCCGCCTTATTGCGCGCCTCAGCCATCGGTGTTCCTTGCCGTCGTGGATATAGAGCCGAAGCCGGACCGGACTCTTTCGGGTGGACGACCGCCCTCGGTATGTCAACACTCGCCCGCGGCGCGTTCGTCACCCGCCAATCGATGAACCTCGTTCTGCGCGGGCTACAAGACCGCGGCCTGCTCACCCGCCCCGGGCGGGCCCCGCACGGCCGAGTGCTGCCCACCCAGCTCACGAGGTCCGGGCGAGAAAAGCTGCACGCTGCCAGCGCGGCCGTACGGGCGGTCGAACGGCAGATGTTCTCCCCGCTGTCCGCCGAAGAACAAGGGCACCTGCGCGACCACCTCGCGCTCTGTATCGCCGCCATTCCGTGAGCAAGGCCGGACAGCTGCCGCGCGGACTCGCGATCTCGACGGTGGTGCGCACACGGTAGGCGCGGCCGGATCTCACCCCTGCACCGGGGCCTTCGCGTCGGACGGCTCGGCCGCCGTCCGGGAGACGAGTAGCCCCGCAATCACCGTTCCGGCCGCGATCAGCGCACCGCCGAGGAGGAACGCGGTGGAGTAGCCGTCGCTGAGCCCGGCGGGCGTGTGGTCGGCGCCGGTGACGGTGGCGGCCACGGTGGTGAGCACCGCGAGGCCGAGGGCGCCGCCGAGCTGACGGGAGCTGTTCAGCAAACCGGAGGCCATGCCGGCTTCCTCGGCGGACACTCCGCGCATCGCGATGGTTCCCATGACCACAAAGCTGATGCCGATGCCGATACTGGCCACGATCGAGGGGCCGAGAATGTCGGTGAGGAAGGTGCCGCCCGGTCCGCCCGCGCCGAACCAGGCGATGCCGACAGCGCCGAGAAGGCCGCCGGTCACCAGCGCCGCGCGGTGGCCGAACCGGTCCACGAGCGGCGCGACCAGACGCATGCCCGCCACGGCGCCGAGCGCGAACGGGACGAAGCACACACCCGCGGTCGCGGGCGAGTACTGCAATACCGACTGCATATGCAGCGACACGAAATAGAAGGCGGTCAGCTGGCCCGCGGTGATCATGAAGCCGAAGACGTTGGCGCCCGCCACGCTGCCGTGCGCGAGCAGGCCCAGACGCATGAGCGGGTCGCGGACCCGCAGTTCCACGGCGACGAACGCGGCCAGCAGCAGTGCACCGGCGCCGAGCGTGACGGCTGTGACGGCGGAGGCCCAGCCGTGCTGGTCGGTGCGCACCACGCCGAAGATCAGCAGCAGCATCGATGCGGTGACCAGCACGGCGCCGACGACGTCGAGCCGCGGCCGCTGCTGCTCGACAGCTCCACCGATGCCCCGCACGGCGGTGGCGAGTGCGGCGAGCACGATCGGCACATTGATCAGCAGCACCCAGCGCCAGTCCGCGAAATCGGTGAGCAGCCCGCTGGCGACGACGCCGAGGGCGCCGCCGAGCATGGTCGCCGCGGCCCACAGTCCGACGGCCTTGGTCCGGGCCTGTCCCTCCTCGAATGTCACGGTGATCAGCGCCAGCGACAGCGGCGACAGTGCGGCGGCGCCGAGGCCCTGCACCGCACGCGCGCCGATGAGCAGCGATTCGTGGGTGGCCAGACCGCCCACGAGGCTGGCGCTGCCGAACAGCACGAGTCCCGCGATCATGGTGCGGCGGCGGCCGATCACGTCACCGAGCCGCCCGCCGAGTAGCAGGAACCCGCCGAAGACGACGGCGTAGGCGTTGACGACCCACTGCAACGTGGTGGCCGGAAGGGCGAACTCGGCCTGGATGGCGGGTAGCGCGACGTTCACCACCGACAGATCCAGCGACACCATGAACTGCACGATCACCACGGTCGCCAGCACGGCGGCCGGTTTGCTGGTCTGCGACATCTGCCTCACCACAACCCGATCCGAATTTACACACGCGTATTTTTTTCTGGGTCAGCATAACTGCGCCGAGTCTCGCGTGGGGATCCTCGACTACTGCCGGGAACCCGTCGCGTCCCGACAGGGAAGTGCCGGAGATCGCGCCGTTCGGCGGAACCGGTGAACTAAGCATAATGATAATCTTTTTCATTAACCGGGAGCGATGCCCGTCAGCGACACAGGAGATGCGCATGGACGACTTCTATTCACCCGTTGCCGAGTTCTACGACCTCGTGCCCCGTGCGCACGCGGAAGGCGAAGCGGCGCTACGGAAAATCCTGGCGGAGGTCGATCCGGACGCGGGCACGGTCGTCGACATCGGGGCGGGCACCGGGCGCACCTGCCGGGTGGTCGCCGACGTGCTGCCCACCGCGAAGATCCTGGCGAGCGAGCCGGCCCCGGCGATGCGCGCGGTGCTGACCCACGATGTGCTCGCCGACGCGGACCTGCGGCGCCGGGTCACCATCGTCGCCGAACGCGCGGAATCGATGCGGCTGCCCGAGTCGATCTCGGCGCTGATCCTGTTCGGCGTGCTCGGCCATATCGGCGCCGACGACCGCCGCGCGCTGTGGGATCGGGTGCTGCCCCGGTTGGCTCCCGGCGCTCCGGTGCTGGTCGAACTGCTGCCGGTAGCGCGGCCCACCGTACTGCCGTCGATGCCGTTGGGGCGCGAGCAGATCGGCGACCTGACCTACGAAGGCACTCTCGAGGCCGAGCCGATCGGCGGCGACCTCATCCGGATGACCTCGACCTGGCAGATCACCGGTGCCGCTGCGCCGCCGCGGACGGTGCGCAATGTCAGCGAGTGGCACACCTTCGGCATCGACGATCTGGCCGAGGAAACCGGACTGGCCGGCGAGCAGCTGACCGCGCAGGCCGGGGTGCTGCGCGCCCGCCGCTGAACCGGGTGGGTACCCGGGAACGGGTACCCACCAGCTCATCGTTTCGCGGTGATGCGCACGGTGATTCCGTCCGCGGGATGCATACCGATCAGCCCCGCGGGACGCGCGTCGGTGGTCAGCGGCTGCGCGTCGATCCGTCCCGCGATGGTCGTGAAGGCGACCTTGATCGCCATGGTGGCGAAATTGGCGCCGATGCAGCGGTGCGGTCCGACGCCGAACGGCAGGAACTCGTGTGGCGCGGGACGGCGGTATCGATCGCAGCCGGGATCCCATCTGCCCGGGTCGAAGCGTTCCGGATCCGGCCACAGGCTCGCCAGGCGGTGCGTGTGGAACGGGCTGAAGATCAGCAGATCGCCGGGTGCGAAATCGGTTCCGGCGAGGGTGAATCCGGTGGCGACCTTCCGGGAGATGACAGCCGTGGCGGGATACAGCCGCATCGCCTCCGAGACGTGATGGTCGAGCGCGGCGGGGTCGAGCCCGGCGGCGGCCCGGGCCCAGCGCTCGCGATCGCTCAGCGTGCAGTAGAGCAGCCAGGACAGCTGCGCCGCCGTCGTCTCGGCACCGGCCTCGAGCAGACTGACCAGCTGATCGGTGATCTCGTCGGCGGTGAGCCGATCGCCCTCGATGCCGCGCAGCAGGACGCCGAGCACGTCGTCCCCCGGTGTGTTCCGTTCGCCGCGCCGCCGGATCTCCGCGACCACCCAGCGGTGCACCGAGGAACGGGCCAGCAGCGCCCGCCGCCAGACCCGCGAACCGGACCCGCGGTCGATGCCGCCGCCGACCACGTCGGTGTCGATGGCGCGGTGGATATCGTGCAGCCAATCGTCCAGCCCCTCGGACCGGTCGACGGCGGCCGCGCCGAACAGGCTCTCCAGGGTCGCGGCGCGGGTGGCCCGGCGCAGCGGCGGGTAGAGGTCGACGATATCGCCGGGCGCCCAGCCCGCCATCGCGTCCTCGATATGGCGGGTGACGGTGCCGAGGTGGCGCTCCACCCGGCGCGCGGTCAGTGCCGGGGTGACCAGGCGGCGCAGTCTGCGGTGACGCTCACCGTCGGTGACCAGCAGGGCGGACGGTCCGGTCAGCGGAGCCAGCGCGGTGAAGGCCGCTTCCCAGCTGAACAGGTCGCTGTTGGCGAGGATGAACGCGCTCGCCTCGGCGCCGAGGGCGACTCGGCAACGCATCGGCCCCGCTCCGAGTTCGGAGATCGCTCCGTTCTCACGGTACAGCCGGTCCATCGTCGTGAACGGATCGGCCGAGAAGTCCTGGAGGTCGGCCAGTGCGCGCGGCGATCCGGTCGCTGTCATGAGGCGGCACCGGCCCGGTTCCGGCGCCGGGCGAGCAGCTCCGGCAGCGCGACCGGCTCGGGCTCGGGGGGCCGGATCAGTTCCGGCGGGCCGAGCGCGGTGGTGAGCCGCTGCCACAGGGCGGTGACAGTGACCGCCCATTGGGCGGCGGCCGTCGATCGGTGTGGGTCGGCGATATCGGCACGCAACTCCCCCAGCGCCTCTCGGACACTGCCGGGCCACACCTGGTCGAAGATGGTCCGGAAGGTCGGTGCCGCGGCGGGCCCGAGGATCTCGGTGCTCGGCACGTCGAGTCGTTCGGTACCGGGCCCGCCCATGACCAGGCGCCCGGTCGCATCGCGGCCGGTGTGCAGTCGCGGACTCCACAGCACCGGGCCGTGGGTGTCGGCGAGCGAGAGCACGCCGCCGTCGAAGGCGATCGCCAGCCGGTGCAGCAGCAATGCGTGATTGTCCGGGTCGCCCGGGTGGATCTGGTTCTGCACCCGCAGCGATACCGGGACACCGCCGATCACCGCATGCAGGTGCGTGTAGGGCGGGGATGAGTGGGCGAGTGCGGCGATGTCGGCCGGCAGTGGCGCCGGGTCGGCGATCGACCAGGGTCGCAGGCCGCCGACCGCGCGGCCGATCATGTCGAGCAGCGAATAGACCACCTGGCCGCCCGCCACCGCGTCGACGTGCAGCGGCCGCGCGTGTTCACGCAGGATGTCGGCCGCTGCCAGGAACAGCCGCACCGGCGGCAAGTGGGGGTAGAACGCGTTGAGCCGGTAGTGGACGCCGTGTTCGCGGGCCGTGCGCAGGCAGTCGGTGAGTTCGTCGGGATGCAGCAGGTGCTCCTGCAGCACGTGGATGCCGCGGCTCAGCAACCGCTGCGCCAGCTTCGCGCCGTCGCCGCCGGCGGCCCCGGCGCGAACCGCGACGCAGGCGATATCGATGTCGTCGGGCAGCTTGTCGACGCCGGTGTAGTGCGGTACCCCATAGATTTTCGCGTACTCCGCCGACGCCGCGCTGCCCCGGGAAACGACGCCGGCGAGCTCGACATCCGGATCGTCGTGGACCGCCCGCAGGTACACCCGGCCGAACGCGGTACCGCACACGACCACCTTCGGTTGCACATCGTTCACAGGATGCCTGCCTCCATCGGCTCGTCGTGGGCGTGGCGGTGGGTGTGCACGACCGGCAACGCCCCCAGGGCGGTAACCGCGTCGAGCAGGCCGCGCGGGTCGAGTACGTCGTCGGCGTAGTGCAGGCCCGGTGCGACCGCCCCGGACAGCACCTGGGCCACGGTGTAGGCGGCCGTCGCGGCGGTGAGCTCGAAACTGCTGTGGGTGCGCAGCACCGCGGTGTCGGTGCGGCCGGCCCGGTGCAGCGTGAACGCCATCAGGTAGAAGGGGTCCAGCCCGGCGAGGTCGAGCTCCGCGGCCGCGGCGATCTCGCCGGTGATCGCGGCCAGCGCGGCCGGGTCGGACGGCACGCGTCCGCGCAGGGTGCTCAGTTGCAGCCGCAGCGCATGCCCCACGAAGACGTTGTGCCAGTGCAATTCGTCCAGCCCGGTCGAACGCGCCAGCCGTTCGGCGTCGGCGGTGAGAAAGGGCATGGTGGTGACCCGGCCGGGGAACCCGGCGACCTCGACGTTCTCGCGCACCGACAGGGCATGACGTCTGCGCCGCCCGCCCGACCACGCGGCGAGAGTCTCGCCGTACCAGGGGCCCTCGCCGTCGGTGGCGTCGGAACTGTCCAGCGACAAGGCCAGATCCCCCGCCGAGGCCGGTGCGAACGGCTCGATGCCGCCCGCGTAGACGACCAGCCGGGCACCGGTCAGATCGTCGGCGAGCACCCGCGGTACGACATTCGCCAGGCCGGGCAGCATGCCGGCCGACAGCACCGCCGTGCGCGCACCGGCCAGCAGCGTCGAACCGTCGAGCAGCCGATATGCCGGCCCGTCCCCCGAGACGTCGACGTAGTCGCTACCTGCCGCCAGCGCGGCCCGCGCCACCCGGTCCGCCAGCAGATAGGAGGGACCCGCGCAGTTGAGTACCAGGCGCGTTCCCGCACAGAACTGCGCCAGCGCGGCCGGGTCGTCCGCGTCTACCCGGCACCATTCGATGGCCGCTGAATCATGCTGTCGCCGACCGGGTTCCGCCCGACGGGCACCGACGCGCAGCGCGTCGATGCCGAGCCGGCCGAGCATCGCGATCGCGGCCCGGCCGACGACGCCGGTGCCGCCGAGCACCGCGACCGGGCCCGTCGAACCGGTCACGGCGCAGTTCCCGGCTGCGGGAGCGGCGCGGTGATCCGGGCCGCGAGTGCGGCGGCATGGGCGGCCGACATGCTGGTGAGGTGGTCGCCGGGGATCTCCTCGATCACCAACTCGCCGAGCCCGACCCGCGACCAGAACCGCTCCACCTCGTCGCGGGTGCCCAGCAGGGTCGCGGTGCTGCTGTTGCTCAGTACCCGCACCGCGCCGAAGTACGGTTCGGCGCGGTGGGCGCCCATCGCCCGCAGATTGTGCGCGAAGATCTCGAATTGCGCACGGAATTGCGCGAACTCGGTTCCGCTCGACCGGTAGGGCCCGGTGCCTGAGCCTGCCGCGGTGTGCAGCGCGGCGAGGCGGTCGGCCCGCGGCACGGTCGCCAGCTTCCGGAATACCGCCGCAGGCAGCGCCGGGTCGCCGGTGAGTCCGGCGAGCGCACCGGCGGGAATCCGGTCGGGGGTGCGGTCCAGGATCGTGCGTAGCGCGGCCGCGACCGCGGCGTCGTCGGCAGGAAAACCCACCGCGGCCGGGTCGATGCCGATGGACTGGGCGAAGATGTACTCGGTGAGCAGCTCGTCGTGCACGGCAGGCGGCTGATAGGAGCCGATCACGGTGAGTTCGTCCACCGTCGCGCCCGCCTCGGTGAGGATGCGGGCGATCTCCGCGGCGAGCAGGCCGCCGACCGAGTAGCCGATGATCCGGAAGCGCCGGTCATGAGTGAGCAACTCGGTCGCGTAATCGGCTGCCTGCCTGCCGATCACGGTATCGGCGGGCAGGTTCAGATACTTGGCTGGATCGGTGACCTCGACTCCGAGCAGCGGCCCCGGATGCGCGTCGAGCAGGTACGGAAGCAGCGCGTCATAGGGCGAGAGGGTGCCGGTGCCGCCGTGCACGAGGACCCAGCTGCCGCTCGGGTGCCCGGGGCCGCCGCCCAGCGAGCGCACGGCCGTCCGCGCCGGTGCGGGCGCCACCGGCTCCTGACCGCGGTGGCGGCGCGCCGCGAGCGCGGCGACGGTGGGGTTGCGCAGCACATCGCGCAGCAGTTCCTGCCATTCGATATCGGCGACCTCGGGCACCCGGTCACGCAGCTTGCCCACCATCTGCGACAGCAGTAGCGAATCACCGCCCAGGGCATAGAAGTTCTGGTCGCGGCCGACCTTCGGGACGCCGAGCATCTCCTGCCACAATGCCGCGATCCGCTCCTCGATCTCATCGGCGGGCGGAGTGTAGGACGGGTCCGCAGCGGCGGCCGGAGCGGCGGCGACCCGCGCGGCGAGCGCGGCCCGGTCCAGCTTCCCGTTCGCCGACCGCGGCAGCGCGTCGAGCAGGTTCAGCTCGCCGGGCACCATGTGCTCGGGTACCAGGGTCGCGATGTGCTCGGTGAGCTGCTGTTCGGTGACGGTGCGTCGCTGCCCCTTGAACCGCGCTAGGAAAACACCCTGGCCGGACGCCGCGAGCGGGGTGTCCTCGGCGGGCAGCACCCGCACATGCTCGGCGCCCGCGGTGCCGAGTTGGCGCAGCCACTGGTCGCGGGTGAAGAACGCTTGCCCGGTGCCGGCCCGCACGTCGGTGAAAGCGGTGAGTTCGCTGAAGAATTCGAACTCCATCGACACCAGCAGCGCGTAGTTGTGCTGCCGGGTGGGCTCGAGGAACACCAGCCAGCCGCCCGGGGCCAGCAGGTCGCGCAGCCGTGCCAGCACCTCGTCGACATCGACCGAGTTGTGCAGCACGTTCGCGCACAGGATGACATCGGCGGAGTTGGGCCGCATCCCCTGCTCGAGCGCATCGGCGTTGATGTCGAAGCGCCCGTAGCGCATCCACGGATAGTCCGCGAACTTCGCGCGGGCCTCGCCGAGGAAGTACTCGGATAGATCGGTGAACAGATAGTCCGGGTCGAACTCGGCCAGCGCGGGGATCAGATCGGTGCTGGTACCCGCGATCCCGGCGCCGACCTCGAGCACCCGCAACCGGTGCGGCAGCTGCCCGGCGATCGCGCGCACGGCCTCGATGACGACGCGATGGGAACTGCGCGCCACCAGGTTCGTCCGGTACACCGCGTGCGCCGCACCGTCCTGCCCGGCCGGGAAGAGCAGTTCGCGCACGTCGAGCGCGCCGCGCAGCAGCTCGTCGAGCCGGGAGCTACAGGCGCGGATGTAGGCGAGGGTCTCGCTGCCGTACCCGACGGTCGCCTCCAGCTCATCGATGCGCTCCCACGCCTGTTCGACCGCACGCTGCCCGGTCGCGATCAGGTCGCGGTACCGGCCGGTGCGCGGATCGTGCTCGACCGCGCCGCCGTCCGCGAGCGCCGCGAGCCACCGTTTCAGCAGGCCGTGCTGGCGCTCGGAAACACCTGTGGCCGCGGCGATCTCGGCGAGATCGTGGGAGTGTTCGCGATCGGCGAAAAGCCCCTTGGCGCGCAATTCGGCGGCGATGGAGAGCATGGCCATCTCGTCGACGGCGTGCATCAGCTCGACGAACGCCGCGCCGTCGATGTCCCGGTGGGCCGCCGCCGCGGCGTTCTCGGCGGCGGCGAGTACGTCGGCCGCGGCCTGTTCGCCGAGGTCCTGCTCGCCGTCGGTGGCGATCTCGGCGAAGCCGAGCAGCCGTGCCGCCGGGCCCCGGCCGTCGACCAGCACGGCGGCGTCGGCGACGGCGGGGTGGCGGCGCAACGCGGACTCGATCTCCCCCAGTTCGACCCGGTGACCGCGGATTTTGACCTGGGTGTCCTCGCGGCCGAGGAACTCCAGTCGCCCGTCCGGGTGGAACCGGCCGAGGTCGCCGGTGCGATAGAGCCGGGCACCCGTGCGCGGATGGCGGAGGAACCGGTGCGCGGTGAGCTCGTCGTCGCCCAGGTAGCCTTCGGCCAATCCGCTACCGCAGATGAAGATTTCGCCGGTCACGTGCTCGGGGCAGTCCTGGAGTGCGGCGTCGAGCACGTGCATGGTCTGGTTCCGCAGCGGAGTTCCGTAGGGGATGCTGCGCCACTGTGGGTCGATATCCCGGATCGGATGGTGCAGCGACCAGATGGCGGCCTCGGTGGCGCCGCCGAGACCGATGACGGCCGTGTCCGGGTGGTGGGCGCGCAGCCGGCCGGGCAGGTCCAGCGGGATCCAGTCGCCGGAGAGCAGGACCAGCCGCAGCGACTCGGCATGCGCTCCCGGGGTGCTCTCCAGCATGTCGAGCAGCATCTGCAACTGGCCAGGCACGCTGTTCCACAGCGTCACCCCGTGCCGCTGTACCAGGTCGAGCCAGTGGGCCGGGTCGGCCACCCGATCCTGTTCCGGCAGCACGATGGCGCCGCCGGCGGCGAGCACCCCGAAGATGTCCCAGACCGACAGGTCGAAGGCGAGGCTCGCCACGCCGAGGACGCGGTCGGCCGGTGAAAGGGCGAAGCGATCCTCGATGTCGTCGAGGGTGTTCGCGGCGGCGCGATGGGTGACGACGACACCCTTCGGTTCGCCGGTGGAACCGGAGGTGAAGATGACGTAGGCGGGCGCGTCGGGATCGCCTGCGGTCTCGGGCAGGGTATCGATCCCGGGGAGCAGGTCGACGGCGAGCGGCGCCGCCGCAGCGGGGATCTCACCGCGATCGCGCAGCCAGGACTGGGTGAGCACGACGGCGGCCCCGGCACGGTCGAAGATCCGCTCCCGGCGCGCCATCGGCTGGGTGAGCGCGATCGGCACATACGCCGCGCCGAGCACCGAAGTGGCGAGCACCGCGACGACCTGTTCCGGGCCCTTGTCCATCGCGACGGCCACATGGTCGCCCGGCCGCACCCCGGCCTTGCGCAGCGCGGTTGCGGTCGCGGCGACGCGGCGGCGCAATTCGGCGAAGCCGAGCACGGTGTCGCGGTGAATCACCGCGGGTGTGTCGGGGTCGGTGTCCGCACGCGCCAGGATCCGCTCGTGCAGCAGCCGCGGCGCCTGTTCGACGGCGGTGTCGTTGTAGGCATCGCGCCGACTGCGCTGCGCGGGCGGCAGCGCGACCGGATACGGCTCGGTCCAGGTGCCGGGTTCCTCGGCCAGCCGGGTGAGCAGGTCGATGAACGCGGCGAAGGCCGCGGCGGCGGTGTCGCCCGCCAGCACGCCGCGCCGCACGTCCCAGGCGATCATCAGGCCGTCGTCGTAGGGGGTGACCTGGCAGTCCAGCCAGACCTGCGGGGTGCGGGTGATGCCGCGCCGGATGCGGCCGCGCAGCGCGCGGGCGCCCGCGTCGTCCGAGCCGAGGGTGCTGGTGAAGACCACCGGCATGAGCACGGGGCTGCCCGCGCGGCGGGTGAGTTCGCCGAGCACCTCCACGCCGTCGAAGCAGCGGTGGTCGAGATCGGCGAACAACTGGCCGGTGATGGCCCGTGCCCGGGCGGCGAAGGTGTCCTCGGCGTCGAGGTCGATGCCGAGCAGTTCGACGGAGGTGAAGTCGCCGAGGACCGCGCCGATGTCGGGGTGCACCGGAAGCCGGTTGACGACCGGCAGGTTCAGCGTGAACTGCCGGGTGCGGCTCCAGCGCCCGACGACTTCGGCGTAGGCGGCGAGGACGGCGCCGGACGGGGTGAGCCCGTGCGGTGCCGCGGCGCGGGTGAGCCCGGCCAGGACGGCAGCCGGCAGTGGGTGATGCAACCGGTTGAAGCCGGGGTCGGTCTCGGCGGCGTCGTCGGTGCGGGTGGGCAACTCCGGGGCGGCGGGCAGGGTGTCGATCCGCTGCTGCCAGTATTCGCGGTCGCGCTGGTACCGAGCGCCGTTACGCAGCTTCTGGACGCCGAGAACATAGTCGCGGAAACCGATGGCGGGGGCCGGCCGCGGCGCGGCGTCAGTACCGCCGGCGTGCACGAGCTCGTCCAGCTCGGCCAGCAGCAGTTGCATGCTCGCGGCGTCGACGACCAGCAGTTCCACCAGCAGGTGCAGCACGCATCCGGTGCCGGTGCGGGTGATCCGCGCGGCGAACAGCGGCCAGGTGCCGGTCGGGCCTGCGGGGCCGAGCAGGTCGTCGCGCTGGCGGTCGAGCACGGCGTCGAGGGCGTCCGCGTCGCCGTGGACGTCGGTCACCGGGATCTCGTAATGCGGGACCGTCGCGGCGACCTGCTGATGGCCGTCGGGGTGCACGGTGGCGCGAAGCATGTCGTGGCGGCGCACGAGCGCGTTCCACGCGTGCTCCACGCGCTCCGGTTCGACACCGTCGTAGCGGATCTCGAGGTAGCTCGCGCAGGCCACACCGCCGAACGGGTAGGTGGGGTCGCGGCCGACGAGGTAGGCCTGTTGCACCGGCGTGAGCGGGAACGGCTCGTGTGCGGCGGCCGGATCGGGGGTAACGGTGAACGTCGCCTGATCGTCGGCGAGGTGGGCGAGCACGGCGGGTTTGTTCGCGACCAGGCGCTGCTTGTCCTCGGGCGTCAGCGCCCCCTGTGGGGCGCGAAACCGCAACTGGTCGCCGTCGGCCCACAGGTGGACGCCGCGCTGTCGCAGATCGGTCACCAATTCGGAAACGTTCACAGAGCACCTTCTTCGAGGTCGAGCGCGTTGTGCGGGTGGTTGCCGGCGAGTCCGGCGATGGTCGGGTCGAGGAAGAAATCGCGAAGTGTCACTGGGAGGCCGAGCTCGCGGGTGAGACGGCCGACGAGCCGGGTGGCCGTCAGGGAGTCCCCGCCCGCGCCGAGGAAGCTGGTGTGCCGGTCCGGTGGCGGTGTGCCGAGGACGTCGGTCCAGATATCGGCGATCCTGGTTTCCAGGCCGGGACGGATCGGCTCGCCGATCGCGGGAACCGGTGTGCTCGCACTGGTTTCGGCGATCCGGACGAGTGCGGCGTGGTCGATCTTGCCGTTGCCGGTCAGCGGCGGATCGGGCAAGGCGATCAGCTCCGGTATCCACGTGGCGGGGATCCGCTCCGCCAGGAAGTGGGAAAGGCCTTCCGGCAGAGCCGGTTCCACGAAGGCGACCAGCCCGGCCGCGGCACGTTGTCCGACCGCGAGCGTGAACGCCCGTCGCACCTGCGGGTGGGCAATGATCGCCTGTTCGATCTCTGCGAGTTCGATTCGGTGCCCGCGTATTTTCACCTGACGATCGGCGCGGCCCAAGAACTCCAGCACCCCATCCGAGCGGTACCGGCCCAGATCTCCGGTCCGGTACCACCGCTCGCCGTCGGCGTCGAAGAACGCGGCAGCCGTCAGATCGGCCCGGCCCCGGTAGCCACGGGCGACGCCGGCTCCGCCGATCAGCAATTCGCCTGGTACCCAGTCCGGCCGGTCCTCGCCGTTGTCATCCACCACCCGGAAGCGCTGATTTCGCAGCGGACGACCGTACGGGATCGACGTCCACCCCGGATCGACCACATCGACCTCGAAGAAGTTCGACCAGATCGCCGCCTCCGTGGCACCACCGAGCGCAACGAATCGGCAATGCGGCGCGCGGGCCGCGAGGCGGCCGGGCAGGTCGAGGCCGATCCAATCACCCGACAGCAGTGCCAGTCGCAGCGAAGTCAGCGCGACGCCGTTCGTCTCGGCGACAGTGAGCAGCATGTCCGCCATGGCGGGCACCGTGTTCCACACCGTGACACCGTGCGCACGTACCAGCGCCAGCCACCGATCCGGATCACGCCGATCCGCATCCGCCACGACCACCGCACGACCACCAGCACCGAGAACCCCGAACAGATCGAACACTGACAGATCGAAATCGACTGCGGCGAGCGCGAGTACGCAGTCGTCTGCGCCGAGTTCGAAGCGGACCTCGAGGTCGGCGAGGGTGTTCACCGCCTGGCGGTGCTCGATCTCCACACCCTTCGGGGTGCCGGTCGACCCCGAGGTGAAGATGACATAGGCGAGATCACTGCCGGTTCCCGGGTGCAATGGCGCGGGATCGTGCCCGGCCGCGTCCGCGATGTCGATCACGGGCACGGGTATCGGCGTCCAAGCCGAGTCCGCGCACGGGGATACGGATGCGGTGTCCAGCCAGGACGACGCCGGTCGCGGTGCGGCGTCGATGGCGCTCTCGCCCGCGGGACGGGGGGAAGTTCCGGCTGCGGCGTGGGGGCCGGACGCCGGTGCCGTGAAGCGTCCGATGTCGTCGGTCAGTACGGCCGCGGCCTCGGCCTGCGCCAGGATGGCGGCCCGCCGCCGCACCGGCTGATCGATCGCGACCGGTACGTACGCCGCTCCGGCGGCGAGCACGCCGTACAAGGCTGCCACCTGCGCGGCGCCCCTGCCGGCACATACCGCGACCGCATCGCCGGGTCGCACACCGTGCTCGGCGATCAGCGCGGCAATGCGGCGGCTGTGCTCGGCGAGGGCGCCGAACGTCACGGTCAGGCCGCTGTCGATGAGCGCCGGGCGATCGGGATGAGCGGCGGCGACCTCGAACATCGCCGTGTGCAACAGCCGGTCCCTCGGGAGGGCGGCGGGCAGCCGGGTGTCGTTGACTCGATCGCGAATCACCTGCTGCCGCTGGGGAAGTGGCGTATCCAGCGGCTGCTCCCAGTCGAGGTCCGCCAACGTCAGCAGGAGCCGGTGGTAGGCGTCGAACATGTCACCGACGAGCCCGTCGGGGAACAGCTCGTCCACCGAATCCCAGCTCAGCACCAACCCGTCGGGCAGTTCGATCACCTGGTGATCCAGCCACACCTGAGGCGTTTGCGTCCGGGTGAAATCCGGCCAGCGCACCGACCGCGCCAGTTCGTCGTCGACCCCCAGCATGGAGGTGAAGACCACCGGTACCGGCTCGACGGGTGCGGCACTGTCGCGGGCGAGTTCACGCAGCACGCGGATCGCCGAGACCTGCTGGTGGTCGAGGTCGCTCCACAGTTGTTCCTGCAAGCGCCGCGCGCGCTGCGCCCAGCTCTCGCCCGGGTCGGGCCGGTCGGCCACCAGCAGCAGGGAGCTGAAATCGCCGACCACCCGCATGATGTCGGGATGTATGTCGCGGCGGTCGAAACGAGTGAGCGTCACCGACAGCTCGCGCTGGGCGCTCCATCGACCGAGAATCCAGGTGTAGCAGGCCAGCAGCACCACACTCGGTGTCACGCCGAGGCCGCGCGCACGTGCCGCGATTTCCGCCCAGACCGCCGGTGCGAGTCTCGCTTCGCGGCGGGTGAATCGCGGACGCTCGATCACGGCGGGCAGCTTTCGCAGCGGCAATTGGGGCCCCGGCGGCAACTCCGGCAGCCGCTCCCGCCAATACGCCAGCCCCGCCGCCACGTCCGCCTCCGACGGCGCACACCCGAGCACATAATCCCGGAACTCGAATTCCAGGGGCGCGGGCTCGTAGGCGGGGTCGGTGTACCAGCGGGTCCAGTCGGCGATCAGGACGAGGGCGCTGAGCCCGTCGACGACGAGGCTGTCGAAGACGACGCAGACCCGCGCACGGTCGCCATCACGCAGCACCCGGATGTCGAAGAGCGGTCCCGTCGCGGCGTCGAGGGCCCCGCCGGTCATCTCCTCGCGCAGCACGCTCGCGGCCGTATCGAAGTCACCGTCGGCGGCGATCACGGGGATGCGATGGTCTGCTTCGCCGGGCAGGATGCGCTGCCGGCCGTCGCCGTCGATCACCGCCCGCAGCACGGGGTGGCGCCGGATGACCCGATTCCAGGCCTGCTCCAGGCGTGCCGGATCGAGGTCGGGCCAGTCGTACTCGAAATACAGTTGGGCGCCGATGCCGCCGAGGTCGAAATCGGCCGACCGGCCCAGCCAGTAGGCGACCTGGATATCGGTCAGCGGGAACGGGTCGAATCGATGGTGCGGGTCGATAGTCAGCGCACGCGAGGCCACCGGCCGCGCCTCCTCGGTGCCGGTGGCCGCGAGTGCCGCGATGGTCGGGTCGAGGAAGAACTCACGCAGCCGCACGGTGACGCCGAGTTCACGGGCGAGGCGGCCGACGAGCCGGGTGGCCGAGAGCGAATCGCCGCCCGCGCCGAAGAAGTTGGCGGTGCGGCTGGGAAGAGCGCCGCCGAGCACATCACACCAGATCTGCCCGATCCGGGTCTCCAGCCCGGGTCGCAGCGGCTCGTCGCCGCCGGTGCCGGTTGCGTCGAAGGCGTCGGCTGCGATCCGGACGAGTGCGGCGTGGTCGATCTTGCCGTTGCCGGTCAGCGGCGGGTCGGGCAAGGCGATCAGCTCCGGCATCCAGCCGGCCGGAATTCGATCGGCGAGGAAGCTCGAAAGGTCTTCTGGCAGGCCGGGTTCGACGAAGGCGACCAACCGCGCACTCGCGCGCTCCCCGACCGCGACCGCGATCGCGCGCCGCACCCGCGGATGGGCGGTGATCGCCTGTTCGATCTCACCTAGTTCGATCCGGTGGCCCCGGATTTTCACCTGACGATCGGCACGGCCCAAGAACTCCAGCACCCCATCCGAGCGGTACCGGCCCAGGTCGCCGGTCCGGTACCACCGCTGGCCGTCGGCGTCGAAGAACGCGGCAGCCGTCAGATCGGCCCGGCCCCGGTAGCCACGGGCCACGCCCGCACCACCGATCAACAGCTCGCCCGGAACCCAGTCCGGTCGGTCCTCGCCCTTCTCGTCCACCACCCGGAAGCGCTGATTCCGCAGCGGACGACCGTACGGGATCGACTTCCAGTCCGGATCGACCGCATCGACCTCGAAGAAGTTCGACCAGATCGCCGCCTCCGTGGCACCACCGAGCGCGACCAACCGGCAGTGCGGGGCGCGGGCCGCGAGACGATCGGCAAGGTCGAGCCCCACCCAGTCGCCCGACACCAGCGCCAGCCGCAGCGACGACGCGTCACCCGCCCCGGACTCCGCGACGGTGAGCAGCATGTCCAGCATCGCGGGCACCGTGTTCCACACCGTGACACCGTGCGCACGTACCAGCGCCAGCCACCGATCCGGATCACGCCGATCCGCATCCGCCACGATCACCGCACGACCACCAGCACCGAGAACCCCGAACAGATCGAACACCGACAGATCGAAATCGACTGCGGCGAGCGCGAGTACGCAGTCCTGCGGGCCGAGACGGTAGCGATCCTCGAGGTCGGCGAGGGTGTTCACCGCTTGGCAGTGCTCGATCTCCACACCCTTCGGAGTGCCGGCAGAACCGGAAGTGAAGATGACATAGGCGAGATCGCTCGCGCGTCCCGGATGCAGGGGCGCGGGTTCGTGCCCGTCGGCGTCCGCGGTGTCCAGCACCGGGACCGAAATCGAACTGGGAGCCCGGACTGCACCGTTCGCGCGGTGGGCGACCTGAACCGTTGTGCCCGTACCGCTTCGGCCGCCGGCACGGTGCGCCGGTGCGGTGAATCGGTCGATGTCATCGGTCAGCACGGCCGTCACCTCGGCCTGCGCCAGGATCGCGGACCGCCGCTGCACCGGCTGGTCGACCGCGACGGGTACATACGCCGCGCCCGCGGCGAGCACCCCGTACAGCGCCGCCACCTGCGCGGCACCCCTTGCCGCACACACCGCGACCGCATCACCCGGCCGCACACCCCGGTGCGCGAGCATGGCGGCGATCCGGCGGCTCTGATCGGCGAGTTCGCCGAACGAGACGGTGGTTTCGCCGACGACGAGCGCGATCCGATCCGGGTCCTCGGCGGCGACCTCGAACATCGCCGTGTGCAGCAGCCGGCCCACCGGAGCCGCTGCGGCGGTGTCGTTGACCCGATCGCGCACGGCCCGCTGCCCGGACGGCAGGACCGGCTCCAGCGGGCGCTCCCAATCGAGATCACCCAACCTCAGCAGCAGCTGGTGGTAGGCGTCGAACATGTCATCGATCAGCCCGTCGGGGAACAGCTCATCCACCGAATCCCAGCTCAGCACCACACCGCCGGGCAGCTCGATCACCTGGTGGTCCAGCCACACCTGAGGCGTCTGCGTCCGCGTGAAATCGGGCCACCGCACCGACCGCGCCAGTTCGTCGTCCACCCCCAGCATCGAGGTGAACACCACCGGCACCGGCTCGGCGGCGAGTTCGCTCTCCCGCCCCAGCTCGCGCAGCACCCGAACCGCCGACACCTGCTGGTGGTCGAGGTCGCTCCACAACTGTCGCTGCAACCGCCGGACACGGCCCGCCCAGCTCTCCCCCGCGCCGGGGCGATCCGCCACCAGCAGCAGCGAGCTGAAATCCCCCACCACCCGCATGATGTCGGGATGGACGTCACGGCGGTCGAAACGCGTCAGTGTCACCGACAGCTCACGCTCGGCGCTCCATCGACCGAGAATCCAGGTATATCCGGCCAGCAACACCACACTCGGCGTCACGCCCAGCGCCCGCGCACGCGTCACGATGCCCGCCCAGACCTCCGGGCCGAGCCTCGCTTCCCGGCGAGTGAACCGCGGACGCTCGATCGCGGCGGGCGACACCCGTAACGGCAGCTGCGGCCCCGCCGGCAACTCCGGCAGCCGCTCCCGCCAATACGCCAGCCCCGCCGCCACGTCCGCCTCCGACGGCGCACACCCGAGCACATAATCCCGGAACTCGAGTTCGGGGACCGGCAGCTCGAGGCCGGGGTCGGCGTAGAGCCGCGTCCATTCCGACAGCAGCACCAGCACACTCAATCCGTCGGCGATCAGCGTGTCGACGGCGGCGCAGACGGTGACGCTCGCGCCGTCGCGGACGACGCGGATGTCGAACAGCGGCCAGTTCGCTGCGTCACCCAGATCGCGGGAGACCTCCTCCCGGATGGCGGCGACGTCGGCCTCGACTACCGGGATCCGGTAGACGGGAACCGATTCGAGCACGCGCTGGGTGCCGTCCGGTTCGATCACCGCGCGCAGCATCGGATGCCGGTCGACCACCCGGTTCCACGCGGCCGTCAGGCGTTGCGGATCGACATCGGGCCAGTCGTATTCGAGGTAGAGGTGGGCGCCGATCCCGCCGAGGTCGAAATCGGCCGAGCGCCCGAGCCAGTAGGCGACCTGGATGTCGGTGAGCGGGAACGGGTCGTTGCGGTGCTCGGGGTCGGCCACGATCTCCGGGAGCCGGTCGGTCGTGCCGTGGGTGAGGGTTGCGGCGAACCCGGCGAGGGTCGGAGTGGCGAACAGGTGGGCCAGGGCGGCACCGGCCACCCCGTCGGCGTGTAGCCGCCGGACCAGGCGGGTGGCGAGCAGGCTGTCCCCGCCGAGCGCGAAGAAGTCGTCGTCGCGGCTGATCTCGGCGACATCGAGCAGTTCCGCCCACGCGGCGGCGACGGTCTGCTCCAGCCCCTCCAGCGGCGCGCCGCCTCCGGCCGCGTCGCGGTCCGGCATGGCGGCGAGAGCCGCGTGGACCGCCTCGCGGTCGATCTTGCCGTTGCGGGTGATGGGGAGCTCGGTGCCGCGGGCGAACCGCCGGGGCACCATGTATCCGGGTAGCCGCGCGGTGAGCCAGGCCCGTAGCGCGTCGTCGGGGAGGTCGGTGTCGGCGACGACCAGTGCGCCGAGCGAGCGCGCCGGCTGCTCGAGCACCACGGCGGCCGCGGCGCCGACCCGGGGATGGTCGGCCAGGACGGCCTCGATCTCCCCCAATTCGATGCGATGGCCCCGGATTTTCACCTGGTGGTCGGTGCGCCCGAGGAATTCCAGCGTGCCGTCCGGCCGATACCGGACCAGGTCACCGGTCCGGTACCAGCGCACCCCGGCGTGTTCGACGAACTTCTCCGAGGTGCGCTCGGGATCACCGCGATAGCCGTGTGCCAGCCCCGCGCCGGTGACCCACAGTTCGCCGGGCGCCCAGTCGGGACAGTCCCGGCCGCGGCCGTCGACCACGCGGCAGCCCGCATGCGGCAGTGGCACCCCGTACGGCACGCTCGACCAGCCCGGATCGACGGCGTCGACCTCGCAGACGGTGGCGTGGATGGCGGCCTCGGTCATCCCGCCGAGACCGGCGAACCGGCAGCCGGGCACCAGCGTGCGCAACCGATCGGGCAGATCGACCGTCACCCGGTCGCCGCCGAGCATGACCACTCGCAGCGCGGTACCCAGCCCCGAACCCGCGGCCGTGGTCAGCAGCATGTCCAGCAGTGCGGGCACCGCGCTCACCACGGTGACCTCCCACCGCCGGATCAGCTCGGCCCATGCGGCGGCATCGCGGCGCTGCGGCTCGTCCACCACGACCACCGACCCGCCGTACGCCAGGAACGCGAAGATGTCGTAGGCCGAGAGGTCGAAATCCAGGGCCGACAACGCGATCGTGCGGTCACCCGCGCCGATCCCGAATCGTGCGTTGACCGCGTCGACGGTGGCCGCGACCGCCCGGTGCGGCACCTCGACCCCCTTCGGCGTTCCGGTCGAGCCCGAGGTGAAGATGACGTACATCGTGTCCTCGGCATCGATATCGGCGATCCGCTCCGCCGGGGCGAGCGTGCGAGCCTGATCCGGGGAGAGCGCTTCGATGTCTCGCGGCCATCCCGCCGCGACGGTCGCGGCATCGGTGAGCACCAGTCGTGCGCCCGCGGTGCGGTAGACCCGTTCCCGCCGGGCGGGCGGCAGGTCGATCCCCGAGGGCACATAGGTCGCGCCGACGGCTAGCACACCGAGGACGGCCACAATCTGCTCGACCCCCTTGGGCAGGGTGATGCCGACGCTGTCCCCGCGCCCGATCCCCCGGTCCCGCAGCAGGGCCGCCAAGCGCAGGGCTCGTTCGGACAGCTCGCCGTAGGAGATCGCCGCGTCGCCGGCGAGCAGCGCGGTCCGTTCCGGTTCGGCGGCGGCGCGGGCGAAGAACCGCCGAGGCAGCGGGACGGCGGGTGCGGCGGCGGCCGGGGCAGATCCGCGCGGCACCGCGGGCCAGGGAGCGGGCCGGTGCCACGCGTCCGCGTCGTGCAGCAACAGTTCGACGAACCGGGTGTAGGCATCGAACATGGTGTCCAGCAGGCCGGGCGGGAACAGCGACACGCGGGCATCCCAGTTGAGCAGAATGCCGCCGTCGAATTCGGTCACCTGCGCGTCGAGCCACACCTGCGGACCCTGCGAGATGGTCCAAACCGGCTCGCCGAGGCAAGTCCGTACCTCGGGCGCGTACAGCTCGCCGAGACTCAGCGCGCTGGTGTACACGACCGGCGCGTACACCCGTTCGCCGCCGCGCCCGAGATCGCGCAGCACCTCCACGCCGGTGTAAGCGGTGTAGCCGAGCACCTCGCGCAACCGGTGCGCGATCGCGCTGCCCCGCTCGGTGACCGTCATCGGATCGCTCAGGTCCACGTCGAGCAGCACCGAACTGGAGAAGTCGCCGACCAGCCGGTCCACGTCGTCGTGCAGCGGTTCCCGGTCGAAGACCGGCAGGTTCAGCAGGAACCGGTCGGTGCTGGTCCAGGCACCGATGGTCTCAGCGAAGACCGTAGCGAGCACACCGGCGGTGGTCAGCCCGGTCCGCTGGGCTCGTTCCCGCAGCAACTCCGCCCGCTCCGGTGACAGCCAGTGGTGGCGACGACTCACCCGCGGCCCGCCGCTCGCCTCCTCGGTGCTCAGCAGCGGAAGCTGCGGCGCGGCGGGCAGGTGCGGCAGTTGGGTCTGCCACCACTGCCGCGCCTGTTCCCTGGCCGCGGCGCGGGCGGCCGCACGGTCGGCGAGGTAGCGGCCGTAGTGGTAGCCGAGCGCCGGCAGCGCCTCGGGACCGTTCTCGTACAGGGCGGTCAGGTCGGCGAGCAGGTTGCGCAGGCTCAGTGCGTCGCCCGCGATCATGTCCAGGTCCAGGTGCAGCCGGCTCCGCCCGCCGGGCAGTAGGGAGAGCCGGACGTCGACGACCTCGCCCGCCGCGACGTCCATGGCCCGGTGCGAGCAATCGTCCCGGATGGTGGCCAGGCGCTCGGACCGCTCCGGCTCTGGCAGAGCCCGCAGGTCGTGGACCACCAGACCGGCCCCCGCGCGCTCGGCCACCCGTTGCAGACCGGTCGAATCGACCGCCACCCGCAGCATCGGATGCCGGGCCAGCAGGGCGTGCACGGCCCGTTCGAGCCGATCCGGGTCGAGCCCGCTCTCGTGGTCGAACTCGCTGTAGAAGTGCGCGGCGACGCCACCGAGGTCGTGGGTTCCCGCCCGCCCGATCCAGAAGGCGTGCTGCATCACGGCCAGGGGAAAAGGTTCGGTGGGATCGGCCGCGGCCGGTTCCGGGTCGGCCGGTTCCGGGTCAGCCGGGGCGGCGGCGCCGGGCCGGCGCGCCCGCACCAGTTCCGACCACGCCCGCAGGGTGGGTTCGCGCACCAGGTCGCGGAACTCCACCCGGGTGCCCGCGCGGCGCAGCCGCCCGGAGATCCGCATGACCGTCACCGAATCCAGGCCCAGATCCAGCAGATTCGCGTCGTCGGCCAGTTCCTCCGCCGGCAGTCCGGTCAGCTCGGTGACGGCGCGGCGCAGGACGTCGGCTTCCTCGCTCCCGGAGTTCGAGCGGGTGGGGAGCACACCGAACTTCTGCTGCATCACGTTCCCTTATATAAAACGACAATCATTTTCACTTAGGCTAGAATCTACGACGGCCGGACGATTCGGTCAAGCTGGACGAATCCTTCGGCCATACGAAAACCGCTGGTGGACAACACCTTCGGGAATGCAGAGGAAGCAGGCATGGCAGCTCAGCGACTCATGAACATGATGTTCGGAACGATCTGCTCGCAGGTCGTCGGTACCGCCGCCCGCCTCGGGCTGGCCGATCACCTCGGCGACGACGAGCTCGATCACCGGGAACTGGCCGTTCGGACCGGAACCCACCCCGGCGCGCTGGCCCGGCTGCTGCGGGCGCTGGCAGCCCTGGAAATCGTCGTCGAGGTCGCCCCCGGCCGCTTCCGGCTGGGCGAGACGGGCAAGCCACTGCGCACCGATCGGCCCGATTCCCAGGCCGCCGCGGTACTGCTGTTCACCGACCCGGCCCTGCTGGATTCCTGGAAGCTGACCGAGCAGGCGGTGCGCACCGGGCAGCCGACCTTCGAGGATCTCTACGGCATCGATTTCTTCGGCTTCCTCGCCACCCGGCCCGAGCTGTCCGAGCGGTTCAACGCGACCATGCGCCAGGTCAGTCTGCCTATCGCGCAACTGGTTCCGGTGAGCTACGACTTCACCCGGTTCGGCACGATCGTCGATATCGGCGGCGGCGACGGGACCCTGCTGTCGCAGATCCTGAAGGGCGCGCGCGCACTGCGTGGCATCGTGTTCGACTCACCGACCGGGGTGGCCGAGGCTCCCGCGACGCTCGCCGGGGCCGCTGTCGCCGACCGTTGCCGGGTCGAGGCCGGCGATTTCTTCGACGCGGTCCCCGTGGGCGGGGATCTGTACGTGCTCAAGAACATCCTGCACGACTGGGACGACGAGCGCTGCGCCACCATCCTCGACCGGTGCCGCCGGGTGATCCCGGCCGACGGCAGGCTGCTGATCGTGGAATCGGTGCTGCCCGATGTGGTCGACACCGCCGACCCGGCCCCCTACCTCACCGATATCAGCATGCTCGTCAACATGGGCGGCCAGGAGCGCACCCGTGCCGAGTACGAAACCCTGTGCGGCCGAGCCGGATTCGCCGTCATCGCGGTGCACCCCACGGTCTTCCCCACCTCGTACTCGCTGATCGAGGCCATCCCGGTCTGAACGGAACACCACTGATGCCCGTCACGCCCCGGCCGATCGTGGTCGACCTGCTCTCCGACGATTTCCACGCCCGCGCCCACACCGTCTACGACGAACTGCGGGCGCGCGCACCGATCGTCTTCGCCGAACTCCCCGAACAACCGGGCCGCGGATTCTGGATGATCACCGGATATGCGGCCGCCGAGGCCGCGCTGCGCGACCGCAGGCTGGCCAACAATCCCCGCGCGCTGCTCTCTCCCGCCCAGCTCGCGGCTCGGACGCGCGCGGGCATCACCGAGCCGCCCAACACCATGCTGCTGTCGGACCCGCCGGAACACACCCGGTTGCGCCGGGTCGCGCAGCAGGCGTTCACGCCGCGGTCGGTGACAGCCTTGCGCCCCACCATGATCCGGCACGCCGAACGCCTGCTCGACGACGCGGAGCAGGTGGCGGGCGACGGTGACGACACGGTGGACCTGCTGCACGCCTATGCCTACCCACTGTCGCTGGCCGTGCTCGGCGACATCCTCGGCTTCCCCGAGGAATGGCACCCCGGCTTGCGCGACCTGGCCGTCCGCGCCGCGACCGCCGCCACCCCGCTGTCCGGTCCGGATCCAGTGCTGCGCGACCGGCTCGACGCCTACACCCGTGAGCTCGTCGTGCGCAAACGGCGCACGCCCGGTGACGATCTGGTCAGCAGGCTGGCGCACCCGGAGTCCGGCCGGGAAGCACTGTCGGACCCCGAACTCCAGGCCATGGTCGGGCTGCTGGTGGCCGCGGGCTTCGAAACCTCGGCCGGCCTGATCGCCAGCGCTGTGCTGTCGCTGCTCACCCACCCGGACCAGTGGGCCGCCCTGCGCGCGGATCCGTCGCTGGCCGCTGCCGCGGTGGAGGAGACCATGCGCTACTGGGGTCCGGTCGAATCAGCGACCATGCGCCTGGCGCTGTCCACGCTGGAACTCGGCGGACAGCGCATCGAACGCGGCGATCGGGTGCTGGTGTTCACCGCTGCCGCCAACCGCGACCCCGCCCACGTCCCCGATCCGCACCGCTTCGACATCCACCGCGCGCCGCGTCCGCACCTCGGGTTCAGCGGCGGCATCCACAACTGCTTGGGCGCGGCACTGGCCCGCACCGAGGTCGCGATCGCGCTCACCACCCTCGTCGCTCGCTGGCCCGGCCTGCGCCCGGCCGACGGCGCGACCGACCCGAGCTGGCGGCCCGGTATGGGGCTGCGCGGCCTGCGCGCCCTTCCGGTCCGGCCCTGACACCGCGCCGCATCCCGACCGCGCCTCGGCATGAGGAGTTCGACCATGACATCCCGGCACCCGCCGGAACTCGAGTACATCGACGTCGGCCCCCGCCTCGGCGCACCGCGGCCGATCCGCGAGTCCTTCGCCGGATCCGGTGGCCCGTGCCCACCCGCGCACCGCCCACTGACGCCTGCCGATCCCACCGCACCCCGAACCGAACAGTGAGCACAATGAACCGGCCCACCACGCTCGACGCCGACGGCTACGTGCACAGCACGCGCCCGCACACCGGCGACCCGCTCGCCCTGGCCACCGCGATAGCGGCTTCCAGCCAGCTCACTGACTTCGCCGTATACGAACAGCCCGGCCGCTGGTACGTGGCGGGAAACCCGGTCGGCGCGATCACCGTCGGGCCGGATCGGGTGCGCAGCACCCTCGGCGGCGACCACACCGAATCCTGGTCCGGCACACCGTGGCCGCAGATCCGTGCCGCGCTCGCGCGAGCGCCGATTCCTGGGTGGCGGGCCTACGGCTGGGCCTGTTTCGAGCTACAGAACCCGTCGATAGCGCCGCCCGGCGAGGTCCTCGCGTACATCATGGTGCCCGGAGTGGAACTCGAGATCACCGGCGACGCGGTCCATATCAGGAGCTACGGCGCCCCATTCGATCTCGACCTGCCCGAGAACTACCGCCCCGCAACCGAACCGACGCCGATGCCGGTGGACGAGATCGACACCGCCTACCTGCGGCGGGTGCGCGCGGCGCTGGATCGCATCGGCGCCGGCGAGTTCGACAAGGTGATCATGTCCCGCCGGGTCGACCTGCCGTTCGCGGTCGATATGCCCGCCACCTACGCGGCGGTCCGGCGCGCCAACACCCCGGCCCGCTCGTTCCTGCTCGACCTCGGCGGCTGGCAGGCCGCGGGCGTCAGCCCGGAGACCGTGCTCGAGGCCGACGGCGCGGGCCTGGCCACCACCCAGCCACTGGCGGGCACCCGGGCCCGCACCGGCGATCCCGGACGCGACCGAGCGCTGCGCGATGAACTGCTCGCCGACCCGAAGGAGATCTACGAGCACGCGACCTCCGTGCGGCTGGCCTTCGCCGAGCTGGCCGGTGTCGGCAGCGCCACCCGAGTCAGCGAGTTCTTGACCGTCAAGGAGCGCGGCAGCGTGCAGCATCTCGCGTCCCGGGTCGAGACGCTCCTGCCCGCCGATCGCGACGGCTGGGACGCCCTCGCTGCCGTCTTCCCGGCGATCACCGCCTCCGGCATCCCGAAGGCGCCGGCCTGCGCCGCCATCGACGAACTCGAGCCCGGCGCCCGCGGCCTGTACAGCGGCGCCGTCCTGCGCGCCGACAGCACCGGAAACCTGGACGCCGCACTGGTTTTGCGGGCGGTCTACCAGCGCGACGGCCGCAGCTGGCTGCGTGCCGGCGCCGGAGTTGTCACCGGGTCGACACCGGAGCGGGAGCACGAGGAGACCCGCGAGAAGCTGTCCTGCGTCGCTCCCTACCTCATCGCTGATCACTCCGGCCCGGCCACGGGCCGGTAGACAGCGCAGCACTCCGGCCCGGCGGCCAGGGACTACACCGCGGCACCGACCTTCCAGTGCCGCGCCTTGGTCTGCGCGGCCCACATGGCGCTGTAGCGACCCTCCCTGGCCAGTAGTTCGGCGTGGGTGCCGCGCTCGGCGATCACACCGTCCGCCAGCACCAAGATCTGGTCTGCGGCAACGACAGTGGAGAGCCGGTGGGCGATCACGACAACGGTCTTGTCTGCGACCAGGGCGTCGATGGCCTCCTGCACAAAGACCTCGCTCTCGGTGTCCAGTGCCGAGGTCGGCTCATCCAGCACGACGATGGGCGCGTCCTTGAGGATCGCGCGGGCGATCGAGATGCGCTGGCGCTCACCGCCGGACAGCGCGCCGCCGATCTCACCGACCCGGGTGTCGTAGCCGTGCGGCAGCCGTTCGACGAAGGTGTGCACGTTGGCGGCCCTGGCCGCGGCCTCGATCTGTTCCTGGGTGGCCTCCGGAGCCGCCATCGCGATGTTCGCCCGGATGGTGTCGTCGAACAGGTAGACGTCCTGGAACACGACCGCGACGTCGCGGTAGATCTGCACCGGGTCGAGGTCGCGCAGGTCGGTCCCGCCGATCCGGACCGCGCCGGCATCGGGGTCGGCGTACCGGGTCAGCAACCGGGTCACCGTCGACTTCCCGGAGCCCGAGGGTCCGACCAGTGCGGTGAGCGAGCGCGCGGGCGCGGTGAACGACACCCCGCGCAGCACCTGCGCACCGTCGCCGTACCCGAAACGCACGTCCTCGAATTCCACGTCGTGCCCGGTGATCCGGGCCTCCGGCGCGCGCACCGGCAACGGCGCGGTATCGAGCACCTCGCCGACGCGCTCCAGCGCCGAGTCGACGACCTCGAAGATCGCCGACATGTTGGCCATCGTCGACAGCGGTTCGGCGAAACGCACCGCGGCGGCCACCACGGCAATCAGCAGCGCCGCCGACAGCCGCAGATCGAGCACCAGGGCCGCGCCGGCAGCGACCATCGCGACCAGGCACAGCTGGACCACGCCGGCCGCCAGCAGGCCGGGCCAGGTCAGCCGCTTCTGCATCGCCGACATGGCCGCGTTCTGCTCCTCCAGGGTCTCGACCAGCCGTTGCGACGAGCTGCCCACCTGGCCGGTGGCGCGCAGCACCGGCAGCCCCTGGACGTACTCGACCACCCGGCTCGCGGCCGCGGCGTCGGCCGCATCGGTCCGGCGCGCACCCGCACCGGTGATCTGCTGGATGCGGCGGACGAACAACACCGCGAACGGCAGCGACACCGCCAGCACCAAGCCCAGACGCCAGTCGACCGCGACGACGATCGCGCCGATGATCACCGGGACGGTCACCATCTGGATGAACAGCAGCGCCATCCCGGACGACCCCATCGTCGCGTTGGCGACATTGCTGCCCATCACCGTGGTGAGATCGCCCGCCGCCCGGCGCTCGAGGTCGGCTTGCGGCATGGTCCGCAGCCGCTCACCCAGTCGCAACCGGGTAGCAGCGAGCACGTCGGCCCAGCGGCCGAACTCGAACCTGAGTTGTCCGTAGTGGCAAGCCGCCTGGAGCAGCCAGCACGCCACCAGCACCGCGAACCAGCGCCACGCCGCAGCGGTGTCGACCTCGGGACGGCTCAGCTGGTACAGAATCGGGATCAGCGTGGCATAGGCGGCCGCCTGCAGGATCGAGGCGAGCAGCGCGAACCACAGGGTGCGGCGGAACTCGTCGCGATAGTCCCCGGCGGCGAGCAGCATGAGTCGCAGGATTCTGCTCATCGGTTCATGACCTCCTCGATGGTGCCCGCGCCGAGGCCCCAGCCCCTGGCGCGCTGGTGGTGCTCCCAGAGCCGGGCATAGGTGCCGCCGGACGCGACGAGTTCGGTGTGCGTGCCGGTTTCGGCCACGCGACCGGATTCGAGCACCACGATCTGATCGGCGTCGACGATCGTCGACAGCCGGTGCGCGACCACGAGCACGGTGCGGCCGCGGGTGAGTTCGGCGATGGCGTCCTGGATGGCGGCCTCGTTCTCCGGGTCGGCGAACGAGGTCGCTTCGTCGAGGATGACGATCGGCGCGTCCGTCAGCAGGGCCCGCGCGATGGTGATCCGCTGCCGCTGGCCGCCGGAGAGCCGTGCCCCGCGCTCGCCCACCGGGGTGTCGTAGCCGTGCGGCAGTTCCGAGACGATGAAATCGTGTGCCCGCGCGGCCCGCGCAGCGGCCTCGACCTCGGCGTCGGTGGCCGAAGGCCGGCCGAGCCGGATGTTGGCGGCCACGGTGTCGGACAGCAGGAACGGGTCCTGGAAGACCATCGCCAGGTGCCGCAGCAGATCCTCGGACCCGATCTGGCGCACATCGACGCCGCCGACGAGGACCTGACCGGAATCGACGTCCCAGAACCGCGGAATCAGCCGTGCGACCGTCGATTTCCCGGACCCGGACGGCCCGACCAGGGCGCACACCGTCCCGCTCGGCACCGTCAGATCGACACCGTCGAGGGCGGCCCGGTCCGCGCCCGTGTAGCCGAAGCGGACGGAGCGGAATTCGATCGACCCGTCGGCCGGGGCCTGCGGATGCTGCGGCTCAGGCAGCGGCGCGATATCGAGCAGTTCGGCGATCCGCGCCGCACCGGCCTTGGAGTCGTTGATCAGGTTCGACAGGTTCATCAGCGGCACCACCGACTCCACCGGCAGGGTGCCGATGAGGATGGCGGCGATGAGCGAGGCGGGCGACATCGATCCGGCGGAGGTCAGCCAGATGCCGACCGCGGTCACGATGACGATGGTGGGCAGCGGCGCGACGGTCAGGTTGGCGAAGATCATCGCGGCGCGATTGTTGTTCTGCCAGTTGGTCGTAGCGACGTTGAACTGCCGGACCCGGTCGACGAACCGGCGGAAGGAGGCGGTGCCGTCGTCGAAGGTCCGCACCACCGGCATGCCCTGCACTAACTCGACCGTCGCGGCGTTGATCGCTTCGTTGGCCTCGTCGTAGCGGCGCCGGGTCTCGACGTAATCGCGCAGGCTCAGCTGCATCCCGATGAACACCACCGGCAGCACCAGCACGACCGCCAGCAGCAGCCGCCAGTCCACGAATCCCAGGGCGATCAATGCCGCGATGGGCTGCGCCAGCGTGAAACCGGCGAGCGGCACGGCGTCGGCCACTGCCATGTGCAGCCCGCGCACATCGTCCTGGACGATCTTCTTCACCGCGCCCGAGCCCAGCCGCTGCGCCTCCCCCAGCGGGACCCGGGCCAGATGCGCGGCAAGATCGCGGCGCAGGCGCTGCTCGAGATCGAACGATGCCAGGTGCGAGAGCAGGAAAGACCAGGCGCGCAACGCGAATCGGGCGAGGAACCCCGCAGCGGCGATCACGAGATAGGCCACGACCGCGTCGCTCGCGGTGTCCGCGGCCAGCAGTTCCCGCAGTGCCAGCGCCAGGCCGACGAAGCCGGCGACCCCCGCCGCGCCGCCGAGCGCGGCGACGGCGAGCGCGGCCATGAGCCGCCCGCGGACCGGCTCGGTCACCCGGAAGAGCGCGCTGCCCGGTGGCACCGCGTCCGCGTGGTCGGCCTGCTGCGGCTCCTGCCCCGCCTCGTCCACCTGGAGCGTCGCTCCGGTCCCTGTCATGTCACGGCTCCCTCGATCGCCCGCGCACAGCCCCGGCAGCCCCGGCAGCCGATGAATGAAAACGATTATCATTTCTGAGAGCTGGACTCTAGCACAGCTCGCACATCCGGCGAAGGTGCGAGCCCGGACCGCAACAGCATTTTCCTGACGCGTATTTTTATCATGGGACCACACCCCGACGACCCTGTCGAGAGCGTCGCCGGAAGAATGGAGCGCCGTGCCGAACTCCGCCCCCCGCCGCCGCGGCCGACCGATCCGACTGGAACGCGAGGCGGTGCTTGCCGCCACCGACGACATGCTCGCCACCGAGGGCGCGGGCGCTTTCAGCATGCGGCGGCTCGCCGGGCGGCTCGGCGTCAGCACGGCGGCGATCTACCACCACTTCCCCACCAAAGGCGCGTTGTTCTTCGCTGTCCTCAATGCCCGCGCCGACGACCTGCGGCAGCCGCGACTCCCCGCCGATCCCCGAGACCGGCTGGTCGCCATCGTCGTCTACCTCATCGACACCCTGCGCGAACTACCGTGGGTGGTCGACATTCTGCTCACCGGGGAAACCTACGGCCGGGCAGCGATGTGGATTCTCGACGAGTTCGTCGGCTGCGCCAGGGCGCTCGGCGCCACCGACGAGCAAGCGATCTACTGGTATTCGGTGCTCTGGCGCTTCACCCTCGGCGAACTCACCGCCCGCCGGGCCGCGGATGAGCGCGCCGACGCCGCCGCCCGCGGCCAAACGCGGCCACACTGGACCGATTCCGCCGCCCCCGATCTGCTCGACAGCTTCCCGGCGGCGCTCGCCGTGGTGCCGCACTGGACGGCAGCGGTGGCACGCTACGACACGGAGAAGGCCGTCCGCGACATCGTCGAAGGCCTCGCCGCAAACCTCCCGTCGGCCCATGACTGACCGGACCGCAGGACTGCGGAACTGTCGGAAGGGCTCAACGCGCGCATCAACTGCACGCCCGTCGCACAGCTTTCGGAAGAGCCGAACACCCGCTGGTCAGACCTTCTCACCGACCACGGTCAAACATCTCTGTGTGTGACCGTTTTGTGGCCGTTTTGCCCGTGACACGCCCGTCTTCGAGCTGATCCCCAGCTACGACAAAGGCCCCGCACCGGAACGTCTCCGGTACGGGGCCTCCGTCGAAACAGCTGCTAGGAGCTACTTTTCACGCACTGCAGATCACTTGGCAGCCAGCGCCTTCGCCTCACGGCGACGACGGTGCAGGATCGGTTCCGTGTAGCCGTTGGGCTGCTTGGTGCCCTCCAGGATGAGTTCCTTGGCGGCCTGGAAGGCGACGCTGCCGGCGAAGTCGGGTGCCATCGGACGGTAGTTCGGGTCGCCGGCGTTCTGGCGGTCGACGACCGGGGCCATCCGCTCGAGGCTGGCGATGACGTCCTCGGCGGAGACGATGCCGTGGCGCAGCCAGTTGGCCATCAGCTGGCTGGAGATACGCAGGGTGGCGCGGTCCTCCATCAGCGCGACGTCCTTGATGTCGGGCACCTTGGAGCAGCCGACGCCCTGGTCGATCCAGCGCACCACGTAACCGAGGATGGACTGGGAGTTGTTGTCCAGCTCCTGCTGCTTCTCCTCGGCCGACCAGTTGATGTCGGCGGCCAGCGGGATCTCCAGGATCTGGTCGACGGTGGCGCGGGCGCCGCCCTTGGCCAGCTCGGCCTGCCGCTTGAACACGTCCACCAGGTGGTAGTGGGTGGCGTGCAGGGTGGCGGCGGTGGGCGAGGGCACCCAGGCGGTGTTGGCGCCGGCCTTCGGGTGGCCGATCTTCTGCACCAGCATGTCGGCCATCAGGTCGGGCATGGCCCACATGCCCTTACCGATCTGCGCCTTGCCGGGCAGGCCGGTGGCCAGGCCGGTGTCGACATTCCAGTCCTCGTAGGAGGCGATCCACTGCTGGGCCTTCATATCGGCCTTGCGGACCATCGGCCCGGCCTCCATGGAGGTGTGGATCTCGTCGCCGGTGCGGTCGAGGAAGCCGGTGTTGATGAACACCACGCGGTCCTTGGCGGCGGCGATACAGGCCTTGAGGTTGACCGTGGTGCGGCGCTCCTCGTCCATGATGCCGACCTTGAGGGTGTTGCGCGGCACCCCGATGACGTCCTCGACGCGGCCGAACAGCTCGTTGGTGAAGGCCACCTCGTCCGGGCCGTGCATCTTCGGCTTCACGATGTAGACCGAGCCGGTGCGGCTGTTCTTCAGCTCGGCGTCGCCGCCCAGCGAGTGCTTGGCGATCAGCGAGGTGATCAGGCCGTCCATGATGCCCTCGGGCACCTCGTTGCCTTCGGCGTCGAGGATGGCGTCGGAGGTCATCAGGTGGCCGACGTTGCGCACGAACAGCAGCGAGCGACCGTGCAGCACCAGCTCGGAGCCGTCGAGCGCGGTGTAGACGCGGTCGGGGTTCATGGTGCGGGTGAAGGTCTTGCCGCCCTTGCTGACCTCTTCGGCCAGCGTGCCCTTCATCAGGCCCAGCCAGTTGTGGTAGCAGAGCACCTTGTCCTCGGCGTCGACCGCGGCGACCGAGTCCTCGAAGTCCATGATCGTGGTGACGGCGGACTCGAGCACCACGTCCTTGATGCCCGCGGTGTCGGTGCTGCCGATCGGCGATTCGGGATCGATCTGGATCTCGATGTGCAGGCCGTTGTGCTTCAGCAGGATCGAGGTCGGGGCATCGGGCTCGCCCTTGTAACCGACCAGCTGCGAGGCGTCGGCCAGGCCGATCTCGGTGCCGTCCTCCAGGCCGACCTCGAGCTCACCGTCGACGATCTTGTAGGAGGTGGAGCCGATGTGCGAGCCGGTGATCAGGGTGACGGCGTCGTCGAGGAAGTTGCGCGCCCACTCGATGACCTTGTCGCCGCGGACCTTGTTGTAGCCCTTGCCCTTCTCCGCGCCGTTGTCCTCGGAGATGGCGTCGGTGCCGTAGAGGGCGTCGTAGAGCGAACCCCAGCGGGCGTTGGCGGCGTTGATCGCGAAGCGCGCGTTCATCACCGGCACCACCAGCTGCGGGCCGGCGGTGGTGGCGATCTCGTCGTCGACGTTCTGGGTGTCGATCTGGAAATCGGCCGGCTCGGGACGCAGGTAGCCGATTTCGGTCAGGAAGTTCTTGTAGGCGGCCTTGTCGTAGTTCGCGCCCGGGTTCTCCCCGTGCCAGGCGTCGAGCTTGCCCTGGATCTCGTCGCGTTCGGCGAGCAGGGCGCGGTTACGCGGGGCGAGATCGTTGATCACCTGCTCCGCACCGGCCCAGAACGCGGCGGAATCCACGCCGGTACCCGGAAGCGCCTCGTTCTCTACGAACTCGTGGAGAACGCGTGCCACCTGTAGCCCGCCGACCTGAATCCGCTCTGTCATCTAAGCCTCACTTGTCGAGAAACGAGTAGGAAAAGTCGCAGTCATGTTACCCGTCGGTAGTGCTGCGACCGTGCGTCGGGGTCAACACCGGCACCGGCCGGTATGTTCCGCCGCCACCCGACCCTACCGGGCGTTTTACCGGGCGTTGCCGGGTGCTCGGGGGTCCTGTCGGCCCTTGCTGGGGTAGGCATCGGTGGATAGTGTGCTGAACCGAACACCTGTGGTCCCCGAGGTTCGGCGGACGCAGTGCCGACGCCGACGAAAGGGCGCCCATGGCTTGGGATTTCGAGACCGATCCGGAGTACCAGGCGAAGCTGGACTGGGCCGCGGATTTCGTGCGCACCGAGGTCGAGCCCCTGGATCTGATCTACCCGAACCCCTACGACCGCAGCGATGCCGAGGCGATGGCGTTGATGCGGCCGCTGAAGGAGCAGGTGAAGCAGCAGGGATTGTGGGCCTGCCATCTCGGCCCGGAACTGGGCGGACCCGGGTTCGGGCAGATGAAGCTCGCACTGCTCAACGAGGTGCTCGGCACCTCGGTGTGGGCGCCGTCGGTGTTCGGGTGTCAGGCGCCTGACTCCGGCAACGCGGAAATCCTGGCCCATTACGGCACCCCGGAGCAGAAACAGCAGTACCTCGAACCGCTGCTGGCCGGTGAGATCGGCTCCTGCTACGTGATGACCGAACCGACCGGCGGGTCCGACCCCACCCTGTTCAAGACCCGCGCGGTGCGCGACGGCGACCACTGGGTCATCAACGGCGAGAAGTGGTTCAACTCCAACGCCGAATTCGCCGCCTTCCACATCGTGATGGTGGTGACGAACCCCGATGTCAGCCCGTATCAGGGCATGTCGATGTTCATCGTGCCTGCGGACACGCCGGGGCTCGAGATCGTGAAGAACTTCCATGTGCCCGGCTTCAGCGAGCACGAGGGTCACCTGCGGTTCACCGATGTCCGGGTGCCCGCCGATCATCTGCTCGGCGCCGAGGGGCAGGGGTTCGTCGTCGCGCAGACCCGGCTCGGCGGCGGGCGCGTGCATCACGCCATGCGCACGGTCGCGTTGGTGCGCAAGGCCTTCGACATGATGTGCGAACGCGCGGTCTCGCGCCCGATGCGCCAGGGTCCGCTCGCCGGATTGCAGATGACCCCGGAGCGCATCGCCGACAGCTGGATCGAGATGGAACAGTTCCGGCTGCTGGTGCTGCGCACCGCCTGGCGCATCGACAAGGAACAGGATTATCTGAAGGTGCGCAAGGACATCGCCGCGATCAAGGTGGCGATGCCGAAGGTGATGCACGATATCGCCCAGCGCGCGCTGCACCTGCACGGCGCGATCGGCGTCAGCCAGGATCTGCCGTTCGTGGACATGATGAATTACGCCGAGGTGATGGGGCTGGCCGACGGGCCCACCGAGGTGCACAAGATCACTCTCGCGAAGGAAGTGCTGAAGAACTACGCCCCGGGCGATCCGGTGTATCCATCCGGGTATCGGCCGGCGCTGCGTGAGCAGGCCCGCGAGCACATCGCCCGGCGACTGGAGCACATCGTCGGCAATCTGTGACTGAACCGGACGCGGCCCGCACTCGTAGCTTCGTCCATGACTGTCACCACAGACCTCCTCGAAACCACCGACTGGATCGCCCGCGCCCGCGAGGTCGGCGAAACCCTGCGGCCCGGCGTCGCCGAACGCGACCGCAACGGCCGGTTGTCCACCGAAGCCTTCGACCGACTCCGTGCCGCCGGGCTGACCGCAGCGCTGGTCCCGGTCGAATTCGGCGGCGGTGGCGCCACCCACCGGGAGATGGGCGCGATCCTGCGCGAACTCGGCCGCCACGATCCCTCGACCGCCGTCGCGTTCGCGATGCATTCGCATCTGGTGGCCGCGCAGGTGTGGCGGCACCGGCACGGGATGGATGCGAGCGCGGTCTTCGGCAAGGTGGTGTCGGGCGCGATTCTGGTGAGCACCGGCGCCTCGGACTGGGTGGGCTCCAATGGCAGCGCCGAGCGCGTCGACGGCGGGTACCTGGTCAGTGCGCGGAAGGCACCGGCCAGTGGGTGCGAGGTGGGCACGGTGGCGGTCACCAGTGTCCGCTGGGACACCGCGCCGGACGGGCCGCAGGTCGTGCACTGCGCCATCCCGATGAACGCGCCCGGCGTCCGGATCGAGCAGACCTGGGACACGCTCGGCCTTCGCGCCAGCGGTTCGCACACCATCGTCTTCGACGAGGTGTTCGTCCCCGACGCCGCCGTGGCGATGGTGCGGCCCGCCGACACTTGGCCGCCGATTCTCAATACTGTCATCGGCGCCGCGATGCCGCTGGTCATGTCCGCCTATCTCGGCATCGCCGACGCCGCCGTCGAGCTGACCGCCGCGCTGGTGTCCGGCCGGCCCGACCCGCACACCCTGCAACTGGCCGGCGAGATGATGAACGCCTACACCACCGCCGAGGACCTCATCGAGGCGATGTTCACCGCCTCGGACAACCTGGGATTCGCCGCCACCGAGCAGTACGCGGCCCGGATTCTCAGCCGCAAGACGGTCGCCGCGAACGCGTTGATCGACACGGTGCGCCTGGCCATCGAGACCGTCGGCGGTGCCGGCTACTCGCGCACCTGCGAGCTGGAGATGTATTACCGCGACATCCACGGCTGCCTGTTCCATCCGCTGCCGCGTGCCAAGCAGACCCGATTCACCGGGCGTGTGCTGCTCGGGCATGGTCCGATGGGGTGAGGACGGGACACACACCGAGGAGATGGCCGTGAAACGACTGGTCCGTTCGCCGCTGACCTGGGTTCTTGCGCTGATCGTCGCTGTCGGTCTCGGGATCGGGATGGCGTATTTCCAGCCGTGGCGGCTGTTCACCAGCACCACCGTCGACGAGGCCGCGCCGACGGTCGGCGCACCGGTCACCCCGGGGGCTGCGCCCGTCGAGCCGCAGATCCTGGCGCGTGGCGCGCTCATCTCCCATGAACACGACACCTCCGGCACCGTGGTGGTCCTCGGTCTGCCCGACGGCAGCCGGGTGCTGCGGCTGGAGAACCTGGACACCTCCGACGGCCCCGACCTGCACGTCTGGTTGTCGGACGCGCCCGTGCTGTCCGGACGCGACGGGTGGGGCGTCTTCGACGACGGCGCCTACCACGATCTGGGCAAGTTGCGCGGCAACAAGGGCAACCAGAACTATCCGATCCCGGCCGAGATCGATCTGACCCAACTGACCAGCGTGTCCATCTGGTGCGACCGGTTCAACGTCTCCTTCGGCGCCGCCGTGCTGCAACAGGCCTGACCGGCCGAGCCATTCCCGGGGCGGGCCGCCGAAAAATCGCCCGACAACACCACATCCGGTGTGCCACCATGATCGCGACGCCGATCGACCGCATCCGGCGGTGATCGATGAGGACTCGGGAAAGGAGGTGGCTGTGATTTCGACGTGGAAACCAGTGCGGGCCGCGGACGTCTGCGCCCAGCGGCTGATGCCCGCCCTCACGAGCGCGGAACTCGAGTCCGGCCGCCTCCAGGACGGCCGCTGATTCCCAGCCCCGCTCCCCCATCCCGCTGATCGCCCCTCCTTCTCGCTCTGCCGAAACATGGTGATTCCCATGCCGATACGCCATGCCACCACGATGGTGGCCCCGTCTGCCGACAACTGGATACACACCCCGGTGCTGGTGCTCAATGCCAGCTACGAGGCGATCGATGAGGTCGCCGCCGACCGCGCGGTGGTGCTGTTGCTCAGCGGTGCCGCCGAGTCGATCGCCGACCGGGAGCCGGCCTTCCCCATCCGCTCCAAGCATCTGGAAATCGTTCTCCCCGAGACGATTCGGCTGCTGCGCTACGTCTACCTCGAGCACGTCACCCAGGTGCGCGACGAGAGCCGCGCCACCTTGGCCGGTGTGCTGCGCCGGGACAAGCACCGGTGCGGTTACTGCGCGGGCTGGGCGCGCACCGTCGACCACATCCGCCCGCGCAGCCGGGGTGGGCCCAACACCTGGGCCAACCTGATCGCCTGCTGCGCGCCCTGCAACACCAGCAAGGCCGACCGCACCCCCGAGGAAGCCGGGATGCGGTTGCTGTGGGAGCCGAAGGCCCCCGACCCGCTGGCCAAGCGGCAGCGCCACATCTGGAAGACGCTCGCCGCCACCACCTGACCAGATCCGCAGAAAGGAGAGGATCGCCATGACCGTCACCACCTTGACCGACCTGCTCCCGCTGTCGGACAGCCGGGAGTGGCATCGCGCCGCCTGCCGCGGCGACCCCAACCATGAGGCGTGGTTTCCGTATCCGTCGCAGGATTTCGACTACGCGCGCACCGTGTGCGGTGGGTGCCCGATCCGGGCGGCCTGCGGTGATTTCGCCGAGCGCACCGGACAGTCCGGTGTGTGGGGCGGGCACGAGTTCGACCGCGGGCGCGTGATCCGCGAATGATCCGGGTGGTGGCCCGTCACCGTCGAAGGCGGCGGGCCACAGCCCGGGTGTGGCGGCCCACACACGCATACACTCGTGCCCCGTGGGTACACATCGCAGCCGTTCCAGCTCCCGGGGCATCAGCAAAGGCCCCGTTATCGCCGTGGTGGCTGTGCTGCTACTCGTCGGCGCGGTGTTCGGCTGGTTCCAGTTACGCGACCGCTCCAGCAGCGACGCCAGCGCGGCGGCCGCCGAATGCGTCGAGGGCGACACCGTCCTGCATGTCACGGTCGACCCGACGATCGAGGCGCCGGTGCGGGCGATCGCCGATCGGTACAACGCCACCGAACCGATCGTCGGCGACCACTGCGTGACGGTGGCGGTGCAGGCGCAACCGGCCGCCGCGGTCGTCGCCGCATTCACCGGAAACACCCCGTGGGATCCGGTGCTGGGACCGCAGCCCGCTCTGTGGATCCCCGAGTCGATGCGACAGATCGAATCCGTGCGGGTGCCCGGGCTGATCCAGGGCACACCGGCGCCGGTGGCGGTCAGCCCGATCGCGGTGGCCGTCCCCGGCGAACTCGGTGCGGCACTGGCGGGTGCGCAGCTCACCTGGGCGGATCTGCCTCGCCTGCAACAGGGTTCGCTCGACGAACTGGGGCTGCCGTGGGGCGGTTTGGCGATGGCGATGCCGCCCGGTGATGCGACGCTGGCCGCCGCAACGGCCGTCGCGTCCGGGGTCTCAGGTGCCGATCCGCTGACCGAGGAGGCCGCGCAGTCCGGTCAGGTCGTCGCGGCGGTATCCGCGCTGGCGGCGACCGCGCCGGAGCTGCCCGATACCCGGGCCGCGCTCGGTGCGCTCACCTCCGCTCCGCCCGCCATGGCTTCTCTGCACGCGGTCGCCGCTACTGAGCAGCAAATCACCGCGCACGGCGGACTCACCGCGTTCGTTCCCGCCGGGGCAGCACCCGTCGCCGACTATCCGGCCGCGATGATGACCGGCCATTGGGTCGACAGCGCCCAGAACATGGCCGCCGGCGTCTTCGCCGACTATCTGCGCGCCCCGCAGCAGGCCGCGGAATTCACCGCCGCCGGCTTCGGCGCCGCACCCGCCGCGACCGCGCCGGTGCCGCCGCGAGCCGCCCTGGACAAGGTGCGGGCCACCCTGGCCGACCCGGTGCTCGGAGTCTCGGCGACGGTGTTGATCGACGTGTCCGCCTCGATGGCGAGCACCGACGGCTCGACCACCCGGCTCACCAATACCCTGGGCGCCCTGCAGTCCACCATGAATGTCATGCCGCCCGATTTCGGCCTCGGCGTCTGGACTTTCGGCAAGAACCTGGACGGCACCACGCCGTATCGAGTGCAGGCGGCGACCGCTCCGCTGGCGGCCGAGCACCGCACCGAGGTGACCGAATCGCTGAACGGCATCCGCCCGGCCGATACTCGCGCCGACCAGTGCTATCCCGCGCTGCTGGCGGCCTACCGCGCCGCCGTCGCCGGATACACCACGGGCCGGACGAATTCGGTGCTGCTGATCACCGACGGGCCCGAGGACGATTCGGCGCTCACCGGCGCGCAACTGCTGGCCGACCTCACCGCCGCCACCGACCCGGCCACCCCGGTCCGCGTGGATGTGATCGTCGTCGGCGGGCAGGGCACCGACACCTTGCGCACCATCACCGAGCGCACCGGCGGCACCTACACCCGTGTTCCGACGTCCAATGACATCAGCTTCGGCACGGCGATGGTGCAGGCCCTGACCACGACGTAGGCGGGAACTGCCGCCCGGGGGCGCACGCTCCACGGGCGGCGGGCCGGCGGTCGACCTCGTCACCACACGCAGTCCGGCTGTGCGGGCTGCGCGCCGGGGGCCGCACGATCCGATCGTCGCGCTTCCGCAACGGCGCCTGCAGAAACCGGCGCGGGCGTCGATGGCGCCGGTTCACCCGCAGGTCAGGACGGTATCGCGACCGGAACCCGCGCGAGGATGCCGGATTCCATTGCCACCGTGATGATTCCATCGCTTCCCGCAGTCAGCCCGTGCGGTTCGGTGCCCGGTAGGTCCAGGTTCGTGATCGTCCCGTCGGTGGTGACCCGGCCGAGCCGTCCCGCACCCCATTCGGTGAACCACAGGGCCTGGTCGGGTCCGGCGATGATGGCGTGCGGGCGCGCGGCACGGTCGGGTAGCGGGAATTCGTCGATGGTGCCGTCGGTATCGATGCGGCCGATCTGCCCGGCGCCGATCTCCACGAACCACAGCGCGCCGTCCGGGCCGGCGGTGATGCCGACCGGGTTGGCCGCCTCGGTGGGCAGTGGGTAGACGGTGATCTCGCCGTCGGTAGTGCTGCGGCCGATCGCATTGGCCTGATTCAGCGTGAACCACAGTGCCCCATCGGATCCCGGGACGATCATCGACGGCATGCCCGCCACCGGGAAGCGGGTGATGACGCCGTCGGCACCGAGCCTGGCGATGTGGCCGGACTGGAGTTCGGTGAACCAGAGCGCACCGTCGGGTCCGACGCACAGGCCGTAGGGGGCGTCGGCCGCGATGCTGATCCGCTCACCGTCGGCGGTGATCCGGCCGATCCGGTTGCCGCGGAATTCGGTGAACCACACGGCTCCGTCCGGACCGGGAACGATGACGGTCGGCTGGCCGTCGGCGGGTTCGAGGGCGTAGGTGGTCACCGTGCCGTCGTGGTAGCGGCCGATGGCGCCGGTCGTCGCCATGGAGAACCAGATCGTGCCGTCGGGGGTGGTCGTCACGCCGTACGGAGCGCCTGGGACCTCGATCGCCTGGATGTAGTCGGTCAAAACGGGGGAAATCCCTTCTCGGTTCATCTCGAAACGGCGTTGTGGCGACTCTCCGCTGATAGCCGACACCCCTTTCCAATCGCAACGTGTGTAGCCTTAAGCTACCGAACTAGGCGATCTAACGCAACAGGAGTTGTCTTTGGAGGTCAAGAAACGGCCCGGCGGACGCAGCGCCCGCGTCCGCGACGCCGTCCGCGAAGCGACCATCGCCGAGCTCGCCGAGCACGGCTATACCGGTCTGACCATGGAGAACGTCGCCAAACGATCCGGGGTGCACAAGACCACGGTCTACCGGCGCTGGACCAACCCGGAAGGATTGATCGCCGACGCTCTCGACCTCGCCGCCACCGAACCCTGGCCGATCCCCGATACCGGCAGCCTCGACGATGACCTGCGCGCCATCGTCGACCTCGTGCGCACCGGCTTCGCCGACCCCCAAGCAGGCCCGATCTCCACCGCCTTCATCACCGCCGCCATGCAAAACCCCGCGGCCGCAACAGCATTGAATGCCTTCTTCACCGCCCGCCACGACCAGTCCGCCCAGGTGGTCCACCGCGCCATCAGCCGCGGCGAACTCCCCGCCACCGTCGACGCCCACGCCCTGATCCGCTTCGCCGTCGCCCCGATCTACTACCGGCTGTTCATCTCCCACGAACCGATCACCGACGCCGACACAGACGCGGCCGCCGCAGCCGCCCTCGCCGCAGCCCGCGCCGGCACGCTCTGACATCCGGCCACCCACTCGGTGCCGGACCCGACGCCGGTCGAAAACCGGCCGCGCCAGCAGCAGCCGCCTACGAGGATCGGCGCGTCGATCTACGGGAAAACGTGCCCGCCAAGGCTATCCGGAGACGGAGCGGCGGAGTCGGTCAGTCGGTGTAGGCGTCCAGGGGCGGGCAGGAGCACACCAGGTTGCGGTCGCCGAAGGCGCCGTCGATACGGCGGACCGGGGGCCAGACCTTGGCTCGGGTGTGGGCGAGACCGCGGGGGTAGACGGCGGTTTCGCGGCTGTAGGGGTGGTCCCATTCGCCGACGAGGCTGGCGGCGGTGTGCGGCGCGCCACGCAAGGGGTTGTCGGTGACCGGCCAGACGCCGGCGCCGACCTGGTCGATCTCGCGGCGGATGGAGATCATCGCCTCGATGAAATCGTCGAGTTCCGCGAGATCCTCACTCTCGGTCGGCTCCACCATCAAGGTGCCGGCCACCGGGAAGCTCATGGTCGGTGCGTGGAAGCCGTAGTCGGCCAACCGCTTCGCCACATCGTCGACGGTGACGCCGGTCTGCTTGGTGATCTCGCGCAGATCCAGGATGCACTCGTGGGCGACCATGCCGTTCTCGCCGGTGTAGAGCACCGGGAAGTACTCGTTCAAGCGGCGGGCGATGTAGTTGGCCGAGGCGATCGCCGACAAGGTGGCCCGGCGCAGCCCCTCGGCGCCCATCATCCGGATGTAGGCCCAGGTGATCGGCAGGATCGAGGCCGAACCGTACTTGGCCGCCGACACCGCGTGCGAACCCGGCTCCAGCGGATCGCCCGGCAGGTACTGCGCCAGATGCGAGCGCACCGCCACCGGTCCGACGCCCGGACCGCCGCCGCCGTGCGGGATGCAGAAGGTCTTGTGCAGGTTCAGATGGCTGACGTCGCCGCCGAATCGGCCCGGCCGCGCCAGCCCCACCAGCGCGTTCAGGTTCGCGCCGTCGATGTAGACCTGCCCGCCCGCCGCGTGCACCAGCTCGCACAGTTCGGCGACCTCGTGCTCGTACACGCCGTGCGTGGACGGGTAGGTGATCATGATGCAGGCCAGCCGGTCGGCGTGATCGGCGATCTTGGCGCGCAGATCGTCCAGGTCGACGTCACCGTTGTCGCGGCAGGCCACCACCTCCACCCGCAGGCCCGCCATGGCCGCCGAGGCCGCGTTCGTGCCGTGCGCGCTGGACGGGATCAGGCAGGTGTCACGGTGGGTGTCACCGCGGTCGAGGTGATAGCGGCGGATCGCGAGCAGGCCCGCGTACTCGCCCTGGCTACCGGCATTGGGCTGCAGGCTCACCGAGTCGTATCCCGTGATCGAGGACAGCCAGCCCTCCAGATCAGCGATCAGGCGCAGCAGGCCGGGCGCGTCCTCGACCGGCGCGTACGGATGTACCCGCGCGAACCCGGGCCAGGTGATCGCCTCCATCTCGGCGGTCGCGTTCAGCTTCATGGTGCAGGAACCGAGCGGAATCATGCTGCGGTCCAAGGCGATGTCCTTGTCGGAGAGCCGGCGCAGGTAGCGCAGCATCGCCGTCTCGGTGCGGTAGCTGGTGAAGGCGGGATGGGTCAGGAACTCCGAGGTGCGGGTCTCGATCGACACCGGCTCGCCGCCCGGCTGGTCGGAAGGCAGTGCGGTGCCGAAGGATTCGAGCACGGCCGCCACATGCGCCGCGGTGGTCGCCTCATCGCAGGCGATGCCCACGTGGTCGGCGTCCACCAGCCGCAGATTGATGCCGCGCGACTTCGCCTTGCCCACCACGGCTTCCGCGCCGCCGGGGACGTGGGCGAGCACGGTGTCGAAGAACCGCTCGTGCACGACGGCACCGTCGAGTCCGGCCGCGATCGCCGTCGCATGTCCGTGCACCCGCCGCGCGATCGCGCGCAAGCCATCGGCACCGTGATAACTGGCGTACATGGCGGCGACAATGGCCAGCAGCACCTGCGCGGTACAGATATTGGAGGTGGCCTTCTCACGCCGGATGTGCTGTTCGCGGGTCTGCAGGGCCAGTCGGTAGGCCGGCGCGCCGTCGGCGTCGACCGACACACCGACCAGGCGACCGGGTAGCTGCCGGGCGTGCTTGGCGTGCACCGACAGGTATCCGGCGTGCGGGCCACCGAAGCCCATCGGCACGCCGAACCGCTGCGTGGTGCCGAAGCACGCGTCGGCGCCCTGCTCACCCGGCGGGGTGATCAGCGTCAGCGCCAGCAGATCGGCCCCGACGGCCACCAGCGCGCCGCGCTCGTGAGCGGCCTCGATGATCGGCGCCATGTCCACGATCCGGCCGGAGGCACCCGGAACCTGGGTGAGCACACCGAAGAAATCGCCGTCCGGCAGCTGGCCGGTGGCCAGGTCGGCTTCCACGATCTCGATGCCGAGCGGTTCAGCGCGGGTGTAGAGGATGGTGCGGGTCTGCGGGAACAGGTCGGTGTCGATGAGCAGGCGCGTGGACGTGGACCGGTTGGCGCGGCGCAGCAACGTCATCGCCTCGGCGGCGGCGGTGGCCTCGTCGAGCATGGACGCGTTGGCGACCTCCATACCGGTCAGGTCCGAGACCATGGTCTGGAAGTTCAGCAGCGCCTCGAGGCGGCCCTGGCTGATCTCGGGCTGGTACGGGGTGTAGGCGGTGTACCAGGCCGGGTTCTCCAGCAGGTTACGCACCAGCACCGGCGGGGTCAGCGTGTCGTAGTAGCCGAGCCCGATCATCGAGGTGGCGACGGTGTTGGAGTGCGCGAGCGCGGCGAGTTCGGCCAGCACCTCGTGTTCGCTCGCGGCGGGCGGCAGCCCGGTCAGCGCGGAACCGTCGAGGATGCCGGCGGGGATCGCGGCGGTGGCCAGGTCGTCGAGCGAGCCGACGCCGATGACGGGCAACATCCGGTCGAGTTCGGTGCTGTCGGGTCCGATGTGGCGGTCGGCGAAGGTGCGGCTCACGGCATACTCCCAGGTCGGGCGGGTCGACCGGGTGGTCGACGATTTCCGGCCCTCCCCCTCTGTCGTGGCGCCTGAGAGATTCGGTGGTCGCGGCCGCAGCCGGACCCCTTTCCCCATGGGCGGGCAGCCCGCAGCCACCGCTTTCCAGAGGCGCCGAAGCCCGTACGGTCCCTGTTGCCTGAGAGATTGACGGGGAGGTGCTGCTCCTTCGGCGCCCGGACTCGAGGCCCGGAACTCTCCCGCACGGCGGCGACGCAGGGTTAGTTTATGCCGCGCCGGCCGCGTCGCGGGTTCGCGGCCCCCTCGCGGTGCGCGGGTACGCGGGCGCGACGCGCGTGTTCGTCGCATGCGCTGCACCCGCGCCGAGCCGGACCAGACCGAAAACCCGGAGGTCTACCTGGGAGTTTGCGGTCGGAGGTCGGCCGACGACCATAGCGGCGGACACGGACGTGTGATCTTGATCTGTGTTCGAGAACACGGTGGTCCCGGCGCATCCCCGGCGTCGGGACCATCGTTTCGGCGCGGCTCGCGGCCGGCGGACGGGACCTATCCCGTCTTACGGTTCATTCGGGCTTTTCGGCGGTAGGCCAGCTCGTCCTCGGGCCGGTCGCTGGCCGCGGTGGCGCGTTCGGCCGGGAAGTTGGCGATCGCGCCGGTCAGTTCACGCATGGCACCGCTGACGGCGATCCCGAACACGCCCTGCCCGCCTTGCAGTAAATCGACGACCTCCTCGGGCGAGGTGCACTCGTAGACCGAGGTGCCGTCGGAGAACAGGGTGATGCCCGCCAAATCCTGCACACCGCGGCTGCGCAGATGGTCGACCGCGATGCGGATGTTCTGCAACGAGATGCCAGCGTCCAATAGTCGCTTGACGATCTTGAGGACCAGGATGTCCTTGAACGAGTACAGCCGCTGACTACCCGAGCCCGCCGCGCCGCGGATCGACGGCACGACAAGACCGGTGCGGGCCCAGTAATCGAGCTGCCGGTAGGTGATGCCGGCCACCTGGCAGGCGCTCGGCACGCGGTAGCCGACCAGGTCGTCGGGCACCGAGTCGTCCGGGAACAGTCCTGGCTGTACCTCGTCCTGGTAATGCTCTGCCACTGACCACTCCCTTGTTTCGCCGACGCGTTCTCAGCCTCATCGATGACCCGGCTCCGTCACGGCCACGAATCGAGCACCGGTACCCCGGCGCGACCCTGCCGAAACGGACGTGGCCCAACTATCGAGATTACTCTTCTCGATTGTCTCGGGAGCGGTCTCGTCCGACCAAACGCGACGCGCGGTAAGAGTCTCGACCTGTACTTAAGGTCTAAAAAATAGTCTGCGCGTTCAGCTGTCGGTGGCCTTGAAATCGTCGGGCGAGACCGACTCGAGGAACTCCTTGAACTTCTCCACCTCGTCCTCGCGCTCGTCGGGCATGACCAGACCCGCCTCGTCGAGCACCGCTTCCTCGGCATAGATCGGGCAACCCACCCGCAGCGCGATCGCCACCGAATCCGACGGACGCGCGGAGATGCGCAGCTCGTTGTCGAAGACCAGATCGGCGTAGAAGGTGCCCTCTTGCAGATCGACGATCCTGACCTCTTTCAAGGTGTGCCCGAGATCGGCGATCAAGATCTTGATCAGGTCGTGGGTGAGCGGCCGGATCGGGGTGACGCCCTCCTGCTCCAGCACGATGGCGGTGGCTTCGGCCTGCCCGATCCAGATGGGCAGATACCGGTCACCGGATACCTCCCGGAGCAACAGCACGGGCTGGTTCTGTGGCTGCTCGACACGGATGCCGATCACGCGCATTTCGCTCATCGCACTGCCTCCCAATACTCGCCGACAGCCCGCCGTGTCCCTACCGAGCTCGCCGTAACACGAGTCTAAGCGAATTCCCGACGGTGCCGCGATGGCTGAGTTCACGGCGTTGCGCGGTAATCCGGCCGCGCCGCGAGCCCGCCCGGACGCCGCTCGATCAGTTGCCGAGCGAGGCCCGCACCGAGGCCTTCACCAGGCTGGTGTGCAGGGTCAGCGACAGCGCAGCGAGCTCGCGCACGGTCTCCTCGGCGCGGGCGCGCGCACCCGCGTCGCGGCTCTTGGCGATGGGTGCGGCGATCTGGGCGACCAGCGCGGCCTCCCGGTCGGCGGCGAGCTTGAACGCCCGCAGATGCCGTGCCTCCAAACCGAACTCCGACATCGCGCGGGCGGTTTTGGCCAGCGTCACCGCGTCGGCGTCGAAGAATCCGGCGGCGCCGGGGGTGATGAGATTGGCCCGGATCAGGTCGTTGAGGAATTTCTCGTCGATACCGGCCTGCTCGAGCAGGTCGGCGCGGGTGAGCCGGACCTCGTGGTCGAAGCGCAGCTCATCCGGGGAGATCTCGCCGGGCACCACGCCGAGCCTGCGTGGGGCCGCGGCCCGCTCCCCCGCCGCGGCGCGCTCGCCGTCACCGGAGGCGCGGTCGGGTTCGGTACGCACGGAATGCGCCCGGGCGCGGGCTTCCCGCACACCGAGCGTCGCCGCACCACTGTCGATCGCCTCGAGCTGCTCCTTGATCACCTTCAGCGGCAGGTACTGATCCCGCTGGGCGGTGAGCACGAAGCGCAACCGCTCGCAGTCGGCCACCGAGAATCGGCGGTAGCCAGACGGCGTGCGTTCGGGCCGGATCAGCCCCTCCGCCTCCAAAAAGCGGATCTTGGAGATGGTGATATCGGGGAAATCCGGCCGCAGCAGGTCGAGCACGGAGCCGATCGACATGCCTCCGCGAGCCCACTGCGCCGCGCCCGTCATGACACCGAGTCTTTCATGTGAGAGCGCCGATCACGTGTACCGGCGCACCGCCTGTCACAAGCTGCCCGCACCCGCCGCCGAATCGGAGGTCTGGGCGCGCGGACCGGTGAGGAATACCAGGCGGAACTTGCCGATCTGGACCTCGTCACCGTTTTGCAACTCGGAGGAATCCACCGGCTCACGGTTGACGTAGGTGCCGTTGAGGCTGCCCACATCGACCACCTGGAAGGAATCCTCGTCCTGGCGGAACTCGGCATGCCTGCGGCTGACGGTCACGTCGTCGAGGAAGATGTCGCTGTCGGGGTGACGTCCGGCCGAAGTGGTCGGCTGGTCCAGCAGGAAACGCGAGCCCGCGTTCGGACCGCGCTTGACCACCAGCAGGGCCGCGCCGACGGGCAGTCCCTCGACACCCTGGACCGGCTGCTCGCCGGTCGCCTCTCCGGAGCGTGACGCGTCGACCTCGTTCAGGAAATCCGCGCGGAAGACCGACGTCGTCTCGGCCGCGGTCTCCCCGTAACCCGGGTCTTTGTTCTCGCTCACCGTTTCTCTCCTCCTCGAACCTGATAATCATGCAGGCAGCTGCTGCCTCGACCGCCGCGACCTCGAGTCGCGGCCGCACAACCCACCAGCGGCCGGCAGCACATCCGTTGGCATTGACCGTACCCTGCCGGGGCGGACCCGTGCAGGGAGAACTGGGAAGGCCGGGTCAGCCCCCGATAACTCCTTGATAACCTGCGGCATCGAGCAGTTCACCGAGTGCGGTGTCCAGCGCCGCGGCATCGCTCACCTCGAGCTCGAACAGCCACCCCGAACCGTAGGGGTCGGTGTTCAAGGTCTCCGGTGCGTTCTCCAATTCCTGGTTCGCCCCAACAACTTTCGCGTCCAGCGGAGCATAGATGTCGGAGACGCTCTTGGTCGATTCGACCTCGGCGATGCTGTCACCGGCCGCGACATCGGCGTCGACGGCAGGCAACTGAACGAACACGACGTCACCGAGCTGGGACTGGGCGTAGTCGGTGATGCCGACCCGGACCCTGGAGGGGCCGATCCGACGCACCCACTCGTGCTCTTCGGTGTAGCGCAGGTCCTCGGGCGTCTGGGTCACAAGGCATCCTTTCGTTGTGCACGGTGCACGCAACTCTATAGCGAGCGCCCACCCGGGCGCGGGTCAGTGGTCGGTCCTGCGCGGGATCGCCCGTGCTACGGCGATGGCCTTCCCGGTGTAGAGAACCCCGGTCCAGACATAGACCGCGGTGCCCCAGACCAGTAGTGCCCCACCGAAGGCCCGGCCGAAACCATCGCCCGGCCAGTCCATCTGCCCGGCCAGCAGCCACGGCAGCGCCGACATCAGCGCGAAGGTGGCGGCCTTGCCCAGATAGATGACCTCGGGCGGGTCCAGATCACGGCGCCGGTACACCGTCAGCGTCAGGGTCAGGACCAGGTCACGGCCGATCAGCAGGGCCGCCACCCACCAGGGGATCAGCCCGCGGATCACGAAGGCGGCCAGGGTGGTCACCAGATACAGCCGGTCGACGAACGGATCCAGCAGCGCGCCCAGTTTCGAGGACTGGTCCAGCAGCCGGGCCAGCTTGCCGTCGAGGAAGTCGGTGACCCCGCTGACGACCAGTAGCGCGAAGGCCCAGCCGTCGGCCCGCTCGACCAGCATCAGCCACAGGAACACCGGCACGCCGATCAGCCGCAGCACGCTCAGCGCGTTGGGCACGGTCAGGATGCGGTCGGCGAAGACGCCGCCGAGCACCTCGCGCCCGGTCCCCTGGCCGGATTCGGTCGTCCCCGATTCGCTTGTCACAGCCCCGTGCATACCGCATCGGCGCCCGTGCGCGCCATCCGGCCCGGGCCTCGGGCGGGGCCCGGCACACGCCAGGCCCCTACTCCCGTACCGGGCACCCGTACGCGGCGCGGGAGTCGGTAGCGTACGCGGTGATGAGCAGTCGAATCGACCTCCGTAGCCACGTCAGCGCCGACGACGCCCGCGCCCGCGGTGCGGCACTGCGCGAGCAGGTCCCCTTCAGTGCCCGTGATCGCGAGGCCGCCGCCCCCGATCGCCCGGGCGTGGTCCCGTTCGTGGCGGCCAGTAACGCGGGCCGGCTGGCACATCTGGTGCCGCTGCGAATCGGACGGATGACCACCTCGCCGTTCACCTTCTACCGCGGCGCGGCCGGGCTGATGGCCGCCGATCTGGCCGCCGGACCGGTCACCGGGCTCACCGCGCAACTGTGCGGTGACGCGCACGCGGCCAACTTCGGCCTCTACGGCACCCCGCACGGCGACATCGTCATGGATATCAACGACTTCGACGAGACCGTGGCCGGACCGTGGGAATGGGATCTGGAGCGGCTGGCGGCGAGCCTGGTGCTGGCCGGGCGCGAGGGCGGCTCCAGCGAGGACGACTGCCGCGACGCCGCCCGCGACGCGGTGCGTTCGTATCGGCGCACCATCGCCGCGCTGGCCGAGATGCCGTTCATGGAGTCCTGGACCGCCTTGCCCGACGAATCGATGATCGGCAAGGCCAAGGCCGACGATCTGCTCGACGATTTCAAGAAGGCGGCGAAGAAGGCCCGCAAGAACACCAGCGCGAAGGTGGTCGCCAAGTGGACCGAGCACCTCGACGATCACGAAACCGGGATCCGCAAGCACCGTTTCGTCAACGATCCGCCGATCCTGACCCATGTCGAGGAGCCGGTGGCCGAGGCGGCGATCGATGCGCTGGAGAACTACGCGGGCACGCTGCGGGAGTCCCGGCAGGGGCTGCTGGCGCGATTCTCGGTGTCCGACATCGCGTTTCGGATCGTCGGCACCGGCAGCGTCGGCCTGCACAGCTATGTGGCGCTGCTGTACGGCAACGACGGCGAGGTCCTGGTGTTGCAACTGAAGCAGGCCAACCCCTCCGCCCTGACGCCGTTCGTGGCGCCCGCGCCGCCGCGGCACGAGGGTGAGCGAATCGTGCAGGGCGCCAGGCTCGTTCAGGCCGAGACCGACATCCTGCTCGGCTGGACGAGCATGCGAGTGCCCGCGACCGACACCGAACCCGAACGGGAGTTACCCTTCGTGGTGCGCCAATTCCGCAATCTCAAGGGCGGAATCGACCCTGCCGAACTGGATTCCAAGGATCTCGACGACTACGGCAGGCTGGCCGGCGCGCTGCTGGCCCGCGCGCACACCCGGTCGCTGGATCCGCGCGCTACCGCCGGATATCTCGGCGACGACGAACGTTTCGAGGAGGCGGTGGCCGATTTTGCGGTGCGCTACGCCGACCGCACCGAAGCCGATCACGCCGAACTGGTCGCGGCGGTCCGCGCCGGACAACTACCCGCCGAGCCCGCGGACGGGTAGCCTTCGGACCGGCACCGCGCGCGTCCGCCCCGGACACAGCGCGGAGCCGGAAATCTCGGGTCGGCGCCGACCCGCCTCGTATCCTGTCCGGTACCGGGTGTCGACGTGAAGGGCGGTCGCCAATGCTCGTGCGAGTGCAGAACAGCGCAGGCACCAATGCCGAACGGGCATTGCTCGACTGGCTGCGCACCTGGAAGGACCCGGGTAGCCCGCACGGCGTGGCCACCATCAATTGCAGCCTGTTCCATCAGGACACCCTGCATCAGTTCGATGCGGTGATCTGGACGCCGACCAGCTGTGTGGTGATCGAGGCCGAAGCGCTGATGGCGCGCCAGGAGGGCGTGCTCCAGATCCCGCTCAACGGGGCCTGGACGGTGTCGGGCGAGCCGGCCGTCTGGGAGAACACCGACCGGCGAACCCCACTGGAGCGCTCCCGCGAACACACCTTCGCCCTGCAGAACTGGCTGGCCGCCCGTGGGCTGGGCCAGCGCGCCGTGCACGGCGTTGCGCTGATCGTGCCGATGCGCGGGGCCCGGATCCAGATCGAACAGGCTTGGAGCGACCCGAGTTTCGACGCCATCCTCGGCGACGATCCGGAGCGGTTGCGGCACTATTTCGACACCCTGGCCCAGGCGGAGAACCACCTGTGGACAGCCAACGACGTCGCCATCGCCTTCCGCGGCCTCGGCATCCTGCCGTACCTACCCGCACCGCAGGAGCTGCTCAACGAGGGGTTCCTCGGCCCCATCGACATCACGCTGTGGCACGGCGGCCCGGCGCAGGCCCAGGCCGAGGCCTATGCCGAGGAGCTGGCGCAGGCCGAGCGCGAGGCCGCCAAGTCGAACGTGCTGCAAGCGCCCTGGTACAGCCCGTGGAAGCTGTATCCGCCGGAACGCGGCGACGTCGACTTCGGGCGCGCGTTCATGCGGACCACGCTGGCGGTCGGCATGGTCATCGCCTTCGCGTGGGTGCTGTGGATGGTCATCACCGCGGTTCTGACCTACGTCCCGTAGGCGCGGCCCGGCGGGGGTGACTATCGTCGTTGCGGTGATCGCAGCACCCGGAACGGGCGAACCCGCCGCGCGTGGACCGGATACCGCACCCGACGCGCCGATCCCCGACCAGGCCGCCGCGTTGGGCACCGCCGCGCTGGCGGGCACGATCACCGTCACGATTCCGCTGAGCTTCCCACCCGACGGCGGGCCCACCGGCCTGGATCAGCGCGTCGGCGAGCCGATCAGCGCCGCCCTCGATCCGCGGCCGTGGGTGGCGGAGGTGCTGGCGCTGGCGAGCAATACCTGGGTGGTGATCGCCTTGATGCTGGCCGGCGCCGCCTGGTTCGGCTGGCAGCAGCAGTGGTGGCGGGCGGCGACGATGGTGGCGGTGCCGGAGGTGGCGGCCGGACTCAATACCTGGGCGCTCAAACCGTTCTGGGGGCGTCCGCTGCACGACTATCTCGCCTACCCGAGCGGGCACACCGTGCATCTGGTGGCGGTCGCGACGACGTTCCTGGTGCTGATCGAATCCCTGCGCGCGCGGCTGGTGATCGCGGGATGCGCGGTGGTGGCGTGGGTGTCGGCGGCGATCGGCATGATCGCGCTCGACTATCACCACGCCACCGACATCATCGGCGGAGCCGGTGCGGCCGTCGCCATATCGGTGCTGCTGTGCTCGGCGATCGCCCAGGTGCAGCGCCGGACGGCGCGGGCCGGGTAAGGACTTCATGCTCGGGGCGGACAGCGCCCCGACACTGGCCACATCTCGGCACGCCGGTAGTCCACCGCCGAGAACCCGGGTAGAACTGCCCACGCCGAGTGTGTCGTCTCCGCTCGGCGCGGGTGCGCTCTACTGCCGCTCGTACACGCTCGCGTCGTCGAGCATGGCTGCCCGCAGCATCGATTCCGGGACGCCCATCGCCTCGATAAGGGTCAGCGCGTCCGGGCGCAACCGGTCGACGAGTTCGTTCACTCCACGGCGCACCGCCTTGCCCCGCTCCACCGACATGAACCGGTGCATGATGAACCAGGACAGGTTCTCTTCCAGGGTCGCGTAGACGAACAGGTCGCAGACCGTTTCCGCCAGCTCACGGGCGTCGGGGTCGTCGATTCCGGAGATGCCCTCGATGAACGCCTCCAGCACGAGCCGGTCGATATGGGCCGAGCCCGCGGCGAGAATGTGGTCCTGGGCGTTGTTGAACGCCTCGAACGGGCTGGTCTCCTCGGCCCGGGCGCGCAGCCGGTGCGCCGCGGTGCGGACCAGATAGTCCTCGCGGTCGGCGAACAATTGCAGCTGCACTGCGCGCTTGGACAGATCGCCCTCGTCGACGGATTCGTCGCCGCGATCGCGCAGGGTCTGGATCAGCTGACGCACCCCCGACCGCTTGCGCACCACATCGCCGGCCATGGTGGCGGCGAAGCGCACCCAGCCCAGCGCGTCCAGATCGCGCACCTCGTCGGAGTAGGCGGTCAGTAGTTCCTTGGCGACCAGCTGGGTCAGCACGACGTTGTCACCTTCGAAGGTGGTGAACACGTCGGTGTCGGCCTTGAGCGTGACGAGGCGGTTCTCGGTGAGGTAGCCGGCGCCGCCGCAGGCCTCGCGGCACTCCTGGATCGCCCGGGTGGCGTGCCGGGTCTGGGCGACCTTGAGGCCGGCGGCCCGCTTCTCCAGCGCGCGCTGGGCACCCGGGTCGAGGTCCTGGCCGGTCTGCACCAGATGCATGCGGCGGACCAGGTCGTTCTGCGCGAAGGCCAGCGCGTAGGAGCGCGCGATGAGCGGCAGCAGCCTGCGCTGATGGTTGCGGTAGTCCAGCAGCAGGATCTCACCGCCGTCGTCGGGATCGCCGAACTGGCGCCGCTTCAGGGCGTACCGGCCGGCGATGCTCAGCGCTACCCGGGCGCCCGCGGCCGCGGCACCGCCCACGCTGACCCGGCCGCGGACCAGGGTGCCGAGGGTGGTGAAGAAGCGGCGGCTCGGGTTCTCGATCTCGGAGCTGTAGGTGCCGTCGGGGGCGACGTCGGCGTAGCGGTTGAGCAGGTTCTCGCGGGGCACGCGCACGTGATCGAAGACGATGCGGCCGTTGTCGACCCCGGGCAGCCCACCCTTGAGACCGCAGTCGGAGGTGGTGACGCCGGGCAGGTCGTTGCCCTGCTCATCCCGGATGGGCACCAGCAGACAGTGCACGCCGTGATTGCCCTCGGCGGTGATGAGTTGCGCGAAAACCGCTGCCATCCGGGCATGTTCGGCCGCACCGCCGATGTAGTCCTTGCGCGCCGACGGGGTCGGGGTGTGCACCACGAATTCCTGGGTCGCCGGATCGTAGGTGGCGGTGGTCTCGAGGTTGGCGACGTCGCTGCCGTGCCCGGATTCGGTCATCGCGAAGCAGCCGAGCAGATCCAGCGAGATCAGTCGCTTGATGAAATCGCGGTGCCGCTCGGTGCCGAGGTTTTCCACCGCCCCGCCGAACAGGCCCCACTGCACACCCGATTTCACCCACAGCGACAGGTCGGTGTAGGCCAGCATCTCCAGCCCGACGACGGCCGCACCCGGCTCGCCGGTACCCCCGTTCTCCCGCCGGAAGCCGCGTTCGGCCAGACCCATTCCGGCCAGCGCCCGCATCTGCTCGAGCACCCGGGCCCGCGCCGCGCGATAGTCGAGTGCGGGATCGCCTGCGAACCGGTCGCCGACCAACTGCTCCCGCGCCTGTTGCCTGACCTCGCCCCACGGTCCGTCCAGGGCTTCACGTAGGTGATCTGCCGTCGATGCGCTGCCGGTAGCCATGACCCGACCATAGCCGTATCCGCGCGCGGCGGGCCGAAAGAACGCGGCGCGAGATGGGTCACCACGCCCGTCTCCGGTCGCCCGCTGCCCGGCCCGACGGCGCCACCTGCCTGCGGTTGCGGGGATCACGATGCGCGGGCCGGGTGCGGGTGACTACCTTCACGGCTATGGCAATCGGCGCGCCCTCGGGAGGAGACACCGGCGAACCACCGGTCGTGGATTTCGCCGCGCGCGGTCCGCGCCGGCGCAGAATCCTGCGACTGCCCGTGGTGACGCAGGCCTTCGGGCGCCTTGTCGGTGACCGTCAGGCCACCGCCGACACCATCGTCGCCGCCCCGACGCCGCTGCAGCCGATCGATCTCACCGACGACGCCAAGGTCGCCGAGGTGCTCGATCTCGCGGTGCGCATGGGTGAGGTGGTGCTCGCCTCCGGAACGTCGGTCAACGACACCACCACGACGGTGCGGTTCATCGCCGCCACCTACGGTCTGGCGCGCTGCGATGTCGATGTCACCTTCGACGCGATCCGCATCTGGGCCGACCGCGGGCGGTCGCTGCCGCCGGCCAGCAGCATGCGCATCGTGCACTACCGCGGGATGGACTTCACCCGGCTGGCCGCGGTCGACCGGCTGACCCGGCGCATCCGCACTCAGGTCGTCGATCCGGAGGACGCGCGCGCCGCCCTCGACGCCATCACCTCCGCGCCACATCCCTATCCGCGGTGGATGGCGACCTTCGGCTGGTCTTTGCTGGCCGCCTCGATCGCGGTGCTGCTCGGTGCCGGCGCGCTGGTGGCGGTGGTCAGTTTCGCCGCCACCGCGGCCATCGACCGGGTCAACCGGGTGCTCAACCGGTATGGGCTGCCGTTCTTCTTCCAGCACATGGTGGGCGGTGCGATCGCCGCCACACCCGCCATCGTGTTGGCGACCCTGGCCGAGCCGCTCGGCATCGATGTCGATCCCACGCTGATCATCGCGGCCGGCATCACGGTACTGCTGAGTGGTCTGCAACTGGTGGGCTCGGTGCAGGACGCGATCACCGGCAGTCCGATCACCGCGGCGGCGCGGATGCTCGAGGTGGTGATGATGACCGGCGGCATCGTCGCCGGGATCGCGCTTGCGCTGCGGGTCGGGCAGATCCTCGGCGCCACGTCACCGCCGCTGGATCTCACGCCCGCCCGGGTCTTCACCGATCTGCCGGTCAAACTGCTCGCCGGCGCGATGGCGGCGCTGGCCTACGCGCTGGCCTGTTATGCCGAGCGCCGGGCGCTGGTCGCGGCGGCGCTCAGCGGCGCGGTGGGCACGGTGGTCTTCCTGCTGGTGCAGCACGCCGGATTCGGGCCGGTGGTCTCCTCCGGCGCCGCGGCCACGATCATCGGCCTCGCCGGTGGTCTGATGGCCCGTCGTGCGCTGACGCCGCCGTTGATCGTCGCGGTCGCCGGCATCACCCCGCTGCTGCCGGGTCTGAGCGTCTACCGCGGCCTCTACGGCACCCTCAACGACGAGCTGCTGATCGGTGCGAATCAGTTGCTGGCCGCGCTCGGTGTGGGTTGCGCGCTGGCCGCGGGAGTCACCCTCGGTGAATGGTTCGACCGCACGGTGGTGCGCCCGCCGGTGCTGCGCCGCTTCGGCAACCTGCGCAGGCCCATCGTGCGGCGCCGGCGCCGGCCCGCCGGACTGCCGCCCTACCTGCGCAAGGAGATCCCGCCGTACCTGCGCAAGCAGAAATGAGCCCGTCGCGGGATCACAGGTGAGCCGGTATCGTCGAAGCGATCGGTCTGCCGCTGTGCGCGCAGGCGACGGCGCCCGGCCTCGTGGCGGTCGCGCCGACGGTTCCAGTGAGGGTGAGGTGGTTTCGGATATGTCGCATGGTCCGGATGTGTCGGAGACCGAGCACGCCGCCGCGGAGCCGGTGCCCTTCTCGGCGCAGATCCGCCGCGCCACCGCCCGTCAGCACGAAGAGGCGGAGAACTCCTCGTTCATCTCCGACATGCTCGGCGGCGAACTCGGTGTCGAGTCCTACCTGCGCTACACCGGCCAGTTGTGGTTCATCTACCGTGCGCTGGAGGGCCGCTGGGACAGCCTGGCCGAGGACCCGATCGCGGGGCCGTTCATCCGTCCCGAGCTGGCCCGCACCGCCGAACTCGAACGCGATCTCGCCCACCTGGCCGGACCGCGGTGGCGCGATGGGCTCGAACCGCTGGCCGCCACCGCCGCCTACGCCGCACGGATCGATGACTGCGCCCGCGAGTGGCCCGGCGGCTATGTGGCCCACCACTACACCCGCTATCTCGGCGATCTGTCCGGTGGGCAGGTCATCCGCGGCACCGCCGAGAAGCTGTGGAATCTGCCGCATCGCGGTGACGGTGTGCGCTTCTACGTCTTCGACGGTGTCGGCAACCCGGCCGCGTTCAAGCGCGAGTACCGGGCGCTGCTGGATCGGATGCCGCTCGACGATCTGGAACGGCGCCGGGTGCTGGACGAGGGCCAGCGGGCCTTCGCGATGAATACCGCCGTGTTCGAGGAACTGGCCGAGGAATTCCCGACGCGTCGTCCGTCCTGATCGGCCGGTTATCTGTCACCCCCGGTTGCATATTCCTTATCTGAAAACTGTTGTAACACACAAAATCCCCCGCGGGCCGTCGTGACCATTCCCACAACGACTTCCCGCCGATCCAGCTTGCTACCGACGGGTAACCCCGATTACTGTTCCGATCAGTCAGGACGAAGGTGTTCCTACTTTCGGCCCGGCGAAATCTTTCGGAGGGTCGAAATCTTTCGATTGTCCGCATTCACCGCTGCATGCCGGACAGCTCTGTGCGACAACGAGTTCGAGCGAACAGCAGGGGTAGGCAATGGTTTCTTTTATCGTGACAGGCGGTACCGGTTTTCTGGGTCGCCGTGTCGTGCAAGGAATTCTGGACAATGAGCCGGATGCCCGGGTGCATGTGCTGGTGCGCGCCGAATCGCTGACGAAGTTCGAGTCGCTGGCCACCCGCTGGCGCGGCAGCGAACGGGTGTACCCACTGGTCGGCGACCTCACCGTAGATGGCCTCGGGCTGACCGAGCCCGCGCCCGCCGCCGATCACATCATCCATCTCGGCGCGGTCTACGACATGACCGCCGACGAGGCCACCGCGCACGCGGCGAATGTGCGTGGCACGAATTCCGTTCTGGCACTGGCGAAACAACTCGGCGCGGTGCTGCATCACGTGTCGTCGGTCGCCGTCGCCGGTGATCATCGCGGCCAGTTCTTCGAGGAGGATTTCGACCTCGGGCAACGGCTCACCTCGCCGTACCATCGCACCAAATTCGCGGCCGAGAAAATGGTGCGCGAATCCGAGGGCGTGCGGTGGCGGGTGTATCGACCGGCGATCGTGGTCGGTGATTCGCGCACCGGCGAAATGGACAAGATCGACGGCCCCTACTACTTCTTCCCCGCCATCGCCGCGCTCGGCGGGCTGCCCGCCGAATTGCCGCTGCCGCTGCCCGATCTCGGCGCGACCAATGTGGTCCCGGTCGACTACGTCGCCGCGGCCATGGTGGAACTGGTGCGCCGGCCGGGCCTGGACGGGCGCACCTTCCACCTGGTGAATCCGTGCCCGCAGCCGTTCGGCGAGATCTACGGCGCGCTCGCGGCCGCGGCCGGCGCCCCCTCGGGTATGGGTCCGCTGCCGGGCAGCCGGCGCGCGTTGAGCGGGCTGGCGCATCTGCCCGGTGTGCCCGCGGTGCGCGATTTCCTGTTGGAGCGGCTGGGAATTCCGGCCGAGGTGGCGCCGCATGTGTCGTTCTCGGCGGAATTCGTCTCCGATTCCACCCGCGCGCTGCTGCGCGGACTGACGGTGCCGGAATTCGACAGCTACGCCGGACGGCTGTGGGACTACTGGCGGGCCAACCTGGACCCGGACCGGCACCGGCCCGCCTCGGGCGAGGAGATCTTCGCCGGTCGCGTCGTGCTCATCACCGGCGCGTCCTCGGGAATCGGGCTGGCCACCGCGCATGCCGTGGCGCGTCGCGGGGCGACGGTGCTGATGGTGGCGCGGGGCCGCACCGAATTGGAGGCGGCGGCCGAGGCAGTGCGTGCCGATGGCGGTGACGCTCATGCCTATTCGTGCGATATCACCGATGGCGAGGCGGTCGACGCGCTGGTCACCACGATTCTCGCCGAGCACGGCGGGGTCGATTACCTGGTGAACAATGCCGGCCGGTCGATTCGCCGCGCGGTGGTCAACTCCACCGATCGGATGCACGATTTCGAACGAACCATGGCGGTCAACTACTTCGGCGCCGTGCGGTTGATCCTGGCGCTGCTGCCGTCGATGCGCGAGCGCCGCTTCGGGCATATCGTCAATATCTCCTCGATCGCGGTGCAGACGAAGGTGCCGCGTTTTGCCGCCTATGTCGCCAGCAAGTCGGCGCTGGACAACTTCAGTGAGATCGCGGCGGTGGAGAATCGCGACGCGGGCATCACCTTCACCTCGGTGCGGATGCCGCTGGTGCGCACGCCGATGATCGCGCCGACCGATCTGTACCGTTCGCTGCCGGTGCCCGATCCGGCGCAGGCGGCCGACATCGTGGTGCGCGCGCTCGTCGATCGGCCGGACCGGATCGACACCCCGGTCGGCACCTTCGCGCAGGCGGTGGAGCTGCTGATGCCGTCGGTCAAGCGCACCATCATGCATCAGGGGTACCGGATCTTCGGCGAGTCCAAGGCGGCTGTGGGGGCGGCGCCGCGGCCGGAAGGTCCCGGCGCGGCGACCGCCGATCAGCTCGCCGAACGGCCGCGTAGCCCGTTGACGGTCTTGTCGCCGGTCCTGCTGCCGCTCATGGCATTGCCGGGTCCGGCGGCACGAGTGGCGCGGGTGGTGCCCGGCCTGCACTGGTAACCGGCTGCTCAGAGCATGTAGGCGGCGAAGTCGGCTGCCGCGGCGATGGTGTCGCGGTAGCCGACGTGCGCGTCCGGGTTCGTCGCGCCGAGTTCACAGATCGGATCGCCCGGGGCGCAATAGCTTCGGGTCCGGCCGGCGTACATGTCCGCGATCGACCACGCGTTGAGGCGCAGCGGATCGCCGAACAGCAGCACCGCGGCGACGCGCGGGGCCAGCACCGGCGGCAGCTGACGCAGGCCCGGCATCATCGCCATCACGCCGGTGCCCAGCGCGCCGTGCACCACCAGCGCGCCTTGTGAGTAACCGCTGACGATATAGCGCTGACCAGGGCATTGCGCGGATCGCTCGACGAGGTGGTCGACCAGATCGCTGGTGCCGCGGCTCAACGACGCGGGATCGAGCAGGTCCGCGGGATACCGCACCGCGTACGCCCCGACACTCAGCGGTACGGCCGCGGTCACCGCCGCGTACAGCGGATCACCGACCACCGCACCGAGATACCCCGGCTCATGTGTGCCGCGGGCAACCACCATTTCGACCGCGGCACAGGAATCCGCGCGTGCGGCGGAACTCCCGTATCCGAGACCGAGTGCGAGCATTAATGCCGCGAATACTACTGATGCATAACGGATATTCGCCCGTCCCCATTGACCGGCCATTACGATCACCGCCGTTCACACCCGAAAGTGCCTGCCGGGACGACGGTGTCGGCTACACCTGCCCGGCTGTATCCGCGAAGGTACGAACGGGGCGGTAGCGGGTCAAGCCGAATGAGCCAACCGATATCGACTCAAGGCCCAACCGTGTCCTGCCATTTCACGGGACGAGCACCGCCGCGGCGCGGGGCGGCCGGTCGTGCTGAATTCCAGCGGCCCGCTCTCTATCGGCACAGGCGCAGGCACCCGCTGGCGGTACTCGTCTGGTGCCTGCTGTCTCCATCGCGCGCCCCGTGGTCGACGACGTGCGGTGCGGACGTTCTGGAACGCAGACTACTTCGCGGAGACGACCGACTGCCGGTTCAGAACCGCGCCGCGAGCAGATCCGTCGCTTCCCGCGCCAGGCCCATGAGCATGCGGGCCTGACTGCTGATGTCGGTCGCGGACCGATCGGCGCCTACCCGGGTACTCAGCGACAACGCCGCCACCGCCACACCGCGCCGGCGCACCGGGACCGCGACACAACCGATACCCGGCACCGATTCCTCGTTGTCGACCGCGACACCCTGACGGTGCCGGATCCGGGTGAGTTCGCGGTGCAGTTCGACGCGGTCGCCGATGGTGCGCGCGGTCAGCTGCGGCAGCCGGTCGCGGAACGAGGCGTCGACCACGCTCGGCTCCAGCGCGGCCAGCATGGCCTTGCCGAGGGCGGTGCTGTGCGCGGGCATCCGGCCGCCCAGGCGCGTCGGCACGCTCGGCGTGTTGCGGCCGCTCACCTTGTCCAGGTAGAGGACCTCGCGGCCGTCCAGCACACCGAGGTGCCCGACGAGGTCGAGGTCGCTGCGCCGGCACAGATCGTGCAGCAGTGGACTCACCGCGTCGCGGATCTCGTTGTGCCCCGCGGCCAATCCGCCCAGTTCGAGCACCCGCAGCCCCAAGCGGTAGCCGCCCGGGGCGTGGGCGAGCCAGCGCAGCCGGATCATCTGATCGAGGATGCGGTGCACGGTGGAGCGCGGCAGGCCGGTGCGTTCGACCAGCTGGTGCAGGGTCAGCGTCGGGGTCGCGCCGTCGAAGGCGTCCAGGATGAGCGTCATCCGCTCGATCATCGAGACCGGAGGCTCGGGGCGTGGCGCCGGATCCCGACCGGCCTGCAACGCACCGGGACCGGGGTGAGTCGGCACCTCGACCGTCAAGATCAAACCTCCATCGTGCAGCGGATACAGCTTAGAAGCGGCACGTGGCCGGGCAGCATCGATTCGGGCGGTCGAGACCACGATCACATACCGGTTGGTCTCGGTATGAAGAGTCGCTGTCAGTTGGGCAGCAGCGGGGTGACGAGCCGGCTACACAGCCACCGGCCGTCGACCAGCTCCATCCGGGTGGACATCGTGATCTGCTCGGTTTCCTCCGGTTTGCCCGGCGGCGAGTTGACCTGGGTGAGCAGCACATCGACGTCGGCGACGGTGTCGGCCTCGCTCATGGTGGCGGTGCATTCGGCGTCGGTGGCGCGGGTGCGGACCGGGTCGGAGGCGACCAGCATGCCGACCATCGGCAGTACGCCCTGGGCCTGGGTTCCCCATTCGCCGGTGGCGCCGTCGTAGACGCGTTGCTCCCAGCCGTCGGGGTCGTCGTAGTCGTAGGTGGCCATGAGCTTGCTGTATTCGCAGGCGGCGTGTTCCGCGGCGGCCTGTGCGCCGGCGGGCGGGGTGGGTGGAATGGGTTGCTGCCCATCGTTGCCGCGCAACAGCACCGCGGCGACGGCGGCCCCGGTGAAGACCGCGACGGCGGCGAGGGCGGCGGCCAGTGGTTTACGCACCTTGCGCGTGCGCGAGGCCGGCGCTGGATTCGGCGTGGTATGCCGGACCGGGGCGGTACTCGGAGCAGCGGGCGACGAGGGCATCGTCGGTCCGGTGACGTGGTGTACCGGGTTGCGCGGGGCGGCCAAAGCCCGGCGGGCAGCGGCCGCCAGTTCACCGCAGCTGCCGTATCTTTCGTCGCGGTTCTTCGCCATGGCGCGGGCGATGACGTCGTCGAAGGCCGGCGGCACGGCCGGGTTGTGCAGGCTCGGGCGCGGCACCGGTGCGTTGAGATGGGCGGCGATGAGCTGGCCGGTGCCGGCGGCGGGAAAGGGCAGTTCACCGGTGAGCATGTAGTAGAGGGTGCAGCCGAGAGCGTAGACGTCGGCGCGGTGGTCGATATCGGCGCGCAACTCGAACTGCTCCGGCGCGGCGTAGTGGAAGCTGGCGTACAGCTCACCGGTGCGGGTCAGTCCGTCGGCATTGTCGAGGGCCTTCGCGATTCCGAAATCGGTCAGGTAGACCTGCCGTTGCGGACCCCATTCCAGCAGGATGTTGGCGGGCTTGACATCTCGGTGCAACACACCGGACCGGTGCGCGTGATCGAGGGCCTTCGCCGTTTCCTCGGTGATCCGCACCGCGTCGGCGGGCCGGATGGGACCCTCCCGCAGCGCCGTCGCCACATCGGTGCCCTCGACGTACTGGATCGCCATCCAGAGCCGATCCTGCTCCTGCCCCCGCGCGTACACCGCGACGATATTCGGATGCGCCAGCCGCGCGGCGGTATCGGCCTCCCGCAGAAACCGCGCCCGCACCTCCCCGTCGTCGCCGATCACCGGACTCAGCAGCTTCAACGCCACCATCCGGGGCAGATCCCGGTCATGAGCCAAATACACCTGGCCCATGCCGCCCTCCCCGAGCAGCCGTTCGACCCGATAACCGGCGAACTCCTGCCCCACCGCCAGCCGTCGCTCCACCCGAAGTCCCTCCACGAAAAACTGGGCCTACCTTAGCGGATGGGTGGGGCGGTTCGAGCGCCGTGATTTCTCCCGGCATCCCGTCCGTCCGGCTGCCGCCGCCTCCGGGCGGAGCTGCCGTCGCATCGAGCCGGGCCGGGAAGCCGGCTGCCACCTTCGTCGGTCAGGGGCAGGTGGCGGTGGCGACGAGGTAGCCCTTGGGTTCGCGCCAGCATCGGCCGGGGTCGGCGGCGAACCATGCGTGGATATCGTTGGCTACGGCGGCGCGCAGGCTGTCTCGCTCGGGGTGATCCGGGGCGAACCCGCAGAGGGTGAACAGGGACTCCGCGAAACGGATCAGTGGTTCGGGTTCCGGGAAGACCAGTTCGTTGTCGACGCGGTGGCGGGTGCCGGTGTCGCCGAACACGTCGTGCAGCAGTGCGGGCAGCGTCTCGGTGTGGACGTCGACGATGGTGCCTTCCGCCGGGCCGGCCCCGTGCCTGGCGAGAAGGTCCATGAGAGACCGGTACGGGCGTGGATGATTCGCCACCACCGCGACGACGCCGCCCGGTCTGGTGATGCGCCGGAACTCGGCGAGGGCGGCCAGCGGTTGCGGCACATGGTGCAGCAGATGACGTGCGGTGAGCACATCGAAGGCGTTGGCGGCGAAGGGAAGTCGCCGGGCATCCGCGCGCACCCCGTGGCAGCCAGGCACGGCTGCCGCGGCGACTGCCATGGGCGTGGCGATATCGGAGCCGACCAGCTGCCCGGTGTGACCGCTCGCGGCGAGTTCGGCCAGGAACCGGCCGTCACCACAGCCGATATCGGCGAGGTCTTCGGTGCCGTTGAGCGCCAGGGCGGACAGCACGTCGGCGATGGGGTCGTCGCGGCGCGCCGAGTACCGCGCGTGGGTCTCGATGCGGGTGCGCAGGCCACTGGGGTCGGCGTACTCGCGGGCGACGTCGGAGGACATCGTCAGAGGCCGGGCCAGCCGTAGGCGGCGGAGCCGGGCGCAATGCCCGCCAGCCGGGGTGGGGCGGCAGGCTCGGCCGGCGCTTGGGATTGCGGGGTCTGGGTGCGGGCGGCGTCGGCGATGGTGCGACGGAAGGCGTCCATGTCCATCCAGCGGATCTGCTGGACCAGTTCTTCGAGGTGGTCAGGGGGCAGGTAACCGGCCTGCGAGTACACCAGCAGGCCTTCGCGGAACCCCATCAGCCAGGGGTAGCTGTCGACCTGGGCGGCGGCGACCAGGGCGGGTTCGGCTTCGCCGTCGACGGTGGCGTGCACGATATCGGGATGGGTTTCGGCGGAGGAGCCGTAGACCGGCGCGAAGCGGGTGCACCAGCCACACCAGGATGCCCAGAACTCCACCAGCACGATGTGGTTGCTCGCGATGACCTGGTCGAAGGTCTGCTGGGTCAGCGCTCTCGTCGGCATCTGTGTTCCTCCCGGCGACCGGCTCCCGACCCGAATCGCTCATCGCGTGCAACCGACCTCGAATCCTCGCACAGAACTCGATCGTACGCGCGGCGGTGTGCGCCTCCGCTGTCCGTCGAGAGCTACATGAGCGTGCGGGCTTCTCGGCGTTTGCCTCGCTCATGTAGCACTCGGTTGCTCACCGATGAATTCCGGCGCGTCGCCCGGTCCTATCCCTGAGTGGCCGGGGTGCGCAGCCGTGCCGACACGACGAACAGGAGCCGACGATGACCGAAGCCGACGTCCGGGCGGTGATTGCCGAGCAGCGGCGATACCTGACCGAGGTGCTGGGCGGGCTGGACGAAGCGGGCTGGGACTCGCCGACGTTGTGCGAGGGGTGGCGGGTGCGTGAAGTCGTCGCCCACATCACCATGCCCTACCGTCTGTCGCTGCCCGGTTTCGTGCTCGGCATGATCAAGGCGCGCGGCAATTTCAACCGCATGTCCGACCGCAGCGCCCGCGCTGACGCCGCACGATTGACCTCGTCGCAGCTGCTCACCTGCCTGCACGACAACGTGAATCATCCGTGGAAGCCGCCGGGTGGTGGGTTCGTGGGCGCGCTCAGCCACGACGTCATCCACGGTCTCGACATCACCGTCGGGCTCGGCCTCGACGATGTGCTGCCCGAGCATCGGATCCGGCCGGTCCTGGAATCGGTGCAGCCGAAGCAGGTGAAGTATTTCGGCGTCGACCTCACCGGTGTCCAGCTGCGTGCCGACGATCTCGACTGGACCTACGGCACAGGCACTCCACTCACGGGACGCGCCCAGGACCTGCTGCTCGTCCTGTGCGGCCGCACCCTCCCGGCCGGCCATCTACACGGGCCGGCCGCCGACCGGTTCAGCGCTGTCGGATAGTCCAGTTCCGGCGTCCGGCGCGGCCGGAAATTCATCCCACGCATCCGCGGCCCGCGCGGTACAGTCCCCCGGTGGCATGGATCGCACCCGAGATCGATCGGATCGAGACGTTGTCCGTGGCCGGCGAACGGCCGATGTTGCAGTCGTGGCTGGACTACCACCGCCAGACCCTGCTGCTGAAATGCGCGGGCCTCGACGCCGCCCAACTAGCCCAACGCTGCGTCGCTCCCTCCACGATGTCGCTGCACGGCCTGATCCGCCACCTCACCGAAAACGAACGCGGCTGGTTCCGCATCACCGCCGCCGGCGAATCCCTCGACTACCTCTACTGCTCCGAAGACAACCCCGACGGCGATTTCGACGACGTCCCCACCGCCGACCCGGCCACCGACCTGGCCACCTACCACCGCGAACGAGCCCTCGCCGACGCCGCTGTCGCCGCCCTCCCCCTCGACCACCGCTGCCCCCACCCGGTAACCGGCACCGAATACACCCTCCGCTGGATCTACCTGCACATGATCGAGGAGTACGCCCGCCACAACGGCCACGCCGACTTCCTCCGCGAACGCATCGACGGGCGGACGGGAGAGTAGCCGAGGTCCCCTACTCGGGTCGAAACACGCGAACGCTGGGCGGTGCGGTGGTCGCGGGCGACCATCGCACCGCCCAGGGCATCAGACCGTCGTCGGAACGTCCGTGTTCGCGGCGCTCATGACCGCCGCCATCGTCGCGGCCAGCACGGAATCGCTGCGTCCGCAGGACCAACCGGTTCGGCCGTTGATCCGGTACTCGAGGTAGGTGATTGCCGGGCTGGCATTTCCAGTGGTGAGGGACTGTTGGTGCAGGGCCAGGACCTCGACCGGGCGGCCGATGGCTGCGAGCGCGGAGGTCAGGGCGTCGATCGGGCCGATGTCGCGGTGGTCGGAGGTGTGGGTGCGGCCGTCGGCGGTGAGGGTGATTGTGGTGGTTGATTCATCGGCCTGCCAGTGGTCAAGGCTCACGGCATCGGCGCCGGAACCCATGTACACCTGCTCGAACAGGTCGCGCAGTTCGGCCGCGGTGATTTCCGCGCCGGTTCCGTCGGTGTGTTGCTGCACGTGGCGGGCGAAGTCGATCTGCAGGCGGCGGGGCAGGTCCATGCCGTATTCGGTGTGCAGCAGGTAGGCGATGCCGCCTTTGCCGGATTGGGAATTCACTCGGATCACCGCGTCGTAGCTGCGGCCGAGGTCGGCGGGGTCGATGGGCAGGTACGGAACCTGCCAGTCGATGTCGCGTTCGGGGCGGCCGGTGGCGGCGGCGCGGGCGCGGTGTTCGGCGAAGCCCTTCTTGATGGCGTCCTGGTGAGTACCCGAGAACGCGGTGTGGACCAGGTCGCCGACGTAGGGGTGGCGTTCGGGGATGGGCAGGCGGGTGCAGTATTCGACGGTGCGGCGGATCTCGTCGATATCGGAGAAGTCGATCATCGGATCCACGCCCTGGGCATGCAGATTCAGCGCGAGGGTGGCGATGTCGACGTTGCCGGTGCGTTCGCCGTTACCGAACACGCAGCCCTCCACTCGCTGCGCACCGGCCAGAACCGCGAGTTCGGCGCAGGCGACGCCGGTGCCTCGGTCGTTGTGCGGATGCACCGACAGGATGACGCTGTCACGCCGAGCCAGCGTGCGGTGCATGTATTCGATCTGGTCGGCGTACACGTTCGGCGTCGCCACCTCCACCGTGGCGGGCAGGTTCAGGATCACCGGGCGTTGCGGCGTCGCGTCCCACAGGTCGGTCATCGCATCGCAGATATCGCGGACGTAGCCCGGCTCGGTCAGGTTGAATACCTCCGGGGAGAACTCGAAACGCACGTTCGGCAGATCGCCGGCCAGTTCGAGCACGTCGCGGCCGCCGGCCAGGATCAATTCGCGCAGTTCACGAGTCGTCTTGCCCAGCACGACGTCCCGCCACACCGGCGCGGTCGCGGTGTACATGTGGATGACGACCTCGTTGCGCAGCCCACGCACCGACGCGACGGTTCGTTCGATCAGATCCCGCCGCGCCGGCGTGAACACCACGATCGTGACGTCGTCCGGTGCGATATCGGAATCCGCCAGCAGCCGCACGAAGTCGAAATCGGTCTGCGAGGCGGAGGGGTAGCCGACCTCGATCTCCTTGTAGCCCATGGCGACCAGCAGTTCGAAGAATCGGCGTTTACGTTCGGGGTCCATGGGCTCGGCCAGTGCCTGATTGCCGTCACGCAGGTCGACCGGCACCCACAGCGGCGCCTGGGCAATCCGCGCAGAGGGCCAATCACGATGCGCAAGTGGCACTTCCACGCGCTCGTAAACATTGCGGTAGCGGTGCGAGCGCATCTGCGATTGCCGCTGACGATTCCAGGCGGGCGCCTGCGGCGGGACCGTGCCCGCGGGAGTGTCGATGGTGGGGAATGCACGCGATGTCATGGGTCTGCTTCCTGGCCGGACGGCCGTCACGAATGAGGTGACCGGCCGACGGCGAAACCCCACGGCGGGGCGGCCGATCGGTCAGGCCCCGCCGTGGCGGTCGAGGAGCAGGCGGTGCGCGAGCATGTCCTAGACTATACACAACTCCTCAGACAAGTAGATAGGTCATGCGATGGACAGCCAGGTACGGCGGCATCCACTGGCCGAGCAGGCGGCCGAACTGCTGCTCGCGCGGATTCGTGGTGGCGAATGGCCCTTGGGGCATCGACTGCCCGGCGAGACCACCTTGGCCGCGCAGCTGGGCGTGGGCCGCTCGACGGTGCGCGAGGCGATCCGCGAATTGGCGGGCAAGGGTGTGCTGGCCAGCCGTCAAGGTGCGGGGGTGTTCGTGACCGCGCTCGACGTCAGCGAGGAGTGGGATATCGTGCTGCGGCGCGCCACCATCGCGTCGGTGATCGAGGCGCGCATCGCCATCGAAGCCGAGGCGGCGGCCCTGGCCGCACACCGGCGCACTCCCGCCGACCTACGGGCGATCCGGCGCGCGCTGGCCGCCCGCAGCGTCGAAGGCCAGACGATCGCCGAACACGTCGACGCCGATATGGAATTCCACCGCGCGGTCCTGGTCGCCGCGCACAACGACATCCTGGTGCAGCTCTTCGACGCGTTCCTGCCGCGCCTGCGCCTGGCGATGATCGACATGCTCGAGATCCGCCCGGTCCCCTCCGAGCGCGCCGATCACGCCGCCCATGAACAGCTCGCCGACGCCATCGCGGCCCGAAACTCCACGGCGGCAGCAGAATTCAGCCGCACCCACCTCACCGCCCTGAAGGAGGCCTTCTCGTGACCGCACCGGTGCTCGACCTGACCGAGGTGACCTTCCGACGCGAGGGCAAACAGATCCTCGACGGCATCTCCCTCACCGTACGGGCCGGCGAACACTGGGCGCTACTGGGACCCAACGGTGCGGGCAAGAGCACTCTGCTCGGATTGTGCGGCGCCGTCACCCACCCCACGTCCGGGACGGTCCGGGTGCTGGGCGAGCAGCTGGGCCGCGTGGAATTGCAGCGGCTGCGCCGATCCATCGGACATGTGAACCCGCGCCATCCCCTGCGCTATCCGCTGACGATCCGCGAGGTCGTGCTCACCGGACTCACCGGCACCATCGACACCCCGATGCGCTGGAGCCCGTCGGCCGACGACCTGGCCCGCGCGCACGCCATGATCGACACCGTCGGCCTGTCCGGCAAATCCGACGAAGTGTGGCCAACCCTGTCGCAGGGCGAACGCGGCCGCACCTTGATCGCCCGCGCCCTCATCGCCGAACCGCGCCTACTGCTGCTCGACGAGCCGTCCACCGGCCTCGACGTCGCCGCCCGCGAACAACTCCTGGAAACCATCGACGCCCTCGACCGCACCCACCCGGACGTGGCGTCGATCCTGGTCACCCACCATCTCGAAGAACTGCCGAGCACCACCACCCACGCCCTGCTCATCGCCGCCGGCCGCACAGTAGCCTGCGGACCCGCCGACACCACCATCACCACCGACACCATCTCCACGACCTTCGCCCACCCGGTCGAGGTCTACCGCACCCACAACCGCTGGACCGCCCGCTCCCCCATCACCGCCGCTGCCGGGACATAGGTGCCCATCGACCAGGTAACTACCTGCGCCGCAACAGGATTCCCCGGATGAACGCCGCCTGGCCGGAGTGCTGGATGTCGTCGTCGATGACGCTGATCAATCGCACGCCGAGCGTCACCGGTGGATCCCAGCGCGTATCGACCACCCGCGGCAGGTCGGCATCGGTGAGGCCGGATACGTAGTCGATGGTCTGGGCGTGCACCGCGTCGTGGTAGCCGAGTAGCAAGTCCGCCGGCACGTCTGCGAATGCGTCGACGTCGGTGGCGCTGTGCCCGTATCCGGTGTCACCGTCATCGAAGGGCAGCCCGAACCTGTCCGCCCAGCCTTCGCGTGTCCACACCTGCTCGGTGCCCGCCACATCGGCGATGTGGTCGTCCTGCACCCGGGTCAGGTGCCACACCAGCCACGCGATCGAGTTGGCCTCGGCGTCCAGCCGAGTTCCCAGCTCGGCCCCGGTCAACCCGTCGACCGCCCGGTGCACGTTCTCCTGGATCCGTCCGAATCCGTCGATCAACAACTCAGCACTGGTCATAGGATCTCCAAGCTCTCCGCGTCGGCACCTATTCCCGCCGGCGATAGGTCCGGCACGCCGGGCCGGCATCCACCGGCCCGGCGGCGGCGATCAGTTCATCGAATACCGCGCACCCTCGGCCGCGGCCGCGACGGGTTCGGCACCCAGACGCACCGGCAGGTGGGTGAGCCCCCGGATCAGCAGACTCTTACGCCAGGTCAGATCGCCGAACTCGGCGTCGAGCGACATGGCCGGGATGCGGTCGAGCAGCCGGGTGAGGGCGATCGTGGCTTCCATGCGGGCGAGGGCGGCGCCCAGGCAGTAGTGGATGCCGTGCCCGAACGCGATATGACGATGGTCGGTGCGGGTGGGGTCGACGCGGTCGGGGTCGGTGAACAGGCGGGGGTCGCGGTCGGCGGCGGCGAGGGAGATCATGATGAACTCGCCGGCGTCGATGTCCTGTCCGCCCAGCGTGATCGGCGCCGTGGTGTAGCGCGCGGTGGCCAGATGCACCGGGCCCTGACAGCGCAGTACTTCGTCGAGGAATCCCGGCACGGCATCCGGATCGTGGCGCAGCCGTTCGGCGATGGCCGGGTCGCGCAGCAACTCGAGCACGGCGTTGCCGATCAGGTTGACCGTGGTTTCGTGGCCTGCGGCCAGCAGCAGGAACAGCATGGCGATCAGTTCCTGCTGATCGAGCCGGTCGTCGTCGTCCTTGGCGACGATCAGCTCCGACAGCAGATCCTCGCGCGGATCATCGGTGCGGGTGGCGATCAGCTCGGTGAGGTAGGTGAAGAAGCTGATCCCGGCGGTGGTGCGGTCTTCGATGGGGGCCGAATCGTTCACCAGAACGGCTGTCCAGGAACGGAAGTCGTCCTTGTCGTCGTCGGGCACGCCGAGCAGCTCGCAGATCACCGCGATCGGCAGCGGGAAGGCGTAGCTGTCGAGCAGATCGACGGCCTCGCGTCCGGCCATCTCGTCGAGCAAGGTGTCGGCGAGTTCGGTGATGCGCGGGCCGAGCCCGCGAATGGCGCGACCGGCGAAGGCTTTCGACACCAGCTTGCGCAACCGGGTGTGCTGCGGCGGGTCCGAGAAGAGCATGTTGTCGTTGATCGCGGCATTGAACATCTCGGCGGCACCGTGCTTGGCGAGGACCGCTTGGCCTTCCGGCGACCCGATTCGCTTACTGATGCTCGGTTCGACGAAGGCCTGCTTGGCGACCTCGTAGTCGACGACCAGCCAGCCCACCACCCCGTCCAGCCGGATGCGATGGATGGGCCCGCGCTCGCGCAGCGTCCGGTAGACGGCGTGCGGGTCCTGATAGAACTCGTCGGTCAACTCGAGAATCTGGTGCGCGGCCGTCACGAACGACCACCGTCCCGCGCTGCCGCGTCCGGCCATGAATCCAGGGAGTGCACGTGCCACAGTCCTTTCCACGTTCGAACAGTTCTGACGTGTGCCCGGCGCAGTCCCGAACCGGGGTCGGCGCACGGTCACGTGGAACTTGCCGACGGACGGTGTGGCGCGACGTGCTCTCGATCAGGTCTGCGACGGTGCGTGGTCGAGCAGTGTCGATCGGTGTGACGAGGAAAAGCCCGGCGCTGCGACCGGATAGGGCCGACGGCGCGACGATCATCCGCCGCGGCCGCTTTTCCGGGTGACATCATTGCACGGCCGCACGGACCGGTTTCAGCGGATCGGTGAAAGTGAACCGGACACCCTGGATTCGGCGGTGTGGTCCTCAGTCGGCCGCGGCTTCGGCTTCGGCCCGTTCCTTCAACGTCCGCAATTGTTTGCGCATCATGATCACGTCGCCCAGGGCCAGCAGCCTGCCCACCAGCCGTGGTCCACCGAAGCGAACCCGGGCGACCAGCCGGGTGCCCGCGCCCTCGGGCCGCACCGCGTAGGTCACGCAGATATCGCCGGCCCGCAACGTCACATGCCTGCCCAGCGCGAACGATTCCAGATCGAACTGCCCCATGAAGCGCTGCCCGACCGCGAGTTCGGTCAGCTGCGGATCACGCACCCGCGGACTGGATTTCCAGCGATTGCCGAGGCGATAGCTGTAGGTGGCCACCCGCATCTGGCACAGCCAGGCGAAGACCACGGCCGGTGGGGCGGCGATGCTGATGGCGCGGTCGGCGGTCAGCGCGTCGGGTTCGACCGCATCGCACGGCAGCGGCGCGTCGCATTCGGCTTCGGTGGCGCCCCACACCAATCCGGCGTTCATGCCGCCGCCACGATGCGGGCGAGCATCCGGCGCACCACCAGTTTGTGGCCGCCGGTGCCGATCACCAGCGCCCGGTAGATCGAACCGCCCACGCCCGGGAATTCGGCGCGCGTGATCGCCCGCACGACGGTGTGTCGCGGGCCGTCGTCGTCGAGTTCGAAGGTGAGGCTGTAGCGGGAGAAGGGATGGTGGCCGGCCAGGGCGAGACGACGCGGCGGATCGGCTTCCTCCAGCGCGAAGCCGCCGGGCACGGTCGACGGATCGGCCGGATCCTTACAGACAACTTTCAGCAATGCTTTCCAGGTCCGGTCGCGGTTCGCGTCGACCGATCTGGCATGCTCATCGATATAGGGCAATCGCTCCATATGGAAGGAACGTACTAGTACATGGCTCCGCCCCGCAAGCACGACACCGATGTGATCCTCGACGCAGCCCGCACCCTGGTCCTGGCCGAGGGACCGCGCGCGGCGAGTGTGGCCGCCATCGCCGAGGCCAGCGGCGCGCCGGTCGGCACGCTCTATCACCGTTTCGGCAACCGCAACGGCGTGCTGAGCGCGGCATGGATCCGGGCGCTGGAACGGTTTCAGGACCGAGTGAAGGCCGCCGCCGCGGACCCCGACCCGGTCGAGGCCGGCGCCGCGATGGTGCGCGCGTCGCTCGGATTCGGACGTGACCTGCCCGAGGACGCCCGGCTGCTGCTCAGCCTGCGGCCCAGCGATCTGCTCGACGGCGGCCCGGACGAGGAGTTCGGCACGCGGCTGGCCGGGATGAACGCCCCGCTGATCGAGCATCTGCGGCGCATCGCCGAAGGCTTGTTCGGGCGAGCCGGTGAGCGCGAGACCGATGCCGTCGCCCGCGCGATCGTCGACCTGCCCTATGCCGCATTGCGCAGGCACGCGTATGCCGACCGCCTCCCGGAGTGGCTCGAGCACGACGTCACCGCCGCCGCCCGCACCCTGCTCGAGTCCTATCGCGGTGCCTGAACCGCCCGCCCCGGTCATCGAGCATTCCCCGGGCTACCGATAACGTGTTCTCATGACCGAAGACCTGGCCGGCACTGCACTGCCCGACGCCGAGCATCACGAGGGCGGTTTCCGGCCGATGTCGGAGCTGATCGACGCCGCCAAGAACGCCGACATCACCCGCGGTGGTCCGCATTACGGCGCGTTCATCGAGGAAGTCCGCAAGCTGATGGACCGCGTGCGGCTGTCGTGCCCCTCCGACGAGCTCGCCGTCGAAACGATCGGGGTCCTCAAGGAGCTCAATGACCGGCTGGACGCGGCCGTCGTCGACGAGTGGTCGGCCCCCACCTGGACCAGGGCGGACCTGCCGGCGCGCGGCAACATCACCATTCCGCCGTATGTGATCGACAAGGCGAGCAAGGACGGCGTCGAGGCCAGGATCACCTTCCGCACCTTCCACCTCGGCGGAAACGCGGCCGCGCACGGCGGTCAGATCGTGGTCGGATTCGACGACCTGCTGGGTATGGCGGCGGCACTGTACGCGGGCGGGGTCACGCGGACGGCGTCGCTGACCGTCGACTACCGCTCGATCACCCCGCTCAACAAGGAACTCACCTTGCGCACGTGGGCCGAGCGCCGTGACGGCCGCAAGGTGTACGTGCGAGCGACGCTGCACGACGGCGAGCGGCTGTGCGCGGAGGCCAACGGGCTGTTCATCGTGCTCAAGCCCGGCCAGCCCTGAGCACACCTAGCGCAGTCGTCACCGAGGTGGGGCCGCCGACTTCGACCGGATGATCCGCGAGGCCGTCCTAGCCCATATCCAGACGCCCCGATGCCGGACGCGGTGACAGCACCACCGGCGCCCCCCGGAGACGATGAACGTCACTAACCGGCCGGTCCCCCAACCTGCGAGGTGAGGCGACCGGCCGGAACGATGTCAGCGCGCCGGGAAATGCGCCTCCAGATACGGCCCGAAGCTCGCGTCGACGGCGTCGGCGGTGAGGTCGAAATCGGCAAGGGTGTACTTGTGCGCCGGTCGCGCCGCACCCGAGGTGGACTCCGTGTGCAGCGCGGTCATCGCCGCGCGGGCCTCGTCGGTGAGGTCCAGTTCGAAGTGCCGGTAGATCCCCTCGACGGTGCCGATCGGGTCGGCCACGAAGTCGCTGTAGTACACATCGCAGAACTGCGCGGCGTTGTGGTTCTTGCGGTCGTCGAGGAACCGCTGCGCACCGCGTGACCACAGCTCGAGCTGGGTGCGCCCGACCACCGGTCCGCGGAACTTGTCCGACCAGCCCGCCGAGGCCTGCTCATTGAGGCTGCACACCGAGGCGATGATGGTGCTGGGTTCGCGGTGCATCTGGATGACCAGTGCGTCCGGGTACACCGCCAGCAGCGCGTCCAGCGCGAACAGGTGGCTCGGATTCTTCAGCACCCAGCGCCGGTCGGCGTCGTTGAGGCCGATGAGTTGCAGGTTGCGCCGGTGCCTGCGGTACGCGCCGGTCCAGTCCTGCTCGCGCAGCCACTCCGAATACGTGGGCAGATAGCCCAGGCATTCGTAGGAGATCGACATCGCCGACTGCCGCAGCAGCTGCCAGCATTCCTCGACTTGGTCGGCCGAAATATGGTGCACGCCCATGAATTCCGGGTGCTCGACATGATGCTTGTCGTAGGCGGCTTGTAACCGCTGGAAGATCGGATTCTGTTCCCAGGTCTCGCGCGGCGGACGCGGCTGCGGCATCTCGGTCAGCCACATCTCCAAACCCTGATGCGCCGGATCGGCGGTCAGCAGCCGGTGCACGGCCGTGGTGCCCGAGCGCGGCAATCCGGTAACGAAGATGGGCCGCTCGATCGGCACCTGTGCGTGCTGCGGGTGCTGTTTCCAGGCCGCTTCGCTCAGCAACCGCGCGATCAGGGCTCCGCGCAGGAAAGCACGGTTGACCTTGTTGCCGAACGGGGTGAGTTCCGCGTCGCGCGCATAGGATTCGAGCAGGACCGCGAGGCCCTCGCGGTAGTCGTCGGTCCCGAAATCGGTCAAGCCGACCACCTTGCTCGCCGAGGCGTGCAGGTCGTCGATGGTGCCGACGTCGTCCCTACCGATCATGTTCGTTTCGCTCCTCACTTGTGGTACTCACCGCAGTTCACATCCAGGCACGCACCGGTGATCGCCCGCGCCATCGGCGAGGCGAAGAAGACGACCGCATCGGCGATCTCGTCGGGCTCTGGGAGCTTGCGCAGGTCGATGGTGGCGGCGGTTTCGGCGTACACCTCGTCGCGGGTGATGCCGCGCTGCTGGGCCAGGTAGTTGAAGTACCACTTCAGGTTGTCGGCCCAGATATAGCCGGGGGCAACCGAATTCACCCGGATACCGCGCGGCCCGAGTTCGGTGGCCAGGCTCTGCGCCAGCGCCAGCAGGCTCGCCTTGGCCATCTTGTAGGGGCCGAAGGTGCGTCGCGAGTGGTGCAGTACGGCGGAGTTGATCATCACGACCGAACCCTTGGATTCCTCGAGGGCGGGGACGAACAGCCGGGTCAGGCGCAGCGCCGCGAGCACATTGGTCTCGAAACCGGCCCGCACCGCGTCCAGGTCCACGTCGGCCAGATCGACGATGGGCGGGATGGCGAAGGCATTGTTCACCAGTGTGTCCACCCGGCCGAAGGCGCTGTGCGCGGTCTCCACCAGATTCGCCGCCGCCGCGTCGTCGTTGATATCGGTGGGCACCACCACCGCGCGGCGGCCGAGGTCGGTGATTTCCTTGGCCACCTCGGCCAGTCGCGATTCGGTGCGCGAGGCCAGTACGAGGTCGGCGCCGGCGACCGCGGCCTGCACCGCGATGGCCCGCCCGAGCCCGGGACCGACCCCGGAGACGACGACTACCCTGTCCTGCAACAACATCAGCCGAGCATCCTTTCCGCCACCGCCGCCTGCCGGGCCGCGATGCGCTCGCGCCACTGCTGCGGCGTCACCCGAGCCTGCTCGTAGTGCGGTAACCGCGCCGCCAGCTCATCGAATTTCACCACCTCGACCGTCGGCCCGTCCTCGGGTTTCATCTCCCGCGACAGCCGCTGCCAGCGGAACTGCAAGTAGCCGCGCGCGTGGCCGGTGCATTCGATCCAGTTGGCCAGCCCCGGGTCGCGTTCGCTGACCACCAACCGGATCATCCCGTCCGGGTCCAGGTGCGCCTGATCGGCGGTGAGGCTGGTCTGGTGGTTGATGTAGTCCAGCGACAGGTACCACATGCTGCCGAGCTGGAACCCCTGGTACGGCGCGTCCGACTTCGGGACGGTGATGATCATCGCCTCGTCGTCGGCGAGTTCGTAGTGCCCGGCCGAGGAGAACTGCGTGGTCAGCCCGCCCGGGGTGCTGCGTGGCTCGGTCATGGTGTTGACCGGCAGGTTCAGGTAGAACCACTGCGGAAAGGCGAGGAAGGTCTGTAGCCGCGAAACCAGCATCTTGCCCGCGACGCCGTAGCGTTTGGTCATCAGATCCTTGGTCAACGGCGGCGGGGCGGCGCCGGCCTTGTCGGCCCGGTGGATGCGCAGGGTGCCCGGCTTCTCGGTGCTCCAGTCGCTGAACACCTCGCGGACCACGAGCATGGCCGAATCGGGGGCCAGCGTGATGTAGTTCGGGCCTGCCTCGCCCGGGCCGAAGCGGACCTCGAAGGACCCGTCGGAAGCCACGTCGATGGCGCGATCGTCGAATGCGGTGGTGCTGTCGGGGACGTCGACGGGCGAATAGTCGCCATTCAATACCTGGAAACTCAGATCGCGCGTGGTCCCGCGGGTACCGGTGACCACATATTCGGCATCCGGGCGCAGATAGGAATGGAAGTAGAGGGTGTCGGGATTATCCAGTCCCATTTTCGTGTAGGGCCCCGTCGATTGGACGAAGAACGGAAAATCGCGTTCATACGCCCACGCCATCTGAATGGCGGCCCGAATACTGCCCGCCAGATAGTCGTAGCCCTCGATCAGGTCCTGTTCGGTCCGGATATGCGGCGCCTCGGTGATGATCTTCTCGGCGGCGGCGATGGCGTCCGCGAACGGTTGGGTCAGCAATAGACTCTCCGGTGTTCCATATATGTACCGCTCTGGTACATTCCGATACAAGGGACATTAGAACGTGTTCTAGGAGTGGTCAATGGTCGAACGCCGATCCGCGCCGACCCAGCGGGTGGTGCAGGTGCTGGATTTCATCGTCGAACAGCAGGGCAAGCGAGTCGGGCTCTCGGAACTGGCCCGCACCCTCGGCCTGGCCAAACCCACCGCGCTCGGCATCCTCACCGAACTCACCGCCGGTGGCTATCTGGTCCGCGATCCGCGCACCCGCACCTACGGGCCCGGCCCCGCGCTCATCGCGGCGGGCCGGGTGGCGCAGGACAGCTTCGCCATCGCCGGCGTCGCCCACCCCGAGCTGGCCCGGCTCAGCCAGGAATACCGCACCACCTGCACGGCCTCGGCGGTGGTCGGCGAGCAGATCATCGTGCTGGAGAGCGCCGGCCCCGGCATGGTCAAGGTCGGCGCCGCGTACCATTTCGCGCCGCCGGTGGGCCTGATGTACGTGCTCTGGGATACCGACGCGGCCTTCGACGCCTGGCTGGCCATGCCGCCGACGGTGCCGCTGCAGCAGGACGAGGCCCGGTTGCGCCAGATCGTCGCCGAATGCCGCGAACGCGGCTACCTGGTGGAATCCATGACCGCGGCGGGCCGGCGACTGTATTCGCTGCTGGCCGGTTTCGCCGCCCGCGAGCTACCCGACGAGCTGCGCGAAGTGGTCGCCGAACTGGTCACCAGCCTGGGCGAACGGGTCTATCTCGGCACCGATCTGCGGCCGCGCCAACAACATCCGGTGAGCCTGCTGGCCGCGCCGACCTACGATGCCGACGGCAGGCAGAACATGGTGCTCACCATGTACGTCGGCGCGTCGATCACCGGTGCGGAGATCGCCCGCCGCGGCGCGGCCCTGGTCGGCGCCGCCGATGCCGTCACCGAAAACTCCGGTGGCCGCAAACCGTTGACCAATTCCCGAAACGTGTTCTAGTTTTACATCGTGAGCCAGTACGCAAAGTCGGCGGCGAACACCTACGAGCTGCCCCATCTGGACGCGCTCGAGGCCGAGTCGGCACATATATTCCGGGAAGTCGCAGCGACTTTCGAACGCCCGGTGCTGTTGTTTTCCGGCGGCAAGGATTCGGTGGTGATGCTGCACCTGGCCGCCAAATCCTTTTGGCCCGCCCCACTACCGTTCCCGGTGCTGCATATCGACACCGGGCACAATTTCGACGAAGTGATCGAGTTCCGCGATCGCACCGTGGCGCGGCTGGGGCTGCGGCTGATCGTGGGCCGGGTCCAGGACGACATCGACGCAGGCCGCGTCACCGAGGACAGCGGTCCGCGCGCCACCCGCAACCGGCTGCAGACCACTACCCTGCTGCGCTGCGTGCGCGAGGGCCGGTTCGACGCCGTGTTCGGCGGCGCCCGGCGCGATGAGGAGAAGGCGCGCGCCAAGGAGCGGGTGTTCAGCTTCCGCGACGAATACGGCCAGTGGGATCCGCGCAGGCAGCGCCCCGAACTGTGGAACCTCTACAACGGCAGCCACCGTCCCGGCGAGCACATCCGGGTCTTCCCGCTGTCGAACTGGACCGAACTCGATATCTGGAGCTATATCGCCGCCGAGGGCATCGAACTGCCGTCGCTGTACTACGCCCATCGCCGACCGGTGGTGCAGCGCGACGGAATGCTGTTGGCGCACACCCGTTTTCTGCGGCTACTCGACGGCGAGACACCGTACGAGTCGACCGTACGGTTCCGTACCGTCGGCGATGCCACCTGCACCGGCTGTGTCGAATCCAGCGCCGCCTCCCCCGCCGAGGTGGTGGCCGAAGTCGCGGCGGCCCGCGTCACCGAACGTGGCGCTACCCGCGCTGACGACCGCATTTCCGAGGCCGGGATGGAAGACCGCAAACGAGAAGGCTACTTCTGATGACCACTTTGCTGCGCCTGGCGACCGCGGGCAGCGTCGACGACGGTAAATCGACACTGATCGGGCGGCTGCTGTTCGACTCCAAGACGCTGTTCACCGATCAGCTCGATGCGGTGGAACGCACCAGCCGCGACCGCGGCGAGGACTATCCGAACCTCGCACTGCTCACCGACGGTCTGCGCGCCGAACGTGAACAGGGCATCACCATCGACGTCGCGCACCGCTATTTCGCCACGCCGCGCCGCAAATTCATCATCGCCGACACCCCCGGCCACATCCAGTACACCCGCAATATGGTCACCGGCGCCTCCACCGCCGATCTGGCGCTGGTGCTGGTCGACGCCCGCAAAGGGGTGGTGGAGCAGACCCGCCGCCACGCCTTCCTTGCTGGGCTGCTCGGCATCCCGCACCTGGTGTTGTGTGTGAACAAGATGGATCTGGTGGACTGGTCGCAGCAGCGGTTCACCGAGATCCGCGAGGAATTCGCCGGTTTCGCCTCCAAGCTCGACGTCACCGATCTGACCTTCGTGCCCATGTCGGCGCTGCACGGCGACAATATCGTGCATCGCGGCACCTCTATGCCCTGGTACGAGGGTACCCCGCTGCTGCATCATCTCGAAGAGGTGCACATCGCCTCCGACCGCAACCTGATCGATGCCCGGCTGCCGGTGCAGTACGTGATCCGCAGTCACACACCGGAATTCCGCGGTTACGCCGGAACGATCGCCGGTGGCGTCTTCAAACCCGGCGACGAGGTGACGGTGCTGCCGTCGGGATTGAACACCACGGTCCGGTCGATCTTCGGTCCGGGCGGCAGGCCCATCGACGAAGCCTTCCCGCCGCAGGCGGTGACGGTGCAACTCAGCGACGAGCTCGACGTCTCCCGCGGCGACCTGATCTGCCGTCCCGCCAACCGTCCGCAGGTCGGGCGCGATCTCGACGCCATGGTGTGCTGGTTCGCCGAGGACGCCACCCTCACCCCGGGCGCGACCTACACCCTGCGCCACACCACCCGCTCGACTCCGGTCGAGGTGCGGACGCTGGACTACCGCCTCGATGTGAACACCCTGCACCGAGATGAGAACGCGACGGCGTTGTCGCTCAACGAGATCGGGCGCGTCCAGTTGCGCACCCGGCAACCGCTGCTGTTCGACCCCTACCGGCGCAACCGCACGACCGGCAGCTTCCTGCTGGTCGACGACGCCACCGGCAATACCGTCGCCGGTGGCATGATCACCGGCCCGAGTCTGCCGTCCTCGCGGGTGGTGTGGCATTCCACCGCCGTCGAACGCGAGGAGCGCGCGACCCGCGGGATGACGGTGTGGCTGACGGGCCTGTCCGGGTCGGGCAAATCCACGGTGGCGGTGGAGCTGGAGCGCCGGCTGGTGGCGTCCGGGCGTCCGGCGTTCCTGCTCGACGGCGACAACCTGCGTCACGGCCTCAACTCCGACCTGGAATTCTCCGCCGAGGACCGGGTCGAGAACATCCGCCGCGTCGGCGAGGTGGCGCGACTGTTCGCCGAGGCCGGCGTGATCGCGATCGTGTCGCTCATCAGCCCGTATCGGGCCGACCGGGATAGGGCTCGTGCAGTGCATGAGGCCGCGGGCATCCCGTTTCTCGAGGTCTTCGTCGATACGCCTTTGGAGGTGTGTGAATCGCGCGATCCGAAGGGTATGTACGCCAAGGCCCGCGCGGGCGAGATCCGCGATTTCACCGGCGTCGACGCACCGTACGAGCATCCGCTCACGCCCGGCTTGGTGCTACGCCCGGCCGACGGGGACCCGGCCGCGATGGCGTCGACGGTGCTCGCGGTGCTCGCGACCATGGACTGAGCGGGGTCGTAGCGCCTATCGTCGGGCGCAACGCCGGCCTCGCCCGCCCGTCGACGCATCGCACGGCGATCCGGCCGGCTCCAGCTCGACACTTCGATCCGCATCCGGGTGGGCGCCGGGTTGACGAAAGGAAGCATCTTGGGCACCATCGCGGTCCACGAGTTCATCTCCCTCGACGGCATGTACGACGACCCGAGTTTCACCTTCGCCTACGGGTTCGACCCGAAGATGGGTGACACCCTCGGCGAGATCACCGGTGCCGCGACCGGCATCCTGCTCGGGCGCAACACCTTCGAGATGTTCGCGCCGGCCTGGTCCACCCGCACGGTAGAGGACGACCCGGGCGCGCCGTTCTTCAACGACACCATGAAGTACGTCGTCGGTGCGCAGGAGCCCGCGGTGGAGTGGGCCAACAGCACCCGCCTCGGCGCTTATGACCCCGAGGTCATCCGCAAGCTCAAGGCCGACACCGACGGCATCCTGTACATCAGCGGCAGCGGCACGTTGGTCCGCGCCCTGCTCCGCGACGGCCTCGTCGACAATCTGCACCTGTTCGTGTACCCGATCGCCCTGGGCACCGGCAGCGGTTCTTCGACGACGCCACGACCAAGCTCGCGCTGCTGTCGACCGACGTCTACGACAACGGCGTGGTGCACCTGAACTACGGGCCTGCCAAGGATTGATCGCTCAGGGCGGTCCTGATACTCGACGGGACCGCCCCTGCCGATCCTGCGCGGAGTATGGTACACAGGAGCCAACTTGTACCGAAGGGATGCTCGATGCGGTCTACTCTCCTGTCCCGGCGTGATCTCGACTTCCTGCTCTACGAATGGCTCGACGTCGAGCGCCTCACCGAGCGCAAGCGCTACGCCGAGCATTCGCGGGAGACCTTCGACGCCGTCCTCGACCTGAGCGAGCAGCTGGCGACCAAGTACTTCGCCTCGCACAACAAGCTCGGCGACGCCAACGAGCCGATCTTCGACGGCGAGCGGGTCACCCTCATTCCCGAGGTGGGTGCGGCGCTGCGCGCGTTCGCAGAGGCCGGACTGCCCGGCGCGGCGATGGACTACGAACTGGGTGGTTCCCAGTTGCCTGCGACGGTCGCCCAGGCCAGTTTCGCCTGGTTCCAGGCCGCCAACCCCGGCACCTCCGGCTATCCGTTCCTCACCATGGCGAATGCGAACCTGCTGCTCACCCATGGTCGCGAGCACATCGACCGGTTCGTGCGCCCGATGGTGGAGGGCCGCTTCTTCGGCACCATGTGCCTGTCCGAGCCGCAGGCCGGGTCGTCGCTGGCCGATATCGTCACCCGCGCCGAGCCGCAGCCCGACGGCACCTACCGGCTGTTCGGCACCAAGATGTGGATCTCCGGCGGCGACCACGAGCTGGGTGAGAACATCGTGCACCTGGTGCTGGCCAAGATTCCGGGTGGGCCGGCGGGCACCAAGGGGATCTCGCTGTTCGTGGTGCCGCGGTTCCTGGTCGGCGAGGACGGTTCCCTCGGTGAGCGCAACGACGTGGCGCTGGCCGGGCTCAATCACAAGATGGGCTACCGCGGCACCGTCAATACGGCCTTGAACTTCGGCGAGGGCAAGTGGACGCCGGGCGGCGCGCCGGGTGCGATCGGCTATCTGGTCGGCGAGCAACATCGCGGGCTCACCTACATGTTCACGATGATGAACGAGGCGCGGATCGGCGTCGGCCTGGTCGCCACCGCGCTCGGGTACACCGGCTATCTCGAATCCCTCGACTACGCCCGCACCCGCGCGCAGGGCCGGACCAAGGGCGCAGCCGATCCCACCACGCCGCAGCGGCCGATCATCGAGCACGCCGATGTGAAGCGAATGCTGCTGGCGCAGAAGGCCTATGCCGAAGGCGCGCTCGCGTTGGTGCTCTACTGCGCCAAGCTGGTCGACGAGCACCGCACCGCCGCCTCCGAGGAGGAACGCCGCGCGCTGACGCTGCTGCTGGACATCCTCACCCCCGTCGCGAAGAGCTGGCCGTCGCAGTGGTGCCTGGAGGCCAACAGCCTGGCCATCCAGGTGCTCGGCGGTTACGGCTACACTCGCGAATACAACGTCGAACAGCACTACCGGGACAACCGGCTCAACCCGATTCACGAAGGCACACACGGCATTCAGGGCCTGGACCTACTCGGCCGCAAGGTCACCCAGCAGGGCGGGGCGAGCTTGCGCGCGCTCGACGAACGTATCCGCGCGACCATCGCCGAGGCCCGCGCGCAGGGTGGTGAACCCGCCGACCTGGCCGACCGCCTGGAATCGTCGTGGCAGCGGCTGGTCGAGGTGACCGCCGGCCTGTTCGCCGACGGTGATATCGAAGCCGCGCTGGCCAACAGTTCGATCTACCTGGAAGCGTTCGGGCACATCACCCTGGCGTGGATCTGGTTGCAGCAGCTACTGGCAGCAGAGGGCCGCGAGGGCGATTTCTACGACGGTAAACGCCATGCGGCCCGGTACTTCTTCCGCTTCGAACTCCCCCGTACCGCACCGCAACTCGACCTGCTGGCCGCCCGCGACACCACCACGCTGCAGATGCGGGAGGACTGGTTCTGACACCACCATTAGATACATATCGCCATGGATGTATCATTTGGGTGTGACCAGCGACGAGCCTACCGTATCCCGCCCACCGGGGCGCCCGGCCTCCGCGACCCGGGAAGAGGTCGTGGAGTTGGCGCGGGTGGCGTTCCTGGCCGGCGAGCGGGTGGATGTGCAGGCCATCGCGGCCAAACTCCGGCTCAGCCGCGCCTCGGTATACCGCTGGTTCGGCTCGCGCGACGGCGTGCTCGGCGCGGTGCTGGCCGGTGAGTTCGAGAACCTGATCGAGCGCGCGGACGCCCGCCGCCGGGCCACCGGTGCGCAGCGCATCCTCGATGTGCTGTACCGGGTCAATCGCTGGATGGCGGGCAACGAACCGTTCCGCCGCTACTTCGAGAACGAGCCCATCGCCGGGCTGCGCATCCTCACCACCGGCGACGGGCCGGTGCAGCCCCGGGTGGTGGCCGCGGTGGAGTCGCTCATCGCGCGCACCGAGGAGCAGGACGATTACCGTCCGCCGCTGGAGCGCTCGCTGCTGGCCTACACCCTGGTCCGGCTCGCCGAGGCCTTCCTCTACAGCGACAACGTCACCGGACTGCGCGGCGACGTCGACCGTTTGCGTCTGGTGCAGGCCGCGCTGCTCGGCCTGAGCCCCGACGGCACCGGCCTCAACGCACCGCGGCATTCATTGGAATCGGCGTGATCACAACCGCCCGCCGCCCGCCGCAGGTGGCGCAATCGCGGTCGGCGCGCGCGTTTGCCCAGGTCGGGTCACCCGCCGAACCGGCGCAATAGTCGCGCGGGTCCCGGGCCCGATTCGCGGCCGGGATCGACCGCCCGAAGTTCCCACTATCGTCGCTGTTCATGCAGGTCAGCGACAGAAACACGGAGACGCACAGCCCGGTGCGGCGGCTGCGGGCCGACCATGCGCGCCGGGTCGCCGACATCCTGCGCCAGCAGATCCACACCGGCGCCTTCGCCGACACGCTGCCCGGCGAGCAGGACCTCGCCGCCGAACATCAGGCCTCCCGCAACACCGTGCGGGAGGCGCTGGCACTACTTCAAGACGAGGGGCTCATCGCCCGCACACCCAGGGTCGGCACCACGGTGGCGGCGCGCAAGGTCGACCACGGGCTGGACACGCTGCTGGGGTTGCAGGAAACGCTCGAAGGCCGCGGTGTGGTCCGCAATGAGGTGCGCACCGCGACCCGCATCAGCGCACCTCCCGCCGTGGCGCGCCGGCTGGCACTGGAGCCGGGCACGCGCGTTGTCTACATCGAGCGCCTGCGTTTTCTCGCGGATCTGCCGCTGAGCCTGGATCTGACCTATCTGGCGCCCGAGGTCGGCCCGGCGGTGCTCGAGCACGACCTGGAGCGGACCGACATCTTCGTGCTCCTGGAACAGATCAGCGGGCAGTCTTTGGGTTCGGCCGATCTCGCGGTCGAAGCCGTCTGCGCCGACCCGCACACCGCCGCCACCCTCGACACCCCACCCGGCTCGGCCTTGCTGATGCTCGAGCGACTGACCCGCCTCGACGACGGCACCCCGGTCGATCTCGAGTACATCCGCCTGCGCGGCGATCGAATCACCCTGCGCGGCAGCCTGTCCCGCAGCATCCCGGAATGGAAGGTCCTCTAGATGGCACTGGCGAACCAGCGCACCGATATCCCCGTGACCATCGACGAATCGCTGTGCATCCAGGGCTGCACGCTGTGCGTCGAGATCTGTCCGCTCGACTCCCTGGCCATCAATCCCGACAACGGCAAAGCCTTCATGGCCGTCGACGAATGCTGGTACTGCGGCCCTTGTTCCGCGCGCTGCCCCACCGGCGCCGTCACCGTCAACATGCCGTATCTCCTGAGGTAGTTCTGATCATGAAACAGTGGAAACGCCTGGTCGTCGTCGCAGCCGCGGCGGTCCTGGCACTGACCGGATGCTCGCTGGAAGAGGCCGGTTCCGGCGATACCGTCAAGGTGGTCGTCGGCTATCAGTCCAAGACCATCAACACCGTCACCGCCGGCACTCTGCTGCGCGCCCAGGGGTATCTGGAACAGCGGTTACAGAAGATCACCGACGGCGGCGGTGCGAAATACGACGTCGAATGGCAGGACTACGACACCGGCGCCCCGATCACCGCGCAGATGGTGGCGGAGAAGATCGATATCGGTTCGATGGGCGATTATCCGTTGCTGATCAACGGGTCTCGCACCCAGGCCAATGAGCGATCACGGACCCAGTTCATCTCCGTCACCGGATACAACCCCAAGGGTGCGCTGAATATGGTCGTGGTGGCGCCGGATTCGCCCGCCGACGAGTTGCGCGATCTTGCCGGCCAGAAGGTGTCGGCCAGTGTGGGTTCGGCCGGGCACGGCACCCTGGTGCAGGCGCTGACCCGGGCCGGTATCGACCCCGTCGGTGGTGTGGAGGTGCTCAACCAGCAACCGCAGGTCGGCGCCTCGGCCCTGGAGTCAGGACAGGTGAGTGCGCTGTCGCAGTTCGTGGCCTGGCCCGGACTGCTGGTGTTCCAGAACAAGGCGAAGCTGCTCTACGACGGCGCCGAACTGAACGTGCCCACCTTCCACGGTGTGGTCGCCCGCAAGGATTACACCGCCGCCCATCCCGAAGTGGTCGACGCGTTCCTGCAGGCCCAGCTCGATGCCACCGAATTCCTGTGGCGGGAACCGCTGGAGGCGGCGCGCCTCGTCGCCGAGGGATCGGGCCTGCCGCAGGAGGTCGTGTATCTCTACAACGGTCCCGGCGGCACCTCGTTCGACACCACCCTCAAACCGAGCCTGATCAGCGCGTTCAAAGACGATGTGCGGTACCTCGAGTCGATCGGTGATTTCGTCGACCTCGATATCGACGCCTTCGTCGACGACACCCTGATCCGCTCGGCCTTCGCCGCACGCGGCGGCCGTGACTACGACAGCGCCCTCGCCGACACCACCAACCAGACCACCGGCTCGGGAACCGAACTCTGGCTCGACGGCCAGAACACCACCCAGCCCGCCGGCGACCCGACCGCCTTGCTGCGCGCGGTGAAAGCCGCACGCGCACAAGGCGCCACAGTACGAGCCGCGTACATCGTCGATGCGGAACTGGGCACCCGCTGGTTCGCCGACAAGGCGGTCTGGCTGCGCGATGGCAACACCTTCCTGCCCTTCACCACTGCGGCCGCCGCGCAACGCTACCGTCACGCCCACCCCGCCGCCCAGCCGGTGAGCTACGACCAAGCCGTCGCGGAGGTGCGCCCATGACACTGTCAGGCACTGGTTCTCGCGCAGCCGGTACGGAGATCGACGGGCGAGGCGCGGGCACCGCACCCGAGCCCATCGGCGAATCCGGCGCAGTAACAGGGGCGGCTACCGCCGCCCCGCAGCGAGTGGACGTCACGGAGCGCACCTCCGACACTGCGACGGGCACGAGCATCACACGGCAACCGGCGCGCAGACGGCGTTCCAGGATTGATTCGGGTGGAGGCCCTCACGTGACCGCTCCGACCCTGCTCGCCCCGCCGGATCTCGCCGATATCGTCCGCTGGGACTGCGATGTGCTGGTCATCGGCGGTGGCACGGCGGGCACGATGGCCGCGCTCACCGCCGCCGAGCAGGGCGCGAATGTGCTGCTGCTGGAGAAGGCGCACGTGCGGCACTCCGGTGCGCTGGCCATGGGGATGGACGGGGTCAACAACGCCGTCATCCCGGGCAAGGCCGAACCGGAGGACTACGTCGCAGAGATCACCCGCGCCAACGACGGCATCGTCGACCAGCGCACCGTCTACCAGACCGCCACCCGTGGTTTCGCGATGGTGCAGCGGCTCGAGCGCTACGGGGTGAAGTTCGAAAAGGACGAGTACGGCGAGTACGCGGTGCGCCGGGTGCATCGGTCGGGGTCGTATGTGCTGCCGATGCCCGAGGGCAAGGACGTCAAGAAGGCGCTGTACCGGGTGCTGCGACAGCGCAGGATGCGTGAGCGGATCCGGATCGAGAACCGGTTGATGCCGGTGCGGGTGCTCACCGCGGACGGCCGGGCGGTCGGCGCGGCGGCATTGCACACGCGCACCGGCGAATTCGTGGCGGTCGGCGCGAAAGCGGTCGTCCTCGCGACCGGCCCGTGCGGGCGGCTGGGGCTACCGGCGTCCGGGTACCTGTACGGCACCTACGAAAACCCGACCAACGCCGGTGACGGCTATTCGATGGCCTATCACGCCGGTGCCGAGCTCAGCGGGATCGAATGCTTCCAGATCAATCCGCTGATCAAGGACTACAACGGGCCGGCGTGCGCGTATGTCGCCAATCCGTTCGGCGGGTACCAGGTCAATGCCGAGGGCGAACGGTTCGTCGACTCCGACTATTGGTCCGGGCAGATGATGTCGGAGGTCAAACGCGAGATCGAATCCGCGCGCGGGCCCATCTATCTGAAGGTGTCGCATCTGCCGCAGGAGACGCTGTCTACGCTGGAAGGCATCCTGCACACCACCGAACGCCCGACCCGCGGCACCTTCCACGCCAACCGCGGCCACGACTACCGCACCCACGATATCGAGATGCACATCTCCGAAATCGGCTTGTGCAGCGGCCATTCTGCGTCCGGCGTGTGGGTGGACGAGAATGCGCGCACCACCGTGCCCGGCTTGTACGCGGCCGGTGACCTGGCCTGCGTACCGCACAACTACATGATCGGCGCCTTCGTCTTCGGCGATCTGGCCGGTGCGCACGCGGCGTCCACGCTCGCCGACGTGGCGGCGCCGCAGCAGCTGCCGCAGGATCAGCTGGCCGACGCCCACGAGCTGATCTACCGACCGCTGCGGCATCCGGACGGGCCACCGCAACCGCAGGTCGAATACAAGCTGCGCCGCTTCGTCAACGATTACGTGGCGCCACCCAAGACCGCGGCGAAGCTGTCGATCGCGGTGGAGACCTTCGAGCGGATGCGCGGTGAGATCGCCGAGATGGGCGCGCGCACCCCGCATGAGTTGATGCGTTCGGTGGAGGTGTCGTTCATCCGCGATTGCGCGGAAATGGCGGCGCGCAGCTCGCTGACCCGCACCGAATCGCGGTGGGGGCTCTATCACGAGCGCGCCGACCTGCCCGAACGCGACGATGTGGGCTGGCGGTATCACCTGAACCTGCGCAAGAACGCCGACGGCGAGATGGAATTCCTCAAGCGGCCGGTGGCGCCGTATCTGGTGCCGGTGCCGGGATTGGACGATCTGCCGTCGGCGGATGCCGGAGTCGAACTGGTCGAGCAGCCGGAACTGATCGCCCGTCGCGCCCCGGCCGCGCAGACGGCCCCGGCGTTCGATCGCGAGCCGGCCGCGCCGCCGTCACCGCGCCTGGTCACCTTGCTCGGATTGGACGCGCCGTCGCTGGCGCAGCTGTCGGAGTACCTCGCCGACCCCGATCCGGTGGTGCGGGTGGCGGCGCTGTCGGTACTCACCGAGCACACCCCGGATGGGTTCGCCGGGGCCCTGGTCGCCGCCATGGACGACGAATCTGCCTCGGTGCGCGCCGCGGCGGCCGCCGGGCTCCGCGAACTGGTCGAGGTCTTGCCCTCGGCCGACGGACTCGCGCAGCGGCTGCACTCCCCCGACCCGGTGGTCCGCGCGACGGTTGTCGACCTGCTGCGAGCCTTGCGCGCCGGAACCGCCGCACAGTTCGCGACGGCGCTGGGCGACCCCGATCACCGGGTCCGGATCGAAGCGGTGCGCGCGCTGGTCTCCCTCGACGACGGCCCCGCCGTGGCCGCCCTGGCCGCCGACCCGAACCGCGAGGTGCGCATCGCGGTCGCCCAGGGACTGGCCACGATCGGCACCGGTGTCGAGGCGATCCGCGGACTAGCGGCCGACCGCGACCCGTTGGTGCAGGCGGCGGCCCTGGCCGGCTTCGCCGCGCTGGGTACCGATGCCGACACGACCGCCGAACTCGGGACAGCGCTGCGTCATTCGGCGTGGCAGGTGCGGCTCGGCGCAGCGCGAGGACTGGCCGGCGCCGATCCGGACGTCGCGGTGCCGGCGTTGACGGAGGCACTGTCGGATCCCCATCTGGACGTGCGCAAGGCGGCGGTCTTGACCCTGTCGACCTGGGCGGACCTCGAAGCGTCCCGGATCGCGTTGAAACAGGCCGTCGACGACCCCGACGCCGATGTCCGCGCCTATGCCCGCCGCGCCCTCACCGGGTGAGCCGCAACCGGGGCGAAGCAGACTGTGTTCGGCTCGCCCCGGCAGGCTCACCAGCCACGGCGCTGTGGCCGCGACCCCACCAGCTCGCCCGGACGGGCATGGCCGCGACTGCGGTAGACGATGTAGGGCCGGAACAGGTAGGCCACGGGCGCGCTGAACGCGTGCACCAGACGGGTGAACGGCCACAGCGCGAACAAGGTCAATGCGATGAGCACGTGGATGTGGAACGACAGCGGCGCCTGCGCCATCAGGTCGCCGCGCGGTTGCAGGATCCAGATCGAGCGGAACCACGGCGAGACGGTCTCGCGGTAGTTGTGTTCCTCACCGACGACGCCCGACCCCATCAGCGTCGTCGCCAGGCCCGCCACGATCGCCGCGATCAGCACGACATACATCAGCTTGTCGTTCCAGGTGGTCGCGGTGAAGACGGGGCCGGTGGAGCGACGGCGATAGACCAGCAGCGCCGCGCCGGTCAGCGTGGCGATGCCGGCGATGGTGCCCAGCGTCAACGCCTGTACGTGGTAGAGGTGTTGGCTCATACCGATGGCGTCGGTCCACGATTCCGGGATCACCAGGCCGATGATGTGGCCGACGATCACCACCAGGATGCCGAAATGGAACAGCGGGCTGCCGATCCGCAGCAGCCTGCTCTCGTACAGCTGGGAGGAGCGGGTGGTCCAGCCGAATTTGTCGTAGCGGTAGCGCCACCAGGTCCCCACCGCCAGAATCGCCAGGGTCACATAGGGAATGACGTCCCAGAAGATCTCTCCGGCCGACATGGTCAGCGACCTCCTCGTCCTGGCGCGCTGCGGCGCGGCGGCACGGCCAACGTGAACGGTTGCAGGCCGACCTGTTCGGCGGGTGGACCGGCCGCCACCAGCTCGCGGGCGCGGCGCACGTCCTGATCGCTCGCGGCGGGCAGGGTCCGGGCCACCGCCCCGAGGACGCCGGCATAGGGCGAACCCCGTTCGGCCAGCGCGGTCTGGACGGCGTCGATCGCCGGGCGGTGCGTCGCGAGCAACCGTCCGCCGGCATCCGGGTCGACGGTGGCGGCGAATTCGAGCACGACCGCCAGATGATCGGGCGCCTCCCCACGCGGCCGGGTCGCTCCGGCGGCTTTGTAGGCCTGCGTGAACGCGAGCATGGCGGTCCCGCGGTTGCGGGTGTCGCCATCGGTCCAGTAGGTCAGCAGCAGGGTGGTGCTCCGGTGCAGGTCGAAGGTATCGACGTAGTGTTGGGCGGCCTCGGACACCGGGGTCCGGCGCAGGTGCGCGACGGTGGCGCGCAGCGGTTCGGCCCGCTCGTCATCGAGTCGGCCGCACAGCGCCTCGACGGTGTGCAGGCGCGCGGGCTGGGCGTCGTCCGGGTAGGCCAGCAGTAGCGAGGCCGACTGCCAGACCAGCCGATGGGTGACCGTGTCGCCGCCGGACCGGCGTCCCCACCTCATCGGTCCGCCCCGCGATGACCATTGTTGCCGGCCGGGAACATCCCCTCCGGGACACCGTTGCCGTCCCAGTTGAGCAGATTGACCCGGGACGGATTACTCGCCGTCGCACCGAACGCTTCGCTGGTCTGCCGCTGCCGCAGCGCGTGAAAGGTTTCCACTGCGACCGGTACCGGTGCACCGCTGGATTCGCCGAACGGCCCTTCGCCGTACATGCCGGGCCCGCCGTCGAAGTCCAGCGCGCATTCGCTCACCGCTTCCTCGAGCCGATGCCCCTCCTCAGCATAGGCCGACGGAATCACATACCGGTCTTCGTATTTCGCCAACGCGAGCAGCCGGTACATCTCGTAGATCTGCTCTTCGCTCATCCCGACCGCCGCGGGAATATGGCCTTGCGGCTCGCGGCCGAGGTTGATGTCGCGCATATACGACCGCATCGCGGCCAGTTTGCGCAGCACGGTCGCGACCACCTCGGTATCACCGGCGGTGAACAGGCCTGCCAGGTACTCGATGGGGATGCGCAGCGCTTCCAGCGCACCGAATAGATTGCCCGCGTCCTCGCCGTCGTGGCCGTCGCGGCTCACCGCATCCACCACCGGCGACAGCGGCGGCACGTACCAGACCATCGGCAGGGTGCGGTATTCCGGATGCAGCGGCAACGCCACCCGGTACTGGGCGATCAGCGCGTACACCGGTGAGCGGCGCGCGGCCTCGATCCAGCTGTCCGGAATACCTTGGGCGCGTGCACCGGCGACGACCGCGGGGTCGCTGGGGTCGAGCAGCGTACCGAGCTGGGCCTCATACAGGTCGCGCTCATCGGTGACCGACGCGGCGGCCAGCACCTTGTCCACGTCGTAGAGAACCAGGCCGATATACCGCAGCCTGCCGACGCAGGTTTCCGCGCACACCGTGGGAATGCCGACCTCCACACGCGGATAACAGAACGTGCATTTCTCGGCCTTGCCGGTCTTGTGGTTGAAATACACCTTCTTGTACGGACATCCGGACACACACATCCGCCAGCCCCGGCATTTGTCTTGATCCACCAGCACGATGCCGTCCTCGGTGCGCTTGTACATCGCCCCCGACGGGCACGACGCCACACAGGCCGGGTTGAGGCAGTGTTCGCAGATGCGGGGCAGATAGAACATGAACGTCTGTTCCAGCTCCAGCCGGATCTTCTCGCTGACCTGCGCCAGGACCGGATCGCCCGGAACGATTTCCGGTGAACCGCCGAGGTCGTCGTCCCAGTTCGCCGACCAGCCCACCTTCATCGGTTTGCCGGTGAGCAGGCTACGCGGCGGCGCCACCGGCATCTGGTCACCGAGCGGTGCGTTGGTGAGGTTGTCGTAGTCGTAGGTCCACGGCTCGTAGTAGTCGTCCATGGCAGGCATCTTCGGGTTGGAGAAGATGCGGCCGAGCTTGGCGAGCCGGCCGCCGTCGCGCAGGCGCAGCCGGCCCTTGCGGTCGAGCACCCAGCCGCCGCGCCAGCGTTGCTGATCTTCGTAGGTGCGTGGATAGCCTTGTCCGGGACGGGTTTCCACGTTGTTGAACCACACGTACTCGATGCCCGCGCGGTTGGTCCATGCCTGCTTGCAGGTCACCGAGCAGGTATGGCAGCCGATGCATTTGTCGAGGTTCATCACCATCGCCAGCTGCGCCATCACCTTCATCAGTACCTCACCTCCTGGCTGCGGCGCCGCACCACGGTCACCTCGTCGCGTTGATTGCCGGTCGGGCCCAGATAGTTGAAGGCGAACGAGGTCTGGGCGTAACCGCCGGCCAGATGGGTCGGTTTGATCAGCAGCCGGGTCAGCGAATTGTGAATGCCGCCGCGGTTGCCGGTGGTCTCGGTGAGCGGCACGTCGATGGTGCGTTCCTGGGCGTGGTGGACATAGACGACGCCCTCGGGCATCCGATGCGAGACGATCGCGCGGCACACCAGCACCCCGTTGCGGTTGACCGCCTCCACCCAGTCGTTGTCGGCCACCTCGATCTTCGCCGCGTCGGCCGGGCTCATCCACATCGTCGGCCCGCCCCGCGACAGCGACAGCATCAGCAGGTTGTCCTGATATTCGGAGTGGATCGACCATTTGGAATGCGGGGTCAGGTAGCGCACAGTGAGGCCGATGCCGTCGCGGCCGGTCCCCAGCCGCGGTTCCTGGAACAGCAGCGCCATATCCAGCGGCGGCCGGTAGATCGGCAACTGCTCGCCCAGTTCCTCGATCCAGTCGTGATCGAGGTAGAAGTGCATGCGGCCGGTGAGCGTGTGAAACGGTTTGAGCTCTTCGATATTCACCGTGAACGGGGCGTAGCGCCGCCCGCCGGTCTCGCTGCCCGACCACTCCGGGCTGGTGATCACCGGGACCGGGCGGGCCTGGGTGTCGGCGAAGGTGATCCGGCGTTCCTCACTGCCCTCGGCCAGATGCGCCAGCCGGCGACCGGTGCGTTTCTCCAGTTCACGGAACCCTTCGACGGCGAGGCGGCCGTTGGAGGTGCCGGATAACGCGAGGATCGTCTCGGCCATCTTCTCCGCACTGTCCAACGCCGGGCGACCAGCCGCCACACCGCTATTCATCACTCCGTGTCTGCGGGCGAGTTCGTCGACCTCCTGATCCGGGTGCACGGTAATGCCTTTGGTGGTCAGGCCCGCCGATTCCACCAGCGGACCGAGCGCCGACCACTTCTGGGCCAATGCCGGATAGTCGCGCTCGACCGCGACCAGCGGACCCATGGTCGCCCCGGGCACCGGCGCCACCCGCGTGGTGCGCCAATCCTTTTCCACGCCACCGGGATAGGCCATCGCACCGGGCGTATCGTGCTGCAAGGTGCCGAGGACGAGATCGGTGCGCTTACCCAGATGCTTCTCGGCCATGACCGAGAACCGGCGGGCGATGGTGGCGAAGGCGTCGAAATCGGAGCGGGCCTCCCACGGCGGGTCGATGGCCGGGGTGAAGGCGTGGATGTAGGGGTGCATATCGGTGCTGGACAGATCCGATTTCTCGTACCAGGTGGCGGCGGGCAACACCACATCCGACAGCATCGTGGTGGAGGTCATCCGGAAATCGATCGACATCAGCAGATCGAGCTTGCCCTCGGGCGCCTGCTCCCGCCAGACCACCTCGGCGGGCCGCAGTTCCGGACCGGCCTCCTCGGCCTGCACGTTCGACGTCGTCCCGAGCAGATGCCGCAGGAAGTACTCATTGCCCTTGCTGGAGGATCCGAGCAGGTTGGCCCGCCAGACGCTCAGTACCCGGGGCCAGTTCTGCGGGGCATCCGGATCGGCCAGGGCGAACTTCAGCTCGCCGTCGGCCAGTTTCTCGGTCACATACGTCACCGGATCGGCGCCCGCCTCGCGCGCCTCGTCGGCCAATGCCAAGGTGGACCGGTCGAACTGGGGGTAGAACGGGGTCCAGCCCATCGCGGCCGCCGAGGCCAGCACATCCATGGTGTGCTTGTCGCGGAAGCGGCCCCGCGCGGTCGGTGCGGCCAGGGCGTCGGCGCGGTAGCCGTCGTAGCGCCACTGGTCGGTGTGCACGTACCAGTACGAGGTGCCCGCCATCTGGCGCGGCGGGCGATGCCAGTCGGTGCCCATCGCCACGGTCGCCCAGCCCGTCACCGGACGGCATTTCTCCTGCCCGACGTAATGGGCCCAGCCGCCGCCATTGCGCCCCATCGAGCCGGTCAACAGCAACAGGCTCAAGATCGCCCGGTAGGTGGCGTCGCCGTGGAACCACTGGCAGATGCCCGCACCCATGATGATCATCGACCGGCCACCGGACTCGATGGCGTTGTCGGCGAATTCGCGCGCGATCCGGATCACCTGAGCGGCGCAGACACCGGTGATCTGCTCCTGCCAGGCCGGCGTGCACGGCGAATCCGCATCGTCGTAGCCGCTGGGCCAGCGACCCGGCAGGCCCTTACGCGCCACACCGTATTGGGCGAGCAGCAGATCGAAAACCGTGCAGACCCGATGCCCGGCCACGGTGCGGACCGGGACGCCGCGTTCGATGGTGCTGCCGCGGCCGTCGAGGCTGTCGAAGCGCGGCAGCGTGATGACGGCCGTCCCGCCGTCACGAGACACGACCGTCAGCGCCGGGACCAGATCGCCGAGGTCGAGATTCCATTTGCCGACACCTTCGGCGCCGAACCGGAAGCCCAGCGAACCGGGTGGCACGGCGGGTTCGCCGGTGGCGCCGTCCAGCAAGACCGGCTTGAACGCCGCGTTTTCCGAGCTCTCCCCCAGGTCGGCGGCGGTCAGGTTCTTGCCGGGCACCAGCCGGCCGTCGCGCTCCTCGAGCTTGATCAGGAACGGCAGATCGGTGTACCGGCGGACGTAATCGACGAAGAACGGCTCCCGGCGGCGCACGAAGTACTCGGTGGCGATGACATGCCCCATCGCCATGGCCATCGCACCGTCGGTGCCCGCCGCGCACGGCATCCACTCATCGGCGAACTTGGTGTTGTCGGCGTAATCGGGACTGACGCTGACCACCTTGGTGCCGCGGTAGCGCACCTCCGCCATCCAATGCGCGTCCGGCGTGCGGGTGACGGGCACGTTGGAGCCCCACACCATCAGATACGCCGCATCCCACCAGTCCCCGGATTCCGGGACATCGGTCTGGTCGCCGAACACCTGCGGGGAGGCGACCGGCAGGTCGGCGTACCAGTCGTAGAAGGAGGTCATCACCCCGCCGAGCAGTTCGACGAACCGCGAACCCGCCGCGAATGACACCATCGACATGGCCGGGATCGGCGAAAATCCGGCGATCCGGTCCGGACCGTAGGTCTTGATGGTGTGCACGTGCGCGGCGGCGACGATCTCGGTGGCCTCGTCCCAGCTCACCCGCACCAGGCCGCCCTTGCCACGCACCTGCTGGTAGCGCCGCCGCAACGCGGGGTCGGCCTGGATCGCCGCCCAGGCCGTCACCGGGTCGCCGTGTTCGGCCTTGGCGGCGCGGTAGAGGTCGAGCAGCACGCCCCGGACGTACGGGTAGCGCACGCGGGTGGGTGAGTAGGTGTACCAGGAGAACGCGGCGCCGCGCGGGCAGCCACGGGGTTCGTATTCGGGGCGGTCGGGCCCGACCGAGGGATAGTCGGTTTCCTGGGTTTCCCAGGTGATGATGTCGTCTTTGACGTAGATCTTCCACGAACAGGAACCGGTGCAGTTGACGCCGTGGGTGGAGCGCACGACCTTGTCGTGACTCCAGCGGTCACGGTAGAAGACGTCGCCTTCGCGGCCGCCCTCCCGGGTGACGGTGCGACGGTCCGGGGAGATGTCGCCCGGTGTGAAGAATCGTCCGCTACGCACCAGCAGGTCTTCGATCGAGCCACCGGTGAGATCATTCGACGCCACGTGGTCTGCCTCTCGTCCGCTCTACGGGTTTCGCCGCAACGTCCGTTCAGGGGCAGGGACCGCGTGGGGTGACGGCGCTAGCTCGCGCCGGAATGTGCGTTTCAGTGGGGACTGACGTCACCGTCTCAGCAGACCATGCCTGCGGTGTTTCGCTGCGTCCGAAACAGCCGACCTAGATTACGTTTCGGCCACAATGGGGTCGCGATGCGCCGGTCCGTGGTGTGCGCGGTATGCGGACGGCTACGCGGGCGTGGCCGCCCGCATACCGGCACAGGCCGGCCTCAGGCGCCGATGACCGCGTTCATGATGGTGCCCGCGCTGGTGGCGACCACGCCACCGGCCATGGCGCCCGCCACCATCTTCGGTGATTGCAGGCCGCCGCCGCTCCACTTCTCCCAGGCGAATCGGCCGCCGCCGTAGGTGATCGCGGCGACGCCGGACAGCAGAACGAACCAGGTCAGGTACCGGGTCATCTGCATGATCTTGTCCGCCAACGGCGGTGCTTCCGGAGTGGGGTTGCCGATCTGTGCTACCACCGCGCCGTAGCTGTCGTGCAGCGCAACGAGAATCATGCTCACGTTCGTGCTCCTTTTCGGATGCTGAGTGATGCTGGAGATTTCCGTATCACGACTCGGGGCATCGCGGCGCTGTGCAGAAACGACCGACCGCGACGCCGCGAAATCATCTGCGGCTGACGATGCAGTCCGCCCGGTGCCCGACGTTCATCGGGGGCCGTGCCATGTCGTCTCCTAGTGCGCTCGTCGCTGGAAACACGCTGACCGCATCAATTGAACAGCACGCCTTCGGCATCGGAGGGAAGACACACGAACTGGCGGCGCGTCACGGCGTGGCGCCCGGCGCGTCGCCGTAGACGACGAGCCAGATCGCGCGTCCGAGCGTGTCGGCGAGCACGTCGTCGGAGATGCAGGTGTCGGCGGAGAACGCGACCGCGATCGAGCGTTCCACCATGGAGGTCAGCACCAGCGCGGTCGCCGCGGGGTCGATGCTCTGGTCGATCTTTCCGGCGGCGCGGTCGGTGTCGAGGCGCGCGCGGACCATGGCGGCGAAGGTGGCCACCCGGGAACGCCAGTACGCGCCCACATCCCGGTCGTAGGAAGAGACCTCGGTCAGGGCCAGCAGCAGGTAGCGGTGCTTGCGGAAACCGGCGATCATGCTCCGGATCGCTTGCACCACACCGTCGACGCCGTCGGTGTGGTCGGCGGTCCACCAGTGTTCGGCGGCATCGAACAGGTCGGTGGTGGCCAGGTCCGCCATCCGGATCAACAGCCGGCTCTTGTCCGGAAAGTAGCGGTAGAAGGTCGATCTCGCCGAGTGCGAGGCGGCGGCGATCTTCTGCACGGCCAGTTCGGTGTAGGGCGTGCCGTCGGCGAGCAGGTCTTCGACGGCGGCTAGGACGCGCCGTTCGAATTCGGCGCGACGGTCGTCGGTCGGTTTGCGGGCGCCGCGGGGGACGCGCGTCAGCGAGGGCATCCGCTGCTCGTTCGCTCGGAGGGCTCCATGCGGCCATTGTGCCCCGGGCAGCGGATATCCGGTCGACGCGCCGGGAACCGTTGACAGCGCGGCGGCGGCGGTTCACCATCGATCGGACACAGTGTCCGAGACGCGATGACCGAGGCGTGAGAATGGCCGATTCCCCCAGTACGGCGGTCGAATACGCCGACGTCATCGTCGTGGGCGCGCGCTGCGCGGGCTCCGCCGTCGCCGTCACCATGGCCAGGGCCGGGCGGCGGGTGATCGTGCTCGACAGCGCGCAGTTCCCGTCCGACACGCTTTCGACGCATCTGCTGTGGCCGGGCGGTCTGGCCGAACTGCAAGCGCTCGGTGTGCTCGAGCAGGTCGAAGAACTCGGCGCGCCGCGGTTGACCTCGGCCTTCGCGGCCGGTGCCGGGTATCGGGTGCCCTCGGAATTCGCGCCGGCCGGCGGCGTCGACTACGCGATGTGTGTGCGCCGCACCGGGTTGGACGCGGTGCTCGTCGGTGCCGCGCGCACCGCGGGTGCGCAGGTGCGCGAACGGTGTCGCGTGGTGGAGTTGGTGTGGGCAGGCGATCGCTGCGCCGGCGTGCGGTATCGCGATCGCGCGGACGTCGTCGTCGAACTGCGGGCGCCGCTGGTGGTCGGCGCCGACGGCAGGCGTAGCACGGTGGCGCGGCTGTGCGGGGCGATCGAGCCGTTCCTGCACGCGCCGAGTGGGCGCGAATGCTATTACGCGTACTGGCGCGACGGCAGTCCGTCGTGGCGTCACATCGCCGCTCAGTGGCGGGCGGGGCGCGATCTGGGCACCGCTTTTCCCTGCGATGACGGGCTCGTCCTGTCGCTGGTCCAGCCGCCCGTCAGCGCGGAATCCGCCCTCGGCCCGGGTCGCGCCGAACAGCGCTACACCGAGGCGATCGCCCGGATCCCCGGCCTCACCGAGCGCCTGCGCGAGTGCGAGCGGGTCGGCCGGGTTCGTGCCGCGACAGGTATCGCCTCCTACTTCCGCCGCTCGAGCGGACCCGGCTGGGCATTGGCCGGGGACGCGGGCCATTTCAAGGATCCGGTCACCGCGCAGGGCATTCGCGACGCCCTGCGCTACGGCAGGTTGCTCGCCGAGGCCGCGGCCCCGCTGCTCGAACATCCGAAGGCGCTCGACGTGGCGCTGGCGCACTGGGCCGATCGGCGGCTGCGCGAATGCCTGCCGATCTATCAGTGGACCAATCGGCTCGCGCGCGCGGAAGACATGCACCCCTTGGAGATCGAGCTCTATCGCACCGCGACGCACGATCCGTCTCTGGCCGCCGCGGTGACCGGCATCTTCTCCCGCACCACCGAACCCGGCGCGGTCTTCACTCCGCGCCGCGCCGTCGGGCTGGCCGCGGGGGCGCTGCGGCACGCCCCGACCGCCGCCGGCGCGGTCTTGGCCGATGTGACCCGTGAACTGCGGGATGCCGCCGCCGACTGGCACGAGGCTCGTACCGCGCTGCGCGCCCATCGCCACCCTTCCGCGTTCCCCCTGCCACCTTCACCCGTAGTTCACCCTTCCCGCGCTGGAGACGAAGATGTCTGAATCGCAATCGAATACGGCCGCAGCCTGGACCCGCCGCGATGTGTTGCGCGGCGCCGTCGTCGCGGGAGCGGGGGCTGCTCTATCGCTCGGTGCCGGTAGCGCCGGCGCGGCCCCCGTGCGCCGCTCCCCCGGTGCGCGCGGCAGTCGCACGGTCGCGATTCTCGGCGGCGGGGTCGCCGGGTTGTCGGCTGCGCACGAGTTGATCGAGCGCGGCTACACGGTGACGGTGTACGAACCGGCCTATCTCGGCGGCAAGGCCCGCAGCCTCGGCGTGCCGGGCACCGCCACCGGCGGACGGCTGGATCTGCCGGGCGAGCACGGCTTCCGATTCTTCCCCGGCTGTTATCAGAACCTGCCGGACACCATGCGCCGCATCCCTTTTCCCGGCAACCCCGACGGCGTGGCGGGCAACCTGGTGCGAGTCGAAGGCACCGTCGCCGGATTCCGGGGCAGGCCACCGGTTTTCCTGCCGGTCGAACCGGCGGCCATCGGGCAGCTCACCCCGGAACTGTTGCAGAACACCCTCATCACCGCGTTCGGCTTCATCCCCGAGCTGCCGCCCGCCGAGCTGGCGTTCTTCGCCAAACAGATGACGATGTGGTTCACCTCCTGCACCGAACGGCGGTTCGGGCAGTGGGAATACCTGACCTGGGAACAGATCCTGCGGGCGGACGGGAAATCGCAGGCCTACCGCGACTACCTGGTCTCGGCGCTGACCCGGATCACCGTGGCCGCCAAACCGCATATGAGTTCGGCGCGCACCATCGGCACGATCGGTGAGGCGCTGGTGCTGGCGGGCACCGGGCTGATTCCGCAGTACGCGGCGGGTATCGACCGCATTCTCAACCGTCCGACCAATGAGGCGTGGATCGATCCGTGGGTCGCGTATCTGCGGGGGCGCGGTGTGCGTTTCGTGATGGGTCAGCGGGCGACCGCACTCGATCTTCAGGGTGGGCGCATCACCGGGGCGACGGTCGTCGATTCCGGGGGCGCCGCGTCACGGGTGGAGGCGGATTGGTTCGTGTGCGCGATGCCGGTGGAGCGTACGGTGCCGCTGCTGAATCCGGCGATCCTGGCCGCCGACCCGCGGCTGGCGGGGATGGCCGAACTGGTGACCGACTGGATGGTCGGGATCCAGTACTACCTGACCCGGCCCACCGAGATCCCGGAGGGCCATATCGCCGCGCTCGGCTCGCCGTGGGCCATCACCGCGCTGCGGCAGGCGCCGATGTGGGTCGGCGATTTCGCCCAGCGCTACGGTGACGGCCGCACGGTCGAATGCCTGTCCGTCGACGTCTCCGACTGGGACACTCCCGGCATCCTCTACGGCAAAACCGCCAAACAGTGCACTAAAGACGAGATCGCGGCCGAGGTGTGGGCGCAGCTCGAGCAGTGGCTCAATACCGGCACCGGTTGGCTGCATGCCGACGCCATCCACTCCTGGCATCTCGATCCGGGCATCAGCTGGTCCGGCGGTACCACCCATAACGAGACGCCGCTGCTGGTCAACACTGTCGGCTCGTACCAGCACCGGCCCGACGCCCACTGCGCTATCCCGAATCTGTTCTTCGGCGGCGACCACGTGCGCACCAATATCGACCTGGCCACCATGGAAGGCGCCAACGAGGCCGGTCGCGCCGCCGCCAACGCCATCCTGGACGCCGCAGGCGACTCCGCGCCGCGGGCGGTCATCCACCCGCTGGTCAGCCTGCCCGTCTTCGAGGCCGCCAAGCAACTGGATGCGGATCGTTTCCGGGCGGGGTTGCCGCATGTGCTCGACGTGTGAGATCGCTGGTGCCCGGTAGGGACGGCGGGCTCGGGCAGCTCGAAACCGTTCTATGAGCGATGTCATAATCTGAATGCCGGTATGCGTCCGGGTACATCCACAACCGTTCGGCCACTGCCCCTTTCGCCACTGGTTGCGAATGCTCCGCGGTGTCCGCATCCCTCGTGTGACCGGGCGGCGCTCGTCCCGGCGACGTCGTGAACTGCGAAAACGGCCTACCCTCGGGCCGCGGAACCGACGACATCGGCCGCGCCGGACGCTCGCGGCCGGAAGGATACGCACCGATGCCCTGCTCGAGCCTCGATCGCCAGACCGCCGATATCGCGCTCAACCTGGCGGTCCGCGCGCCATCGATCCACAACAAGCAGCCGTGGCGGTGGCGGATCGGCCGGCGCGGGATCGACCTGTTCGCCGATACGAGCCGCGGACTCGGCGTCACCGATCCGCATCAGCGCGCGCTGGTCGTCAGCTGTGGCGTGGTGCTCCATCACCTGCGCGTGGCGTTCGCGGCGCTGGGGTGGGCGACCAGCGTCGAGCGCGGACCGGACCCGCACCACCCGGACCATCTCGCCCGCATCGCCATCACCCGCCGGCCGCCGAGCGACTCCGATATCGAACTCGCCGCGGCGATCCTGATGCGGCAGACCGACCGGCGCCATTACCTGCACCGCCCGGTTCCGGCCAGGGTGATCCGCGCGCTCACCCAGCGGGCCGCGAATTGTGGCGCGGCGGTCCGGCAGGTCCCCGAACCGTGGTTGCCACGGCTGGCCCGGCCCATGCGCCGCGCCGCCGCCTCGCATGCCGTCGACCGCGGCTATCAGGCCGAAATCGCTCGGTGGAGCGGTGGGGAGCGCAGCATCGACGGCGTGCCCGGCCGGAATGCGCCGCCGCCCCGCCCCGCCGGTGAGATTCCGGTCCGCACCTTCACCGATGCCACGCTGAGCGACCCGGCGAACCAGCCCGATGCCGCCGTCTGGCTGGTCGTGGCCACCTTGCGCGATGATCGGCAGGCGCAGCTGCGCGCCGGTGAGGCCACCAGCGCCTTGCTGCTCGCCGCGACCGACCTCGGCCTGGCCACCAGCCTGCAAACCGAACCGCTCGGCATGAGCGACCCGCGCCAGGAGATCCGGGCGAGCCTGCTGCACGACTGTGCCTATCCGCAGGCCATGGTCCGGGTCGGCTGGATGTCGCACACCGCCGCGCCGCTCACCGCGACGCCGCGGCGGCCCGTCGCCGACGTCCTGGAGACCTGATCGCCGAACTTTCGCGCACCGCCGTGTGACAGGTGCCACACTCATGGTCATGAGTGATCACGTCTATCGCGTTATCGAGGTGGTCGGTTCCTCTCCAGACGGCGTCGACGCCGCGATCGCCAATGCGGTCGCCCGGGCCGGCGAGACCGTGCGCAATCTCGAATGGTTCGAGATGGTGAGCGTGCGCGGTCACATCGTCGACGGCGCCATCGCCCACACCCAGGTCACGGTCAAGATCGGGTTCCGGATCGACCCACCGGACTGAACCCGTCCGGTGTGATCGCGCCGCGCGGGTCGACGCGGCGAGATGACGGCCACGCTAACGGTCGCCGTCAGCGGGCCGATAGGGCTGGAGAGCATTCGGGGATGCCACACGTCCACATCTGCCGAAGGAGAACGTCGATGAAATCGACCGTCACACGTGTCCTGGCGGGTGCTGCCGCCGCGGGCGCGCTCACCCTCGCGTTCGCTCCGCAGGCCGCCGCATACCCCGTCGGTCCGTGGGGAGTGGAGGGTCCGTGCGTCGGGCTGGAGCCCGGTCAGTGTCCCTGGAGCCACTCCGAAGACGGCCTGACGTGGAGCTATAAGGGTCATTCCTCGCATTACGACAAGACCGGCGAGTACGTGTGCAACACCAACCAGTGGGAGCCGCTGCCCTCGGCCTACTGCGACGCCGTGATGGCCGCCGTCCGCGCGCTGCCGCCCATGCCGATCGGCGGATGGCTCAACCCCGGCAACTGACCCGCATCCGACCGCGCACCACCTGAACCAGGAGGCTCACTTGGCACGCCGAAAGATCACCACCGCCACCGCACTGGTCGCCACCGGCCTGGCCCTCACCACCGCCTTCGCCACCACCGCCGGCGCCCGCCCCATCGGCCCCTTCGACGTCGGCGGCGCCATCGAAGTCAAATACGACCAAGCCGGCGGCTACAACACCTTCGGCAACCCCATCACCCCCGAACTCGACGCCAACGGCGGCAAATTCCAGGCCTTCGAACGCAACAATTCCATCTACTGGTCCCTCGGCACCGCCGCCCACCAGATCGGCGGCGCCATCCGCGACAAATGGGGCACCGTCGGCTGGGAGAACAGCCCCCTCGGCTTCCCCATCACCGACGAAGCCGTCGCCAAGAACAACGGCCGCTACAACCGCTTCAACGGCGGCGACATCTACTGGTCCCCGGCCACCGGCGCCCACATCATCTGGGGCTCCATCCGCGACACCTGGCTCGCCGCCGGCGCGGAAAACGGGCGCTACGGCTATCCGACCAGCGACGAATACGACCATCAGGGCGGCAAAGCCCAGGACTTCCAGGGTGGACGGATCACCTGGAAGCCGTGAGACCGACCCAGCTGGGCACAACGACTCGCGGGCTCACCGTTCGGTGAGCCCGCGAGCTGTCACACCAGTTGTGTTTCGACAACGTGCAGTTCGCCGGAGGCAACCGCCGCGTCGATGGTTTCCCGGAGCCGTGAACACCCTGCCAGCGCCGGGCCCGGCAACGGCGATGCTCCCAACTCTTGACACGCCGAGCGCGCTTCGGCGTTCCATTGCACGCTCGTCTGGGCCCGGCTGCTCTTGCGAACCAGCACTCGAGCTGCGCATTCCTGGCAACGCAGCGGTTGCAGCGGAACGTCTTCGAGTCGGTTGTCGGTACGGTTCGCGGTCACGTCGCCGTCCCGGTCGACTTCGCCTGATCAGCCATATTGTCGGCGACCTCCTTACGCCACACCGCCTGAGCCCTGGTGAGGTCGAGTTCGTGTTCGAACCGGTCCACCATCTCCGGGGTGACGTCGGCGCGGTCCAGATAGAACTGGTTGTACCAGCGGCGTAGCTGGTAGACCGGCCCGTCCTCCTCGCAGAGCAGGGGATTGTCGATGCGGGCCTTGTGCCGCCAGATCTCGACATCCTGCTCGAATCCGAGCCGGATGTAATCTCCGAGCGCGACCGCGGCCTGCACCGCGACCTCATCGGGAACACCGGGCATCTTCTTGCCGATGATGCCGTACATCAGTATGAATTTGTCGGAGCTGACCGGGTAGTGGCAGTTCAACAACACCGTCCGCTGATCGCCGGTCTCGTAGTGATAGGTGAGATCGTCGATCATGAACGCCGGCCCGTAATACGAGGCGACCGATGTGGAACCGAGCAGCTTCGGCTGTCCCTCCGGCGCCGCGAAGTCCTCCCGGGCCTCGCTTTTGAAGTACTGGGTGGCGATATGACCCTCGAAAACGTTCTTGAAGTACGACGGCAAAGAGCCGTGTACGTAATAGAAGTGCGCCATGTCGACGACGTTGTCGATGATCTCGCGGCAGTTGTTGTCGACGACCGTGGTGTACCAGTGCCAATCGGTCCACTCGTCGCTCTCGGCGCCCTCGATACGAGGAATCGTTTCCTCGGCCGTGGGTGGTTTGCCTTCCGGATCGTGCCAGACGAACAGCATTCCGTCCTGCTCCAGGCTGGTCCACGCCCGGGTCCTGGCGAGGGGAGGAACACGACGCGCGTAGGGAATTTGCTTACAGCGACCGTCACCACCCCAGCGCCAATCGTGGAAGGGGCAGGCGATTTCATCCCCCTTGATCTCACCTTCGGACAGATCACCGCCCATATGGCGGCAGTAGGCGTCGAGAATGTTGATCTTTCCGCCGCTCTCGCCGCGGAAGACGACGAGCTTGGTGCCGAATGCTTCGACAGTATGCGGGTTCCCGTCGGCGAAATCGCGGAGCAGGCCCAGGCAGTGCCAGCCGCGCGCGAATCGGGCCGGTGCGGATTCGGCCTCGATTTCCCGGATTTCCGGATCTGATTGCAGAGCTCTCATTGCACCCTCCTCGGAGGAACTGTTCGGGGCGGCAGCAGGCTGATCTTCTTGCCGCATCCCGAAAGATGAGAACACGTTCTAACACGGGTCGGGTGCGCTGAAGTGGGTCAATGCTCACTCATCGGGACGTCCGATCGCCCGGCCCCCAGCGCCCGGAGTCTCAACTGCCGAAACCGATCTCGCCGTCGAACCGGCGGCCACAGAGGTCAGGCGCCCCCCGACCCACGGTAGGACCGCGTCACGCACGCCCACCGTGCGCGACAGCAGGCCGTTGCCGGCCGATGGGCCCGCCGCGCGGTGCTGCTCGTCGAGGAGGGCTTCGTTGAGTGGTCGGACGCCGAACGGCCGGCCGCGAATAGCGCATCGGAATTCCCGCCGGCGAATCGAGCGTGGCCGCGAGCCCTCGGCGCTAGAGTCGACACAGGACGGGTCGGGGCCGACAGACGGGACCTTTCCGATGCAGTCCATCGCGTCACAGACAACTTTTATCACCCGGCTCACCGGAGCCGTCTTCGGTGCGGTCGCCCTCGCGGCGGTATCCACCGGAGCGGTGGCTGCTGCGCCGCCGTTCGACAGTGGGTCCGCCGCCCCGATCGCCCGGCAACAGGTCGAACTGAACGACTATTGCGAAGAACCTGGCGCTGTCGCGCAGCTTGCCGACGGCAGGACTGTCTACTGCACTCAGGTGTCGCAGACCGACGCCTACGTGTGGTCGCTGTCGCGAAATCTCAGGCCACACGACCCCAACATGCGCGACTACACCTGCGACGACTCCGGTTGCCACTACCCTGACGGCTCGGACGTGCCGGGCTACAAGCGCTGCGGGTTGCTCTGCGGTGAGCCACCAACCTCCGGGGACGTTCAAAGCGGTCTTTACGACTGCGTCCAGTCGGGCGTGCCGTTCGAGGAATGCGAAGCCCGTCTGCCACGCGGGTAGCGACAGCTAGTCGGCTGCTTCTATGAAAGGAGCTTGGCGTGGATCCGTTGGTGACGGAAGGTGAGGTTTCCGACCGGTTCGCCGGGCTACGAGCGCTGTTCATCAACGCAACACTCAAGCCCTCCCCCGAGGTCAGCAATACCGAGGGACTGGTCGATCGTTCGGCGGGGATCATGCGCCAGCACGGTGTGCAGGTCGAAATCATTCGGGCGATCGACCACGACATCGCGACCGGCGTGTGGCCGGATATGACCGAGCACGGGTGGGAGCGGGATGCCTGGCCCGCGCTGTTCGAGAAAGTGATGGCGGCGCACATTCTGGTGTTGTGCGGGCCGATCTGGCTGGGTGACAACAGTTCGGTGATGAAGCGGGTGGTCGAACGGTTGTATGCCTGTTCGAGCCTGCTCAACGACGCCGGACAGTACGCCTACTACGGGCGCGTCGGCGGCTGCCTGATCACCGGCAACGAGGACGGCGTCAAACACTGCGCGATGAACCTGCTCTACAGCATGCAGCACCTCGGCTACGCCATCCCGCCGCAAGCCGACGCCGGCTGGATCGGTGAAGCCGGCCCCGGCCCCTCCTACCTCGACCCCGGCTCAGGCGGCCCCGACAACGACTTCACCAACCGCAACCTCACCTTCATGACCTACAACCTGATGCACCTGGCCGCCATGCTCCGCGCCGCCGGCGGCTTCCCCGCCGAAGGCAACCGCCGCAGCGAATGGGATGCGGGCTGCCGCCCCGACTTCGCCAACCCGGAGCATAGGTAGCCGCCGACCGACCACCGATGCCTACCATTCCCGACTGGCGATCAGCTCCTCCACGTTCGCCTCCTCGAAAACCGTAGGCACGAGCCACGAACCAGAAGCCCTCACCTATCTTCTCGCGAGCGGTGGTATCGAGTTCGCTGTCCGCCGCATCGAATTCGGCTTCGAGCGCATTGAACTCCTCGATAGCGGCGGCGTGGGTGAGGAGGTACAGCGCGAAAGGTCAGCGGGCCGCTCGGCCCCGATGCGCTCAAGCCTCAGCAGAATCGCTATCCCCCGATCATACGATAGAGCGGATTTCGTTCGCGATGAGCTGCGAAAGTGCCTCGTGCGAATCGGCGCTCAGGTGAACACCGTCAACTCCCGGACAGGCGACAATTGCCGCGTCTGCAAACGAGGCCTTGCGCCTGTCTGCGAGGCGGCGTATCACGGCGCTGAGTTCGCGCGATTTGCGGACGGAGTCGGCATCGTATTCAGAACTCTGCTCGGCGAATCCGGGTTGTTCGGCATCGAGGTGAATCGGACTCACCAGCAATATCGCGGGCACCCCACCGGTACGGGTCCAGGCGGTGCGCTCTACGTCGTCGATATACCCTTCGAGCGCGGCGGCGATCGCGTCGGCTTCTCGATTGAACTTCGTCTTGAGATCGTTATTGCCGAGCATGATGACGACCAGATCCAGCGGTGAGTGGCTGCGCAAGCATGGCCGAAAGTAGATGCGGCCGTTGCGGTCATCCCGATCAGGGTCGTCCAGGTCGGTGGTGCGCCCGCCGAGACCTTCCTCGATAATCGCGTATCCGGCACCCAGACGTTGCTGGAGGCGCCCGGTCCACCGCAGGTCGGACGGCAATCGGCCGCGCCCATCCGAGGGTTGACCGAAGGTGTTGGAGTCGCCGTAGCACAAGACGGTGAATGCCGCGGGGTTGACTATCACGGCCGCGTCCCGACCCTTTGGGCCGACATACCCAGGCGCCCGGCAAGGTCGACAAGCCCGTCCAGCTTGTGCCCACGCCGGCTATTGATCAGCTCGTTGGTGAGCGTGTGTGCCTGAGGTAGATGCCCGATGAATTCCGGCGCCAACGACCACGCCTGGCGAATGGTATCGACGGCACCTGCATCGTCTCGACTGCTGATTCGAGCTTGTGCGACGTTGATGAGCCAGCGACTGCGGAGCGTAGGCGGAATTCCGTTGCGGCCATCGCTGATTACTCGGGCAAGTTTCAGAGCCTCGGTCGGGCGGCCGGCACTGATCTCGACGACAACACCGAAGCCGGCGACCGACGTGTACCCGAAAACATTGGATGGTTCAGGCCTATCGAGGTAGTTGCCGTCCAGTTGTGTCGCGGCGGATTCGCAAAGCCGAAGGTACCGTCGCGCCTCGCGATGTTCTCCGGCTCCCGACGCCGCGAATGCGGCATAACACAGAAGTTCTCCCCAGATGGCGATACGCCGCGGGCTGGCCGCCGATAAGCGGGGTTCGATGCGAGATGCTGCCTGGTCTGCATGGGCTACTGCGTCTTCATACATGCCGCTCTTCGCAAGAAGCCATGCCTGCGAGCCCTCGATCGCCGCTAGTGACAGCTCGTCTCCGCTCTCCGCCGCAAGCGCCTTTGCCCGCAGTAGCGCCAGGGCGGCCAGGTCTTCGTGTGCTACGTAGCCCAGAAGGTTCGACGAGACGTGCAACAGTTTCGCCAACGCGATACTTATCGGGCGCCGCTGCTCCCCTACCACCGAATCCGCTGTGCTGCATGCTCTTGCCAGAGCAGCGGGAAGCTCACGCTCCAATTCGTGGAATCGAGCCGAGAAGAACAGGTCCCACGCGCGAATTACCGAGGCGGCCGCTTCCCGCTGGTCGCCGGGTGGCGAGTCGGGCATGCATCCCAACAGCATTCGCCGGATTTGAAAAATGATGCCTTCGGGGGACTCGTGCTTCGGCTTGCCGAGTATGACGTCACCAGCCGGGTGAGCCACCGATAGACGTGACCGTGGCATCGATCGGGCGGCCATGGTCGGGGCAAGCCGCGGCACTGTCGCGGGAGCACTCTCCCGCCAACCCTCGAGCGCGGCCTCGAACCGCTCCCGCTGGTCGTCGTCGAGCCTTCGGTGGGTGGTGTCCATGCACTCGGAGTACTTCGCGCCCAGGGTGATGCCGGAACCCCGCCGTTCCCACTTGCCGACCGCTTCGAGCGAACAACCGATCCGGTCGGCGAACTGAGCCTGTGTGTCCCGCAACGCTGCACGCAGTGCGGCGACTTCGAGCCCGGTCCACACAACGATCGCCATCTCGCAGACTTCCTCCCCTCAGCTGTAGTACGGCCAGGGTACGGGCTCGGTAGCGGTCCGGTGTGTTCTTCGATCAAGCGACACCCGCGAATCTAGAAGCCTATGAAACTTCCCACCAGACTCACACGCAACCAGTCGACCCCGCCGGCCTTCCGACGCCGGCATACCCAGGACCGTGATCTGCTCGAGCGTGTAGCCGCCGGCCTCCGTCATCTTGATTATCCGGCAGCTTGCAAGAGCACCGGCCCGGTCCGCAGCCGAGCGCACGCGATCCATGTGATGGCTGACCACGCCCCACACAAATGCCCTCGGTTCCAGCTCGCGGCGCAATTCATCGAGGCCTCACAATGATCAACCTATCGACCGGCACCCGATCGGCCAGGAAATGTTGATTCAAGGACCATCGGGTGCTTCGACAGGGCCCTACAAACGAACACGCGCGATCGCGCTTCTGCACAGCCGACACGACCCAGCTGTCTTTGATGCACTCATCCAAAGGCACCGGCTGAGGATCGTCTACACGGTATATACCGATACAGCTGCCGTGCTTGCGGCGCTCATCGCCGTGCAGCACGCGCTCGACCACGTCGCCGACGCGGTGGTGATCCCCCACGTCGGCGCACTCGAGCCCGACGCTCCGTGGTGGATAATCGCCGAAGCAGTCGACCTGATCACCGGCGCTGAGCGGCATCCTCGGCAATCCGCACCAATTGGACCGACCGGGCAGACGCGGTGATCACACTGGGGTATGTCATAGCGATCGGCCTGCCGCTGGCCGTGCTGATCCTTGCGCTGACGCTGCCCGAACATCGGGACAAGCAGTGACTTACGGCTGCACCGGCAGCGGACAGGTCCCCGGGGCCCTCACGAGTATGGGGTCCCCGGGAACCTCGGCGTTGCCGTAGAGCCGACCGGCGAATCAGCCGGCGACGGCCGCAACCGTCTGCGATGCCTCGAGCTGCGGGTACGTCGGGTATTCGATGCCCGAGATGTACTGCACGGTGCGCACCACCTGGCACGAGTAGCCGAACTCGTTGTCGTACCAGACGTAGAGGATGGCGGTGTCGCCTTCGACGATGGTGGCGTTGGCGTCGATGATGGAGGCGGCGCGGGAGCCGATGAAGTCGCTGGAGACGACGTCGGTGGCGGCGGTGTAGTCGACGTTGCGGCTCAGCGGGCCGGACAGGGAGACCCGGCGCATGTAATCGTTCACCTCGGCCTTGGTGGTTTCCCGCTCGAGGTGCAGGTTGAGGATGGCCATCGAGACGTCGGGGGTGGGGACGCGGATGGAGTTGCCGGTGATCTTGGCCTTGAAATCGGGCATCGCCTTGGCGACGGCGGAGGCGGCGCCGGTCTCGGTGAGCACCAGGTTGAACGGCGCGGAGCGGCCGCGGCGGTCGGCGTTGTGGTAGTTGTCGAGCAGGTTCTGGTCGTTGGTGAACGAGTGCACCGTCTCCACGTGGCCGCGGATGATGCCGAATTCGTCGTCCATGGCCTTCAGCGGCGGCACGATCGCGTTGGTGGTGCAGGAGGCGCAGGAGAAGATCTGCTGCGACAGGTCCAGGCTGCGGTGATTGACGCCGTGCACGATGTTGGGGACGTCGCCCTTGCCGGGCGCGGTGAGCACGACCTTCGCGATGCCGGGGCGCAGGTGCTTGGACAGACCCTCGCGGTCGCGCCACTTGCCGGTGTTGTCGATCAGGATGGCATCGTTGATGCCGTACTCGGTGTAGTCGACGGCCGACGGATCGTTGCTGTAAATGAACTTGATGACGTTGCCGTTGGCGATGATGGTGTCGTTGTCGGCGTCGACCTTGATGGTGCCGTTGAACTGGCCGTGCACCGAATCGCGGCGCAGCAGCGAGGCGCGCTTGACCAGGTCGTCGGCGCCGCCGCGGCGCACCACCACCGCGCGCAGGTTCAGGCCGTTGCCGGAGCCGGCCTTCTCGATGAGCAGCCGGGCCACCAGGCGGCCGATGCGCCCGAAGCCGTACAGGACCACATCGCGCGGCCCGTTGGACTGCACCTTGCCGTTGGTCACATCGGCGAGGATCGTGGCGGTGAATTCGCGGATCGACAGGCCGCGGTCGTCGGCGCGGTAGGCCATGATCAGCTGACCGAGGTCGATCTTGCAGGGGCCGAGGTCCAGCTCGGTGAGCGTCTGCAGGACGGGCAGCGTCTGCTCGACCGACAGTTCCTCGCCCTCGATCTGGCGGGCGAAGCGGTGCGTGCGCAGGATGCTGATCACCGACTTGTTCACCAGCGATCGGCTGTGCAGCAGGATGGTGACGCCCTTGTCTCGGTACAACGTGCCGATGATGGGGATCATCGCCTCCGCGGCTGCTTCCTGGCTGTTCCAGCGGTCGAGTTGTTCAGTCGTCAACGCAGATCCTCGGGCTTGATCGAAGTGTTCGCCGCATAAATGCTAGTCAGGCCCGGTGATATCACCGGAGTCGGCTACCGGCTTGTGAGATCCGCTGATGGCGCGCACCGCGATACGCCGTCGCGGCTCAGCCCGCGGGCCAGCCGCCGTTGCGTTGGCGCATATCGCTCGCGCGGGCGTCGCCGGCGAGGTGCTCGATGCCGAGCTTCTCCGCGAACAGGTGCCGCTGGGTGATCCAGCCGAGCACCGACAGCCCGATCCAGGCCAGCGTGGAGGTGACCTGCTGCCAGCCGGGGTCGGGGCTGCGCAGGAACTCGAGCGAGTCGCTCATCCGGGCGACGCCGCTGAGGATCATGCTGGCGCCACCGATGGAGGTCAGCCACAGCAGGGCGCGGGCGCGGAACTTCTGCGCGAGGAACGCACCGGCCACACAGACCGCGAGCGCGACGATCATGCTCAGCGCCCAGTTCTTGTCGCCGGGCTGCAGCACCATCGCCAGTTTGGTGCCGATCATCGCGCCGGTGAGCCCGCCGATGAAATACGAGGCGAACCGGAAGATCAGCGAGGTCACCACCCACGACGAGATCGCACCGATCAGGCCGATGAGCAGCAGCCACCAGAACGAGGCGTTGAACAGGTCGGCGATCATCCAGCCGAGCCCGAATCCGATGGCCAGGATCCCCAGGTGGACCGACCGGATGCCGTAGAAGCACAGCAGGACGCCGACGACCGCGACCACGATGCCGTTCATCGGCACCCCTTTCGACTGCCGGACCATCACTGGGCGAGCGGGCGGACCCACCACGCGCGGAACCGACGCTAGGGGCCGTCCGCAGCCGGCGAATCACCCCCTGCGGGTGAACTGCCGATGCCCGCCGAACCAGCTCTGGCAGAGAGTCTTGCCAAACCGTCATTTCTGGTAGAGACTCTTGCCAGAAGCTGCGAACGAGAGCACCGGTCGATCCATCCCGGTGCCCGCTGTGCGCGCCAACTCAAAGGAGAGTGACCATGGCTTCGACGATCCCCGGCCGCCACCCGGACGCACCACAGACCGTCCCGGGGCTCGGGCTGGCACCGTTCGCGCGTGCGCTCGGCCTGCACAAGCCCACCTCGGCGCAGTTCGCCGAATGGGGCGCGGCCCTGACAATCGGTGATGAGCCGATGGACGAGCTGGTCGCCTGGATGTACCGCGAAGGAATGGCGAACACCCGCCCGCTGTTCGAGCGCGCCCTGCGCGAGGGGATCGCCGCGGTGCCCGAAGCCCCCGAGCCGCTGCGGGGGTTCTTCGACTACGTCGAGGCGGTTCCGGATTGGGTCGATTGGAACAAGATTCGCCATGCCGAGCTCGTCTTCGGCCTCGGCGGACGTGACGGGCTCTACGTCGCCCGGGATATGTCGTTCCTCGGCGGGTACCTGGCCTCCGGGTTCAACAAGACCCTGTTGCGCACCGGGGCTTTGGAGAAGGGGCCGGCCAAGCGGTTCGCCGAGACGACGCAGTGGGCGATGGACGTCACCTCGACCGACGGAATGCGCCGGCTCGGTCTCGGCTACCGGTCGACGGTGCATGTGCGGATGATCCATTCGATGGTCCGCCGCCATATCGCGGCCCAGCCGGACTGGCGTGGCGAGGAGTGGGGTCTGCCGATCAACCAGACCGATATGGCCGCCACCCTGATCGGCGCGCTCATCGCGCCCATGATCGGCGCGATCGGTATGGGCGCGCTGGTGACGCCCCGCGACGCCGACGCCGTCGCGCACTTCACCCGCTACGTCGGCTGGGTGATGGGCGTGCAAGAACGCTTCCTGCCCAAGGATTTCCGCGACAGCGTGCGCATCCTGTACCACACCATGACGGCCATCACGAACCCCGACAAGACCTCACCCCAGTTGGCGCTGCCGATGCGCGATGAACCGCTGAGCTGGCATTACGACCATCTCGCCGGACCGCGCCGCCGCATCGCCCGATCGCAGCACCTGTCGATCGCCACCATGCTGCTCGGCCCCGACGCGATGAAGAAACTCGGCCTGCCCGCCTATACGCCGCCGTGGTACCCGATGCTGCGCGCGCCGATCAACCTCGCCCGCTCGGCGTGGGCGCGGGTGATTCCTGGCCAGTTCGAACGCTCGGCGGCGCGTGGGCGGGCCGCGCAGATCGCGTTCATCCGCACGCTGACCGGGGCCGATACCGCCGTCGTCGGGGATTCGGCGCACCAGATCCACCAGGCTGCCTGATCCGGCCGGCTGCGCAACCCTGCGTCTTCGTCCCGGCAGCGCAGCCCCGTGTTCACCGCGAAAGTTCCTCGCACCGGCGTGATCGAACTCGTCGGGAGCGGGTACTGCGTGGGAAACACCGAGGAGGACTCATGCCGCGACAGAACGACACCGACGACACCGACGAGCCCGAGGGCGGACGTCCCGGCCCCACCGATCAGGGTCGCGACGGCGGGATGGCGACCCGCGAAGTGGCTCCGGAGCTGGCCGAGACCGACGGCGCCCAGGAACCGCCGGACTGATCAATCGCCCGGCACGCTCTCTTCGAGCGCCAGCGGCCAGTGGCCGATGCTGCTGCGCGGTGCGATGCCGTACTGCCGGATCGCGAGGTCACGGTAGTCGGCGGCGGTCAGCGCGCGCGGGTTGAGCCGGAGCGCGTGGGCGAGCCAGCCGGTCGCTTCCTTGACCGCGACGCGCGGTAGGCGTTGCGGGTCGGGGCCGAGCACATCGTCGGCGCAGCGCGGGTCGACGATCACAGCGGCGGCCAGGTGCTGGAGGCAGCGGGCCACCGCGTGTTCGTCGCAGAGCGCGAGGTTCGCGGTGAGCGAGATGCGCCAGCAGCGCAGCGCCCGGATCCCCTCGCCGCGCGCCCACCACACATGACCGAGGATCTCGTGCATGTGCGCGCGGCCGCCCGGGTCGCGGCCCTGGCTGGTCAGCGCCTCGGCCAGTTCGAGGCGATCCTGTGCGTCGTCGAGGCGGCCCTGACACAGCAGGACCACACCGAGGTTGACCAGCGCGCACACCTCGCCGGGGATGTCCTCGCGCGGCAGCAGCCACCAGACTCGTTCGAGCCGCTTGCGGCCCAGCTCCAGTTGCTCCGGGTCTGCCGCTGCCGGATCGGGCAGCTCGGCGAGGGCCGTCGCGTGTTCGCGGCGGGCCGCCAGATCGGCATAGCGGCCGCCTTCGCCGTTGCGGGGTGTGCGGTCGGTCCGGCCGGCGCGCAGCGTCACCTGGGCGGCGTGTGCGCCGAAGGTGTCGAGCCCGGGCAGCTCGGCCACCGCCTCGGCCAGTTCCACGTCGTATCCACCGGTGCGCGCGTGCCACACATCGAGAGCGTCGGTGATCCGGATCAGGCCGGGTGTCGCGCTGCGCGGTAGTCGAGCTCCGTGTGCCGCGCAGCCGAGGACGAGCCGGCGCAGGAACGATTCTTCCGCCTCGAACCAGCCTCGCGCGGCGGCGGCGAAGCGGAGCGTGCCGAGACCGGTCGCCCAGCGTTCGGCCTGGTCGGCGTGGTGACGTGCCAGTGCGGTGATCGCGGCTTGCCACTGGACTTGGGTCTGTATCCCGGCCATCGCGCGCGCCGGTGGCATCGTGACGACGCGGTACTGCTGCACTCCGGCGACCTCGACGCAGCCCTGGCGTTCTAGTTCGGCGAGCAGCAGCGGCGCGGTCGGGTACGCGGGGTCCTCGGCCGCGGGGATGCGGGTGGGGGCGTCCAGTATCGCCGTCAGCACCTCGAGCAAGGCAGCGGCGGTGTATTCGTGCACGGGCAGCGCACCCAGCACTCTCGCTTCGACACCGGAGCCGGCGCGCACCGCGCCCGGGCGCGGGGCACACGTGTGCACGCCGATCGGGGTCTCGGCATCGTCGAACTGAGCGAGTAGTTCGAGTTCACGTGCCGTATAAGGGCTTTCGCGCAGTCTGCGCTGTTCGGCCGACAACCACCGGACCACCAGCACCACGACGACGATCACGCCGATCACCAGTAGCCCCACCGAGATCAGCAGGCCGATACCGCGTTCGAGGAACAGGCTCGACACGATATTGATCACCAGACCGAGCAGGATCGCGCCGGCCAGCGCCCCGCCGCCGAACCGGAGCCGGATCCCGGTCGACGGCACCGCACGCACCACCGGGGACCGCGGCCGCCGCGTCTGCTCGGTCACCGCAGCACTCCTCCGGTGAGCGCAGGCACCAGGAACCGTCGCCAGGTCGCCAGTAGCAGCGTGACCGGAACGATCGCGAAAACCAGTGCACCGGCGGCCAGTTGCGGCAGGTTCTCCTCGAAGTGGCGGGCCTCGCCCCACAGCAGCAGCGACCACGGGCTCACCCCCGCGCCGCTGATCATCAGGCTGACGAAGAAGTCGTTCCACACCTGCACGAACTCCAGCACCGCGGCCGCGACCACCGCGCCGCCGACCCCGGCCCACAGTCGTCGCGCCACTGCACCCGGCCGGGCCAGGCCATGGATCGACGCGGTGCGCGGATTCTCCGCCGCCGCCCGCAGCGCGCCGCGCAGGATCAGCACGGTGACCGGAATGCCGGCCGCCGCGTGCACCAGCATCAACGGATACTGCGTGCCCGAGAACCCCAGCGCCCCACTCACCTGGTCGATCGGCCCTAGGTACATCTGGGCGGGCAGCACGGCCAGCACCACCAGCCCGGTGATGGCGATGCGGAATCGCCAGGTGCCCGAGGCGGTGGTCGACAGCCAGCGTGCCACCGGCAGCGCCGCCGAGACCGCGAGCACGGTGGCGACGGTTGCTACCAGGGTCGTCAGGCCGAGCGTCGACGGCAGGCCCGCCTCCCAGACCCGGCCGAGCGCGGGCCAGCCGCGGCCACCCGGCCGGCGCGTCGACACCCACAGCAAGACGAGCAACGGCGTCGCGAACACCACCGCCACCAGCACCGCGAAGACGGTGGTGGGCCACTGGGTGCGCGGCACACCGTATGGTTCGTGCGGATTCGGGCGTAGCGGTAGCCGAATCTCCCTGGCGCCGCCCGCTTTCCACAGCGCGAACGCGCACATTCCCACCAGGACGGCCAACGGCACCGAATACATCGCTGCCTCGGCGGTGCTGCTCTCCCCTGTCACCAGTCGCCACCAGCGCACGGTCGCACTGTCGCGCTGGTACTGATAGGAGGCCGGTACGCCGATGAGGATCACGTCGAAAACCCGTGCCGCGGCGACCACCACGGCAATGCCGGTGACCAGCAGCACCGGCTGCATCAGCCGCAGCAGACGCCACATCAGCACCGCGGGCCGGAAGGAGGTGGTGGGTCCGGTGAGGTAACCCCAGCGCACGGAGTCGGATTCGATCGCGCGCAGCGCCGCCGAGAAGATGCCGGCGAGGAAACCGAACCAGGTCCACCAGAAGGCGAACAGCGGCATCCACCGATATCCGGTGCGGAACGTGTCGACGTCGCCCACGGGCACCGCCTGGTCGAACATCACCCGGAACGCCAGACCCGAGACGAACGCGGCGATCCCAAACGGCACCACCAGCGGCAACCACACCCAGCGCACCCCGCGCCCGAACCAGGCCGCGGCCAGCGCCAACGCCATCAACACCAGACCGGCGGCCACGAACAACAAGGTGCGCGCGTACACCCCGAGCTCGTCGGCGCCGGCGAGGCGGCAGAACAGCAACGGACCGGGCGCCAGCACCACGGCATAGACCGTCCACATGAGCGCTCGCGGCTGCGGACGCACCGCCTTCCGCAGCACGAAGACCGCGACGACCCCGCACGCGAGCACCGCCAGCGGCACGCCCACCCGGGCCCCGGCCGTCGCCACCGTCCACGCCGAGGCGACGAGTAATACGGCCAGCAGCAGCGCCGCGGGCACGAGCTGGGTGCGTTCCCATCCGCGCCAGGGGTGCCTGCCGCCGATCAGCGCGCCACGCATTCGTCGCGTCGCGAGCTCGAATCGCACACCGTTGCTGGAGAAACCGGGGTTCGTGGTCATGCCGTGCACTCACCGTCCGGCCAGCGCGAGAACGGCCTGATTGACCGCGCGGACGACGTGGGCGCGGTCGGCGTCGACGGCGATCAGGTACTCGGTCAGCACCCGCCACAATTCGTGCCGCCCACCGGCCGGGCCGAACCGGTCGGGCAGCTCGAAGACCACCGCCTCGCGCAGGCGCTGGGCCGACATCCGCAAGAACGGCGAATAGGCGGCGTCGGTGGCCAGATTCGGGGCGAGGAAGCCGTGGAAGGAGTTGATCCACTGCAGCGGTGCCGAGGGCGCGGCCAGCGCGACGAGCACCTGCTTTGCCCGCTCGTCGGCGGCCCGGTTCAGCACCAGCGCATCGCCGCCGAAGATCCGGGGCTCGGGCCCATCGGCTTCCACTGCCGGAAATCCCGTGACCCCCACGACGTCATAAGGATTGCGGCCCGAGGCCACGACGGCTTTGCGCACGACCGGCTCGGCGAAATCCGGTGCGACCACCATCACGGCCCGGCGCCGTTCGAACACCTCCCGCACCGCATCCGAGAACTGCATGGTCAACGCTGTGCCGATGCCGCCGGGATAGGCCGCATCGTGGACCGACCAGGTGCCCAGCCGGTGCAGGGCGGCGCGCACGGCGTCGCGTTCCCAGACCGCGTCCGGGCCCGCGGCGGCGAGTTCGGTGTAGGTGTCCGGAGATTCGGCGTAGAGCAGGTTTTCGAACAGGTCGGTCAGCGCCCAGCCGTCGCCGGCGGCGAGCGCGAGCAGGTGGATGTCCTTGCCGGCGAGGAACTCGATGCGGGTCAGCCAGTCCTCCAATGTCCACCGGGACGGATCGCCGATCTCGTATTTCCGCGCCGAATCCCGGTCGAACCAGACCAGCGACTTGTCCGCCGTCTTGAACGGCACACCGTAAGGGCGTCCGTCGTGATAGAGCAGCCCGCGCCAGACCGGCGGATAGCGCGGCTCCTGCGCTTCATCGGCCCACAGCGATTCGGGTACCTCCTGCAGCGCCCCCTGCGCCGCCAGCTCCCGCACACGCCCCGCCAGCGGCAACATCACCAGTTCCGGCGCCGAACGTCCCCCGGTCAACGCGGTACCGATCTCGTCACCGAGCGGAATCACATCCACCGACCCTGCCAACCCCAGCGCCTCCAGCACCCGCCGGAACGCCGCGAGCTCCGACCCGCTCCACGACACCGCGATCCGCACCGCCCCCGGCGTCCCCAGCACACCATCACCGCACCCGGCCAGCGAGGCGGCCAGCGCCGCATGCAGAAACGTCCGACGGGCCAGCATCGTCCCCCAGATCCAGGTGTGGTCTCCTCCGAATGGGGACCTATTATGCTATGCGGCAGATCTTTTCGTAGCGTTACGCGTGATCTGCAGCGATCGACCCCATGGCCTCGAGTTGCCAGCCGTCCCCTGCCCGCCGGGACGCGTCGAGCAACCTTCTCGCGGTTATGCCGCAGCGAATTCCCCCACCGCGATGCCCGAGACGAACGCTTCCCACTCGGCCCATGTAAACCGCAGCGACACCCCACCGAAGGACACCACCACCCCATCGACACCCCGAGCCACCACCGGCAACCCTGTCCCCGCCGAGGACTCGCCATCGACAACGCTGTCGAGAAACTCCCCCCACCGCGCGGCCGGCATCTCGATCACAGGCTGCCGAGCCGGATCGACCGCTGGCGCACGCAGGTACTTGCTGTCCCGCATGAGCACCGACTCACCGCGAAACGGACCTCCACGCAGTTGGCCGCCTCCTTGGCGAAGCTGGACTTGAACCACGTAGTTGCCGCGCCGGTCGTGCTCGTGCAGTCGATGCATGCTGGCGTGCTGTACGGTCGATCAACTCCAGCGATCCGGGTGGATATCGGCCTGAATCAGGGGTCGATGTCGATCCAAAGGAGGATGCTCGGCCGGGTGGGGCGGCGGATCATCGGGGCGTGCGGTGGACTCGAACGGTTCTTGCGGTGGTTACAGCTTTGGTGGTGGCCGGGTGCGTGAGTTCGGGGCAGCAGGATCGCCCGGATGATGGGGCTGCGCAGCGTGAGCGGCTGGTCGCGGAGGCGGATGCTGCGCCTACTCCCCGGCTGGAGTGGGTGCCGTGTGGGGAGCCGGGGCTCGAGCGGTATGAGTGTGCGCGGGCGCAGGTTCCGCTGGACTACGCACGGCCGGATGGGGAGACGTTGTCGCTGGCGGTGATTCGCCGGCCCGCGGCCGATCCTGGACGTCGGATCGGGACGGTGTTCGGCGCGGTCGGCGGGCCCGGTGGGTCCGGGTACGACTGGGCTCGTGATACCGATCTGATGTCGGGTGAGATCGCGCAACGCTTCGACGTGGTGACCTTCGATCAGCGCGGGATCGGGCGCAGCGGGCAGGTCAGGTGTTTCGCTGATGACGCTGCACAGCAACAGTTCTGGGACGGTCTTCGGATCCCACCGGTGAATCCCGATCAGGAAAAGGCCGCGGCCGCGGCGGCTCGTGCATTGGCCGCGGGGTGCGCCGAGCACAGCGGTCCCATGCTGCCGTACCTGACCACCGTCGACGCGGCGCGCGACCTGGATCTCCTGCGGCGCGCCGTCGGTGACTCGCAGATGAACTACATCGGGTACTCCTACGCCAGCTACCTGGGCCAGGTGTATGGCGCGCTGTTCGCCGAGCGGGTGCGCGCGTTGCAGCTCGGTTCGATGATCGACCCGCAGCGGTACACCAACGACAGCGTGACCGCGCTCGGTGATGCCGCCGCAGGCACCGAAGAGGTGCTCACCGAATTTCTCCGGCAGTGCGAGGCCAGTGGAACCGCCGAATGCGCCTTCGCCGGTGCGAACGTACGGCAACGGCATACCGCGTTGCTCGATCGGCTCGAGCAGGCCCCGATCGTCATCGGATCGGGCACCGACGCCCTGCCTTTCAGCTACCACGATCTGATGCTGGTGCATGCCGCCCTGCTCTACGACCCCGATCAGGGCTGGTCCGCACTGGCCCAGCTGCTGGCCGAACTCGGACGCGGGCCGCTCGGCGATCCGGCTGCCGCCCGCGCGGTGCTGGCGGCGGCACCGTTCAGCTACGACTTCCTCGAGTCCTTCGTCGCGATCACTTGCGCCGACAACACCCTGCCGCGCGATCCGGGCCGCTGGCCCGAACTCACCCGCGAACTCGACCGGACCGCACCCACTTTCGGCGGCTACTGGCTGTACCCGCTGCAAGCGTGCGCCTCCTGGCAGGTGCCCGAGTACCCGCAGCGCTACACCGGACCGTGGACGCTGCACACCCAGACCCCGGCGCTGCTGATCAACAACCGGTTCGACCCCGCCACTCCCCTGCCCGCCGCTCAGCGGGCGCAGCAGGAACTCGGCAACGCCCACCTGATGGTGATCCCCGGCTACGGCCACGACCCGACCAGTCCGTGCGTGCGCGCCGTTCAGGAGCGCTATCTGATCGAGCTGGTACTGCCCGACAGTGGCTGCCCGGCGGCGCACGTGCCGTTCACCAGGTGAATCGCGGAGCCGAGCGCCACTGTCGCAGTGCGCGCTCGGCAGCCGATGACGGGCGACCCGATCTGCAGGCCAGGGTCGCCCGGGCGCTCCGTGAGCTCGCCCGGGCGACCCTTGTGTGACGGCGTGATGGGCGCCTCACCCGCACGATCGCGGGGCCGGCGACACTACGGCGTCGAGAATCCGATCAACGCTCCGATCCCCGCGCCGATCGGCACGGTGACCAGGGCGCCGACGCCGCCGAGGAAGAATCCGAGGACCGCGCCGATACCGGCGCCGATCAGCGCCCCGACGCCGGCATTGTGCTGTTTGCGGGCCAGGGTGGCCGCGTCGTCGTCGACGAAGGAGGCGATGCGGTCGGTGGTCGCGGCGGGCGCGCCGACCGGGGTGAGGGTGAGGGTGCGGCCCGCGTCGGTGATCTGTGGTGTGAGGCCGAATTTGTGGCCGTCGGCGACGAAGGCCATCGGGAGGGTGGCGACGACCCGGCCTGCGCCGTCGGTGAGGGTGACGGCCGTACCCCCGGTGGTGAGGGCGAAGCTGCCTTGGTCGACGGTGGCGGAAACGGCCTTGCCGTCGGCGGTCGGGCCCGCGGTGTAGCCGATGCCCTGGTCGGCGCCCTGCACAGCGACGGTGTGGACGGCCGGCGGTTCCGCCTGAACGACACCCGTGGTTGCCCCGAGCATTGCGATGGCGAGTACAGCGGTGACGGTGAAACGTTTGACTCTCATCTGATCCCCACTTGTCGGTGCGGCGCGACGGCCGATACGTCCCCTGAAGCCGAATGACGGCCCGTTTCATTGTCATCGATATACCGTTGCGCCACAAGGGTGTTCGCCGAGGAGTAGCTATCGGGCGGCCGGAGTGCCCTGCACCGACTGGCCGGCGACGGTATACCGAGCCACTCTCGCCCGAGGGTTGCGGAATTATCCGATGCCGCGACACGTTCTATGGTCGACCGGAAGCACGGGTTCGAGACCCCGGACTTCGCCATCGGAACGGTGAGGAGAAGGAGACGGCATGAGCGATCCACGGACAGCGGTTCTGGCGGGCGGATGCTTCTGGGGAATGCAGGACCTGATCCGCAAGCAGCCCGGAGTCCTGTCGACCCGTGTCGGCTACACCGGCGGGACCAACGACCACCCGACCTACCGCAATCATCCCGGGCACGCCGAGGCCGTCGAGATCGTCTACGACCCGGATCAGACCGACTACCGCGCCCTGCTGGAGTTCTTCTTCCAGATCCACGACCCGACCACCAAGGATCGCCAGGGCAACGACATCGGCACCAGCTACCGGTCGGCCATCTTCTACCTCGACGAAGACCAGCGCCGCACCGCCCTGGAGACCATCGCCGACGTCGAGGATTCCGGGCTGTGGCCGGGCAAAGTGGTCACCGAGGTGACGCCGGCAAGCGAGTTCTGGGAGGCCGAGCCCGAGCACCAGGACTACCTCGAACGCTTCCCCGACGGGTACACCTGCCACTTCCCGCGCCTGGGCTGGAAGCTACCCAAGCGCAGCACCGCGACGCAGTAGCCGGCTACTCGACGTGAGCGCGGTCGCCGGCCTCCGGCATCGCCAGCGTCAACCCGGCCAGCCCCATCGCCACCACGGCGATCGCCGCCATCATGGTGATGGTGCCGCCGACGGTGTGGGAACCGAAGAACAGCGTCGTCAAGACCGCGAGCCCGACCGCGTTCCCCACCTGCTCGATCGTCGGCAGCACACCGGAGGCCTCCGACATGCGGTCCGCGTCCAGCCCGGACAGCATGATCGGCTGCAACTGCACCCCGAAAATGCCGACCCCGAAACCGGAGGCGAACACCGGCCCGGCCCACAGCAGCGCATTGATTTCGCCCCCGCTCAGGTGCAGGTAGGTCGCACCCGCGGCCATGCATCCACCGAACAGCGCGAGGCCTGCGGCGAGGACGCGAATCCCCCAGCGCTGCACCAGGATCAGTGAACTGATCGCCCCGGTTCCGGCCCCTACCGCGAACAGCGTCATCACCAGCCCGGCGCGCCATGGCGAATAGCCGAACACATCCTGCATGGTGATCGAGGCGGCGAAGACGAAGGCGGTGAACAGCCCGAAGAACGCGCCGACCAGCACGGATCCGATGCGGAAGCCGCGGTCGGCGAACAGGTCCAGCCGCAGCAGCGCACTCGCATCGCGCTCGGCCCGCCTGCGCTGATGGACCAGGAACATTGCCGTCAACGCCACACCGACAGCGATCACCGCGACCAGCTCCGTCCGCCAGCCGCGCTGCTGGATCTCGGCGAGCGCGAAGATCAACGCGAACAACCCGGCCGTGGACAACGCCACCCCACCCAGATCCAGCCGGTCACGACCCTCCGGCCGCCCCAGCCGCAGGAATCGCCAGGCCAGCGCGAAGGCGAACACACCGATGGGCAGGTTGATCAAGAACACCGACCGCCACCCCCAGCCGCCGATATCGAGGGTGATCAGCGCGCCGCCGACAATGGGCCCGAGCATCCCGGCGAACCCCGCCACACCTCCATACAGCGCGAACACCAGCGGATGACGTTCCCGCGGAAAACTGGCGGTCAGAATAGCGATCGTCTGGGCCGCCATCCCGGCACCGGCCGCACCCTGAACCACGCGCGCGATCACCAGCTCCATCGCGCCGGTAGCCAGCCCGCACCACAGCGACGCGGCCGTGAACGCCGCCACCGAGGCCAGAAACATCAGTCGCCGGCCCACCATGGCGCCGATCCGGGCGGCCGTCAGCAGAGTGCAGGCGAAGGCCAGCGAGTAACCGGAGATCACCAGCAGCTGCGCCGACCGGGACGCACCGAGTTCGGCGGTCAGGTTCGGCAGCGCGGTGTTGACGATCGTCACGTCGATCATCTGCATGAACACCGCGATCAGGCAGCCGGCGAAGGCCAGCCAGGCCGGCAGCTCGCCGCGTACCTTCGCCCGCAGCGTCGCCAGATCCGGCACCATCGTCATGCGGTGAGCTCCAGTAGCGCCCGCTGACCCGACAGCGCCAGCTGGGTGGGGAAGCTCATCCGCACCAGCCGATGCGGTGCCGCCTCCTCGAAATGAGCGATGAACGGCGGCAGGATGCCACCGATCACCTTGTCCAGCAACATGTTCACCTGCGCGAATCCCGGTCGCAGCCGCACCTGCCAGCACGGCACCGCGCCGGCGGGCACCTCGACGGTGATGCGTTTCTCGATCTTGGCGATCAGCGGCCAATGCACCGAGAAGGCCAGCCACACGTCGATCTGCTCCACGTGGCCCTCGGTGAATTCCAGCCCGCGTAGCAGCGTCAGACCACCGGCGATCGGCATGATGTTCAGCGGGAACGGTGCCGGGCCCGCCCCGAATTGCAAGTGCGTGGTGTGCAGGAAGGTCGCCTCTTCCCGCGACACCACCGTGCCGCCGGAACGCGTTTCGGCGCGATAGTGCTCGGCGCGCAACCGCTCACCGGCCCGTTTGAACCGCTGCTCGATGGTCATCGCCAGTTCGGTGCCACCGCGTCCGGCCCCGCCGATGCGCGCTTCGACCGTCGACAGGTACCCGCCGGGCTCGCGGACGATGAGGTTGGTCATCTCGAAGCCCTGTGGCTGGTCGGCGGGCCGGACCGAATACACCGATTTCTCGCCGTCGGGAATCCACGGATCCCGGAACACGGTGGGCACATATCCTCCTGGTCAGTGGGCTTCCGCGGTCGCGGCGATCGCCACGAACACCGATTTCATGGCGGCGACGTAGCGGTCCACCGAGGCGTGCGCGATCTCGGTGCCGGGATAGATGACGCTCAACCAGGTCCCCGTCGGCAGCCGGTTGATCCAGATGAGCACCTCCTCCGACGCCGCGCGGTTGGCGTACACCCCGGCGGTGATCTCGTCGAAGAATTCGTGCCCGGCGAAATCCCTGGCGTCGATGAACGAGATCATCGGGGTGACCCAGCCCGGCTCGGCCTTGATCTCGGAATCGGCCGGTAACAGCTCCAGCACCCGGTGGAACGAGGTGGGCGCCAGCCGGAGCCCGTTCTCGTAGGCGCGCTGGGCGATGGTCAGTGCCCGGGTGTACGGGGTGGACGGTCCGAGCGGGAAGGCGACCGGCACCAGCGTCACGTACCAGCCCACCGAATTGCCCTCGGCCGCCGAGGTCCGGGTGCTGATCGGTGTCATGCCGAAGTAGTAGTCGGAATCGGTGAGTTCGCGTTCGGCCAATGCCGCGGCCGCGAACGCACCTCCGACGAATTCGGCGTCGTGGGCGCGGCACACCTGCTCGAACCTGGCCGCGTCGTCCTCGTCGAGCAGCAGGATGCTGCGGTGGGCGCTGCGGTTGTAGCCGTCGCCGCGCTTGCCGAGATCCAGTGGGAACGATGGCAACCGGTTGTCGTTGCCGCGCAACAACTCGAGCCATTTCCGCACGCCCGGCGAGGACAAGGTCAGCTGGTCGGCGTGCGCGCGTTCGGCGACGCAGTAGTCCAGGTAGCTCGCCGCCGGCGGCAGCGGCTCCGCCTCGCCCCACATCTGGCCCGCGTACAGCTGGGCGAAATCGGAGGCGGACAGGTACTGGCCCAGCCCGTCGGTATGCAGATGATCGACGGCGAGGTACACCGTGGTCGATTCGCCGTGCTCGATCGCACCGAAGGTGAAGCAATCCCATTGGAACGGGCCCGGAGTCGTCTTCTCCACGTGGGTGCGAATCGACTCCGGGTCGTCGATCATGCCGTAGTCGATCGGTACGAATTCGACGGCGTCCTCGGGCACCAGGTGCCGTCGCAGTGCCCCACCGGGTTCGAAGGCGAACCAGGTGCGGAAGGTGTCGTGACGCAGCAGGAACTGGTGGATGACCCGCGTCATCGTGTCGCGGTCCAGGTCCGCGATCGGGATTTCCGCGGTGACCAGGCACAGCCCGGAGAACCGGAATTCGGCGTGCGCGTGCCGGTCGGCCAGCCGCAGATACTGTTCCTGTTGCAACGACGGCGGTGCCGGATGCACCGGCGCCTGCTGTGCGCGTTCCAGCGACCGCGGCGAGGCGACCCAGGTGATGAGCCGGCCGGGCGCCGGTGTCCATTCATCGATGAGACCGAAATCGACCATGGCGGTGACCTCGCTTCCCTATCGCGCCACGGCCATGGACGATTCGTCGACGATCTCGCTCGCCGCCGAACCGTTCCCATTCGAGTGCACGGCAGCCGCGTCGCTGTGGCCGTTCGTCGCGGCAGCGACCACCACCGGCGCTTCCGCTACCGGCTGGGACTGACCCGCCTCGTGCGCGAGAATCAGCTCCGCCACCTTCGGACCGGCCTGTTCCAGGCTGAACGAGCGGCCCATCTGCAACGACATCAGGTCGATGCCGAGCGTCTTGGTGACGCGCGCACCCAGTTCCACCGCCATCAGCGAGTCCAGGCCCAGTTCGGGCACCGGGACCGTCATGTCGATCGACTCCACCGGCACGCCCATCACCACGGCCAGTTCCTCGGCCATCTTGCGGGCGATGTACGGGCCGCGCTTGGTTTCCTCCATGGCCGCCAGTTCCTCACGCAGCCGCGCCAGTTCCGAAGTGTCCTTGGCGGAGGCCTTGGCCAGCGCGATGGTGCGCCCGGTGCGGGCCAGCTGCGGGAAGGTGCCGGTCAGTTTGGCCCAGTCGGTGGGGATGATGGCCGCGCGTGCGACCCCGAGGCGCAGGGTCTGTTCCATGTAGGCGGTGGCGTCGGCCATGTCGATGGGCCCGAATCCGACCAGGTCGAGGTACTTTTCGGCGGTTTCGTCCGAGGCCATGCCGCCGGTGGCACCGGAGAGGTGGCCCCAGCCGATGCACAGCGCGCGTTCGCCGGCCCGCGACCATTTCTCCGCCAGCGCCTCCACCGCGACATTGGCCGCGCAGTAGTTGTACTGGCCGTAGATACCGTACATCGAACCGCCCGAGGAGCACAGCACGAACATGTCCAGGGTGATCCCGGCGTCGGCGACGGCCTGATGCACCACCTGTGCGCCGTGCACCTTCGGCCGGTACACCTTGTCGAGCTGTTCGAACTCCATCTTGGAGATGCGGTTGTCGGCCACCGCGCCCGCCGCGTGGAACACACCGCGCAGCGGATGTTCGGCACTGTGGTTACGGGCCACGACCTCGGCGATCGCGGCGGCATCGGTGACGTCGGCGAGTTCCTCGATCACCTCGATGCCGACGGTACGCCAGGCCTCGAGCTGCTGACGGGCCTCCTCGGTCGCCGGACCGCGGCGCCCGAGCAGCACCAGCCGGCGCGCACCGCGCAAGGCCAGCCAGCGGCCGATCGCCAGGCCGAACCCGCCGAACCCGCCGGTCACGAGATAGCTTGCGGTATCGCTGATCTCGACCTCGGGCAGGTACGGACGCACCGGTGGTTGCGGTGAATCCATCCGCAAGGCGATCCGGGCCGGTCGCGAGGAGCGCAGCGTTTCTTCGAACGCCTTGCTCACCTCTTCGGTTTCGTAGAGCTGATACGGCAGCGGGGTGTAGGTGCCGTCGGTGACCTTCTCGAACACCCGCTCCAGCAGCCGGGCCAGCCGTTGCGGCTGCACCGCCACCAGCCGGTCCAGGTCCATCGAGTAGTAGGCGAGGTTCTTGTCGAAGTTGGCCAGCTCCAGCAGGCCGCCGGTGTAGATGTCGGCCTTGCCGACCTCTACGATCCGGCCGAATTCGGCGGCGGCATTGAAGTTCTGCCGCAGGATCTCGCCCGGTGCGCTGCTGACGATCACATCGGCGCCGGCGCCGCCGGTCAGGGCCAGCACATCGTCGACGAAGTTGAGCGAGCGCGAATTCACCGCGTAATCGGCGCCGAGGGCCAGCACGTGGGCGCGCCGTTCGTCGGTGCTCGCGGTACCGATGATGCGGGCGCCGCGTGCCTTGGCCACCTGGATGGCGGCGGTGCCGACACCGCCGGCCGCGCCGTGGATGAGCACCGTCTCCCCCGGTTCCAGCCGGGCCAGGTCCAGCAGCGCGTATTCGGCGGTGCCGAAGGCGATGGTGCTGGTGCAGTGGGCGGGATCGGTGTCGGCGGGCAGGACGACCGCGAGCTGGCGGTCCACCACGGCGTAGCGGCGCATCATGCCCTTGGACGCCACCGCCACCAGGTCACCGACCGCGACGTCGTCGACGCCGTCGCCGACCCGCACCACGGTCCCGACGCCTTCCATACCGGGCACGGTGCCGAAGTAGGTCGGTGCCAGCTCACGTTCGCCGAGCAGGCCGATGATCTTGAGCGGGTCCTTGTAGTTCAGGCCGATGACCTGCATGCGGACCTCGATCTGACCGGCGCCGGGAGCCGTGCGCGGGCATTCCCGCCAGCCCAGCGCCGACAGCAACCGGTTGCGGGGAATGTCGAGGGCGAAGTTGGCTTCCGGGTCGGTGAGCGGCTGGGTCGAGTCCAGCTCCTCGAGACGGTCGGGCAGCGGTTTGGTGACCACCGGCGCCCAGCGCTTGCCTGCCCGCAGCAGTACCTCGTCGCAGTTGTCGTGCGAGAAGGCGCCGGGTACCGCCAGTTCGGCCGCTATGTCGGCGATGGGGGTGCCCGGTTCGGTGTCGATCAGCCGCCAGCGCAGCGGGGTCTGCTCGTTGAGCAGCACGCGGCGCGCGCCGGCCAGCGCGGCCTGGCGGGGATCCGGTTGGACCGGGCTGACGGGCAGGCTGAACGCGCCCTCTGTGACGAGGGTGCAGTGCGCGACGCCGTCGCCGAACACCGATTGCGGCGTGTCGGCGCCCTCCACGGGTGGGTTGGCGAATTCGTCCACGGCGACCGCGAGGCGCTTCAACGTCCACAGGTCGGCCATATCGTCGTCCACCGCACCGGCGACGATGCAGACGTGCAGCCGGTCGAGGCCGTCGGCCTTCGCCGCCGTCAGGTTCGCGACCAGATCGGTTTCCAGCGACTGCCCTGCCGGGTCGGCGACGTAGAGCCGGGAGCCGGGCAGCGCCGCCGCGAGTTCGCCCGCGCGGCTGCCTGCCCCGAGCTGCACGATGACGGTGGAGGCGGTACCTGCCCCGTCGAGCGCGGCCGGGTCGATCGGGTCGCGTTCCTCCATGGTGTCGCTGTAGTAGAAGTCGGCCATCCGGTGCAGCGGATCGTCACCGGGTTTGAGCGCGCCGATCTGCAATCCGCTCAACCGCGCGACCAGCAGGTGATCGGAGTCCAGCAGGTCCACATCGGCGCGCAGCCGGGCGTTCGGATCGCGGCGGGCCACCACGGTGATCGTGTCCGGCAGATCGGCCAGCAGGCGCACCGCGGCCACGCCGACCGGCACCATGACGCCCTCGTTGATGCGTTCGTCGGCGAACAGCAGCGCCGCGCACTGCATCGCCGCGTCGACCACGGCGGGATGGGCGAGGTGCCCGGAATCGGCGGCGATGGAGCCGTCGACGGTGGCCACCACGGCGTCGCGGCCGACCCGCACCGAGGTCACCCGCTGGAACGACGGGCCGTACTGCAAGCCGGCCGCGGCGAGGCCGGAGTAGAACATCGCCGGATCCACATCCACGCCGACGTCGATGGACGGCACCCGGACCACGGTCTGCTCATGGCTGCCGGTGAGGGTCCGGCCGGAGGCGTGCACCGTCCACGCGGTGCCGGTGGCGCTGCGCGAGCGGATCAGGAAGCGGCCGCTGGCCTCCTCCACGGTCAACGCGACCAGCGGCACGTCCGGCGCGCCCATGATCAGCGGCGCGACGAAGCGAACTCCTTCGAGCGCCACCTGTTTGGCGCCGATCCGGGAGGCGGTGGCACTGAGCGCCGCGTCCAGGTAGGCCGCACCCGGCATGATCTTGATGCCGTTGACGACGTGGTCGGCCAGCCACGGCAGCAGTTCGGTGCCCACCTGCAACAACCACTCGGGTCGGCCTTCGACATCCGGATCGCCCAGCATCGCATAGGAATTCGGGGTGCCGAGGCGGGCCTGTTCGAACAGCGGCAGCGCCGAATGCAGCCGGGTGCGCTGCCAGGGGTAGCGCGGCAGCGGCAGATGCGGAGTGGCCGGGCGATCGGGCGGGAACAGCAGCTCGCGATCGAGCACACCGGCGGCGTGCAGGCCGATCAGGGTGCGGCGGATGCTCACGGTGTCGGGCTGTTCGCGGTCGAGGGTGGCGACGGTCGTGCCGTTGACGTCGGCGCCGAGCATCGCCTCGCGAATATTGCCCGACAGCACCGGATGCGGTCCGACCTCGAGGAACACCCGGCTGCCCGCGGCCATCAGGGCCCCGATGGCGTCGAAGAAGCGCACCGGCTGACGCACATTCGACCACCAGTACTCGGCATTCCAGTCGCCCTCGGTGACCTGCGCGCCGGTGACCGTGGAATACAGCGGCACGGTGGGCGCCTGCGGGCTGAGCTCGGCGAGCACCGCACGCAGTTCGGCTTCGATCGGCTCCATCAGGCGGCTGTGATACGGCACCTCCACGCGCAGGCGCCGCGCGAAAACACCGTCTTCGGTGAGCTTTTCGGCCAGCTCGTCGAGCCGCTGCACATCGCCGGAGAGGGTGAGGGCGGTCGGGCTGTTGACGGCCGCGATATCGATGCGCGGATCGTCGCCGATGAGTTCGAGCGCCTGATCTTTGCTCAGGCCGACCGCGAGCATGCCGCCCGTGCCTGCGGTGCTCGCCTGCAAGCGGGCCCGGTGGTAGGCCACGCGCACCGCGTCGGTCAACGTCAGCATCCCGCTGATGTAGGCCGCCGTCACCTCGCCCACACTGTGGCCGACGATGGCGGCGGGCGTGATTCCGTACTGCGCCAGCTCCCGGACGAGTCCGACCTGCACGAGGAAGTTGGCCGGCTGCGCCACCTCCGTACGGGTGACCCGCGACTGCTCCTCGGGCTTGTTCAGCTCCTCGATGATCGACCAGCCCGCGATCTTCTGGAACTCGGCGTCGACCTCGGCGGCAGCGTCGGCGAAGGCCCCGCCGGCGGCCAGCAGTTCGCGGCCCATCTTCCAATGCTGTGGGCCCATACCGGAGAACACGAACACCGGTTCGGCGGCACGGGAAATGATGGTCTTGGACGCGTCGCGGCCCTCGCCGCCGGCGTAGGCGCGCAGTTCACGCACCAGGTCGTCGGTGGAGTCGCCGAGCAGCACACCGGTGCGGTACGGGTGGTGCGCCATCCGGGTCCACGCGGCTTCGGCGAGGTGTTCGGGATCGGCGCCCGCGCTGATCAGATCGGCGAAACGCCCCGCCAGCGCACGGGCGGCGGCGGTGCTGCGGGCGGAGATGGGCAGGATGCCGAGATGGGTCCGGGTCGTCTGCACCGGCTGCGGCGATTCGCCCCGGTACTCCTGCAAGATGGCGTGGGCGTTGGTGCCGCCGTAGCCGAAACCGTTGACCGCCACCGACATCGGCGGTGCGTCGGCGGGCAGCGGCTGCGCCTCGGTCTGTACGTGCAGGCCCAGCTCCTCGAACGGGATATCGGGGTTCTGTTTCTCCAGCCAGCCCTGCGGCGGCAGCGTGCGGTGCTGGATGGCCAGCGCCGCCTTGATCACGCTGGCCACGCCCGCGGCGGCCTCGGTGTGGCCGATGGTGGCCTTCACCGATCCGACGCCGACGGTGTCGCTGCGTCCGGCGGCCGCGCCGAAAACCGCGCCCAGCGCCCGCAATTCGACCGGATCGCCGACCAGCGTGCCGGTGCCGTGCGCCTCGAGGTAGGTGATGGAATCCGGTGCCAGACCCGAGCGCTCGCAGACCGACCGCGCCAGCGCTTCCTGGGAATCGACATTGGGCACCGTGATCGCGGTGGTGCGCCCGTCCTGGTTCGAACCGGTCGCCTTGACCACCGCGTAGATCCGGTCGCCGTCGCGCACGGCGGCGTCGAGCTTCTTGAGCACGACCATGCCCGCGCCCTCGCCGCGACCGTAGCCGTCGGCGGAGGCGTCGAAGGATTTGCAGCGGCCGTCGGCGGCGAGGAAGCCGCCCTTGCACATCAGGACGAAGGTCTCCGGCTGCAACATCACATTGACGCCACCGGCCAGCGCGACCTCACAGTCATCGTTGTCGAGCGCCTGGCAGGCCAGGTGGAACGCCACCAGCGACGACGAGCACGCGGTATCGACGGTGATCGCGGGGCCGACCAGGTTCAGTGCGTAGGCGATCCGGTTCGACAGCATGGTGTAGGAGGCGCTGGCGGGGGTGTGCATATCGGTGTGGAACAGCGCGGGCCCGACCACGCCGATCACCGACTGGTCCACCACGAACCCGCCGACGTACACCCCGACCGACGAGCCGGCCGCGCGCCCGGCGTATCCGGCGTCGTCGAGCGCTTCCCAGGTGACCTCGAGCATCAACCGCTGCTGCGGGTCGAGCACCGTCGCCTCGCGCGGGGAGATGCCGAAGAAGTCGGGATCGAACTCCCACGGATCGGTGGTCATGAAGGCGCCGCGCTTGGTGTAGGAACGGCCCGGCGTGCGTGGCTCGGGGTCGTAGTAGCGGCGGTAGTCCCAGCGATCGGCGGGCATGTCGACGACGCCGTCCCGCTTCTCGATCACGAAATCCCAGAAGGTCTCCGGTGAGTCGATTCCACCCGCGAACCGACAACCAATACCCACGATGGCAATATCAGACACACATTCCTCCGGTGTCTCGGTAATGGTGATCGCCCCAACGCTCTCGGCGATCACACTCGTCTCATGCGGCCCTACGCAGTCGACCGATGCGGCCCAAACTATGACCGAATGAAACGGTATGGAAACGATTCGACGGAGGTTGGGCAACTCCACGGGCACAAACCGGCGCGGCTTGTGATCGTCCACCAGACCGCCCGCAGGTTCAGGAGCTCTCGACCGTGCCAGGCGCGCCGATGCACATGCGTCACAACCGATTACGGGCCTGTGTTGTGAGGTCACAGAAATCGAAGCGGTCCGGCTCAGAACGCGGCGGACCGAGTTGTATCGTCGCGTCGATCGCAATACACACAGCCGTCGGCCGCGATTATTCGCCGCTACCGGCAGTGAATTCGTGAGTACATTTTCATCCCGCCTTGTCCGATGATGCCCGGCGGAATCGGCGACGTGCAGCAGCAGACCGGGCCGAACCGTGCGATGAATATGGGAGGCGGCCAGTGTTCGCCGAATTGAACCAGTGGGCCGATGTGGTGGTCCGGCGGCGCTTCACCGTCATCGGGGTGATGGTGGCCGGGCTGCTCGCGCTGGGCTGGTACGGGCTCGGGCTCGGCGGGCAGCTCAGTTCCAGCGGCTGGGACGATCCCGGCTCGGAGTCGGTGCGCGCGGCGCAATTGCGCGATGAGGTGTTCGGGACCGATCACAGTGCCGATGTGCTGTTGCTGTTCCACGCACCCGAGGGCGTCGGCATCGACGATCCGGCGTTCGCCGATCCGATCGTGGCGTGGCTGAACACCTTGCCGCAGCGGTTCCCCGAGCAGATCGACCGCGTCAACGGCGCCTACTGGCCCACCGACACCGGTGTGGCCATGCCCGACATCTTCGCTACCGACGACCGCCGTCATGCCTTCGCCTCGGTGGCGATCAGCGGCAGCGACGACACCGTGCAGATGCGCAACTTCCGTGCCGTCGCCCACGCTTTCACCCTGCCGGGTGTCGATATGGAAGTGGCCGGTGGGCAGGCGGTGGCGGGCGCGCTCAACGACACCATGGCCCACGATCAGCGGCGCATGGAGTTGTTCGCCATCCCGGCGGTGGCGGTCCTGCTGTTCTTCCTGTTCGGCGGGGTGGTGGCCGCGGCGCTACCGCTCGTCGTCGGCGGGCTGACCGTGCTGGGCGCGTGGGGTCTGCTGCGGGTGCTCACCACGGTGACGGAGGTGAATTCGTTCGTCTCCCCGGTGGTGTCGATGGTGGGGCTCGGATTGGCCATCGACTACGGGCTGTTCGTGCTCAGCCGGTTCCGCGAAGAGCTGGCCGACGGCCGCGAGGTGGACGATGCGGTACGGCGCGCGGTGACGACGGCCGGGCGCACGGTGTTGTTCTCCGCGACCATCGTGGTCGTGGCCGCGGGGGCGATTCTGGTGTTCCCACAGGGCTTTCTGAAGTCGTTCGCCTACGGCGCCATGATCACCGTCTCGCTCGCCGCGCTGACCTCGATCACGGTGTTGCCCGCCATGCTGGCCGTGCTCGGGCGCCGGGTGGACCGCTTCGGTGTCGCCTGGTTCCGCCGTGCGACCGCCCCGAACCGCGAACCCGACAATGTCTGGGGCCGCATCGCCGGACGGGTCATGGCGCGGCCGCTGGCCGTGGGCATCGTCGTCTGCCTGGGATTGCTGCTGTTGATCCTGCCGATGCGCAATCTCACCTTCGGCTCCATCAACGAGCGGTTCCTGCCGCCGGAGCATCCGACCCGGCTGGCCCAGCAGCATTTCGACGAACTGTTCCCGCTGCGCCAGATCGATCCGGTCGACCTCGTCATCGTCACCTTCGACTCCGGCGCCGGCGAGACGGTACTCGCCCGGGCCAATCAGGCGCCGGGCCTGGCGGCACCGTTCCCGGCGCTGATGCAGCGCCCCGCCCAGCCCAATGTGTTCGCCACCCAGACCGTGCTCGGTGCCTCCGCCGATGCCGAGGAAACCATCGACTACCTGCGCGATATGCCATTACCGCCGGGCACGACCCTGCTGGTCGGCGGTCAGCCGGCGGTCGAGAAGGACAGTATCGACGCGCTGGTGCAGCGGATGCCGTACATGATCGCGCTGGTCTTTCTCGCCACCACGATCCTGATGGCGCTGACGTTCGGGTCGCTGGTGCTGCCGGTGAAGGCGGCCGCGCTGAACCTGCTCGGCCTCGGCGCCACCCTCGGCGTGCTGACCTGGGTTTTCATCGACGGCCACGGCGCGGATCTGCTCGGTTTCACCCCGCAGCCGATCATGGCACTGGTGCTGGTGGTGATCGTGTCGGTGATCTACGGGTTGTCCACCGACTACGAGATATTCCTGCTCTCCCGCATCGTCGAGGCGCGGGCGTCCGGCCTGTCGACCCCCGCCGCGATCCGAGTGGGCGTCGCCCAAACCGGCCGGATCATCACGGCGGCCGCGTTGATCCTGCTCGTGGTCACCGGCGCATTCGCGCTCTCGGATCTGGTGATGATGCAGTACATCGCCTTCGGAATGGTGACGGCACTGCTCGTCGACGCGACGGTGCTGCGCGTGCTGCTGGTGCCGGCGAGTATGCGGTTGCTCGGTGAGGCGTGCTGGTGGGCGCCGAAGTGGATGCGGCGAGTGCCGCCGGCCGCCGAGTGGGAAAGTTCGTCCGTGGCCTCCGATGACGCGGACCCGGCGCCAGCCGCCGGTGGACTGCGCTGAGCCGCGATCCGGCCACCGTCGCACGGCGTCCGGCCCCGGCGTTTGCCCCCGCGACTCACTCATCGCGTTTTCGATACACCGCGATGATCGGCCGCGCACCGCGACTCAGTCGTTGATCGCGTCCTCGATCATCGGCCACGAGTTGTGCAGGTCCTGCTGCCAGTAACCCCACGAGTGGGTGCCGCTGGGGCGGATATCGACGGTCGCGGGAATGTTCAACTCGCGCAGACGGTCTCGCAGTTGCAGGGTGCAGCTGTGCGCGACCGCGTCCAGCATGCCGCCGAGCACGATCTGATCGGCGAGTTTCACCGGGTCACCATGGATTCCGGGCCCGGCGAGGGTGTCGAGCGGGCCCGGCCATCCGGTGCCGGTGGCGACGTAGATGGCAGTGCCGCGCAGCTCCTCGGCGCGCAGGTAGGGATCGTTGGCCGCCCACAGCGGGTCCGACGGCGGCCCCCACATATTCGCGGGATCGCCCTGTTTGCCCAGCACGACGGTATTGACCAGGGCCCGGCCGCGCGCATCGCTGGTGCGCACACAGCCGCTGTAGGAGGCGATGGCACGGAACTTCTCCGGCGCTTCGATCGCCAACTGGAAGACACTGGTGGCGGCCATCGACAATCCCGCCACCGCATTCACGCCGGTGGTCGCGAAAGCGGAGTCGATCACCGGCGGCAGTTCCTCGGTGAGGAAGGTCGTCCACTGGTTGCGGCCCAGCTGCGGGTCGTCGGCGCGCCAGTCGGTGTAGAAGCTGGCGGTCCCGCCCACCGGCATCACCACGTTCACGTGTTTGCCGGCGAAGAAGTCCACGGCATCGGTGGTGGTGAACCAGTTCTTGCTCGACGTCCACGAGCCGTTCTCATCGCCGCCGTCGACGCCGTTGAGCAGATACAGCGTCGGAGCGGGGCGCGAATTATCCGCTGCCGGGAGCACTTCGACGGTGATGGCGCGCCCCATCGCCGCCGAATGCACCGTCAGTTCCAGGATGCGCCCGGGTCCCTGCACCGCGGTGAGCAGCCGGGAACCGTTGTCCGCGGGCCGGGCGGCGCTCATCGCCCGCACCGGGATCGACTGTTCGGCCGGGAGTTCGGGAGTGGCCATCGCCGCGCCGTGCGAGCCGCCCAGTGCGAGAGCGAGTGTCAGCACCACGGCGCACCGGCCGCGCGCGGCACGGGCACAATCGCGGTCACCCCGGTGGATACCCACGCGGAACCTCACAATCGGGTCGGACGGCCATACGTGCGGCCGAGATTACGACCGGCTTCCCTGGGCCGAGCCCGTTCGATCGAGGTTTGGGCACAGGCCCAACACCGCTCGCCCCGCGGCTGGTATCAGCGACAAAAAGGCCAACGCAGGGCCGCCAGACGCCCCTTCCCCACTTCAGACCGCCGAATCGGCCCGGTCATCACCCTCGACGGGTGAAGCCATCACGCCTGGAGTCGGGCACATTCGGATCACTATCCGCACCCCACGAAGGGATGAACGATGTCGCACTCCTCGGAAACCGACTCTCCGGTCAAGCAGGGCTTCGCGGCGGGGACCTCCATCGGCGCGTCGATTCTGCTGCTCACCGTCGGCGTGCTGTCGATCCTCCAAGGCATCTCGGCGGTCGCCGAGGATCAACTGTTCGTCGTCGGCATCGAATACGTCTACGAATTCGACACCACCACCTGGGGCTGGATCCACATCGTCCTCGGTATCGTGCTGGTGATCTCGGCGATCGGCCTGATGTCCGGGACGACCTGGGGCCGCGTCGCGGCGGTGACCATCGCGGCGCTGTCGATCATCGCCAATTTCCTCTGGCTGCCCTACTACCCGCTGTGGTCGATTCTGATCATCGCCCTGAACATCGTCGTCATCTGGGCCGTCACCACGTGGGACCCCGCGAGGATGTGAGCCTGGCGCCGCCGTTTCACCCGCAACGTGTGATTCGGCGGCCGCCGTGTCCACCTAGGTTGCCGGTATGGGCTCCGTAATCGGCGATCTCCTCCCCTTGGCTGTCGGAGTGGCGATCTCGCCGATTCCGATCGTGGCGGCCATCCTGATGTTGCTGTCGGCCGACGCGGGCAAGACCAGCACCGGCTTCGGCCTCGGCTGGGTGATCGGCATCCTGGTGGTGACCGGCCTCTTCGTCGCGTTGTCCGGGACGCTGAGCGACTCCACCGATGACCAGCCCTCCGCGGCCGCCTCCTGGGTCAAGATCGTCCTGGGCGTGCTGCTCATCGGCCTGGCCGCCAAGCAGTGGATGGACCGCGCCGACACCGCCGAGCCCGGCTGGATGAAAGCCATCGACCAGTTCGGGTTCGGCAAGGCCACCGGGCTCGGGGTGCTGCTGTCGGCGGTGAACCCGAAGAACCTGCTGCTGTGCGTGTCCGCCGGTGTGGTGATCGGCACGGGCGGGCTCGCGGCCGGCGGTGACGTGGTCGCGGTGCTGATCTTCACCGTGCTGGCGGCGTCGACGGTGCTGGTGCCGGTCATCGGATACGCGGTGGCTGCCGACCGGCTGCGCGGCGGGCTGGACGCGATGAAGGTCTGGCTCCAGGACAACAACCACCTCGTGATGGCCATCGTGCTGCTGGTGATGGGTGCAGTGGTGCTCGGCAAGGGCATCGGCGGCTTGTGATGGATGCCCAGCGCGGTGAACCGACACCGGCCAGGTCATGGCCGGTGTTCCTGTCGTTGCAGCACTACCGCCGCGGCTGGCTGCGCGCGGATGTGCTGGCCGGGCTGACGGTCTGGGCGGTGCTGGTGCCCGAAGCACTGGCCTACGCCTCCATCGCCGGGGTGCCTCCGGTTGTCGGCCTCTACGCGGCGATCCCCTCTCTGGTGCTGTACGCGCTGGCCGGCAGTTCCCGGCACCTGGTGGTGGGCCCGATGTCGGCGACGGCGGCGCTGTCAGCAGCGATCATCACCCCGCTGGCCGGCAGTGACGGCGCCCGCTTCGTGGCCTTGTCGACCGCGTTGGCCATCGCCACCGGCATCGTCGGGTTGATCGCCGGGCTCATCCGGCTGGGGTTCATCGCCGCGTTCATCTCCGAACCGGTGTTGAAGGGGTTCATCGTCGGCCTGGCGTTGACGATCATCATCGGCCAGGTGCCCAAACTGTTCGGCATCGAGAAGGAGCCGGGCAACTTCTTCGAGCAGGCGTGGGGCGTCCTGCGGCATCTGGGCGACACCCACTGGCGCACACTGCTGATCGGCGTGCTGTCGTTGGCGGTGGTGCTCGGGCTCAAACGCTGGCTACCGCTCGTGCCCGGTTCGCTGCTGGCGGTGCTGCTGGGCATCGCCGCGGTGACGCTGTTCGACCTCGATGAGCACGGGGTCGCCATTGTCGGCCATATCGACGCCGGGCTGCCCGCGGTCGGCCTACCGGACGGAATCGGCGCCGGCGACCTCATCGACCTGCTCGGTCCCGCGGTCGGGGTGCTGCTGATCGGATTCGCCGAGGGGCTCGGCGCCGCGAAAACTTATGCGGCCAAGGCGGGATACGAGGTCGACGCGAACCGGGAGCTGTTCGGGCTCGGTGCGGCGAACCTGGGGTCCGGGCTCGGATCGGGCATGGTGGTCAACGGCAGCCTGTCCAAGACCGCCGTCAACGGCAGTGCCGGTGCGAAAACCCAGCTGAGCGGGCTGGTGGTCGCCGTGCTCGTCGTGCTGACGCTGCTGTTCCTCACCGGTCTGTTCGAGAACCTGCCGGAAGCGACGCTGGCCGGTGTGGTGATCGCCGCGGTCATCGAACTGGTCGATCTCGACGCGTTGCGCCGCCTCTACCGGGTGTGGACCGCGCGGCTGGGCAGCATCTACGGCCACGCCGCCCGCGCCGATTTCCTCGCCGCCATCGCCGCCATGGCGGGCGTGCTGTTGTTCGACACCCTGCCCGGGCTGATCATCGGCATCGGGGTGTCGATGTTGCTGCTGCTCTACCGCACCTCACAGCCGCATATCGCGACCCTGGCCAAGGAGGGCAGCCGCTGGGTGGACGCCGAACGCCGCCCGGATCTCGAACGACGGCCCGATGTGCTGGTGGTGCGGGTGGAGTCCGGGTTGTTGTTCGCCAATGCCGATTACGTCAAGCAGCACATCGAGGACGAGTGCACCGACCGGACCAAGCTCGTCGTCCTCGATGCCGAGACCTCTCCCGTCATCGACGTGACCGCCGCGCAGATGCTGGCCGAACTGCGCACCACGCTGGCCCGGCGGCGGATCGAGTTCGCGGTGGCGCGCGATGTCGGCCAATTCCGCGATGCCCTCGGGCGCAGCGCCTCCGGTGCCGAGCAGGTGCCGGTGTACCCGACGGTGCGCGAGGCCATCGAGCGCCTCGACCGCTGACTCCGCAGTAGCCCTACTCCGAATCCGCTGTCGCAGACTTGTCTTCAGTGGATTTCGGCGAGGCGACCGGTTCCTCCGGCTCGCCGTCCTCGGGCGCTCCCCCGCCGATCAACGCGTCCACCCACCGCGTCGACGGGTCGATATCGAGCAGCAGCGCCTTCACCAGCAGCGTCAACGGGATGGCCAGCAACGCGCCGAGCGCACCCAGTACCCAGGACCAGAACACCAGCGACAAGAAGGTCACCGTGACACTCAATCCCACGGCATCGCCGACGAACTTCGGCTGAATGATCGACTGGATCACGAAATTGATGACGCTGTAGACCACGATCACCCAGACCATCGCCATCGGACCGCCGTCGAGCAACGCCAGCAGCGCCGGCGGGATCAGGCCGATGACGAACCCGATATTGGGAATGTAGTTGGTGATGAACGACAGGATCGCCCACAGCACCGGCAGCGGCACCCCGAGCAACCACAGCGCCCCACCGTCGAGCACGGCGACGATCAGGCCGAACACCGTGGAGACGAGCAGGTATTTGCGGGTGCCCACCACGAAGCGGCCCAGCGCGTAGGCGATATCGGGCCGGACCCGTTCGACAAGCCGCATCCTGGCGCTGATCGTCATCCCGTCGACAGCCATGAACAGCAGCAATGCCAGCAGGAAGAAGACATTGGAGAAGATGCCCAGCAGCCCGGCCAGCACGTCATCGAGGAGGCGGACCAGTTTGCCGAGATCGATTCCGCTGAGCGCGTTGTTGATTCGCTCGTCGTCGATCCCCGCATCCGCGAGCCTCGAACGCACGCCCGCGAGCAGATCGTCCAGACTGTCGGTGTATTTCGGTAGTTCGGTCGCGAGCTGAGCCGCCGACAGCAGCAGCGCACCGATCAATCCGAGCAGAATCGCGACGACGGCGACCAGCGCGCCGACCATTCCCAGCCACCCCGGCCAGCCGCGCTTGCGGGCCCACACCTGAACCGGCTGCACCGCGATGGTGAGCATCAAGGCCAGGAACACCGGGCCGATGATGCCCGCGAACGATTTCGCTCCGGCCACCACGATCACCGCGGCGGCGATTGCCAGCAGGACGATCAGGCCGCGCGGGATGGCCCAGGGCGGCGGGGACGACCGCACCACTCGCGCCGAATCCTGGGCTCCCATCGGTGACCTCCTCGGTGCATCAGGCCAATTCCACCGGCCTGCCGCGATATTCGCCGTGCCCGGTGGGAGGCGGATTCGACGTGGCGAAGCAGCGCGGTGTCACCCCAGTAGTTGCTGCTTCGCCGCCGCGAACTCCTCCTCGGACAGCACGCCGGAATCACGCAACTGGCCCAGCTGCTGGAGCTTGGCGACAAGATCGTCGCCACCAGCGGGCACTGGTGGCGGGGCCGCGGGCATGGGCGGTGGCGCGGCGGGCATCGGTGGCGGCGCTTGCTGCTGGGCGGCGTAGGCCTGGCTCTCCGCCGCGCGCCGCTGCGCACGTCGATCCACGGCATTCGCCGTCGCCCGCGCGGTCCCGGAAATCACGGCCGTGCGCGCGATGGTGCCGAGCAGCCCCGGCCGCCCGACCCGTCCTCCACGGAAAACCATTGCCGCCCTCCTCTATTCCATCGACTCTGCTCTATGACACCGACAGCGCCGCGTCGACGGCGTCGCGCGGAATCTGCACATGCAACGCGACCTCGCCGCCTGCGCCGCGTACCGTGCCGGCCAGCTTGCGGGCCCAGCTCTCCTCGTAGACGATCACCACCGCCGAGGTCCCCGGGTCCATCGCCTCGCGCACCACGTCGAGGTCCGCATCGCTGACCAGACCGCGCGGATCGACGGTGACGCCGTCGAGGCCGGTCTCGGTGAGCGATTCGTCGACTTCGATCTGGCGGACCACGCCGGCGTCGTCCATGGCCAGATAGATGAGGTCGAGCACCGTGACATAACCGCGGTCGACCACCTCGGCCAGGGCCGAGGTGACGGCGGCGTCGACGCGAGTACCCGGGAACGCGAGCACCACCATCTCCACCGGGCCGAGTTCGGTTGCATCGGACATGGGCTACACCTCTCCGGTCCGCCAGGTGGACACCGCCCAGATCACGACGATGTTGAGCGCGATGACCAGCAACGACCACCACGGGTAGTACGGAATCCACAGGAAATTCGCCACGATCGACAGTCCCGCCAGGAACACCGCGGTGATCCGGGCCCAGACGGCGCCGGTCATCAGCGCCAGCGCGGTGAGCGCGATCAGCGCGCCGAGCACGATATGGATCCAGCCCCAGGTCGTCATATCGAACTGGTAGGTGTATTCCGGTCCCTCGACCAGCAATTCGTCGTTCGCGACCGCGGAGACCCCTTCGACGATCGACAGCACGCCGAGGACGAGTAGCAGCACCGCCACGGCGATCGTCGTCACCGCGGCGACGCCCTGGCGCACCGGATTGCGCCGGGGTTCTGTCATCTGTGTCATGGCCAGCCCTTTCCTCGGTGATCGGCCGTAGTACAGGTATGCCGCAGTGCCGGTGGCCGCCGCGTCACCCGAAACGGATGAAACCGCGCTACCGGATGATCCGGCTGCCGACGGTGTGCACGATGATCACCTCGGGATGCCACGGCACCAGATCGCGGACCGCGCGCTCGAGCTCGTCGACCGGCGGTAACTGGTCCGGGGCCAGCACGTGGATGGTCGCCGCGTCGTTCTGCAGGCTCACGTCGGTGATCTGGGCGCCGGGGACGTCATCGAGCCAGGAGCGGGCCGCGTCGGCGATCTGGTCGGCCCACAGCGACGACAGCGAGTTCACCACCATCGGCACCGCCACCAGGATCAGCCCGGCCGCCAGCACCGCGTAGGCGCGGCCGCGGCGCACCGCCGCGGTGCCGGCTTCGCGCGCGTATCCGGTCGCCACCAGCACCAGGGTCGCGGTGATGATCATCGCGACCATATTGGAGGCGAACAGCACGAACGCGCCGAGCGCCAGACCCGGGGCATCGGATCCGAGGCATACCCCGACCACCGCCAAGGGCGGCACCAGCGAGATGGCGATCGCCACGCCCGGCAGCACATCGCCGACATCGCGGCGGATGATCGCGATGACGCCGACCAACCCGGTGGCGAGCGCCGCGGTGAGATCCATCAGCTTCGGCGAAGTGCGGCCCAGCACTTGCGAATTCGACAGCACATTCGTCGGGTTGGGCAGCAACTGCGAGAACAGGAATCCGACCAGCACGACGAGCACGATGCCCGCCAGCACCAGCAGCAGGCTGCGCGCGATCAACGGTCCGCGCCCGGTCGCGATGCCGAGCCCCACCCCGAGGATCGGCACCGACAGCGGTGCGACGATCATGGCGCCGATGACCGTCGCGGTCGAATCGCCCACCACACCGGAGGCGGCGATGATCCCGGAGAGCGTGAGCATGATCCAGAACGCCGACCGCTTGGAGGTGGTCTCGCCGACGCCGAGATCGAGCCGATCGGTGAGTTCGTCGAGCGTGCGCCGCTGACTCGCCGGTACCAGCAGATGCATGGCCGCCCCCTTCAATCGGGTAGTTGACGCATCTCGAGCAGGGTCAGCCCGAGGTTGTCGATGCGCGCGAGGATGGTGCGCATCGCGGTCGGTCCGGTCAGTGGCCCGTACAGCACCGTCGTGCCCTGTCGATGCCGCCCCGGGGTGAGCTCGGGGAACGCGGCGAGCGCGCGTTCGGACAGCTCCCCGTCGAGGATGAACTCGTAGCGGATCGGCATCGGGGCGCGGCCTCCCTTCGGTGCGTGCTGTCCTCGCGGCGCAATGGTGGGCTCCGGTCGAGTGTGGTCGGCACCGGACCCGAGGGCTTCATCCCTCGGGGGTGAACTCGCGGGTGGGCTTTGCCGGTCTCAGAGCAGGCCGCTGCGGCGCGCTTCGACCAGGACCTCGGTCCGGGAGTTGACGCCGAGCTTGGTGTAGATGCCGCGCAGATGGGTCTTCACCGTATTGATCGAGACGCCGAGATCGGTGGCGATCTGCTGGGTGGTGCGGCCGGAGGGTAATTGCCGCAGAATCCGTTGCTGGGTCGTGGTCAGCGCGGGATGGCGATGCTCACGCGCCGCGGCGGAATTGCGGCGCACCGCTGCCACGAAATCCTCGTCGGTGCCGAAACTTCCGGCGAATTCGTCCAATTGCTCGAGCGCGCCAGGAATATCGAAGAACGGGCGCACCAGGCGTTCGGGGGCCGCATTGCGTACCGCCATTTCCATGGCGTGAATGGCCTTGGTCGTATTGCCGAGTTCGTGGTTGGCGCCGGCGGTCAGCAACCAGGCCGCGACCAAGGGCAGCCGGTGCGCTGGTTCGGCCGCGCTCAGCATCGGTTCCAGCAGCGTCAGCACGGTTTTGGGCCGGTGCGCGGCGGTGGCCACGGAGGCGGCGGCCACCGCGACATCCGGAACGTCACCGAAGGTGGTGCGGGCCTGCTCGACCAGCAGATGCGCGGTCCGCGGTTCCTGCACCCGCAGCAGCGCCCACACCACATGCGGAATCAACCCGCCGCTCACCGCGGCGGAGGGGTGCACGCCCAGCAGCTCCGCGGCCGCGTTGCGCAGGACATCCGCCGTGATGCGCCGGTCGGTGGCCTGGTCGAAGCTCGCCAGGTGGCCCACGATCCGAGCAGGCAGTCCGGCACCTGGTCCGTCCAGGCCCGTGGACTCGCACAGCAACTCGGTGATCAGGCCGGACGGCGGGACATCGCCCTGCAGGTAGGCGCCGAAAACCTCGAGCGCCGCGGCGTGCGCGGCGTCCGGGGTCTGCCACAGCTCGAACTCGCCGGCCAGCGCCAGCGCCCGCGCCGCACGGTGGCGCATATTCGTGATGGCTCCGGCCCGCCCTGCCGCCACCGCCAACCGGGTGGTCGCCCGCAATCGCAGACGCGGATGCGCGCCGGTTTCGGCCAGCGCCAGCGCCACCCGCAGTCGCTGCTCACCGTCGTCGATCTCATCGCGCAGGATCGCGACGGTGGCCGCGGCGATGGCGAGATAGCACTCGAGTTCGGGACGCTCGGCCGAGACGCGCATCGGTGGTAGTTCCAGTCCGGCCACCGAACCGGCCGTGGCCACCGTGATTTCGGCGTCGACGGCACCGGTCAGCGCGGCGACCACCTCGGGCGCGGCCAGAGTTGTGCCCGCCTCGGTCCGGCTGCGCAGCGCGTCCCGGAAGGCCAGCGCCGCCGGATAATCCCCGCTCAGCAGCGCGTCGACGGTGCGCAGCAGCAGGATGAACGGGTCCTCGAGCACCACGGCATCGGACTGGGCGAGTGCGTCGAACAGGGCCGGGCCGTCACCGGCGATGATGTCGGCGAGCGCGTGGGTGGACAGGAATTCCAGCAAAGGGCGCGGGTCCGACAGGGCGATCAGGTGCGGGACGGCCTGCCTGGACTCACCCGACGACGTCAGCGAACGCGCCGTGCGCAACCGCAGATCGTCGTGAACGCCGGCGCCGAGGCGGTTCACCTCGGCGAGGAAATAGCCGCGCAGGAAAGGGTGATAGGCGTACCAGATCGTGCCGTCGCGGACGACGGCGGTCAACGGATAGCTCATCCGCTCCAGCTCATGCAGCCAGAACGCCGCACCGCCGCCGACCAGTTCGTCGGCCAGTTGCTCGGTGAACTCGGTGGGCACGCTGGTGTGGGTGAGGAATTGGCGCAGGGCCGGCGGCAGGGTGTCGATCAGCTCGCCGACCAGCAGATCCGATACCGAATTCGGCATCCGGGCCAGCACGGCCAGCGCGGTGGCGTAATCGCCGGGATGGGCGGCCAGGTAGATCGCGGCGATCCGGATCAGCGCCGCCCAGCCGTGCGTGAGCTCCATCAGCGTGGCCAGTTCCGCGTCGCCGAGATCGCAGCCGTGTTCGCGGCACAGGCGCCGCGACTCCTCGGCCGAGAGCGCCAGTTCGTCGGCGCCCCAGCGGATCAGGCGCGACTCGAGTTCGAGCAGATGCCAGCGGATGGGCGGGTCGAAGCGCGCGCAGATCAGCACGGTGAGATTGGCCGGAGCATGCCGCAGCAGGTGCTCGAGGCCGGCCAGGGTCATGGGATCGGTGAGCAGGTGGGCGTCATCGAGGACGACGATCCGCGGCCGGCCCAGCCGTTCGATATCGGCGGCGAGTTCGGCCGCCTCGGTAGTGGGGGTGGCCAGCCGATCGGAGGTTTTCGGTGTGAGGCCGAGGCGGCGACGCAGGTCCGACCACAGTCCCCCGGCGGTGTAGGGGTGTTCGGCGATCGTGAGCCAGGCGAGGCGAGGCCGATTGTGCGCGTGGCGATTCACCCGCCTGGCCCAGTCGGCCAGCAGGACGGTCTTTCCGCTCCCCACGGGCGAGCAAATCATCAGCACTCGCCCCTGGGCGGTGGCGGTGAATTCATCGAGCGCCGTGAAAAGGGCGGGACGCGGGATCGGCGTGAAAGGCAGTGCTGGAATATCAGTGGGCCCGCCGGCCGGGCCCACAGGATGATGCGAATCGAGGTCGTGCGAACCAGCCATCATGCCTCCGACGCGTGACGGTTCAATACCTACCTTGCTCCCGCCGGAGTTTACCGGAACGCGATCCTTTCAAAATGGGTCGCGGTATTTCGATTCCGCATCGTCGGATGATCGTATGACCGTTGCCCGGCACGGCGAAGGGCCCACCCTCGGCATACACCGAGGATGGGCCCGGAACCGACGCCGCGTCAGGGCGTGACGATCGGGAACTTCGGATCGGGCGTGTCGAGCAGCCCGACCAAGGTGGTGAGCACCGAGTGATCGCCTTCGAAGGCGACCCCTTCGCTCTTTCCGGTCAGCAGCGCGAGCAGCTGCGGTTTCGTCATGGTCAGGGTGAGATCCGCGGGGCCTCGCAGCGGCGCCGCGTCGGTTCCGGTCCGGTGGGTCAGCGCGCCGTTGGACAGGGTGAGCCGCACGACCCGGTTCTCGTCGGTGAGCTTCCAGTCCATCGTGCCGTTGAGTTCGGCGGCGCGCGGGCCGTCGATGCGGACCGCGAGCGAGTCGATGATCATGTCCACGGTCAGGGCGGCCATCATTTCCGGATCGGTCATTTCGACGGGCGTGGCGGTGACTCCGTGCCGCAGCTCCTGGGCGCCGACCAGGAAGAAATTGCGCCACGTGCCGTTCTCGGCGCCGTAGCCCAGCTTGTCGTAGACCTCGGCCAGCGCCTGTTTCGCCGAGTCGCTGTCCGGCTGGGCGAAGACCGCGTGGTTGAGCAGCGTCGCCGCGAAGCGCAGATCACCGCCGGCGGCATAGTCGCGTGCCTTGGCGACCACCGCGTCGACACCGCCGTAGTCGGCGACATACCGGGTCGCCATCTCGACCGGCGGATGTTCCCACAGGTGCGCGGGATTGCCGTCGAACCATCCCATGTACCGCTGGTAGATCGCCTTCACGTTGTGGCTCAGCGAGCCGTAATACCCCCGGTTGGCCCACGCACCGTCCAATGCCGGCGGCAGCGAGAGCTCTTCGGCGATCTCGGTGCCGGTGAGGCCACGATTGGTCAGCCGCAAGGTCTGATCGTGCAGGTAGGCGTACATGTCCCGCTGCACCGCCAGCAGTTCGGTCCACTGTTCGCTGCCCCAGGTGGGCCAATGGTGCGAGGCGAAGGCGACATCGGCCTTGTCGGCGAACATGCCGATGGCCTCGTCCAGATAGTGCGCCCACACCCGGCTGTCGCGGACGAGCGCGCCCCGCAGGGTGAGGATGTTGTGCATGTTGTGGGTGGCGTTCTCGGCCATGCACAGCGCGCGCCGTTCCGGGAACAGGAAGTTCATCTCCGACGGCGCCTCGGTGCCCGGAGTGAGCTGGAAGACGATCTGCACACCGTCGATCTCCTCGACCTGCCCGGTGTGGGTGATGTCGACGGTGGGCGGAATCAGGGTCACTGTGCCGGTCGAGTTGGTCATGCCCAGCCCGCAGCCGATCTGGCCGTCGGGCGCTTTGTCCAGCGCGGCGCCGTACATGTAGATCGCGCGGCGGGTCATGGCATTGCCCGCGTAGACGTTCTCACTGACGGAATGCTCGAGGAACCCACTCGGTGCCAGGACCGGCACCGGATCATGACCCTCCGGAACGACACCCCGCGCGCCACCGAAATGGTCGACATGGGAGTGGGTGTAGATCAGTCCGGTCACCGGCCGATCACCGCGATGCTTGCGGTAGAGCTCCAGGGCGGCGGACGCCACCTCGGCCGAGATCAGCGGGTCGATCACGATGACGCCCTCGCGCCCCTCGACCAGCGTCATATTCGACAGGTCGAGATTGCGGACCTGGTAGATCCCTTCGGTGACCTCGAACAGGCCCTGTTTGTTGCAGAGCTGGCCCTGCCGCCACAGACTCGGGTTCGCGGTGGGCGGGCAGTCCCCGGAGAGGAACTTGTACGCGCCGATGTCCCAGATCACCCGCCCGTCGGCGGTCCGGATCTCGGACTGATCCAGGGCGCCGATGAATCCGCGGTCGGCGTTGTCGAAGTCGGTCGTATTGCCGAAGTCCAGAGTCGTCATCGGTTTCCTCACCTCGAGAGTCGTCACGTGTGCTGTCGCGTAGGACCCGGATTCACCAGACCGCACCGGGGTCGTTTCGGTCCCGGCGCCTGCCGGCCGGAAGCGGATGAGGCGAACGCTAGGCCGCTGCTCGCGGGTCGCGGCTCACCCGTCCCGGGTGAATTGCGCGCTCACCCCGCCAAGTCGACGATGCCGCGCACGGCGAACAGTGCGCCGAAGCCGAACAGCACCGCCAGGGTCATCGGGCGCGAGTTGCGGATCATCCAGATCTGCATAGCGTCGAGCCAGCGCTGGGCCCGATGGCCGGCAATGACATAGACGGCGATCGGCACGAGGAAGTCCAGTGATGCCGCGAGCAGCAGCAGCGCCGTCGCACCCAGCGCCGCCGACGGGCTCGCGTCCGAGCTGGAGATGGCGCTCATACCCGACATCATCAGGAACAGGTTGGGATTGAGTACAGCCAAAGCGATGCCGATCACGAATGCGCGCTGCGGGCCGCTGCTTTCGAGTTCCCGCAGCATTTTCGGCGGTTCGGTGCGCACCCGGTCGGCCGGGCGGCGAAACAGCACCCACAAACCCGCGAGCAGGAACAGCAGCCCGACGACCAACCCCGTGCCGTGCGAGACATCCTTGGAGGTCGAGCCGGGATCGGAGGCGCCACCCAGCAGCGCAGAGATCGCGATGAGCGCGTAGACGGCGAAGAAGGCGCCACCGAATGCGAGGGCGTTGCCGACCGGGCGCCGGGAATGCAGCAGCAGGATGCATCCGGCGATCGCGCCGGGTGTGACGACCAGGCCGGTCATCTCCGGCAGCAGCGCCACCAACAAGTCCGCCATGCTCGGCTCCTCGACTCGGTACGACCGCGGCAGCTCACCCTAGGCAGCGGCGATGGCCGGTCACCTCATGCGTTCGGGGTGAAACCACTCAGTCACCCGGCCGGGCCGAACGCAGCCGGGCCTGCGCGTAAGCGGCCAGCGTCGACTCCCCGATGGTCGGGGTGGCGGGGAAGAATTCCAGTCGCACGCCCTGTTTGTCGAGCAGTTCGTCGGTCCAGAAGTCACGCACCCGCGGATCCACGCCGCTGAGGTAGAGCGCTCCGTCCACCTCGTCGAGGCGGCGCACGTAATCGGCGACTACGGCAAGGAAGGTCGCGCTCACGGTGGTGCGGCCGCGTAGCCGGAGAATGACCGTCGGCGAGTCGGCGCCCTTCGGATCGGGCAGACGCGCTTGCAGGGTGCGGGCGCCAGCGTAGAACAGGCTGCCGTACACGTCGAGGATGACGATTTCGCCGTCGATCAACCGGCGCGGTGCGGGTTCTTCCACCAGATGATCGCCGCGCACCGCCAGCCGCACCACCTTCAGGTCCATGGCTTCGCGATTGAGCTGCAACAGCAGCGACAGCGCCACCCCGACGCCAACGGCGGCGGTGACCGGCAGCAGCAGCGTCGCCAGGAAGGTGGTGGCCAGCGCGATCCGGGAGGTCGATCCGCTGCTCCAGATCGCCGAGAGCCGCACCGGATCCATCGCGCCGAACGCGGCCAGGATCAGCACGGCCGCCAGCGTCGGCATCGGTACTGCACCGACGAGCGGGGCGAACACCACCAGGATGGCGAGCATCCAGATGCCGGACCAGATCGCGCCCCAGCGGGTGCGTGCCCCGGCGGTGGCGTTGAGCGCGGTCTGGCCGACCGAGCCGCCGACCGGCATGCCGCGAAACAGCGCGGCGGCGATATTGCCGACACCCTGGGCCCGGAAGTCGCGATTCGGATCCGCATGCGATCCATCGGGATTCGGCACCGATTGCGATACGCCCGCGCCCTGCACGAGCACGATGACCGTGACCGCCGCCGCGCCGACGATCAGTCCGGGAGAGAGCACCGTGAGATCGGGCAGATGTGGCACCGGGAACCCCGTCGGGATCTGGCCCACATCCGAGACCCGCGCCACCGAATCCCAGCCGAAGACGACCACGATCAGGGTGGGCACCACCAGCGCGGCCAGCGACCCGAACAGCCGGAACCTGGTCCGGCCCAGGCCCACCAGCAGCGCGAACGCCGTCACCCCGACCGTCAGCGACGCGAAGTCGATCTGGCCCGGATGGGTCAGCACGTGCACGGCTTTCATGACCGCGAGATCGTCGTCGGCGGGTACCCCGGTCAGCTGGGCGAGCTGGCCGAACACGATGTTCGCCGACACCCCGATGAGGAATCCGGTCATCACCGAATGCGAGACGAACCGGGTGTACCGGCCCAGCCGCAGGACGGCCGCGAGGATCATCATCACCCCTGCGATCAGCGTCAGCATCGTCAGCGCGGCCGCCCGATCCTCCGGCGCGACCCCGGTCAGCGCCGACCCGGCCGCCAGCGCCGACGCACTGGTCGCGGTCACCACCATCAACCGCGTACTCGTGGTGAAACTGCCGAACAGCCGCCCCGCCATGCTCCCGTACAACCCGTGCACCGGGCTCACCCCGGCCAGCGCCCCCGCCGCCATACCGTCGGGCACACTGCCGATGGCACCGGACAACCCCGCGAGCACATCCGCCTTACGCATGCGTTCGCGTGGCAGCACGGCCCGCAGCCGCCGCGGCAGCCCCCGCACAGCTCAGCTACTCCCGTGGGTCATGATCGGCTCCTTCCGCGGTGGGCCCTTCCGACTGTCGCCCGGACCGGGTTCGGTGCGCATCACCCGATGCGGGTGACCGGGCAGACGGCGGCGCCACCGTCCACCGTGTGGTTTCACCCAATGAGGGTGAGGTAATCCGGCCCGTGCGAATGCGAGGCTGACCCGAACCCGGGATGCCGGCTGCTGCTCCGCCACTGTCGAAGGGAGCCGAGATGCGGACGCTGATACTGGGCGGGGACGGTTTCTGCGGTTGGCCGAGCGCGCTGCACCTGTCGGCGCACGGTCACGAGGTGACGATCTGCGACAGTCTGGTGCGCCGCCACATCGATGACGAACTGGGCGTGCGATCGCTGACGCCGATCCGTTCGCTGCCGGAACGGGTGCACGCGTGGCGGACGGCCACCGGTCGCGACATCGCGACGGTGCAGCTCGACCTCTCCCGCGATTATCAGCAGTTGACCGAACTGCTGGCAGCCGAGCGCCCGGACACCATCGTGCATTTCGCCGAGCAGCGCGCCGCGCCGTATTCGATGAAATCACCGCAACACAAGCGCTACACCGTCGACAACAATGTCAACGCCACCCACAACGTGCTCGCCGCGCTGGTCCAGGTGGGATTGGACGCCCACCTGGTCCACCTCGGCACCATGGGTGTCTACGGCTACGAATCGGTGCCGGTCGATCTGCCCGAGGGCTATCTGACCGTCAGCTATCCCGATCGTCAGGGCATCCAGCACAGCCGCGACATCCTGTATCCCACTCAACCGGGCAGCGTCTACCACTTGACGAAATCGCTGGATCAGTTGCTGTTCCAGTTCTATGCCCGCAACGACCGCGTGCGGATCACCGACCTGCACCAGGGCATCGTCTGGGGTACCCAGACCGAGGAGACCGAGCTGGACCCTCGCCTGATCAACCGTTTCGACTACGACGGAGATTTCGGAACGGTGCTCAATCGGTTTCTCGTGGAGGCGGCGATCGGCTACCCGCTCACCGTGCACGGCACCGGCGGTCAGACCCGGGCCTTCATCAATATCCGCGACACCGTCCGGTGTATCCGGCTCGCGGTCGAATCCGGGGCGGAGGTCGACGGGCGAGTCCGAGTGATGAACCAGGTGACCGAGACCCACCGGGTCTCGGATCTGGCCGACCTGGTCGCCGGCATCGTCGGGGCCACGGTGCACCGGGTATCGAATCCGCGGGCCGAGGCCGATGCCAACGAATTGAGCGCCCGCAACGACCAGTTGCTCGGCCTGGGTCTGGAACCGACCCGGCTGGCGACGGGCCTGCTGCGGGAATCGGTCGACATCGCGCAGAAATACGCCGACCGGGTGGATGTGAACCGGATTCCGTGCACCTCGTATTGGAACGCGGATCGCCGGGCCGGCGCCGAGGAGCAGGTCCATGGCTGACGACACGGCCGAACCGCAGACCGATCCACCGGAGCAATCCACGGAACCCGACTACTTTCCCGGTGAGCGCGGCCGCCGGGTTCCCAGGTCGGCGTGGTGGGTGCTGGGCCTGGCCGGCTTGCTGCTGCTGGTCTTCGCCGTGGTGCGGCCGGTGTGGTTCACCCGCTCACCCGATGACACCAGCCTCGACGTCCCGCCGGAGCGGCACTTCAGCACGAGCCTGGCCGATCTCGGCCGGCCCGACGGCACCTGGCTCACCAGCGACGCGCCCTCGACGAGTTTCCTGGTCGACCTTCCGGTCGATTCGGCCCGCGACCAGACTCGGATCCAGTTGTCGGGCAGCACCCAGGTGGCCGAGGACAGTACCGTCTTCCTGATCGTCTCGGTCGATGGCCAGCAGATCTACCAGCGCGAACTTCCGCGCGGCGAGAACCCGCTCGACGACCTCATCGATATTCCCGGCCGAGCCGCCGCGGACGGGCAGGTCCGTGTGCAGGTACGTACCCGCGGCAACCTGCATCACGAAACCTGCACCTCCGACCGCGCCGCCGGGATGGTGATCCACCTCGATCCCGCGACTGTCGTGGAGGCCGCGCTCGACGAGCCCATCCACACCGTCCGCGACGCCGTCGCCACCTGGGGCCACAGCCTCACGCTCGTGCCGACCGATCTGTCCGATCAGTGGCGCAGTACCGCGGCCGAGCTGGGTATCGCATTGACCCGGGCCGGCTACGAGGTCACCTACCGCGACGAGCTGCCGGATTCGCAGGTGCACAACGCGATTCTGCTCGGACCGGCGCAGCGCCTGGCCGACACCACCGACTGGGACGCCGCCGAAGGGCTGGGCACCGAGGACGGCGTCGCGCTCGGCACCGTCGGCCACACACCGGTGCTGGCGGTGGTCGAAGCCGATCCGGGCGTGATATCGCAGTTGCTGACAACGCCGGCGGTCGTCACCGCCGACCAAGGGGCCACCGATCCGCAGGCCGTCGCCACGGCCGCCCGCACCGGAGACGCCGTCGGCCTCGACGCCCTAGGCACCGATCTGTCCGAAGCGCAGATCACCGAAAGTCACCGCTGGCGTGCGCGGTACGCGCTGGCGCAGCTCCCCGGCGCCCGGCTACCCCGGGCCGTACGCGTCGCCTTTCAACTGCCCGCCTCTCCCCCGGATCTGACCTGGCTGCTCAACGTCGAACTCAACGGCAGGCTGGTGGACAGTCGTCCGCTCGCGCACACGAGCGAGCCCTTCTCGATACCGCTGCCCCCGGATGCGCAACTGCTGGACAACACCCTGACCCTCACCGTGCAACGCGATCGCGACCTCGGCGGTTGCGATGTGCGGGTGAGCTCCTATCCGATCCAGTTGCTGGCGACCTCGGCGCTCGAACTCGGTGACGATCCCGGCAGCGGGTTCACCGCCGTCGCGCGCGAACTCGCCGCCGGACCGGTGATCTACCTGCCCGCGGCCGATTCTCGCGACACCACGGATCTGCTCGACGCTGCGGTGCCGGTCCTCGCGCGATTCCTGCCCGCGCAACAACCTCCGCAATTTCGCTGGAATGCCGAACCCGCCGGCGGCGCCCCCTTCGTGCTGATCGGCGACAGCCCCGCGGTGGACACCCTCGTCCACGTCCGCGACGGACGGCTGACCGCAGGCGACACGGCCGCGGTGCTCGATGTCTCCGCTGCCGAGACGGGCTTGGTGGTCCAATGCGCCTCCGCGCCCGGCGCGCGGGGGCTCGCGATCAGCTTCGCCGGTGACACCGATGCCGTGGCGCTGCCGGTGTTCGGCCGCGAGTGCGTCCAGGTGATCACTCCCGCAGGACACTTCATCCTCGATCCCGGCGGCGCGCTGGCACCGCCCGGCCCTGCGGACACGGGCATACCCGAGTGAGCACCACACCGCCCGCAGGCCCGGCGCGCACGGCCATCGCCGACTTCTACCGCTCGGTGGACAGCGCGCCCGCGGGCTATTCGGTAGACCGCCCCGCCAGCGCGAGCAACGGCTTCCTGATCATGTTCGCCGGATTGAGCGTGGTCGTCATGTGCATCCAGCTGGCCCTGCGCCAGACCCACCTCGTCCAGCACAACGACCTGGTGATCCTGGCGGGCGACCGCGGCAACGTCGCGATGCCGACCCGCATCTTCATCGTCGTGTTCTTCCTGACCTACGCCTACTACGCCTACAGCAATCGGTGGCGGCGGCTGTTTCTCGGTGTCTCGCTGCTGGGCAAGTTCCTGCTGTCCTGTGTGTTCTTCGACGTTCTCGCATGGTTTCTCGATGACATCGGTCTGTTGCGGATCTCGGTATTCGGTCAGCAGGTCGCCTCGGCGCTGGTCGCACTGGCGATATTCCCGCATACCGTGCTGCGGCAGGCACGGTTGCCCGAACCGGTTCGGATGGCGATCAATCCACGCACGCCGGCCGGCGCCTACGTCAAACTGTTCATTCCGTTCACGCTCGCGCTGGCGCTGGCGGCGCTGTTCGAGCAAGTCTTCCTCCGGCTGGTGCTGGATCTGCGGGAGTGGGCATTGCTGGGCGGTATGGGTCCGGGCGTCTTCCTCGCCCAGCAGATCTTCGCCGCGTTGACGGCTCTGCTCGGCTGGCAGGCGATCACCCGCTCGCGGCGCGGCGAATTCTCGCCTCCGGTCGCGGTGCTGGTGCCCGCGCACGATGAAGCGCACGACATCGCGGCAACCATCCTCGCCGTCGATCGCGCCGCACGCACCTACACCGGGCGAATTCATCTCTACGTCGTCGACAACGCCTCGACCGACGACACCAGCGCCGTCGCCGAACAGGCGATCAGCGAATGCACCGCGATCACCGGTGAGGTGCTCGAATGCCCGCGGCCGGGCAAGGCGATCGCGTTGAACATGGGGGTCGAGCGCATCACCGAGGAATTCATCGTCCGCATCGACGCCGACACCGTGATCGGCGACGGCTGCCTGCAGACCGCGATGCGTCATTTCACCAATCCGCGCGTCGGCTCGGTCGGCGGTTTGCCGCTGCCGATGCCGGTGCCGCAGCAGACCTGGATCGACAAGGTCCGGCTGGTGGAGGTGTATCTGCGGCACGGGTTCTTCCAGGTGTCGCTGGACGGATATCAAGGGGTGCTCGGCATTCCCGGGATGTTCGCCATCTACCGGCGCAGCGTGTTGTTGCAGGTCGGCGGGATGGTCGAGGGGATGAACGGCGAGGACACCGATATCTGCCTGCGCATGGATGCGGCCGGCTATCACACGATCGCCGACCCGAAGGCCATCTACTTCAGCGAGACCCCTCGCACCTACGCTCACCTGCGCGAGCAGCGGGTGCGCTGGTTCCGCAGCATCTATCACATCACCGGCCACAACCGCGCGACGCTGCTCGACCGCCGATCGATGACGGGCAGTTTCGTGCTGCCCTTCCAACTCGTCAACGCCGCCCGCCGGGCCATGCTGGCGCCGCTGCTCATCTTCGCCGTGGTGGTCGAGGTGGCGTTCCGGGCGTCTTATGGCGAGCTGCGGTGGCAGCCGATCGTCGCCACGGTCTTGGGTATGCAGATGATCATGGCGGCCATCGTGTGCCTGTGCTGGCGATCCAGCTCGGTCAAGTACATCCCGGCCTACCTCTGTTTCCGGGTACTACGCAGCTACTTCACCCTGGGTGCCGCATTGAGCCTGGTCTACCCACCGCTCGAACCCTGCCTGGCCCTCCGGCGCCGTCGTCGCCCACCGGCCCGTACCCGTGGATATTCGTCGCGCCCGGGTGGTCCGGCGATGAGATCCGCACCACGTGGCGCGGCGGCGAGTTGCAACTCTACCCGTACGGGAGGGTAGGGTTCGGGGCGCTGAAGCCGACCGGGATTCGCGACCGGGCAATGTCGCCTCGCGGGTCGTCGGCTCTTTTCCTGAACTCTCGTTCACGCGCACCGGCCACAGGTCGGCGCAGGCGCGTGCGCTCGACCACCTTGGAGCTTGCCGATGCCGACGTCACCTGTGCCCGCGACCAGAAACGGTGACGGCTCGGTGCTGGCCGCGCTGCGGAGTCCGCGGCTGTTGCGTACCGAGGTGCTGGCCGGGCTGGTGGTGGCGCTGGCGCTGATTCCGGAGGCGATCTCGTTTTCCATCATCGCCGGGGTGGATCCGCGGGTCGGGCTGTTCGCCTCGTTCACCATGGCGGTCACCATCGCCATCGTCGGCGGACGGCGCGCCATGATCTCGGCCGCGACGGGGGCGGTCGCGCTGGTGATCGCGCCGGTGGTGGCCGAGCACGGGGTGGATTATCTGATCGCCACCGTCCTTTTGGCCGGTGTGTTGCAGATCGTGCTGAGCGTGGCAGGGGTGGCCAAGCTGATGCGGTTCATTCCGCGCAGTGTGATGGTGGGCTTCGTCAACGCGCTGGCGATCCTGATCTTCCTGGCGCAGCTGCCGCATCTGCTCGGCGTGCCGTGGCTGGTGTATCCGATGGTGGCGGTGGGGCTGGTAATCATCGTGGCGCTGCCGAAACTCACCACGGTGGTCCCGGCGCCGCTGGTGGCGATCGTGGCGCTGACCGCCGCGACGATCGTGTTCGCACTGGATGTGCCCAATGTCGGCGACGAGGGCGAGCTGCCGTCGAGCCTGCCGTCGCTACTCCTCCCGCAGGTGCCGTTGACGGTGGAGACGCTGAAGATCATCGCGCCGTACGCGCTGGCGATGGCGCTGGTCGGCCTGCTCGAATCGCTGATGACCGCCAAGCTCGTCGACGACATCACCGACACCCACTCCGACAAGACCCGCGAGGGCTGGGGCCAGGGCGTGGCCAATATTGTCACCGGCCTCTTCGGCGGTATGGGCGGCTGCGCGATGATCGGCCAGACCATGATCAATGTGAAGGTCTCCGGCGCCCGCACCCGCATCTCGACCTTCCTGGCGGGCGCGTTCCTGCTGGTCCTGGTGGTCGGCCTGGGCGATGTGGTCGCGTTGATCCCGATGGCGGCGCTGGTCGCGGTGATGATCATGGTGTCGGTGGGCACCATGGACTGGCATTCGATCGCCCCGGCGACGTTGCGGCGCATGCCGATCGCGGAGACCACCGTGATGGTGGTGACCGTCGCCGTCACCGTGGCCACCCACAACCTGGCCTACGGCGTCATCGTCGGCGTGCTCACCGCCATGGTCGCGTTCGCGCATCGGGTCGCGCATTTCACCGACGTGGTCCCGGTGGACGAGTCCGACGACGACACCCGCGTGTACAAGGTGCGCGGCGAGTTGTTCTTCGCCTCCAGCAACGATTTGATCTACCAGTTCGACTATCTCGGCGATCCGCCCAATATCGTGATCGATATGTCCGAAGCCCACATCTGGGACGCCTCCACCGTCGCCACCCTCGACGCGATCACCACCAAGTACGCGAGCAAGGGCAAGAACGTCGAGATCATCGGCTTGAATCAGGCGTCCGAGCAGCGCCATGAGCGACTGTCCGGCCATCTCGCCGGAGCGCACTGAGATGAGCGAGACCACCGCCCGCCCGCACTGGCAGATCGGGCAGGTCGCCGACCGAACCGAACTGTCCATCAAGACGATTCGCCACTACGACGAGGTCGGCCTGGTGACGCCGTCGGCCCGCAGCACCGGCGGCTTCCGCCTCTACACCGACGACGACATCGCCCGCCTGCTGGTCATCCGGCGGATGAAACCCCTGGGCTTCACCCTTGCCGAGATGAAGGAACTGCTCGACGCGCTCGACACCCTCGCCGACGCGCACTCGGCCTTCGGGCAACACGCGCGAGCGGCCGCCGTCGTGCGCGAGCTACGCGCCAAGGCCGAGGACAGCTGCGCGAAACTGCGCCGCCAACTCGCCTACGCCGAGGAGTTCACCGAACTGCTCACCGCCCGCATCGACCCCCAGCAGTCGGCCGAGACCAGCTAGCGCGACGCCCGGCACGCGGTGCTGCCGCCCTCGCCCGCTGATCAGCCGCATTCGGCCGGCACCACTTCCGTCGAACACGTGGGCGGGCAGCCTTCAATGTTGAACACTGGAGGTGTCCGAGCGGCGCGGCGAGAGGATGCGGTATGCGGCCCACGGTGGCGGTCATCGGAAGCGGCTTCGGGGGCTTGGCGGCGGTGATCGAGTTGAAGAAGCGGGGCTTCGACGACATCGTCGTCTTCGAGAAGGGCGCCGAGGTCGGCGGGGTATGGCGGGAGAACACCTATCCGGGGGCGGCCTGCGATGTGCCGTCGCCGTTCTATTCGTTCTCCTTCGAGCCGAATCCGCGCTGGCCGCACCGGTTCTCCCGGCAGCCGGCGATTCTGGACTACATGCGTCACGTCGCCGACAAGTACGACGTGCGCCGCCACATCCGGTTCGGGATCGAGGTGCTGGGCGCGGCATTCGACGAAGCGACCGGCAAGTGGACGGTGCGGCTCAGCACCGGTGAGACGGTCGACGTCGATGTACTGGTGTCGGCGGTCGGTCAGCTCGCGCGGCCCTCGCTTCCGGAGATCGCCGGGCGCGAGCGGTTCGCGGGTGCGGCCTTCCATTCCGCGCAGTGGCGCCACGATATCGACCTGACGGGCAAGCGGGTGGCGGTGATCGGCACCGGCGCCAGCGCCATCCAGTTCGTGCCGCAGATCCAGCCGCAGGTCGAGCAGCTGACGGTGTTCCAGCGCACCGCGCCCTATATCGTCCCGCGCCCGGACCGCGAGTTCTCGCCGCTGCATCACAAGATCTTCGAGAAGGCGCCGATCACCGAGCTCGGCGAGCGGGTGACCTGGTACGGCGTGGTGGAGGGGCTCAGCGTCGCCTGGGTGTACGCGAAACCGCTGGCCGCCGCGATCCGAGGCGTCTCGAAGTGGCATATGCGCAGGCAGACCAAGGCGAAGCCGGGCCTGTTCGAGAAGGTGTGGCCCGACTATCCGGTCGGCTGCAAGCGCATCCTGTTCTCCGACGACTACCTGCCCGCGCTGACCCAGCCGAATGTGGAGCTGTGCACCGAGCGCATCAGCGAGATCACCGCCGCGGGTGTACGCACCGTCGACGGGATCGAGCACGCGGCCGATGTACTCATCTGGGGCACCGGCTTCACCGCCACCGAATTCCTCGCCCCGATGACCATCACCGGAGCCGAGGGCCGCGACCTGCACGAGGAATGGAAGGACGGCGCCCGCGCCTACTACGGCATGACCGTGCCGGGCTTCCCGAACCTGTTCATCATGTACGGCCCCAACACCAATACCGGCGGCGGCTCGATCATCTACTTCCTCGAGGCCCAGGCGAAATACCTCGGCGATTACCTGAGCCATATGACCGGCGTCGGGGCCCCGCTGGCGGTGCGGCCCGAGGTCGAGCAGGCCTTCGACGAGCGGATCCAGGGTGAGCTGTCCGGCAGCGTGTGGAGTCGGTGTTCGTCGTGGTACCGCCAGCCCGACGGGCGGATCACCACCAACTGGCCGCTGCTCGGATTCCAGTACAAGGCGCAGGCGAAGTTCGATCCCGCCGACTATCAGGTCGTGTCCTGATATACCGGTAGTTCGATCAACTAGAGGTGGTGACGACGTGGGCGGTGTTCCCCGCGTGCTGAAGCAGGCGCGCAACCAGGTGCGGGCGGTACGGCAGCTCACCGCCGCCGTCATCGGCAATCCGCGCATCCTGCGCGACCTCGCGGCCGGCGCGTTCGGCGGTGCGGATTCCGCGACCACCGAGCCTGCCGACACCGGCCATGAGCCGCCCGCCGGTCTCGCGGAATTCGACAAACGCGCCCATGCCGCCACCCACCTCGATGCCGACGCGGAGACGGTCGCGGCCTATCTCACCGATCCCGGCCGCTTCCCCGACTGGCTCAGCATGCACGCCGCCTTCCGGGGCGAGACGCCCGCCGGTGCGTACGCCGGGCTGGAGTTCGCCCAGCAGGTGAAGTTCATGGGGCTGCCCGCCGATATCGCGTGGACGGTCACCTCGGCCGAACCCACCGCGATCGCCCTGCGCGGCCGCGGGCCGATGGGGCTGAGGCTCGGGTTCTGGCTCACGATCTATTCCGAGGGCGCAGGCTCGCTGGTCTGCTTCGACGCGGGACTGTCCGGGCAACCCGTCGACGGCCCGCTGGGCGCCTCGCTGGTGCGCACATTGTCGGAGGCGCTGCGCGAATCGCTCGACCGCCTGCCCGACCAGATCGCGACGGCAGGCCCACTCCCCGCTCGCCGCGCCGTACGCACACCTGTCGTACACGCGGCGTCGGGGCGAACTCTGGCACCGAATACCCCGGTCCTGGTCGGTGCGGGCCAATTCGTCTCGCACACCCCGGATCCCGCCGCCGACCCGGCCACGCTGGCGGCCCGGGCGCTACGCCTGGCCGCCGCCGACGCCGGAGCACCGGAGAATGTGCTCGCCGGCGCCCAGGCGATCTTCTCGGTGGCCAGCGCCTCCTGGCAGTACCGGGATATGGGGGCGCTGGTCGCCGAGGCAGTCGGCGCGCGAAGCGTCGATACCGTCCAATCGTCGCGCTACGGCGGCGACGGCGGTCAGCTGCTGATCAACGAAGCGGCCCAAGCCATTGCCGAGGGCACCTACGAGATGGTGCTGGTCACCGGCGCCGAAGCCGGTGCCACTTTGGCGGCCGCGCAACGCTCCGGCGCCGAGATCGCCTGGCCGGAGCAGGGCCCCGAGGCGGCACCGATTCGAACGGCGGGTATCGACCGCGAACCCAACAACGCCGCCGAGATCGCCGCGGGCCTGGGCGCGCCGATCTACATGTACGCCCTCATGGAATCGGCGAATCGGCATCGGCTCGGCCGCGAACCCAAGCAGCATCTGCGCGCGATCGGCGAGCTGTGGTCGCGCATGTCGGCCATCGGCGCACGCAATCCGAATGCCTGGCTGCCCCAGGAATTCACCGCCGACGAGCTGACCACCCCCACCGACGACAACCGGATGGTGTCGGCGCCCTACACCAAGCTGCTGTGCGCCAATCTCCAGGTGGATATGGCCGCGGGCCTGGTGCTGTGCAGTGTCGCGGCGGCCGAGGCGGCGGGCATCGCGCAGGACAAGTGGGTGTTCGTGCACGCCGGAGCATCGGCGCACGACGAGTGGTTTGTCTCCGAGCGCACGGAACTGGCCGCGTCACCGGCGATCCGCACCATCGGCGCGGCGGTCCTCGAGCACGCGGGGATCGGGATCGACCAGGTCGGGCCGGTCGACCTGTACTCGTGCTTCCCGGTGGCGGTGCAAATCGCGGCCCGGGAACTCGGTCTCACGGTGGACGATCCGCAGCGTCCGCTGTCGGTGACGGGCGGGCTGACCTTCGGCGGCGGGCCGGGCAACAACTACGGCACGCATGCGGTCGCCACGATGGTCGAGCAGTTGCGCGCGAATCCCGAAACGTTCGGGCTGAGTACCTCGCTCGGCTGGTATGTCACCAAGCACGCGATCGGCATCTACTCCGCGACACCGCCGCGTCAGGCGTACGCGCACCTGCGGCCGATCGTCGATCATCCACCCGCGCGCCCGGTCCGTCAGAGCTACGAAGGGCCCGCCGTGGTCGAGGCCTACACGCTGCCCTATGACCGCGATGGTGACCCGGAAGCCGCCATCCTGAGCCTCATCACGCCCGACGGCGCTCGAGTACTGCTGCGCAACAAGGACTCCGGGCTGATCGACCTCCTCACCGACGGCGATGGGCTCGGACTGCCGGTCTCGGTGCGGGGTGAGCAGATCAGCATCGAGGGTGATCGCCCGGTCGAGCTGCCCGCTGCTCCCCCGCCGCCCGTGCGGGTCGAGCGGCGCGGACCGATCATGATCATCACACTGAACCGGCCCGAGGTCCGCAATGCCGTCAACCACGCCATGGCCGTCGCCGTGGAACGGGCTTGCGATGCGTTCGAGGCCGACCCTGCCCTGCGGGTCGCGATTCTCACCGGTGCCGACGGCTATTTCAGTTCCGGCATGGACTTGGCCGCCATGACCAAGGGCGAAGCGCCGCTGACCGAAGGCCGTGGGACGCTGGGACTTACGGGTAAACCGCCCAAGAAGCCGCTCATCGCCGCCGTCGAGGGTCCGGCGCTGGCGGGTGGTTGTGAACTCGCGCTGGCCGCGGACTTGATCGTGGCGGCGCGCGACGCGCAGTTCGGTATTCCCGAACCCAAACGCGGGCTGATCGCGGCCGCGGGCGGTGTCATGCGGTTGCGGGAACGGTTGCCCCGCAATGTCGCCATGGAACTCGCGCTCACCGGCGACCCGATGCCCGCCACCCGGCTGGCCGAATTCGGCCTGGTCAACGTGCTCGCCGAACCGGGCGATGCATTGACGGCCGCACTCGCCCTGGCCGAGCGGATCGCCGCCAACGCGCCGCTGAGCGTCATCGGCAGCAAACGCATCATCGAGGAAGCCGCGGACTGGGCCTCCGACGACGCCTACGAACGGCAATACGAGATCGCCGCCACCGCCCTGTCCTCCGAGGACGCGGCCGAGGGCGTGCGGGCGTTCACCGAGAAACGCGAACCGATCTGGAAGGGCCGGTGATCCGGGCTCAGGCTTCGAACAGCAGATAGAGCCCGGTGAAGGTGAACCCGACCATCACCAGCATCAGCGCGAGCTGACCGGTCAGGCGGTGGCGCGGCGGCAGTAGCCGCAGGCAGCGATCGTGTGCGGCGGCGACACCGAGGATGTGGCCGGTGAGCACGGCGAGCACCTTGATGGTGGCCAGCACCGACGGATGGTTGGACAGGATGTAGTGCACGTCGAGGTCGGCCAGGCCCGCGAGATTCCAGCCGCGCCCGAACGGGTCGGCGCACAGGATCAGTGTCGCCTGCCCCTTCTCCACCAGGAACGTCAGGTAGTGGGCGACGATGTAGCCGGCCACGATCGGCGTCAGGCTGTGCGCGAGCTGGATCGGCAAGCGTGCGCGCTGGTCCCGGCTCAGTCCGCCGCTCGCGCGGGTCGCCAGCTCGAAGACCGCCCAGACGACCAGGATGAAGGCGAGCAGTCCCGCGGTCCGCAGCAGCGTGGTGAGCACAGTGGAATCGCCGCCCACCTCGATCAGCAGATCGCGCCAGCCGGGGAACATCGAAAAGCTGTCGAAGGCAGTCGAACCCAGCAGCGTGGCGGCGACGGCGACCGAGCCGAGCAGTGCCGGGGTACCCGCGAGATTGTTCAGCGGCCACCGCAAGACCAGCGAGCGGTCCGCGCCCCGTGCCAGCGGACTCAGCCGCGCGAGCAGACTGCTGTAGGTCTCGAGGGGGTCGCCGCGCTCGGCCCACACGGTGCCGAAAACCACCAGCCCTATCGTGTCGAGCACCAGGTAGCCGGTGAACCACACCGTCACCGCGAGCACCGAACCCGGCTCGGGCGAGGCCAATTCGAGCCAGACGAAACTGAACAGCAACACCGCCGCGGGACGGTACCCCCACGACTCGGGATACCGGATCAGCCCATGCTCGGGGGCCCGGCCGGTGAGCCGGCACAGCAGCCGATGCGCGGCACGCGGCGGCGACACCAGCTTCCACACCGGCCCGAACACCAGCGACGCCACCGGCACGCCCACCCAGACGAAGATGTAGACGATGCCCGGCACCGGATTGTCCGCCGGGTTCTGCGAACCGGCGAAACCGGCAGCGACCACAACCGCGGCACCGATCAACCCGGCCGCAGCCAGCAGCATCCGCGTCGGCCTCGCATCGAGCACGGTTCGCGCGATCGCGGGCAACCGGACACCCGGCGACTCCGGGTCCAGCCGCGGTTGTTTCCACGCGAAGGCCAGCACCGCGAACGAGAACGTCAATGCCCAGGCCGCGCCGATCAGGGCATACGACAGCGGGATCGGCAGATCGGTCGCGCCGGAGATCCCGTGCGCGAGCACACCGCTCACGGGCGGACGTCCACCGTCGCGACCGTGCGATGCGATCCGTGCAATTCGATCTCGACCCGGCCGGGGACCTCGACGGTGAACTCGAACCGCTGACCGGCCCCGGGCACCACCGCGAAGGTGTGCTCCGGGGTGGCGTGCACGTGCAGTTCTTCCTCGGTGTCACTGTCGACGACCAACCGGATCGGCTGACCCACCGTCGCGTCCAGGCGCGCGTTCACCGGCGTTACCGAACCGCCGGCGATCGTCATCTCGATCACCAGGGCATCCGCCCCGGGCGTATCGGTGGCGGAGGTGGCCGGCGCCGACACCGGGGCCGGTGTGCTCGGCTCCTGGGTGGTCGAGCAGGCCAGCAGCGTGGCACCGGCCAGCAGGGTCAGCGCGCAATAGCGCCGGGCGCGGGTCATCGAGGCTCCTGTTCATCGGGTGAATCATGCTGGGGTGGTGCGGCTTCCGGATCGCCTTCGCGTTTCTCGGCGCGGCGATCGCGCACCGCGATGAACACGATGATCCCGACCACCACGAATGCCGGGGCGAAGGCGGGGACGGCCAGCAGGACCGAATGGTCGGCCAGCACGTCCACCCGGTCGACGGCCGCGATCATCCTCCGCTCACCGGACTCGGCTGCGGTGCCGCGGCCAGGTAGCGGTCGTTGATCCGGGCCGCGCCCCACGACAGCGCACCGATCAGGATCAGGCTGCACAGCAGTACCAGCAGCGAGGCGGCACCGAACAACCAGGCCGGATGGTCGAAGGAGCGTTCGCGTTGCAACACGGTGATCTCGGCGACGAAATCCCGGGTGAACTCCGGCGGCGCCGCCACCTCGGCCGCACCGATGCCCGGATCCTCCGGCATGAAGATCGGCAGCGCGGTCTGCATCCGGCCGTCCTGCACCCGCAGTACCGTCTTCCAGGTGCCGTGCGCCGGAACGGGTTCGGTGGACACGTAGTGGCCTTCGCCGACGCGTCGCAGGTGGTCGACCACCAGGCCGCGGCCCGGGCTGTCGGAGCCGACACCGCCCTGCCAGGCCAGGATTTGGATCCATTCGGGGTCGTCACTGACCAGGTCGGAGGGGGTGAGGCGGATATCGGCGGTCACCATGCGCCCGCCGTTCACCGGTTCGGCCTCGCGCAACGTCACCGTGGCCTGCGCGTTCTCGGGCACCTCGATGATCAGCCCGTTGGCGGTGGTGGCGCCGACGATCACGACCGCGGCCGTCACCAGCGCGCGGCGCACCGGCGGCTTGGGCAGCGGCTCACCGCGCAGCACCATGCCGAACAGCGCGCCGACCACACCACCGGCCACGCCGGTCGGCACCGTCATCGCCAGCAGTTCCGGCCACATCGCCGCGGGCCACGGATCGACGAACATTGCCGACACCCACAGTGATTCCAGCCAGATCCCGACCGTCGCGACCGCGAAACCGGTCAGCGCGCCCCACCACACCCGGCGCTTGACCAGCGGCAGCAGCGCCATCAGCTCCACCACGATGGCGGCGCCGAGATACAGCGGGAAGACATTGCGCGGCGCGTCGATGATCGGACCGCCCACGAGATAGGCGACCACCCCGCGCACCACCGTGGCGAACGCCACCAGAACCAGCGTGCTGAACGCACCGAGCGTCACCCGCGCGGCGACGAGGGTGATCGTGGCCGCCGCGACAATGAGCATGGGCTGCAACACCAGCCGGAACTGCTCGACGCCGAAATCGAATTCGACCTGGAACACCGACAATCCGATGATCAGGCCGCCGAAGGCGAACGCGCGCAGCAGCCAGTTGATCCGGTTGTCGGGGCGTTCGGGGTCGGGCCGGTTGCGCGAGCCCTCGAACTCCAGCAGCAGCACACCGACCAGCGACAGCCCGGCGCCACCGATCAGCATCAGGTGCGTGGGACCCCACAGCGTGACGTCCTGGCCGAACAGCCGGTGCCAGATGTCGTCGAGCGGAAAGCCGATCAGCGCGTACAGTCCCGCACCGGCGATCAGGATGCCGCCGACGGGCGCGTACCAGGTGCGGGTGATCCGCACGGAGGCCACGCCGGGCTTTTCGTCCAGCGGCAGCACGATCGCCAGCATGCCCGCGGTGAACAAGAAGAACAGCCCGGCCAGGATGAAGTAGTGCGCCGGGTTGGCCAGCGGCCCTTCGTCGCGGCCGTTGCCGATATGCAGGCTGACATCCCAGATGAAGCCGAGCAGCGCGGTGAGGATGGTGGCCAGGAACATGACGATGGGCAGCGCCACCCAGCCCGGCCGGTTCACCAGCGCGCCGAGGCGGTCGGCCAGCGAGCCCAGCCAGGTGATGCGGCGAGTGCGGTGCAGGTAACCCACCCACAGCAGCACCAGGGCGATGACTCCGGCGGAGCCGGTCATGATCGCGACCTGGTCGAGCGCCGCGCCACCACCTTCGCTGCCCTGTGCGGACAGTCCTCCTGCCACTACGTGGATCGCGCCGGACACGAAGACCTCCCACTGCAATGAGTCAACACTCGTCTCACATGAATGTTACGGACAGTACTACATATTTTCCCGCTGCGGCACAGCTCCGTCATCATGCCGATGGCCGACGGTTTTGGACTACATCCACTGCCATACCCGAAACGCATCGACGCACACGACGAGAACGTGGTCCACCCTTTCAGAGCACAGTCGTTCACTCATTCACTGTGACGCCGATCTCATCGCGAACACCTGGAGTGGCACCGTACCTCTCCGGACCCGGCCGCCGCCGGTTTCTCCGGCGCGAAACCGGACATCCCGTCAGGGACACCCGACCGCGCGACCTCGAAGGAGGATTCATGGTTTCCCAGGACACGATCGCGCAGCTGCGCCAGGACATCACCACCGCCGAAGACGCCGGCGACACCTCGACCGCCAACCGCCTGCGGGTGGAGCTGGAGAAGGCGCTCAACGCCGAGGCCGAGGAGGGCGACGACGCGCAGTAGCCGCGTCAGCCGGTGACGATCGGCACCAGGTACTGCCGCGCGAACGCACGCATCTGATCGTCGCTGTCGAGCGGAATCGAGCCGACCGGTTGCAGGATCAGCGAATGCACGAACCGGCAGGCGATCTCCACCCGCGTGCCCAGATCCGGTGAATCCGGCAGCAGCCCCCGCTCGACCGCCTGCTGGAGCGCGGCCAGGCCCGCGGAGGTCGACACCGTGAACGCCGCACCACCCTCGGTGGTGAGCTGCGGTAGCAACCGATCGGACTCCACCGTGAGCATCCGCTGCACCAGCGGATGCTCACGCCAGCGGGTGACGACGGTGACGAAGATGTCGGCGACGAGGTCGGCGAGGGTGTCGTTGCGGGCGGCGACGTCGTCGAGTTCGGTGAGCACGGCATTCACCTCGCGCAACGCCACCGCGCGCACGACGTCGTCGCGGGATCCGATGCGCCGGTAGACCGTCACCCGGTCCACGCCCGCCTTGCGGGCGATGTCTTCGATCGTCGTCTTCTTGATGCCGAGCTGACCGAATTGATCGAGCGCCGCGTCGAGGATCCGCGATTCGATCGAATCGGTGTCGTCCCTGCTGGCAGCCGCTGTGGTCACAGCTTCCAACGTAGCAACCCGACGCACTTGTGCAACATTCGGCGGCAATTTGTTGCTGCAACATTGCAAAGCTATTTGTTGCACTGTACGGTCTGGTACATGGCGGAAATCGACGCAACGAGGCGTCCGTACCGGGAAGAAGCGCACGCGATCCACGCCCGTGACGTGCACTTCGATTTCGATTCGGTGCCCATGCACTACATCCCCGACGAGGTCCTGGCCACCCACATCGTCAACGTGATGCATCTGGTGCTGCCCGAGGGCGAACGCGCCATGGCGATGGCGCTGGCCGAGGCGCTACCCCATATCGACGACCCCCGGCTGCGCGAGGAAGTGCAGGGCTTCGTCGGCCAGGAGACGATGCACGCCAGCAGCCACGAAGGCGCCCGCAAGCATCTGCAATCGCTCGGCCTGGACGCCGAGGGCTACGTGCAGGCGGTGGCGTGGCTGGTCGACCGGGTGCTCGGCGATCACGGTCTCACCGGCCGGGCCAAGCGGGCCTGGCTGCGCGAGCGGCTCGGCTTGTTCGCGGGCATGGAGCATTTCACCGCGGTGATCGGCGAATGGCTGCTGGAGGCGCAGGTGCTCGAACAGAAGGGGATGCATCCGACGATGCTCGACCTGGTGCGCTGGCACGGCGCCGAGGAAGTCGAGCACCGCAGCGTCGTCTTCGACGCCTATATGCATCTGGACGGCGGCTATGCCCGGCGGGCGCGCACCGCGCTGCTGGCCACCGCGACGCTGCTGCCGTTGTTCATCGTCTCGACGGCGTATCTGTACCGGAAGGATCCCTCGCCGGACAAGGGCCGGTTCTGGCCGCTGCAGTTCGTCAGCGCGACCGCGCGCGGGGTGATTCCCAGCTGGACGGTGTTCTTCACCGAGATGCCCCGGTACCTGCGTCCGAGTTTCCATCCCTCGCAACTGGGTTCGATGGACAACGCGTTGCGGTACCTGGCACATTCGCCGGCCGCCCGCGCCGCCCACGACAGCGCCGCCGTCGACCAGCTGGGGGCGTGGTGACGGTGACCCACCATCCCGCTCCCCTGGCGAGTTTGCGGGTGCTGGCCACGGCGGTCGATGTGTACAAGCACGTGTTCGTCGCCGGGCCCGCGGCCGCGCTGCTGTCGCGACGCAAACCTTTGCGGCGCACCGGTTTCGACCTCGACCTGGTGCTGGATTCCAGCATCGTGACCGCCGGGGACGTGCGGGTTCTGACCTTGCGCGCGGCCGATGGTGGCCGATTGCCGGCCTGGACACCGGGATCGCATCTGGACATCTTTCTGCCCTCGAGCCGGCAACGCCAGTACTCGCTGTGCGGCGACCCATCCGATCGGTATTCCTACCGGATCGCGGTGCGTCGTCTCGCCGACGGCGGCGGCGGTTCGATCGAGGTGCACGACGAGTTGCGCACCGGCGACCCGATCCGGGTGCGCGGACCACGCAATGCGTTCACCTTCGTCGAGGCGCCGTCGTATCTGTTCCTGGCGGCCGGCATCGGGATCACGCCGATCCTGCCGATGGCGCGTGCGGCGGGAGCGCGCGGGCAGCTGATCTATCTGGGCCGGTCGCGCTCGACGATGCCGTTCCTCGATGAACTGCCCGCCACCGCCGAAGTGCTGCCCGACGACGAATTCGGCCCGCCGCGCATCGCGGAGCTGATCGCCCGCGCCGAGCCGGGTGCGGCGGTGTACGTCTGCGGCCCACCGCCCGTCCTGGCCGCGGCGCAGCGGGTCTTCTTCGACCTCAATCCCACCGGTTCGCTGCACACAGAACGCTTTTCGGCACTTCCGGTGGTCGACGGGAAACCCTTCGATCTCACCCTCGCGCGCACCGGGACCACGGTGCGCGTCGGCGCCGAGGAGACCGCCTTGGCCGCGATCGGCCGCGTGGTGCCCGATGTGCTCTACTCCTGCCGTCAGGGTTTCTGCGGAACGTGCAAGGTCGCCGTGCTCGCCGGGCAGGTCGATCACCGTGATCGGCTACTCACCGGCGCCGATCGCGACGACCGGATGCTCACGTGCGTCTCGCGCGCGGCGGGACCCTCGCTCGTCATCGATCTCTGAACCCCTGTCCCGCCTCGACGAGGAGTCCCATGTCCGCAAGTCCTGAGCACACCCATATCGCCATCGTCGGCGCCGGATTCGGCGGGATCGGGCTGGCCATCAAACTGCGAGAGGCCGGTTTCGCGGATCTGGTGGTGCTCGAACGGGCCGGTGATCTCGGCGGCACCTGGCAAGCCAACACCTATCCCGGTTGCGCCTGCGATGTGCCCTCGCACCTGTACAGCTATTCGTTCGCGCCGAATCCGCGCTGGTCACGCACCTACGGCAAGCAGCCGGAGATCCTGGAGTATCTGCGCTCGGTGGCCACCGAACACGATGTGGTGCGCCATATCCGGTTCGATACCGAACTGACCGCCGCGCACTGGGACGAGCAGCGTGCGCTGTGGCGCATCGACACCTCACGCGGGCGGTTGACCGCGGATTTCCTGATCTCGGCAGCGGGGGTGTTCGCCGAGGCGAAGTATCCGTCGCTGCCCGGGCTGGAGTCGTTCGAGGGGACCACCTTCCATTCGCTGCACTGGGATCACGACCATGAACTGACCGGTGAGCGGGTCGCGGTGATCGGCACCGGGGCGTCGGCGGTGCAGTTCATTCCGGAAATCCAGCCGAAGGTCGAGCAGCTCACAGTGTTTCAGCGGTCGGCGCCGTGGATCGTGCCGCGGATGGATCGGCGTACCGGTGCCTGGGAGCGGATGCTGCTGGATCGTCTGCCGTTGGCGCAGAAGGCGATGCGCGGCACCTGGTACACGCTGATCGAGGGCTTCGGGCTGGTCGGGTTCGTGGACAACCGGTTCCGTCATCCGTATGAGCTGCTGGGCCGGATGCAGTTGCGCCGCCAGATCCGCGACCCGCAGCTGCGCAGGAAGGTGACGCCCGACTACATGATCGGCTGCAAACGCGCGATCTTCTCCGACGCCTACCTGCCGGCGCTGGACCAGCACAATGTTGATGTGGTCACCGACCCGATCGCCGAGGTCAGGCCGCATTCCATCGTCACTGGGGCGGGTGTGGAGATACCGGTCGACACCATCATCTACGGCACCGGATTCGACCCGATTCCGTCGGTGTTCGACCGGTTCGTCGGCCGTAAGGGCCGCTCCCTCGCGCAGCTGTATCAGCGGCGTCCGCAGTCCTATCTCGGTACAGCGGTCGCGGAGTTCCCGAACTTCTTCGCCACCCTGGCACCGTTCGGGGCGGCGGGTAACCAGTCCGCCATCTACATGATCGAATCGCAGATCGCCTACATCGTGGACGCGGTGAAGACCATGCGCGAGACCGGTGCCCGGCGGGTCGAGGTGCGCCGCCACGTTCAGGACGCCTTCGTGCGGGAGATGGCCGAACGCAGTGCCTCGACGGTCTGGCTGACGGGCGGCTGCACCAGCTACTACACCACCCCCGACGGCGGCAATGCCGGGCTCTACCCCAACTGGAGCTTCGAATACCGCCGCCGCACCAGCAAATTCGATGCGCATTCCTATGAGGTGACCCGGTGATCGACCTGCCATTCAACCCCTTCGCCGGCCGCGGCAGCTACCCGGTGGCCGGACGGACGGCGCTGATCACCGGCGCCGGTCAGGGCATCGGCCTGGAACTGGCCGAGATCTTGTACTCGCGTGGGGCGTCGGTGGTGCTGGTGGATATCGATGAGGCGGCGGCACAGTCGGCCGCTCGCGCGCTGGGTCCGCGGGCGCTCGCCCTCGGCGCCGACGTCGCCGACCGCGCGGGGATGACCGAGGTCGTGGCGCACACTCTGGAGCGCTTCGGCGCGCTCGACATCGTCGTCGCCAATGCCGGCGTGACGCCCGCGCCCGCCACCATCCGCACCATGGATCCGCGCGAATTCGACCGCGTCCTCGGCATCAACCTGACCGGGGTGTTCAACACCGTGCATCCCGCGCTCGATGCGGTGATCGCGGCGAAAGGCCATGTGGTCGTGGTGTCCTCGTGCGCGGCGTTCGCCCCCGGTATGGGTGGCTCGCCGTACATGATGAGCAAGGCCGCCGTCGAACAATTCGGCCGCGCCCTGCGCGTCGAACTCGCCGCCGTCGGCGCCAGCGCCGGCATCGCCTACTTCGGCGTGGTCGAGACCGCCATGACCCACGACATGCTCGACGCCGACGAACTCGGCATCGAACTCGACGCCATGCTCCCCTGGCCCCTCAACACCCGCATCACCGCCGAACAGGCCGCCCGCACCATCGCCGACGGCATCACCCGCCGCGCCCCCCGCACCATCGCCCCCTCCGGCTGGGAGCCCTACGCACTACTGCGTGGCGCGGTGAACATCGTCCTCGACAGCCGCCTCGCCGCCGACCCCAAGCTCCACGGGTTGATCCGCCGGTTGGAGCAGCGCGTGCTGACCGCATGAGGCGGCCGACAGCGCGCGACTCGCCGGGCCGATCGGATTCACTGCCCGGTGATGTACTCCACCGAAGGCCCGGCCGTCCATCCGCCGTCGACGGCGAGTTCGGCGCCGGTGGTGTAGGAGGCGGCGTCGCTGAGCAGGTAGGTGACGGCGCCGACCAGTTCCTCGGCCCGGCCCACCCGCTGGAAGGGATTGTTCGGGAAGGCGCCCGGCTCGGGGCTGATGCCGGTCGGTGCGGTCATCGGGGTGTAGACCATGCCGGGATGTACGGAGTTGACGCGGATGTTCTCCCGCCCGAGTTCCACCGCGGCTACCTTGGTGAGCCCGCGCACTCCCCATTTCGCGGCGCCGTATCCGCTGGTCAACGCCATGCCGATGAGGCCGGCGGCCGACGAGATGTTGACGATGGAGCCGCCGCCCGCCGCGCGCATGGCCGGGACCGCGGTGTGGATGCCGGTGTGCACCGATACCAGGTTGATCTGGATGATGCGCTGGAAGGTGTCGAGCGGTTCGTCGGCCACGGTCTGCCCGGAGGCCGAGATGCCCGCGTTGTTGACCAGGCCGGTGAGCTTGCCGAAGGCGGCGACGGTGGCGTCGACGGCGGCCTGCCAGTCGGCCGGGTCGGTGACGTCGAGGTGCACGTAGCCCGCGTTGTCGCCGAGCGAGGCGGCCACCGCCGCACCTTCCTCATCGAGCAGATCACCGATCATCACGCGCCCGCCGGCAGCGACGATGCCGCGCGCGAACGCTTCGCCCAGACCACGGGCACCGCCGGTGACCAGGACGACCTTGTCAGCGAGATTCATGGGAATTCCTTTCGTTTCGCGGTGCGGAATCCGCATCGCTCGGGATGTCGGTGCGCCCGAACATGGCGCGGGCGACGGCGGCCGCGGCCGCACCGGAGGACAGCCCGTCTCGCACCATGTGGGTCATGCCCGCGATGACGAACAGCACGGCCTGTCCGCAGGCCACCGTGGTGGCGATGTCGGTCTGCGCGGCGCCGATGCGCCGGGCGATGCCGGGCCGGATGATCGCGGCCGTCTCGTAGCTGGCCTCCAGCCACACCCGCCGCAGCGCCGGGTCGGCGAAGACGGTCGCCATGATGGCGCGCGACTGCTCGTCGGCGGTGCCTGCGAAGGTGCGTTCGAAGGCATGCACGAGCACCTCGGCGAAGCCGTCGGCCTCGGGTTGGGCGTCGATGGCGCGGGCGAAGGCGTGGTTGCCGTCGTCGAACATCGGGCGCAGGCTGTCTTCCTTGGTCGGGAAGTAGCGGTAGAAGCTGCGTTCGGCGAGCCCGGCCGCCGCGGCCAGTTCGGCCACCGTCGGCGACGAACCGCCCGCGCGGACGAACAGGTCCGCGCACGTGCGAGACATCTCCACCAGTACTTCCGGCTCGAGTGGCTTGCGTGCCATATCCGCAGCCTACGCCTTTGTGGCAGAAACTGCCATTATTGGCCTACTGAGTGGGAGCCGACCGCAATTTCCAGATCCGCAGGGCGAGGTGCAGGTCGAGCCGGCGGGTGTTGTCCAGCCAATCGGCGCCGAGTAGTTCGGCAATGCGGGCCAGGCGCTGCCGCACCGTATTGCGGTGGATGAACAGCCGCGCGGCCGTCTCGGCCAGACTTGCGTTGGTTTCCAGGAACGTCCACGCGGTCTCGGTGAGCGCGGTCGCATGGTCGCGGTCGTAGTCGAGCAGCGGCGTGATCTCGCCGAGTGGTTCGTAGTCGGCGCCGAGCGCGCCTGCCGCGTCGAGCAGCAGGCCGACCGCACCGAGCCGGGCGCCGTCGAGGCTCTGGCCCGTGCGACCGAGCAGCTGCAAGGTCGACAGCGCCCGTTCGGCCTGCCGGTGCATGCTGCGCACGGAACCCAAACCCGCAGCGGGACCGGCGAATCCGATAGTCGCCATAACGCCGTGCGCCGCGAATTCGTGCTCCAGCGCGGCGACCGTGTGCTGCCCGTCGGCGACGAGCACGCAGATATGCCCGCCGTGCTCGGCCACCAGCGCTCGGCTCGATCCGAGCGCGCGCCGGACGTATTCGTCGACGCGCCGGTGGTCGGCGCCGTGCGTGTCGATGACGATGCTGGTCAGCGCATCCCCCGCCCGCAGGCCGAACCGCGCCGCCCGCCGCTGCACCTGATCGAGCGCAACCCCGCGTTCGGAGAGGATGTCGTCGAGCACCTCGAACTGCTGCCGTTGCTCGGCATCATGGGCCACCTGGTCGAACAGCCGCAGCACGGTCAGGAAGATCGCCAGCCGCTCCAGCAGTCCGCCCTGGGCCGCCGGAATCGCACCGGCGAGGACCAATGTCGCCAGATGCGCGCCGCCGGCCTTCGCGGGCACCAGCGTGTAGTCCCGCAGCGCCCGTGGCTTCCCGGTGGCGACGACACCCGCGAATTCCGGCCCGCCGACGCCGACCGTCTCGACCCACGCACCGCCGGGATGGGCGGCCAGTACCCCGCCCGCGGGATCGAGGACGGCGGCGGGCGCGGCAAGCACCTGGTGGGCGAGTTCGACGAAGCCCTCGAGCCCGCGCCCGCCGACCACCGTTTCGATCAGCCGCTCGTCCAGCGCGATGACGTCCTGCAACTGCCGCACCCGGCCGATGTGGGTGTCTTGCTGGGTGGCGAGATCATCGAGCGCACTGGTGATCTCGGCGAAGCGTTCGGCATTGTCGAGCGCGACCGCGGCGTGTTTGCCGACGGTATCGATGAGGTCGATGAGCCCGCTGGGATAGCTGCGCGGCGACCGATCCGCGATCAACAGCGCGCCGATCACGCTGCCGTGCAGATTCAACGGCACCCCGAGGATCGCGCGCACGCCTTCGGCGCGGACGATGGCGTCGATATGTGGCAGATGCACGATGTCCGGGTCGGCGAGATAGTCGGCCGACTGATACGGCGACAGCCCCGCCGCCGCCTTCCCGAGCACGCCGGTACCGATGGGCATCCGGATGGTCCGGTAGGCCTGGGTGATCACGCCGTCGGATTTGCGGATGTAGGTCTCGCGGGTGCGGTAGTCGTTGAGGCTGATGTAGGCCATATCGCTGCCGGTCAGCAGCCGGGTGCGCCGCACGATGGCGGCCAGCACCGCCTCCACGTCGCGGATGCCGGTCAGGTCGGTGGCGGTGTCGTGCAGCACCCGCAGCAGTTCTTCGCGCTCGCGGCGTTCGGCCAGCCTGCGGTGGATGGCGCGGGCGGCGGTCGCGGCGGCCTCGGTGATCTCGTGGCGCCGCAGAGCCTCGGTGAGTTGGGCGTCGAGCTCGTCCTCGGTGATGCCGGCGTCGATGCCTTCCAGCAGCGATAGCTCCACGATCGGACCTTCCTATGTGCACGACGCACACTCGTCGTCGGAATGAATGTACGGCAAGGTCATGTACACCTGGTGATCGCGGCCATATCTTGGAACCGCCGACCCACCCGTCACGACGTCAGGGAGCCGATGAAGATCACCGGAGCTGTCCTCGAGGAATCCGGCCGGGCCCGGCCGTTCGCCCGATCGCGGCCGATCACCGTGGGCGAGGTCGAACTCAGCCCGCCCGGGCCCACCGAACTGCTGGTTCGCATCGAGGCGGCGGGCGTGTGCCATTCGGATCTGAGCGTGGTCGACGGCAACCGGCTGCGGCCGACGCCGATGCTGCTCGGACACGAGGCGGCGGGCATTGTGGAAGCCACCGGCGACGCCGTCACCGACCTGGTGCCCGGCCAGCGCGTGGTGATGTCGTTCCTGCCACGCTGCGAACAGTGCGAGGCCTGCGCCGAGGACGGGCGGCTGCCGTGTTCGGCGGGCACCCTCACCAACAACGCGGGCGAACTGCTGCACCATTCGCGGCACCTGACCCGCGACGGCGAAACCGTGCACCATCATCTCGGGGTCTCCGGATTCGCCACCCACGCCGTGATCGACCGCGCCTCGGCGGTCCCGGTCGACGCCGATATCCCGCCGGATGTCGCCGCGGTGCTGGGCTGCGCCGTCCTCACCGGTGGCGGTGCGGTGCTCAATGTGGCCAAGCCGGCGCCATCGGATTCGGTGATGGTGGTCGGGCTCGGCGGAGTCGGCATGGCGGCGGTGATCACCGCGAAGGCGCAGGACGTGCGCCAGATCATCGCGGTCGATACGGTCGCGGACAAACTGGAGCAGGCCAAGGCGCTGGGCGCCACCGAGGTCTACACCCCCGAGCAGATCGCCGAGGCCGGCATCAAGGCCCGCTACGTCATCGAATGCGCCGGCCATCCGCGTGCCTTCGAAACCGCTTTCGCCGCAACCCGATCCGGCGGCACGACGATCACCGTGGGCCTGCCCGCGCCGGCCGCGCGCGCCTCGATCTCACCGTTGACGATCACCGCCGAAGCACGCACGGTGATCGGCAGCTACCTCGGTTCGGCCGTCCCCGCGCGCGATATCCCCCGCTACGCGCAGATGTGGCGGGACGGGAAATTGCCGGTGGACAAGCTCATTTCGTCGCGCATCGCGCTGACCGAGATCAACGAGGCGATGGATCTGCTCGCCGACGGCCTGGCGATCCGCCAGGTCATCATGTTCGATCAGCCCGAGCAGGCGAACGCGTGAGCCCCGTCGATCAGGCCCTGGCCGACCTGCCCACCGGACACTTCATCGACGGTCACTGGACCGATCACCCGGCCACTCTCGCCGTCGAGAACCCCGCCACCGCAACGACGCTGACCCACGTCGCCGACGCCGACCCGGCCACCGGTCTGGCCGCGCTCGACGCCGCCGCGCGCGCCCAATCCGCCTGGGCCGACACCGATCCGCGGGCCCGCAGCGACATCCTGATGGCCGCGTTCGCGCTGCTACACGAGCGCGCCGACCAGTTCGCCACCCTGATCACCCTGGAAATGGGCAAGCCGCTGGCCGAGGCGCGCGGTGAGGTCGCCTACGGCGCGGAGTTCTTGCGCTGGTTCGCCGAACAGGGCGTGCGCGCGTCGGGCAGCTATCAGCGCGCACCGGCCGGCGGCAACCGGATCATGACGCTGAAACAGCCCGTCGGGCCGGTCTTCGCGATCACGCCGTGGAATTTCCCGCTCGCCATGGGCACCCGCAAGATCGCGCCCGCACTGGCAGCCGGGTGCACGGTGGTGATCAAACCGGCACCGCAGACACCGTTGACCATGCTGGCATTGATGACGGTGCTGGACGAGGCCGGGCTGCCACCGGGGGTGGTCAACTGCGTGACGACCTCCGCGGCCCCGCAACTGTCGCAGCCGATCATCACCGATCCGCGCCTGCGCAAGCTCACCTTCACCGGCTCCACCGCCGTCGGGCGCGCGCTCACCGCGCAGGCCGCCGAGCGGATGCTGCGGGTGTCGATGGAACTCGGCGGCAACGCACCGTTCGTGGTGCTGGCGTCGGCGGATCTCGATCGCGCCGTCGCCGGAGCCGTCGCCGCCAAAATGCGCAATACCGGCGAGGCCTGCACGGCCGCCAACCTGTTCCTGGTGCACGAATCGCTGGCCGAGGAGTTCGCGCGCCGCCTGGCCGACGCGCTCGCCGCGCTCACGGTCGGCAACGGCCTGGACGCAGGCACCGACGTCGGGCCACTCATCGACGCCGCCGCAGTCACCAAGGTGAGCGCCCTGGTCGAGGACGCCACCGACCGCGGCGCCCGCGTGCTCACCGGCGGCAAAACCCTCCCCGGCCCCGGCCATTTCGTCGAACCGACGGTGCTGGCCGACCTGGACCCGGACTCGGCGATCCTGACCGGAGAGATCTTCGGCCCGATCGCCCCGATCCGCACCTTCACCACCACCGGCGAAGCGGTGGCGATGGCCAACGACACCGATGCCGGGCTCATCGGCTACGTGTTCGCCGAGAACATCGGCGAGGCCCTCACCGTCGCCGAGCGGCTGGAGACCGGGATGATCGGCCTCAACTCCGGCGTCGTCTCCAACCCGGCCGCACCGTTCGGCGGGGTGAAGTCCTCGGGCCTGGGCCGCGAGGGCGGCGCCGAAGGTCTCGAGGAGTATCTGGAGACCAAGTACATCGGGATCGCGCTGTGACCTGATTGCCGTCCCCGGCACCGGGTATGCCGCCACTATGTCCCCAGCGATCGAGGACCATCTCGTGCTGCCCCGGCCACGCGGCCCGCTGTCGGAGGCCATGACGCAGACATTGCGCGGGCAGCCCGGCAATCCGGTGCCGCCCGCCGGGCATATCGACCCGTACAGCGATGATCTGCACCTGGCCCTGCACACCTGCTATGAGCTGCACTATCACGGCTTCGAGGGGGTGGATCCGGACTGGGAGTGGGACCCGGGACTGCTGCGGCTGCGCGCCGAACTCGAGCAGGCCTGGTCGGAGGCACTGCACGACGACGTTGCCGGCGGCCGCGACCTCGACGGCGAACTCGACTATCTGCTCACCGCCCCGGTCGATGCCCCCGGCGTCGGCCGGTATCTGCGCGAGCACCTGGATTGGACTCAGCTGCGCGAATACTTCGTGCACCGCTCCATCTACCACCACAAGGAGGCCGACCCCTACGCCTGGGTGATTCCGCGGCTGCGCGGGCAGGCCAAGGCCTCACTGGTGGCGGTGGAGTTCGACGAGTTCGGCGGCGGGCGCGGCGAACGCGTGCACGCCCGGCTGTTCGCCGATCTGCTGGCCGGTGCCGGGCTCGACCCGGGCTACCTGCACTACCTGGATGCGGTGCCGACGCCGATGATCGCGCTGGTCAACACCATGTCGCTGTTCGGGCTGCACCGCAAATGGCGGGGTGCGCTGGTCGGGCATTTCGCCACCGTGGAGATCACCTCGCCGCCCGGTTCGGCGCGGCTGGTGGAGGTCCTCGAGCGGATGGGCGCCGATCCGGCCTGTGTGCTGTTCTATCGCGAGCACGTGGAGGCCGACGCCGTGCACGAGCAGGTCATGCGCGACGGCGTCATCGGCGATCTGGCCGCGCGCGAACCGGCCCTGATTCCGTCGATGGTGTTCGGCATCCAGGCGACCAATCTGCTCGAAGATCGTTTCGGTGATCACGTGGTCGATTGCTGGCGCGCCGGGCGCAGTTCGCTGCTGGATCCGTCGGTGCTGCCGAGCGAGCCGACGACCAGCACGAATGATGCGGGCTAAACGGGATATCCCCTCGACATGAGACTCATTTGCGCCCCAGGCGTGTACCGCCCGCAGGCCGATTCCTGGCTGCTCGCCCGCGCCCTGACCGAGGCCGGGCTGGCACCCGGCGGACGGGTGCTCGATCTGTGTACCGGCACCGGCGCCGTCGCGATCGCCGCGGCCAAGGCCGGTGCCGCGACCGTGACCGCGGTCGACATCTCCCGCGCGGCCGTGCTCTCGGCCTGGATGAACATCCGGCTGCGCAGGCTCGCCGTCGAACTGGTGCACGGCGATTTCCGCACCGTCATGCACAATCGCCGTTTCGACGTGGTGCTGGCCAACCCGCCGTATGTTCCGGTCGCCGAGGGCAGCCGGTCCCGCTTGGGCGCACGGGCCTGGGACGCCGGCGATCGCGGCCGGGCCCTGCTCGACCCGCTGTGCGCCCGGCTGCCGAGCCTTCTCGACCACAACGGGGTCGCCCTGCTGGTGCAATCGGCGATCAGCGGGCCGCACATCACCGTGTCCCGGTTGCGGGCCGGCGGGCTGAAGGCGGCCGTGGTGGCACGCTCCCGGATTCCGTTCGGGCCGATCATGCGTTCGCGGGCGCAGTGGCTGGCCGAGCAAGGCCTGATCGAACCCGGTCAGCGACATGAGGAATTGGTGGTGATCCGTGCCGACCGAACCAAGCCCTGAACCCACGCGCGTGCGGTTCACCAAGGACGGTCCCGCCCTCGTCGACGGCCCGGTCGAGCTGGTCACCGCCGACGGGCGCATCGTGCGCTCGGATCGTTTCCAGGTCGCGATCTGCCTGTGTAAGCGCTCCAAGTGTTATCCGCTGTGCGACACCAGCCACCGCAGGCATCGCCGGGAATGAGGCCGCGCGGCGTCAGCGGCGCCGGGCCGCGGTCTTGCGCCGGTTGGTCTTCTCGATGGCGTCGATGAGTTCGCTCTTGGTCATCTTCCAGCGACCGGCGATCTCCAGCCGTCCGGCAACGTTGATCAGGTGCTTCTTGGTCGCGTTGGCGTTCACGCCCTCGGCGGTGCCGCCCGTCGCGTTCGGGCCGCCGCTCTCGGCCCGCTCGTCGGACGGACCACGGCGCTCCTTGGGCTCCCAGTGGTCGCCGACCTTCTCGTAGCTGTGCTTGAGCGCGCTGTAGGCCACCCGGTGTGCCCGTGATTCGCTGCCGTACTCCTCGAGAGCGGCGTCGTGGGCCTTGGCGAAGGTTCGCTGTGCCTTCTCACTCGAACGCTGCAGTGTGCTCGGCAACTCCGAGCGCTTGGCCTCACCGCGTGCGGTTGTCTTCGGCATCGCAGAGCTCCTTTCTGCTGGTAGGCGCCCGGCCGTGCGAGATCGCCGGACGGCTCCGATATCGATCGCGTACCCGGTGCGCAGCCACCGAATCGCCCGGCGGTCGAGCTACGGCGATCTCATCGCGCCCGGGTCGCACACCCGTATCGCGGGCATGACCTGGACCGATGCGGGTACGCGGCAAGCAGGTCCACCCGGACCGTCGCAGTGAGCACAGAGGAAAGTCATGCCGGTACGTCGCACACATTCCACGGGTAATGCCCGTCCACGACGTGCGGGCATACGACGCGGTAGTTCCACCGCGGGCGCCGACCACGACACCTGGAACTGGCACGCTCGTGCCGAAACCCCTACGCAACGACTAGACCGGAACTGGGCGCACCTGCTGCAAGAGCTGCGCGTCCTCCAGACCGGCGTGCAGTTGCTGACTGGTTTCCTGATGATCCTGCCGTTCCAGTCCTCGTTCGATTCGCTCGACAGCGGCATGCGCGCGGTGTATCTGGTCACCGCGGGCGCGGCGGTCGGCGGCACCATCTTCCTGGTCGCGCCGGTGTCGTGGCATCGGCTGCTGTTTCGCCGGCACCGCTTGCAGACGATCGTGACCGCGGCGCATCGCTACACACTGGCCGGGCTGGCGCTGCTGGGTGTGGCGATGTGCGGGGTGACCACGCTGATCGTCGACGTGGTCGTCGGGCCGGTCGCGGCCATCGTCACCGGCGCGGCGACGGCCGCGGTGTTCGTCGTGGTGTGGCTGGTGGCGCCGATGCGGCGACGACTGGGTGAGATGAACTCGGCACGCAGCGTCCACCGGCACAACGGGCACTAGGTCGCATATGTTTCCGGGCTCGATGGAGCGCATTCTCCCGGTAGACGACGACGGACCCGGCGCGCACACGCCTCCCGGAGGGGTTCGGGAAAACGTGGCGACGCCGGGTCCGTCTCAGGTCGCCGCTACCGGCGACCGTCGGCATCCGGTGGCCGGCGGTCAGTGACCGCCGTGGCTGTGCTGCCCACCGCGTGCCTTCGCTTCGGTCGGCTGAGCTTCGGCGCCCTTGCGGCCGGCCTGGCTCGGGTCGGCGGCGTTGCGCTCGCCGAAGCTACCCGTACTGGCCTGCCCACCGCGGCGAGCCTGCTCCTCCGTGTCCGGACGATTGCCGAACTGACCAGGGTTCTTGGAGTCTGCCATCTCGTACTCCTTTCTGGTTGTGAGACCGTCACCGGCCTCGAGGGGTGCGATTCCCGGACTCGGCCGGGCTAATCACCGAGACCGCAACTTTTTCCGAAGCCCACTCCACCGGCGAACCGGTTGTCCGCCAGCATGACTCGCTCCCCACGCATGACCTGCCGCGATACGGGTAGCCCGGCAGCATGCGCGCGCTCACCGTCGACCCGAACGGCACCGAATCACTGCGGCTGGACGAGCTGCCCGAGCCCGAACCCGGCCCGGGTGAACTGCTCGTCGACGGTGTCGCGGTCGGTGTCTGCGGCACCGACCGCGAGATCGCCGGCGCCGGCTACGGCTGGCCACCACCGGGCAAGGACCGGCTGATCCTCGGCCACGAATCCCTGGGCCGGGTGCGTACCGCGCCCGACGGCAGCGATTTCGCCGCCGGTGACCTCGTCGTTGGCGTCGTGCGCCGCCCCGATCCGGTGCCATGCGGGGCGTGCGCGCGCGGGGAGTTCGACAATTGCCGCAACGGCCGCTACACCGAACGCGGCATCAAGGAACTCGACGGCTACGCCGCCGAACAGTGGTGTGTGGAGCCCGAATACGCGGTCGCCCTCGATCCGCGGCTGCAGCGGGCGGGCGTGCTGATGGAACCGGCGAGCGTGGTCGCCAAGGCGTGGGAGCAGGTCGAACGCATCGGCGAGCGCGGCTGGTTCGAGCCCGCGCGGGTGCTGGTCACCGGCGCCGGCCCGATCGGTCTGCTCGCCGCGCTGCTCGGCAGCCAACGCGGACTCGACGTCCACGTGCTGGACCGCGTCGAGCACGGCGTCAAACCGCGCCTGGTCGGCGATCTCGGCGCCACCTACCACCACGGCGACGCCGCCGCGATCGCCGAACGGCTGCGTGCCGACATCATCATCGAAGCGACCGGAGCCAACGAGGTGGTCTTCGCCGCCATGGGCAATACCGCCCCCTTCGGCGTGGTGTGCCTGACCGGCGTATCACCGATGGGCCGGTTGATCGACGTCGACGCGGGTGCGATGCATCGCGACATCGTGCTGGAGAACGACGTCGTCGTCGGCTCGGTCAATGCCAACCTGCGCCACTACCATCTCGCCGCCGACGCCATCGCCGCCGCCGACCCGGGCTGGCTCGACCGCCTCATCACCCGCCGCCTCCCCGTGGCGAAGTTCGCCGATGCGTTCACCCCCGACCCCGATGACGTCAAGGTCGTCATCACCCTCGATGCGCACTGACCGCTGAGAAGGGACACCACCATGGGCTTTCCCGAACAGCAGCAAAAGGTTCCCGGCATCCAGGCACAGATGCAGCCGCGCCCGGACTGCGGGGAGGACAGCTATCGCGGCTCGGGCAAGATGACCGGCAAAGCCACCGTGGTCACCGGCGCCGACAGCGGTATCGGCCGGGCGGTCGCCATCGCCTTCGCCCGCGAAGGCGCCGATGTGCTCATCTCCTATCTCGACGAGCACGAAGACGCGCAGGAAGTGGCGGAGCTGGTGGAGCAGGCGGGCCGGCGCGCGGAGCTGGTGCCCGGCGACCTCGCCGATCCCGAGCACTGCCGCGCCGTCATCGAGCACGCCGTGCGCGAATTCGGGCATATCGATGTGCTGGTCAGCAATGCCGCCTATCAGATGACCCACGAAACGCTCGATGAGATCAGCGCCGAGGAATTCGACTACACCTTCCGGGTCAACGTCGGCGCCTACTTCCATCTGGTGAAGGCCGCGGTGCCGCATATGCCGCCTGGCTCGTCGATCATCGGCAGTTCCTCGGTGAATTCCGACATGCCCTCCCCGACGCTGGCGCCCTACGCCGCGACCAAAGCAGCGATCGCCAATTTCTCGGCCAGCCTCGCCCAGATGCTGGGCGAGCAGGGCATCCGCGTCAACAGCGTGGCGCCCGGCCCGATCTGGACTCCGCTGATCCCGTCGACCATGCCGGTGGAGAAGGTCACCGCTTTCGGCGACGACGTCCCGCTCGGCCGCGCCGGCCAGCCCGCTGAACTGGCCGCCGCCTACGTCCTACTCGCCTGCGACGACGGCAGCTACATCTCCGGCGCCCGCCTCGCCGTCACCGGCGGCCGCCCCATCCTGTGACGCCTGCGGCCCACCGAGAAACGCACGCCGCAACGCGGATTCGGTGTGCCGCAACCACAGCGCCTGCACCGGGGCGACCGGCGGCTGATCGATCGAGCGCACCACCGCCTGCCCGTGGTGATAGGTGCCCGGTTCGGCGGTCACGAAGGCGAAGCAGTCGCTGCCGATCACCGCGGTCGTCGGCGCGGTGCCCTGGATGTGGTTGACGACGACGGGCGGCTCGAATCCGGCGCGCCGGCACACCGACAGCAGGTAGTCGGCGTAGAACGAGGTGCCGGGCGGGCCCCACACGATGAGCCGTTCGCCGGCCAGCTGGTCCATCGTCAGCGTGGTGTGCTGCGCCAGCCGGTGCGTGGCCGCCACGGCCACATGCAGTGGGGTGTAGGCGATCACGGCGGCGGCGACGTCGTCGGGTGAGGTGGCGCCGCGCCGCAATGCCACGTCGGCCGACCCGTCGCGCAGTGCGGCGACGAGTTCGTCCGGAAAGCAGGGGCGCGCGGTGATCGAGGCGTCGGGGTATGCGGCGCGCACCCCGGCGGTCAGGTCGAATACCTCCTCCGAGGAGATCGCCGGCGTGTGGGCGATCGCCAGGTGGGCTCGTCGACCGGCATCGGCGGCTTGCCTGGTGTCGCGGGCCAACGCCGCCGCGGCATCGATCACCGGCCTGGCGCCCGCGCGCAGGGCCGCACCGGCCGGAGTCAGCGAGATCCGGCGGCCGGACCGATGCAGCAACCGCACCCCCAGATCCCGTTCGAGGGTCTTGATCGTGCTACTCACCGCCTGCTGGGTGAGATGCAGTTCGGCCGCTGCCCGGCTCATGTTCATGTGCTCGGCGACCGCCAGGAATTGCCGGAGCCGACGCGGATCCAGCACGTCGTCAGCCATGCAGCAAGGCTAACAAGTACTGCTTGTGAAACTACGCTGAAGATCTGTTTTCCATTTGTGAAGCCTGGTCCTAGCGTCGGTAGCGAAACCAACGACCGAGCAAGGGATACAACGATGACCGACACACTGGCAGGCAAATCCGCCGTCGTCGCCGCGGGCGCGAAGAACCTGGGCGGCCTGATCAGCACCACCCTCGCCGAGCGCGGTGCCAACGTGCTGGTGCACTACAACAGCGCGAGCACCGAAGCCGACGCCGAGAAGACCGTGGCCGCCATCGAAGCAGCGGGCGCGAAAGCGGCCACATACCAGGGCGACCTCACCGTGCCGGCGAATGTGACCGCTCTGTTCGACGCCGCCGCCGACGCGTTCGGCACCGTCGATATCGCTGTGAACACTGTCGGCAAGGTATTGCGCAAACCGATCCTCGACACCACCGAGGCCGAGTACGACGCCATGTTCGACATCAATGCCAAGGCCGCCTACTTCTTCCTGCAAGAAGCGGGCAAACGGCTGGCCGACGGCGGACGCATCGTTACCGTCGTCACCTCACTGCTGGCCGCGTTCACCGACGGCTACTCCACCTATGCCGGTGCCAAGAGCCCGGTCGAACACTTCACCCGCGCCGCCGCCAAGGAATTCGCCGCGCGCGGCATCGCCGTCAACAATGTCGCCCCAGGCCCGATGGACACGCCGTTCTTCTACCCGCAGGAAACCCCGGAGCGCGTCGAGTTCCACAAATCGCAGGCGATGGGTGGGCGCCTGACCCGCATCGACGACATCGCGCCGCTGGTGGAATTCCTGGTCACCGACGGCGGCTGGATCACCGGCCAGACCATCTTCGCCAACGGCGGCTACACCACCCGCTGATCCGGCTCGCCCGTCGCGGTGGGCAGCAGGCGCCGCAGCACATCGGTGATGGTGATCAGCCCGGCCATGCCGCCGGTTTCGCCGGTCACCACCGCCAGATGGGTGCGGGTCTCGCGCATGGTGTGCAGCGCTTCGTAGATGGGTGTGTCCACGGACAGTGTGAGCACCGGTCGCATCAGCTCCGCTGCGGTGGACTGTGGCGGGGCGGTGAGGCTGTCGCGCACGTGCACCACGCCTCGGAAGTCGTTGCCGTCGCGGACCAGCAGCCGCAGGTGGCCGGTGGCGCGCGAGGCCGCCTGGATCTCGTCGCGGTGCGCGCTGGGCGCCACCGCGTCGGGATCGGTGTCCGGGCGCATCAGGTCACCGACGGTCAGTTGCTCCAGCTCGAGGGCGCTGATCAGGTTGCCGCGATAGCGTTCGTCGAGAGTGCCCGCGGTGGCGGAATATTCGACGAGGTGGCGCAACGCGGCCGGGTCCTGTCCGGAATCGACTTCGTCGACCGGCGTCACCCCTACCCGGCGCAGGCACCAGTTCGCCATCTGGTTCAGCAGGTGCAACAGCGGTCGGGTGACGGCCATGAAGGCGCGCATCGGGATGGCGAGCACCGTGGCCGACCGCTCGGGATGCGCGATCGCCCACGACTTCGGCGCCATCTCCCCCACCACCAGGTGCAGGAAGGTGACGATCACCAGCGCCAGCACGAACCCGGCCACATCGGCGGCCCACAACGGCGCGCCGGCGTCGTCGAACAACGGCGTGAGCCAATGGTGCACCGCGGGTTTGGTGATCGCACCGAGCGCCAGGGTGCACACGGTGATGCCGAGCTGCGAACCCGCCAGCAGCACCGACAGTTCCGCGGAACTGCGCAGCGCGGCCCGGGCGGCGGTGCTGGTGACGGCGGCGTCTTCGAGACGATGGCGCCGTGCGGCGATCAGGGCGAATTCGACGGCGACGAAGAAGGCGCTGGCCGCGATCAATCCGATCGTGACGACCGCGACGACCCACGGATTACTCATCACCAGCCACCTGACGCTCGGTCCGCAGGGTCATGAACACCGAGGCCGGCACATGTTTGGCCACCGCCCGGACCTCCGCCTCCAGGCTGCGCTCGCCCGCCGGGTGTCCGTCGAGGTAGTCGGCGCCGCTGGGTGCGAGCGCGATCTCGACCCGCGTCCCCGGCTCCGGCAGTCCGCCGTAGGCGGAAATGACCAGCCCGGCGATGGTTTCGTAATCGCCGGCGGGCAGTTCGACCTCGAGCACACGTTCGATCTCGTCCAGGTGGACATCCCCGGCCACCACCCAGCCGTCCCCCTCGGCGACGATGCCGGTATCAGGCCCGGTGTCATGCTCGTCGGCGATCTCACCGACCAGCTCCTCGGCGATGTCCTCGATCGTGACGATGCCGGCGAACCCACCGTATTCGTCGACCACCAGCGCCATCTCGTCACCGGCCGCATCCAACTGCGCGACGACCTCGGGCAAGGCCAGTGAACCCGGGACCACGACGGCCGGACGCAGATGCTGGGCGGCCGTGCCCGCCGCGGAGCCGTCGAGCAGGTCGTGCAGATGGATGATGCCGCGCAGGTCGTCGCTCGAGGTTCCGACGACCGGGTATCGGGTGTGTCCGGTGCCCATGCGCGCCAGCACCTGCGCGACCGGATCATCGAGGTGCACGGTGTCGACGCGCGAGCGCGGGATCATGGCGTGCTCGGCGTCGGCGGTCGGGAAGTCCAGGATCCGGTCGAGCAGTGTCGACAGCTCGCGCGGCAACTCACCGGCCGCCCGCGAGCTGGCGACGATGTGCTCGAGGTCGCGCGGGGTGGCCGAGTGTTCCACGTCGTGCACCGGTTCGATGCGCAGCGCGCGCAGAAGCACATTCGAGGACTGGTCGAACAACCAGATCAGCCAGCCGAACAGCTTCAGATACACCGTCGTGGAGGTGGCGAGCCGGCGCGCCACCGGCTCGGGTCTGGCAATGGCGAGGTTCTTCGGAAAGAGCTCACCGAAGAGCATCTGCACCAGGGTGGAGAACGCGATGGCCAGTACCGCGCCGACCGCGATTCCTGCGCCGGCGGGCACACCGACTCCGCCGAGCAGCTCGCCCAGCCCGCGACCGATCAACGGTTCGGCGACATAGCCGACGAGCAGACCGGTGACGGTGATACCCAGCTGCGCACCGGAGAGCATGAACGAGGTGCGCCGCGTGACGCCAAGCGCCCGGGCGGCCGGCTTGTCCCCCGCTGCGGCGCGTGCCTTCAACCGGGACCGGTCCACCGCCATGTAGGCGAATTCCTGGGCGACGAAGTACCCGGTCAGGGCGGTGATGAGCAGGACGACGAGGATTCCGAGCGCAATGCTCGCCGCGGTCAGCACGGGCGCGGTCTCGGTCTCGGGAGTGGGTCGGCCGGGGGCGGCCCGGGCTTTCGGCCTTTACGCGACGCGCGTTTCATCGGTTCTCCGTGGCTGGAACGACGGCGGGACAGGCACCCGATCGGTGCGGTCGAGCGACGCCGGACCGGGTGCCCAACGATATCGGCGGCGCAGCAGCGGGCGGGTGAACGACGCGGCCGTGTGTACGGCCATCCGGTTCGACCCGATGGCCGGCCGGCGAGCGTTCGGCCCGCGCACCGATGGCCTTCAGTACCGCACGGATTCCTCGGCCTCGGCGGATTCGGGCTCCGCGGCACCGGATTCGGCGGACGCGCGGTTCCCCAGCATGCGCTTGCCCACCTCGATGACGATCGGCAGCACCGACACCGCCACGATCAACAGGAAGATCAGGTCGATATTGTCGCGGACCACCGCGATCTGACCGAGCAGATAGCCCAGGTAGGTGACGCCCGCACCCCACAGCACGCCGCCGACGACGTTGTAGAGCGCGAACACCGGATACCGCATACCCGACGCGCCCGCCACGACCGGCGCGAACGTGCGCACGATGGGCACGAAGCGGGCCAGCACGATGGTGATCGGCCCGTGCTTTTCGAAGAACTCGTGCGACTCGTCGATGTACTTCTTCTTGAACAGCCGGGCATCGTTATTCTTGAACAGCGCGGTGCCGCCGCGCGCTCCGATCAAGTAGCCCACCTGATCCCCGGCGATGGCGGCCAGCGGAATCAGGATCAGCAGCAACCAGATCGGCGCGAACGGCTCGATCTCGGTGGATTTCGAGGCTGCGATGAGTCCGGCCGTGAACAGCAGCGAATCGCCCGGCAGCAGCGGGAACAGTAGCCCGGACTCGATGAAGACGACGGCCAGCAGGCCGACGAGCATCCAGGTACCGAAGGAATTCAGCAGGTTCACCGGGTCCAGGAAACCGGGCAGCAGCGCCAGGTGGGTGATCGACTCGGCCGACAGATAAGTGGTCATCGCGGTCCCACAGTAACACGCGCAACTGTATGGTTTGCGTATCTCGTGACGCTCCTCGCAGGCCGGCCCCGGCACGCGCTGTATCGTTTCACCGCCGCGCGAAAGGAGGCCCATGCCCGACACTCTGGTCCGCATCGGCGAATTGGCCACCCGCGCGGGAGTCAGCAACCGGACCATCGACTACTACACCGGCCTCGGCCTGCTCACCCCCGCCGAACGCACCTCCGGCGGCTACCGCCTCTACCACCCCGGCGACGTCGACCGCATCCACCTCATCCAGCGCCTGGAAGCCCAGGGCATCCCGCTGGAAGAGATCGCAGCCGCCCTCGCGGCCCGCCCCGGCGACACCGGCAAGGCCCTCGCCCAGCTCGACGGGGACCTCAAGAACCTCAGGACCGCGGCCGAAACCGCCCCCGCCGAAATCCAAGGCCTACTCGAGATCATCGCCGCCCGCGTGCACTCCCTGGTGACCGTCGCCCTCCAGATCCCGCCGAACCTCCCGATGCTCTGAGCGGGTCAGTACACCCGGCGGAAATGCGTGACGTCCGGGAAGGGGTCATAGAAGTGATGCAGCAACGCCTTCCAGCGCTGATACTCCGGTGACTGCCGGAAACCGACTGTGTGATCCTCGAGCCGGTCCCATCCGACGAGCAACAGGTAGGTGCCGGGAGCCTCGATCGACCGCGACAGCGTCAGCTCGCGGAAACCCGGCATCGCCGCGATGATCGCGCGTGCCTGCCCGAACGCGGTTTCGAACTCGGCCTCGCGGCCCGGTAGGACAGTCAACAGCGCATGCTCGGTGATCACCCCGCAGATCCTCGCAGGCAGGCCAAGCGGCGACCACTCGCCCACAGACGGACCGCGTCTTGCGAACTGATTCGATATACGTCAATATCGATGCATGTCGAATCCGGAACCGCTACCTCAATGCGCCGGCGCCCCCATGATCCGGGAGCCGCTGGGTGCGGAATCGGCGGCCGAGCTTGCCGCGGTGTTCAAGGCGCTGTCGGATCCGGTGCGGCTGCGCTTGCTCAGCAGTATCGCCAGTCGCGCAGGTCAGGAAGCGTGCGTGTGCGATCTGTCGGCGGGGATCGAGGTGAGTCAGCCGACGATCTCGCACCATCTGAAAGTGCTGCGGGAAGCCGGGTTGCTCGCTAGTGAGCGCCGGGCGTCGTGGGTGTACTACCGCGTGGTGCCCGAGGCCTTGCGGCGGCTGTCGGATGTGCTGCTGGCCGACAGCGGTACCTTGGAGGTGCGGGCGTGAGCGTCGGCACCGAGACAGCGCCGGTCGCCGGCAAGCTCTCCACGCTCGACCGGTTCCTGCCAGTGTGGATCGGCGCGGCGATGGTGGGCGGGCTACTGCTCGGGCGGATGATTCCCGGCCTCGGCGATGCGCTGAGCGCGGTGGAGGTCGACGGGATCTCGCTGCCGATCGCGCTCGGGTTGCTCATCATGATGTACCCGGTGCTGGCGAAGGTTCGCTACGACCGGCTCGATACCGTCACCGGCGACCGCGCACTCCTACTCGGTTCACTGGTCTTGAACTGGGTGCTCGGCCCGGCGCTGATGTTCGCGCTGGCGTGGTTGCTGCTGCCGGATCTGCCGGAGTACCGGACCGGTCTGATCATCGTCGGACTCGCGCGCTGCATCGCCATGGTCATCATCTGGAACGACCTGGCCTGCGGTGATCGCGAAGCCGCCGCCGTACTCGTCGCACTGAACTCGATCTTCCAGGTGATCATGTTCGCGGCGCTGGGCTGGTTCTACCTGTCGGTGCTGCCCGGTTGGCTCGGCCTCGAACAAGCCACCATCGACGCCTCGCCCTGGCAGATCGCGAAATCCGTGCTGATCTTCCTCGGCATCCCCCTACTGGCCGGATTCCTGACCCGGCACTTCGGCGAAAAGGCCAGGAGCCGTTCCTGGTACGAGTCCACCCTGCTCCCCCGGCTCGGCCCGTGGGCGCTGTACGGGCTGCTGTTCACCATCGTGATCCTGTTCGCCCTGCAAGGCGAGCAGATCACCGCCCGCCCCTGGGATGTCGTGCGCATCGCCGTCCCGCTGCTGGCCTACTTCGCGATCATGTGGGGCGGCGGCTACCTGCTCGGCGCCACCCTCGGCCTCGGCTACGCCCGCACCACCACCCTCGCCTTCACCGCCGCGGGCAACAACTTCGAACTCGCCATCGCCGTAGCCATCGCCACCTTCGGCGCCGCCTCGGGCCAGGCCCTCGCCGGTGTGGTCGGGCCACTCATCGAGGTGCCGGTCCTGGTGGGCCTTGTGTATGTGTCGCTGGCACTGCGCAAACGCTTCACGAACTCGACCACCGGCATAACCGAACCTGCCTAACCGGCGCCACCGAACCGTCCGAAAGGTCCACCACATGGCAGACAAACCCAGCGTCCTGTTCGTCTGCGTACACAACGCGGGCCGCTCCCAGATGGCCGCCGGCTTCCTCGCCCACCTCGCCGGCGACGCCATCGAAGTCCGCTCGGCCGGCAGCGCCCCGGCGGCATCCATCAACCCGGTCGCGGTGCAGGCAATGGCCGAACTAGGCATCGACATCTCAGCCCAGCAACCGAAAATCCTGACCCCCGAGGCCGTCGAAACCTCCGACGTGGTGATCACCATGGGCTGCGGCGACACCTGCCCCTTCTTCCCGGGTGTCAGCTACCGCGACTGGGTGCTCGACGACCCCGCAGGTCAGGGTATCGAGGCCGTCCGCCCGATCCGGGACCAAATCAGAGCGCGAGTCGAACAACTGATCGCCGAACTACTCCCACCGCACAACCCGGATGGCGGCGACGTGAATCCGTCGGCCGACAGCGGTCCCGGCCCCACATGGGCGCCGGTCGATGCATGCACCCTCCCGACAGCCGAACAACTATTGCGCGAGGCGGAGTTCGAGAACCTGTTCGCCGCCGCGCTGACCTCCGTCGACCGCCTCTCCCCCACCCACGTCCGGCTGACCCTGCGCGCCGAAGCCGAGCAGACCGCACGCAACCTCGCCGCTCGCGAGACGGCCTGCTGCTCCTTCTTTTCGTTCGAGTTCACCTCCGTCGGAGGTGATGTGATCGAGATGGACATCAAAGTTCCGCCCACCCAGGTCCCTGTGCTCGATGGGCTGTTGTCCCAACCCCATCCCGACACGGCCCGATAGCACGGTTGCATTTCACAAGCACCCCTTCTGGGGTATCCAGTGGCTGCAATTCACAAGCACTGGATAGCTCCGTCTGGGATGTGGTCGTACCGGTGCTCCTCGCGCACTGGCGCCGGGCCGGTCAGAAGTAGCGCATCGCGACGTAAGCCCACGCGAGCACGCTGCTCAACGCCGTCACCACGATGCCGTAGCGGGTGAACTGCCAGAAGGTGATCGGGTGACCCGCGCGACGGGCGATATCCAGCGCGACGACGTTGGCGCTGGCCGCGACCGCCGTCCCGTTTCCGCTGAAGCCCGCGCCGAAGGCGAACGACCACCACAACGCTTGCCCCTCAACCGGATCGGGCGTCTGCCCGACGAGGCCCTCCACCACTGGCGCCATCGTCGTCGTGTACGGGATGTTGTCGATGAACGACGCGACGATCGCCGAACCGAACACCAGCGTCGCCGATGCGAGCAACGGATTGTCGCCGAACGCGGCCACCGCGGCGTCACCGATCCGGTCGATGACACCGGTATGCACCAGCCCGGCCACCATCACGAACAGCCCCATGAAGAAGACCAATGTCCCCCACTCCACTTCGCGCAGGATCTCGCCGACGTCGAGCCGCGAGATCAGCACCATCGCCCCGGCACCGAGCAGTGCGACGATCGACGGCGCCACGTGCAGTACCGAATGCAGCCCGAACCCGACGATCACCCCGCCGAGCACCAGCAACGCCCGGGTGAGCAGCCTGGTATCGGTGATGGCGCGGCGCTCCTGCAATGCCATCACGGTGGTGATGTGCTCGGAATCCTGGCGCAGATGCGCGCGGAACAACCACCGCGTGAACACCACGAACAGCACGAAGATCACCGTCACCGCGGGCGCCATGTGCACCAGAAAGTCGTTGAAACTCAAGCCCGCTCGGCTGCCGATGATGATGTTGGGCGGATCGCCGACGAGGGTCGCGGTGCCGCCGATATTGGCCGCGAGCACTTCGGCGATGATGAACGGCTGCGCGGCCAGGCCCAGCCGATCGCAGACGACGATCGTCACCGGAGCGATGAGCATGACGATGGTGACGTTGTCCAGGATCGGCGAGGCGACCGCAGTGATGATCATCAGCATCACCAAGAGCCGGAACGGATTTCCGTGTGAGCGTTTCGCGGCCCAGATCGCGAGAAAATCGAACAAGCCGGTCTGCTTGACCACGCCGACGATGATCATCATGCCCAGCAGCAGAAAGATGACGTTCCAGTCGATGCCGGCGTGCGCGTTGTAGAACACTTCCTCGCCGGGCACCAGCCCGAACACCGTCATCAGCGCCGCGCCGATGAGCACGATCTTCACCTTGTCGGCCCGCTCGGTGGCAATGCACCAGAACGCGCCGACGAAAATGGCAACGGCCAGCAGCTGGTTCATCGCTCACCTCGCCTCGGCCGGATCCGGCTCAGTCGTCGGGACCGGCGACGGCCAGGCTGATCAGCAACCGTTCCAAGGTCACCGCACCGAGCAGAGTGCGCGAATGATTCACCACCGCCACCAGTGGGCTGTGCCGCTGCGCCATCAGGGCCGCGATCTCGAGCAGCGTCGCGTCCGGGCGCACGATGGCCGGCTTGGCCGAGCGTTCCGGCAGGCAGTCGCCCACCGTCAGATGCCCGGGTTCGCGCCAGAACAGCTCGGCATGTACTTCGTCGATGGTGCGCGCGAGCGCCGGATCGTCCTGGTAGGAACTGGGAATCGCCAATCGCAGCACCTGGGTGCCGGGCAGCACCGCGAGGGGGCGATCGTCATCGTCGACGACGATCATGCCCGGCAGCCGGTTGACCACCATCAACCGCATCGCCTTGGCGACCGGATCACCGGGGTGGACGGTCGGCATTTGAATCGCGATCTCATGTGCTTGCATCGGCTGGCCCCGTCGCGCGTGCGGGAAGAGGGTGGTCATCAGCGGCTCCGCTCGCCGGTGAATTGGTCCATCAGCCGTTCCAGGCGAGCGATCCGGTCCGGAATCGGTGCACTGTGCAGCAGGTCGGCGAGCTGATCGGCCTCGTCGGCGTCCAGCGAGATGGTCCGGGCGGGTTCGTCGCCGCCGCGGTCGTAGACGAGCACCTGTTTGCTGCCGTCACTACTGGCGACCAGAGCGAAGCGGCTGCCGCTCCGGGTCAGCAGATGATGCACCGTGCCCTGCCCGGGCACGGTGGTGCGGTCGACGTCCATGTCGAGCACTCCTCCCGTGACCGGCTGCTGTCCCGGTCTCAATCCTTGGTGACGGGCCGGGCCCTCGACTATCGGTGCCCGCACCCATCTGTGCAGGACGAAGCTATGTATCCGGACCCGCAGGAATGGGTGGCGCACCCCATGGACACCATGTGCACCAGCGGCCACACTGAGGTCATGGACCGTCCGGGAAGTGGAGTGGGCCTGTTCCGGCGACACACCCGGACACCGGCGGATGCCCTGTTCCGGCGGATCTTCCTCATCAACGGATTGGTGTTCACCTTCGGCACGCTCGTGCTCGCGCTGTCGCCCGCCACGGTGTCCGCGCGCGTGCGTCTGACCGAGATTCCGGTGCTGCTGATCGGGCTCGCGGTGATCCTCGCCGCCAACGCCTTCCTGCTGCGCACGAGCCTGGCACCACTGGATCGGCTCATCGCCTCCATGCAACGAGTGGATCCGCTGCGGCGCAGCGGCCGACTCGACGACCGCGGCAACGGCGATATGTCGCGGGTGATCGACTCCTTCAACGCGATGGTGCAGCGGCTGGAATCCGAACGCGCCGCGGCCAGCGCCTCGGCCCTGGCGGCGCAAGAGGGCGAACGTCAGCGCATCGCCCGCGAGCTGCACGACGAGATCGGGCAAAGCCTCACCGTCGCACTGCTGGCGATGAAGCGGGCGGCCGACCGCGCACCCGACGACGTCGTCGATGTGCTGCACGGTGCGCAGGAAACAGTGCGGTCCTGCCTGGACGAAGTGCGCGGCATCGCGCGCCGGTTGCGCCCCGATGTGCTCGACGACCTCGGCCTGTCCAGTGCGCTTGCCGCATTGTGCAACGAATTCGCTTCGACCGCGGGGATCACCGTGTCGCGCGATATCGACCGAAACCTGCCGCGCCTGGCCGCCGATGTCGAACTCGTCTGCTACCGAATCGCCCAGGAGAGCCTGACGAATATCGCCCGTCACGCCCAGGCCGGCCGCGTCGAACTCGGCCTGCGCACGCACGGCGATTCGCTCGTGCTCCGGGTTCGTGACGATGGCCGCGGCGGCGTGGACGAGGACGGCGCCGGCATCCGCGGGATGCGCGAACGCGCTCTGCTCATCGACGCCGACCTCACCATCGAATCCCCACCCGGACACGGCACCTCGGTGTGCCTGACCATCCCGCATCCGAACGGAGGCGTCCGCTCATGAGTCCCGGCCCGGCCCGCATCCTGCTCGCCGACGACCACGCGCTCGTCCGTTCCGGCCTGCGGATGATCCTCGACGCCGAACCCGACCTCACCGTCGTCGCCGAAGCCGCCAACGGCTATGAAGCGGTGCAGCAGCTGACGCAGGTGCCCGTGGACCTCGCGATTCTCGATATCGCCATGCCCCGCATGACGGGCATCCAGGCGGCCCGCGAGATCAACCGCGATCATCCGGGTGTGCGGATCCTGATGCTGTCGATGTATGACAACGAGCAATACTTCTTCGAATCGTTGCGGGTGGGTGCGTCCGGCTATGTCCTGAAATCCGTCGCCGACCGCGATCTCCTCGAAGCCTGCCGCGCGACTCTGCGTGGTGAGCCGTATTTGTATCCCGGGGCAGTCAATTCGCTGATCCGCGACTGGCTCGAACGCGCCAACCAGGGCGACCCGCTGCCATCGACGACTCTCACGCCCCGTGAGGAGGAAATCGTCAAGCTCGTCGCGGAGGGCTATTCCTCCCGCGAAATCGCCGGCGATCTGGTGATCAGTATCAAGACGGTAGATCGTCACCGCGCCAACGTTTTACAGAAACTCGGCCTCCGCGACCGTCTCGCCCTCACGCGATACGCCATCCGGGCCGGCCTGATCGAGCCGTGAAGTTATGGCCGTAAAAGTAAATAGAAGCGACGAAAGCCCCCGACCGTGGTCGGGGGCTTTCGCGAAAGGATGTTCCGGCGGTGTCCTACTCTCCCACACCCTGTCGAGTGCAGTACCATCGGCGCAGGTGGCCTTAGCTTCCGGGTTCGGAATGGGACCGGGCGTTTCCCCACCGCTATAGCCGCCGTAACTCTATGAAACTGTCACACCGTGACGGACCAAGGGTTTTCGAGGGCCTGGCCCTCGAGCACCCGATCCGGAGAGAAAACCTCTCTCCTCCCGGGGGGTTCGGGGGCATCGCCCCCGGGAAACCCAACCCCGATCCCTCGGGGTTTGAAAGGGGCGCAGCCCCTTTCACCTGGATCACACGGTTCGTGTGTTGTTTCAGATACTGCACAGTGGACGCGTAGCTTCTTTGTTGGTAAGTCCTCGGCCTATTAGTACCAGTCACCTCCACCCGTTACCGGGCTTCCAGTTCTGGCCTATCAACCCCATGGTCTGTAGGGGGCCTTAACCCATCGAGTGGGTGAGAAACCTCATCTTGGAACAGGCTTCCCGCTTAGATGCTTTCAGCGGTTATCCCTTCCGAACGTAGCCAACCAGCAGTGCCCTTGGCAGGACAACTGGCACACCAGAGGTTCGTCCGTCCCGGTCCTCTCGTACTAGGGACAGCCTTCCTCAAGTTTCTGACGCGCGCGGCGGATAGAGACCGAACTGTCTCACGACGTTCTAAACCCAGCTCGCGTGCCGCTTTAATGGGCGAACAGCCCAACCCTTGGGACCTACTCCAGCCCCAGGATGCGACGAGCCGACATCGAGGTGCCAAACCATCCCGTCGATATGGACTCTTGGGGAAGATCAGCCTGTTATCCCCGGGGTACCTTTTATCCGTTGAGCGACACCGCTTCCACATGCCGGTGCCGGATCACTAGTCCCGACTTTCGTCCCTGCTCGACATGTCTGTCTCACAGTCAAGCTCCCTTGTGCACTTGCACTCGACACCTGATTGCCAACCAGGCTGAGGGAACCTTTGGGCGCCTCCGTTACATTTTGGGAGGCAACCGCCCCAGTTAAACTACCCACCAGGCACTGTCCCTGAACCAGATCATGGTCCGAGGTTAGAGGTCCAATACGATCAGAGTGGTATTTCAACGACGACTCCACGAACACTGGCGTGCCCGCTTCACAGTCTCCCACCTATCCTACACAAACCGTACCGAACACCAATACCAAGCTATAGTGAAGGTCCCGGGGTCTTTTCGTCCTGCCGCGCGTAACGAGCATCTTTACTCGTAATGCAATTTCGCCGAGTCTGTGGTTGAGACAGCAGAGAAGTCGTTACGCCATTCGTGCAGGTCGGAACTTACCCGACAAGGAATTTCGCTACCTTAGGATGGTTATAGTTACCACCGCCGTTTACCGGGGCTTAAATTCTCAGCTTCGCAACCCGAAGGTCGCTAACCGGTCCTCTTAACCTTCCGGCACCGGGCAGGCGTCAGTCCGTATACATCGTCTTACGACTTCGCACGGACCTGTGTTTTTAGTAAACAGTCGCTTCTCTCTGGTCTCTGCGACCACCCCCAGCTCACGGAGTAAATCCGGTCACCAGGCGTGGTCCCCCTTCTCCCGAAGTTACGGGGGCATTTTGCCGAGTTCCTTAACCACAGTTCTCTCGATCGCCTCAGTATTCTCTACCTGACCACCTGTGTCGGTTTGGGGTACGGGCCGTGTACCAACTCACTAGAGGCTTTTCTCGGCAGCATAGGATCACTGAATTCGCCTCAATCGGCTACGCATCACCTCTCAGGATACATGTCTGACGGATTTGCCTATCAGACTCCCTACAGGCTTACACCAGTACAACCACTGACTGGCCCAGCTACCTTCCTGCGTCACCCCATCGCTTGCCTACTACCAGCCGGGGTCATGCGCAGCACCCCACTCGAGACCCGAAGGTCTTCCCGGGGGATTTGGGCACTTAGCACAACTGATTCAGCATGGGCGCGGATACACGGGTACGGGAATATCAACCCGTTGTCCATCGACTACGCCTGTCGGCCTCGCCTTAGGTCCCGACTCACCCTGGGCGGATTAACCTGGCCCAGGAACCCTTGGTCATTCGGCGGACGAGTTTCTCACTCGTCTTTCGCTACTCATGCCTGCATTCTCACTCGCACAGCCTCCACAACTGGTTCACACCGCTGCTTCCCTGGCTGTACGACGCTCCCCTACCCACCCCAACCACTGCACACCCAACCGTAGTCGGATGTGGATGTCATGTTGGAGTGCCGCGGCTTCGGCGGTGTACTTGAGCCCCGCTACATTGTCGGCGCAGAATCACTTGACCAGTGAGCTATTACGCACTCTTTCAAGGGTGGCTGCTTCTAAGCCAACCTCCTGGTTGTCTTCGCGACTCCACATCCTTTTCCACTTAGTACACGCTTAGGGGCCTTAGCCGGCGATCTGGGCTGTTTCCCTCTCGACTACGAAGCTTATCCCCCGCAGTCTCACTGCCACGCTCTCACACACCGGCATTCGGAGTTTGGCTGACTTCGGTAAGCTTGTGGGCCCCCTAGGCCATCCAGTAGCTCTACCTCCGGCGTGAAACACGTGACGCTGCACCTAAATGCATTTCGGGGAGAACCAGCTATCACGGAGTTTGATTGGCCTTTCACCCCTACCCACAGCTCATCCCCTCAGTTTTCAACCTAAGTGGGTTCGGGCCTCCACGACGTCTTACCGTCGCTTCACCCTGGCCATGGGTAGATCACTCCGCTTCGGGTCTAGAACACGCGACTCAAATCGCCCTATTCGGACTCGCTTTCGCTACGGCTACCCCACCACGGGTTAACCTCGCCACATGCCACTAACTCGCAGGCTCATTCTTCAAAAGGCACGCCATCACCCACCCACCGAAGTGGCGCAGGCTCTGACGGATTGTAAGCGCACGGTTTCAGGTACTATTTCACTCCCCTCCCGGGGTACTTTTCACCTTTCCCTCACGGTACTAGTCCGCTATCGGTCACCAGGGAGTATTCAGGCTTACCGGGTGGTCCCGGCAGATTCACAGCAGATTTCACGGGCCCGCTGCTACTCGGGAACTCACTACAACAGAGCACATGTTTTCGCTTACCGGACTCTCACCGTCTATGGTTGGCCGTCCCAGACCAATTCAGCTAACACGAACTTTTCTGACTGTTGCTCGCCACGGCAGTAACGAGAAAATGAGCCCCACAACCCCGCATAGACAACACCTGCCGGCTATCACATCTACACGGTTTAGCCTCTTCCGCTTTCGCTCGCCACTACTCACGGAATCACTATTGTTTTCTCTTCCTGTGGGTACTGAGATGTTTCACTTCCCCACGTTCCCTCCACACGCCCTATACATTCAGGCGCGGGTAACACGACATCACTCGTGCTGGGTTTCCCCATTCGGACATCCTCGGATCTCAGCTCGGTTGACAGCTCCCCGAGGCTTATCGCAGCCTCCTACGTCCTTCATCGGCTCCTGGTGCCAAGGCATCCACCGTACGCTCTTACACACTTACTAACAAAGATGCTCGCGTCCACTGTGCAGTTCTCAAACAACACACCCACTCGAACTGAATCTCGAAGCCGGCCAGAGCAAGCCCTGCGGTACTAACCGAAAATCCGAGCGGATCGTATTTTTTGCCTGGAAAGAACGTCTGTTCTTTCAGGACCCAACAGTGTGTCGATATATCAACCGCGGCACCGGACTCGGCTGGCACCATGATGCGGGAGAGGTTGTCAGCGTTCCACCCATGAGCTCCGCCGGACTACAGGTGAGTCCGAAACGGCTCTGGCACAGTCACTTCCGACTTTTCGGAAGGATCTGAGCAGATGCTCCTTAGAAAGGAGGTGATCCAGCCGCACCTTCCGGTACGGCTACCTTGTTACGACTTCGTCCCAATCGCCGATCCCACCTTCGACGGCTCCCTCCCACGAGGGGTTAGGCCACCGGCTTCGGGTGTTACCGACTTTCATGACGTGACGGGCGGTGTGTACAAGGCCCGGGAACGTATTCACCGCAGCGTTGCTGATCTGCGATTACTAGCGACTCCAACTTCACGGGGTCGAGTTGCAGACCCCGATCCGAACTGAGACCGGCTTTAAGGGATTCGCTCCACCTCACGGTATCGCAGCCCTCTGTACCGGCCATTGTAGCATGTGTGAAGCCCTGGACATAAGGGGCATGATGACTTGACGTCGTCCCCACCTTCCTCCGAGTTGACCCCGGCAGTCTCTCACGAGTCCCCGCCATTACGCGCTGGCAACATAAGATAAGGGTTGCGCTCGTTGCGGGACTTAACCCAACATCTCACGACACGAGCTGACGACAGCCATGCACCACCTGTACACCGACCACAAGGGGGCCTACATCTCTGCAGGTTTCCGGTGTATGTCAAACCCAGGTAAGGTTCTTCGCGTTGCATCGAATTAATCCACATGCTCCGCCGCTTGTGCGGGCCCCCGTCAATTCCTTTGAGTTTTAGCCTTGCGGCCGTACTCCCCAGGCGGGGTACTTAATGCGTTAGCTACGGCACGGATCCCGTGGAAGGAAACCCACACCTAGTACCCACCGTTTACGGCGTGGACTACCAGGGTATCTAATCCTGTTCGCTACCCACGCTTTCGCTTCTCAGCGTCAGTTACTTCCCAGAGACCCGCCTTCGCCACCGGTGTTCCTCCTGATATCTGCGCATTTCACCGCTACACCAGGAATTCCAGTCTCCCCTGAAGTACTCAAGCCTGCCCGTATCGACCGCAAGCTTGGGGTTGAGCCCCAAGTTTTCACGATCGACGCGACAAGCCGCCTACAAGCTCTTTACGCCCAGTAATTCCGGACAACGCTCGCACCCTACGTATTACCGCGGCTGCTGGCACGTAGTTGGCCGGTGCTTCTTCTACAGGTACCGTCACTTGCGCTTCGTCCCTGTCGAAAGAGGTTTACAACCCGAAGGCCGTCATCCCTCACGCGGCGTCGCTGCATCAGGCTTTCGCCCATTGTGCAATATTCCCCACTGCTGCCTCCCGTAGGAGTCTGGGCCGTGTCTCAGTCCCAGTGTGGCCGGTCGCCCTCTCAGGCCGGCTACCCGTCGTCGCCTTGGTAGGCCATTACCCCACCAACAAGCTGATAGGCCGCGGGCCCATCTCGCACCGATAAATCTTTCCACCAAACACCATGCGATGTAAGGTCATATCCGGTATTAGACCCAGTTTCCCAGGCTTATCCCAGAGTGCGAGGCAGATCACCCACGTGTTACTCACCCGTTCGCCGCTCGTGTACCCCGAAGGGCCTTACCGCTCGACTTGCATGTGTTAAGCACGCCGCCAGCGTTCGTCCTGAGCCAGGATCAAACTCTCCGTTGAAGACTCACAATCACACCCGAAGGTGCAATCAGATCTAAACTAGAGTCCGAAAACCCAGCAAAACAAAACGCCAGCAAAAATGTTTGCTGACTAAATGTCCGACCCACAACACACGGGGGTATGAGGGGCCGGAACCAATAAAATATTGGCACTGACATTCATCGACACACTATTGAGTTCTCAAAGAACACACGCACACACATCCGACCCGGCTATTAACCAGGGGCTTCAGTGAGGCAGGGTTCCTAGCTTACCGATCAGTGGCTCAGAGTCAAATCCGCTCTTCGACCGGCTTGTCAGGCGCTCCTCGTCCTACCTCGTTTCCCAGGCCCTCGGGGCTCCGGGTCGGTGTCCGTGTCGCTCTGACCTGGAATAAGTTACGCGGCGGCGAACGCTTCGTCAAATCCCCTGGTCGCGTTGGCATTTGCGCAGGTCAGCCGGTTCGCACCCGGCCGGTAGAACGGCCCGGATGACACGAATGTGACTCAGGCCATCAAGATCAATTCCATGGATCACCGAATGCCCTGGGACGAGGCCCGCCTACAGGGCTTCCATCAGGGACGACTCAGATGCCCATGCGCCAGATCAGGTTGTCCACCGCGCGGGGCGAGACCGCGCCGATCGCCTGCAACAGCCGTCCGTATCGCGGGTAGAGCTCGATCGGGCGAGTACGGATGGCGGTGAGGATCCAGTCGGCGGCCGCCTCTGCCGAGAGTGCGGGAGCGGCGTCGTACTTGACGGTCGGGGCGATCATCTCCGTACGCACCAGTGGATAGCCGATGGTGGTGACGTGCACGCCGTGCGGGCGGGTCTCCGCGCCGAGGCTGCGGCCGAAGGCGCCGAGCGCGGCCTTGGAGGCGTGGTAGGCGGTGAACATCGGCATGGATCCGGCGGCCACGCCCCAGGTGGCGATATTGATGATGTGCCCGTCGCGGGCCGCGAGCATCGACGGCAACAGGGCCATGGTGAGCCTGGTGGCGCCGAAGTAGTTCAGAGCCATCGTGCGCTCGTAGTCGTGGAAGCGGTCGGTGGCCTCGCCGGCGCGACGGCGGATCGAGCGACCCGCGTTGTTGATCAGCACGTCCACCTTGCCGACCTCGATGCCGATCTGTTCGGCGAGTGCGTCGACGGCGCCGCCGTCGGACAGATCGCAGACCAGGGCCTCGGCCTTGCCGCCGGCGGCGCGGATGGAGTCGCGGACCTCACAGAGGGCCTGTTCGCCACGCGCCACGAGCACGAGGTTCGCGCCGTGTGCGCCGAGTTTGTGCGCGGCGACCTTGCCCACACCCGAGGACGCGCCGGTGAGCAGCACGGTTTTCCCGGCGATGGACTCCTGGTCACCGGGCCGTAGCAGCGCGGTGAGTGTGCGCATGAGCGCGGGCGGGCTGAGAAGGGCCGTTGCTGCACGTCCGGTTGCCATCGGAGTCCTCTCGGTGGTCGGCATCCATGATCCTAGCGAATTGACCACACCGTAACTTACCGAAAGGTCAGATGACACTAGGGACGGCTGATCTGGTTCGTATTCGTGAGCCAGGCGAAATACCGCGGCGAGGTCCGGCGTTCGCAAGGAGGAACGCGATCGCGAAGGAGCCCCATGATCAACGTCCCGCTCTCCGTGCTGGATTTGGCGCCGGTACAGGAAGGCAGCACCGCCGGTGACGGTCTGGCCGCCACGACCGAACTGGCCCGGCGGACCGAGGCGATGGGGTACGCGCGGTTCTGGGTGGCCGAGCATCACAACATGCCGGGGATCGCCAGCGCCGCACCGAGTGTGCTGCTGGCCCACCTGGCGGCGGCGACCTCGCGGATCCGCGTCGGCTCCGGCGGGGTGATGCTGCCCAATCACGCGCCGCTGGTGGTGGCCGAACAGTTCGGCACGCTGCACGCCCTGCATCCGGGCCGGATCGACCTCGGCATCGGCCGGGCGCCGGGGACGGACCAGGCCACGGCGCTGGCCTTGCGCCGCACCAAGGACGGACTGTCGGCCGAGTCGTTTCCGCAGGAGCTGGCCGCACTGCTCGCCTACTTCCGCGGCACCAGTCCGGACGGTATCGCGGCCACGCCCGGCCAGGACGACGAGCCGGAGATCTGGCTACTCGGCTCCAGCGGTTACAGCGCGCAGGTGGCGGCCATTCTGGGGGTTCGCTTCGCCTTCGCCCATCACATCAGCCCGAACAACACCGTGGCCGCGCTCGATCTGTATCGGGAGAACTTCCGTCCGTCCGAGCAGCTGGAACGTCCGCATGCCATGGTCGCCGCGGCCGCGATCTGCGCCGACACCGATGAGCAGGCCGAGCTGCTGTCGCGGCCCCGCGAGCTGGCGTTCCTGCATCTGATGTCCGGGCGTCCGCGTCGGCTGCCGACTCCGGAGGAAGCCGTCGACTTCCCCGCCAACGATCGGGAACGTCATTTCGCCGCCCAGCGTCGGGCAGGTCAACTACTCGGCTCGCCCGAGACCGTGCGCCGCCAGCTCACCGGACTCATCGAACAGACCGGCGCCGACGAGATCATGTTGAACACCCTGGTCTACGACATCGAAGCGCGCGCCCGGTCGTTCGAGTTGATTCGCAAGCTCACCGAGGACTGATCGACCTCAGTTGCCGGCGCGCTCCCCTGGTGCACCGACGGGGACATGTTCGTCGAGGAACTCGCGGATGATCGCGGTGACCTCGTCCGGGCGCTCCAGCATCGGGACGTGGCCGCATCGGTCGAGGAACTCGGCACGGGCCGGGCGCAGCTGCCGGTTGAGCACCAGGCCGGCTTCGGCACTGAGCACGCGGTTCTCCCGCCCCCAGATCGTGCATACCGGCGGCCTGGCGGCCCGCTCGGCCTCCGACCATTTCTCCAGTGCCGCATAGGATTCCAGATCTTTCACCAGGCCGAGCAATGCCCGTGGCGGCCAGGCCGCGATGGCGTCGACCGCCGCGCGCTCGGCGGCGAAGCGTTGTCCGTCGGAGAACCACAGCCGCACCGTCGCGGCGACCGCCCAGCGCGGCATGGTGAGTGCACGCATGGCGGCGACGCCGAGGGCCGGCGTGTGGCGGGCGAGGCGGGCCGGCAGGCCGAGATCGCCGGCCAGGGCGGTGGATTCGGTCAAAGGGTTGCACGCGACGACGGCGTCGACCAGGTGCGGTGAGCGGCGGGCGACGGTGAGCGAGATTGCCGAGCCGAGGCAGTTGCCGACGAAGGCGGCCGAGGCGATCCCGCGGTCGTCGAGGAATTGCTCGACCATGGCGGCGTAACGATCGAGGGTGTAGCCGTTGTCGGGACGCCCGGACTCGCCGTAGCCGAACAGGTCGAGCGCGTACACGTGGCGGTCGCGCGCCAAGGCCTCGATCTGCGCGCGCCAGATGACATGCGAGGAGCCGGCATTGTGCAGCAGGACCACGGCCGGTCCGCTGCCGCGCTCCAGGTAGGCGATGGGAATGGCGTCGAACTCGAACCACTGCATCGTCGCTCCTGGGCTGCCTGGAAGAGAAACCGGGTGGTTCCCCTTGACGAACGGTACCTCCGGCAGTGAGCCGGCGCGGCCGGAAATGACTGTGGCCGAGCGGCTATTCGCAGACGAAGGTCGCCCACGCCCGGGCGGCGACGCGTCCGTCCTGGTCGGTGCCGACGAGCGTGACGTCCACGCAGGATTCACCGTCCAGGACGTAGTGCTGCACCACGTATCCCGAGCAGGTGAGTGTGTCCCCCGGCCACAGCGGGCGGGAGCAGCGGGTGCGGAACCGGCGGACGGACTCGCTGCCGAGCCAGTCGGTGGCGTAGGTGGCCAGCAGCGCGGCGGCGAGTGGGCCCGCCGCGGCGGTCACACCATCCGGCCGCGTGGATGTTTCGTCGTTTGCGCCCAGCACCGCTTTCGTGGCGTCGGCGTACCTGGCGAAGTCGGCGTCGGTGAGCGGGCCGAACGAGGTGGTGGGTGCCGGGGCGGTCGCGGTCATGCGGACTCCTGCTGCGCGACGGGGCGGGTGCCGGTCATCCAGGATTCGGCGACCAGGCGTCCGGTGCGGTCGAAGTACTGGGTGACCATCTCGATCACGGTCACCGGCGTTCCGTGGTCGTCGTCTACCTGGTGGACGCGGTCGATGCGCGAGTGCGCGGTGAGCCGTTCGCCGGCGCGCGGCGGTGGGCCGAAGAACCGGTGGTCCTGCTCGATCGGGATGCCCGGCCAGTTCGCTGTCGCCGGCTCGCCCGCCGCAGCGATCCGGGCGGGCAGGAAGGTGGGCGCGACGACCGGTTCGCCGGCCGTCGCGGGGCTCTTCGCGCGCGACAGTGTCGCGGCGGCGAATTCGCGGATGCCGTCCGCGTCCAGGTCGATGTCGAGCCGGGTCCCCACCGCACCGGCCGTCGCAACGTGCACCATCGCCACATCCCTTCCTTCGATCCTGCGGCCACGGTAGAGCCGGACAACGCCTGCCGACCGCCGCTGTTCCACTGATCGGGAACGGTGTGCGCCGCGGCCCGGCCGGCCGTCGACCATCGCAGGACAACGGCGTCCGTGTGCGCCGCGAGCGAGGAGTGCGATGAGGGGTAGGACCGGACGAGTCCGCGGCAAGGTGGCGGTGGTGACGGGCGCCGCCAACGGCACCGGACGGACGCATGTGCGCCGATTGCGGACCGAAGGCGCCGATGTCGTCGCGGTGGATCTGCCCGGGAGCCCGTTCGACGCACTGCGGGCCGACGAGCCTGCCGGTTCCCGGCTGCTGACCGCGGAAGCCGACGTCCGTGACGTCGCCGCGCTCGAGCGCGCGGCCGAGACGGCGGTGCGCGCGTTCGGCCGCGTCGACATCCTGGTCGCCAATGCCGGATTGTGCGATGCCCCGGGGCCGGCGGGCGATATCGATGACGGCACGTGGCGGCGATCCCTCGACATCAATCTCACCGGCACATGGAATACCTTGCGCGCCTTCGGTTCCCGTCTGTCCGATGGCGCCGCGGTGGTGATCGTCGGCTCTACCTCCGGCATGCGCGGTGATCCGGTGCGGGCTCATTATTCCGCGGCCAAGCACGGCATGGTCGGGCTCGCCCGCACCGTGGCGGCCGAATGGGGGCAGCGTGGGATCCGGGTCAATACGGTGCATCCCGGCGCCGTCGGCGGCCGGCCGCTGGGTCCGGACGCGATCGCGCGCCTGTGCCCCGACATCGAACGACCCACGGCTGCCGACGCCGAGGCAGTTCTGGCGCGACGCAACCTGATTCCGGTGCCGTGGGTGGACCCGGTAGACGTCAGCAATGCGGTGTTGTTCCTGGCCTCCGACGAGTCCCGTTATGTCACCGGCACCGAACTCGTGGTCGATGCCGGGTTCACGCAGAAAGGGTGAGCGATGGGCAGTGACCCGCTGATCTATATCGTCGACGAGATGGTGGCGCCGCCGGGGCAGGGCCGCGCGTTTCTGGATCTCTACCTGCGGGAATATGTGCCTGGCGCACGGGAGCGGGGGCTCGAGTTGGACCGGGTGCTGGTCAGTCCGCCGGTGTGGCTGGACGGGCAGCCGAACACGATCACCGTCAGCTGGACGGTGCGCGGTGCCGAGCAATGGTGGAGACAGCGGCTGGGGGCGAGCCGTGATCCGGAGGTCGCGGCGTGGTGGGGTCGCGCCGACGATGTCTTGATCAGCCGGCGACGCACGACCAGCTGTGAGTACGAGGACGTGGAGGCGTTGGGCGATGTCTGAGGTCGTGCACCTGGTGCACCTGCGCGATCCGGGACGCGGTGCCGAGCTCGCCGCGCAGCTGCGCGGTCTGGTGGGAGCACACATCCGCCGGTCACTGATCACGACGACATTGCCGGGCGGGATCGACGCGGGAGATCTGATCGTGCGGCTCGCTTTCGCGGACGACGCCGAGCGGCGATCCGGTGCGAAGGTGGTCGACCCGTGGTTGCGTGAATCGTTCATCGAGCGGGTCGAGACGGCGGCATTCGCCGGTGCTCGGAAGCCTGAGACGGCGCCGGCCACCATCGGGCGGACGGCCGGCACCGCGCCAGACGTGGCGGCGCCGCCATACTCGACGACCCGGACCACCGGACATGGCGCGGCCGCACGCATCTACCGCGCCCTGCTCGTCGCGATCGACCCGGACACCGATCCGGCGCAGGTCGCCCAGTTCGAATCCGAGACCGCCGCCATGCCCGGCTACATCCACGCCATCGGCGCGTCTCGACTGAGCCGGGTCGACAGCGGCACGGGCTGGACCCACGTCTGGGAACAGGAATTCGCCGATCTCGACGGATTGACCGGGCCTTATATGACCCATCCATATCACTGGTCGCATATCGACCGCTGGTTCGATCCCGAACGCGGCACCAAGATCTTCACCCGGCTGTGCCACAGCTTCGGCGTCCTCGACGGGCCGCTGCTGTCCGCGCCGTGACCCGCCGGCTCTCCCACTCACCGGGAGCCCCGCGGCCAGCGGTTTCGCACCCGGCGAAACCTGTCCGCTGACCGGGAGGACGACGTCCGCACGCCGCCCGGCGGGTCCACCATTTGACTCAGATCACAGTCATCCGGTGGAACATGGAGGTTTCGATGCCGGGTCTATCACCGAACGGCTCAGCCCAGAGCACGGAGGAATTCAGGACGATCGAGGCGGCGGCGGCGCCCACCCGGTTCGCCCGCGGCTGGCACTGCCTGGGTCTGTTGAAGTCCTTCCAGGACGGCAAGCCGCACGAGATCAAGGCGTTCGGCACCACGCTGGTGGTCTTCCAGTCCGAATCCGACGGCAAGCTGAACGTGCTCGACGCGTTCTGCCGGCACATGGGCGGCAATCTCGCGCACGGCACCGTCAAGGGCGATTCGATCGCCTGCCCCTTCCACGACTGGCGCTGGGGCGGCAACGGCCGCTGCACCGGCATCCCGTACGCGCGCCGGGTGCCGCCGCTGGCCAAGACCCGGTCCTGGCCGACGCTCGAGCGCAACGGCCAGCTCTACGTCTGGCACGACCCGCAGGGCAGCAAGCCCACCGATGAGGTGACCATCCCCGAGATCGAGGGCTACGGCAGCTCGGAATGGACCGACTGGACCTGGAACTCGATGCTGATCGAGGGCTCGCACTGCCGCGAGATCGTCGACAACGTGGTGGACATGGCGCACTTCTTCTACGTGCACTACGCCTTCCCGCGCTACTTCAAGAACGTCTTCGAAGGCCATGTCGCCACCCAGTACATGCGCTCGACACCGCGCCAGGACATCGAGGTCGGCACCAACTACGACGACCCGAACTCCACCCTGCGTTCGGACGCTTCGTATTTCGGCCCGTCCTACATGATCGACTGGCTGTGGAGCGAGGCCCAGGGCATGACGATCGAGACGGTGCTGATCAACTGCCACTACCCCGTCACCGAGAACTCCTTCGTGCTCCAGTACGGCGCCATGGTCAAGAAGCCGCAGGGCATGTCCGATGAGGATGCCAACGCGATGGCCGCGCAGTTCGCCCGCGGCGTCGAGGTCGGTTTCGAGCAGGACGTGGCGATCTGGAAGAACAAGGCGCCCATCGACAATCCGCTGCTGTCGGAGGAAGACGGGCCGGTCTATCAGCTGCGCCGCTGGTACAAGCAGTTCTACGTCGATGTCGAAGACATCACCGAAGACATGACCAAACGGTTCGAGTTCGAAATCGATACCGAGCGCGCCGTCACGAGCTGGGAGGCCGAAGTGGCCGACAACATCGCCCGCGGCGCCGTCATCACCACCACCTAATCGCCCGCGCACACGACAGGAACTACAGCCCCGATGAACAAGGTTCTCGACAACATCACGGCCATCGCCGATCAGCTGCGCGAGCAGTCCCCGGAGGCCGAGCGCCTCGGCCAACTGCCCGACGAGACGGCGAAGATGCTGAAGGCGGCAGGCCCGATCAAGCTGCTCCAGCCCAAGAAGTACGGCGGTTTCGAAGCCCATCCGCGTGACTTCGCCGAAACGGTCATGGCGGCGGCCGCACTGGATCCGGCGACCGGCTGGATCTGCGGCATCGTCGGCGTGCACCCGTGGCAGCTGGCCTTCGCCGACCCGAAGGTGCAGGAAGAGGTGTGGGGCGACGACAACGACACCTGGATGGCCTCGCCGTACGCGCCGACGGGTATCGCCCGCCCGGTGGACGGCGGCTACATCTTCAACGGCCGCTGGCAGTTCAGCTCCGGCACCGACCACTGTGACTGGATCTTCCTCGGCGCCATGCTCGGCGACACCGACGGCAATATCGCCACCCCGCCGACCATGCTGCACATGATCCTGCCGCGCAGCGACTACACGATCGTCGAGGATTCGTGGAATGTGGTGGGACTCAAGGGCACCGGTTCCAAGGACATCATCGTCAAGGACGCGTTCGTGCCGTCCTACCGGGTGATGAACGGCGATCACGTCATCGACGGCACCGCCCAGAAGGAGTGCGGCGTCACCGAGACGCTGTACAAGATGCCGTGGTCGAACATGTTCCCGCTGGGCATCACCTCGGCGGTCATCGGCATCGCTGAAGGCGCGCTGGCCGCGCATCTGGATTACCAGCGCGACCGCGTCGGTGCCCAGGGCACCGCGATCAAGGACGACCCGTACGTGCTGTTCGCGATCAGCGAGGCGGCCGCCGATATCAATGCCGCCCGGCAGGAACTGCTGGCCAATGTGGACAAGATGTGGGACCTGGTGGACGCGGGCAAGGAGGTCTCCTTCGCCGATCGTGCCGCCGGGCGACGCACCCAGGTGCGGGCCGCGTGGCGCGCGGTGATGGCGGTGGATCAGATCTTCGCCCGCTCCGGCGGTAACGCGCTGCGGATGGACAAGCCGTTGCAGCGGTACTGGCGTGACGCCCACGCCGGCCTCAACCACGCGATCCACGTGCCGAGCACGGTGTTCCACGCGGCGGCGCTGAGTTCGCTCGGCGTGGAGCCGCCGCAGCACCTGCGCTCGATGATCTGACCTCGCAATATCAAGAAGGACCGAGAAATGACTGATATCAAGGGCCTTGGCTACGTCAAGATCCAGACCAACGACATGGACCGCTGGCGCAAGTTCGCCTTCGAGGTGCTCGGCTTCGCCGAAGGCAGCGGGCCGGATGAGAACGCGCTGTATCTGCGGATGGACGAGCGGGCCGCGCGGATCGTCATCGTGCCGGGTGAGACCGATGAAGTGGTGACCATCGGCTGGGAGGTGCGCGACCATGCGGCGCTGGTGCGCGTACAGGAGGCGGTCTCGGCGGCAGGCGTCCCGGTCAAGCCGCTGTCGGTCGAGGAGGCCGACGCGCGCCGGGTCGAGGAGGTCATCACCTTCGTCGATCCCACCGGCGCCACCGTCGAGGTCTTCCATGGCGCGGTGCTCGACCACAGCCCGGTGGTGACCCCGTTCGGGGCGAAGTTCGTCACCGGCGCGCAGGGCCTCGGCCATGTCGTGCTGCCGACTATGGACCCCAATGGCGCCTTCGAGTTCTACACCGAGGTGCTCGGCTTCCTGCCGCGCGGCGCCTTCCGCATCCCGGCGCCGCCGGAGTTCGGGCCGGTGCGGATCCGGTTCATGGGCGTCAACGAGCGGCATCACAGCCTGGCGCTGTGCCCGGCTCCGCACGGTGGTGCGCCGGGTCTGGTGCACATCATGGTGGAGGTCGATTCGCTCGACGCGGTGGGCCAGGCGCTGGACCGGGTTGTCAAGGACGGTTTCTCCGTCTCCTCGACGCTGGGCCGCCACACCAACGACAAGATGGTGTCGTTCTACGTGCGCGCCCCCGGCGGCTGGGATATCGAATTCGGCACCGAGGGCATGCGCGTCGACGAAAAGTACTACACCGCAGAGGAAATCACCGCTGACAGCTACTGGGGCCACGACTGGTCCGGTAGCGAGCCGCTGGCCGCGATGTAGTCGCACCTCGCCCCCTCCCCCGACCCCGGGGTTTCAGCTACCACGGCTGAAACCCCGGGGTCGTTGTGATTTACATCACTGTGTCCGATTTGTGTGACAGCGCCCACAAAGACATGGTATGAATAGTCATATGCCTAATAGAAATATTGCGTTGGGCATCAGCTCGTAGACCCGAGGGAGGGCCACATGAACACACAGGCCGACGCCGCCACCCCGAGCGCTGTGCTGGACCGCGTCTCGCTGGTCCTGGACGCCTTCGACGGACCGGGCAGGCTCACCCTCGCCCAGATCGTGCGCCGCACCGGGCTGCCCCGGTCCTCGGCGCATCGCATGCTCGAACGACTCGTGCAATTGCGCTGGCTGCGCCGTGAGGGCCGCGACTACGAGCTGGGCATCCGGCTGGTGGAACTGGGCTCGCTGGCCGTGCACCAGGACCGGCTGCACCGGGCGGCCATGCCGTTCCTGCACGAGCTCTACCGCGCGACCGGCTTCGTGGTGCACCTGGCCGTTCTGGACGGGCCCGACGTGGTGTACCTCGAGAAGATCGGCGGCCGGATGGCAGCGGCGGTGCCCACCCGCATCGGCGGCCGCAGGCCCGCGCACTGTACCGGCGTCGGCAAGGCGATCCTGGCCTACTCCGACGACGACCGCATCGCCGCGCTCGGCACCGGCGTGCTCAGCCGCAGCACCAAGTACTCCATCTCCAACAAGGCGCAGCTGCGGGCCGAGCTGGACAAGGTGCGCGCCCACGGCATCGCGCACGAGCGCGAGGAGTCGCTGCCCGGTTTCGGTTGTGTGGCAGCGCCCATCGGCAATATCGGCGAGGCCATCGCCGCGGTGTCGGTGTGCGGGCCGGTGGACCGGATGAATTTCGACTACCGCCTCACGGCGCCGGTGCGCACCACCGCGCTGGGCATCTGGCGCAATATCGAGGACGGGATGTCGCGGGTGCATCCGACCTTGCAGCAGTCGCGTCCGCTGCGCGGTGGGCCGGCGATGCGGACACCGGCCGCTGCCGGCCGGCCCCTGGAATACGTGTAACCGCGCTCCCCCGCGCCACGGGAGCAATACGCGCCGGCATTGCCCACGACCGGCACGAGACCAGACCGCGGCGCTCCCATTCGCCCCGGCAACTGCACTAGAGCCGGCTGCCTATGCTCCAAGCCTCGCGGTGCGCGGCGCCGCACATCGGGAAAGGCGTTGTGCCTCATGACCACTGACGACAACATCGAACTCGCCCCCGAAGTCGCGGCACTACTGCCGGTGCTCGATGCCGGCTTCCCGAAGGTCGAGACCATGACCGGGGCGCAGGCGCGGGCGGCGATCCGGGCGCGGTTGCGGATGCCGGACGAGCCCGAGCCAATCGCCGAGATCATCGAACGAGAACTGCCCTCGGGGATCGGAGTTCGCGTGTATCGCCCGGCCACGTCATCGGACGGCCCCGTGCCGATCATCGTGTTCGCGCACGGCGGCGGGTTCGTGTTCTGTGATCTGGACACCCACGACGGACTGTGCCGGTCGATGGCCAACGGAGTCGGCGCGGTGGTGGTGTCGGTGGATTACCGGCTCGCGCCGGAACATCGGTGGCCGACCGCCGCCGAGGACGTGTACGCGGCAGCGGTGTGGGCCACCGAGCATGCCGCGGAGTTCGGCGCGGATCCGGCGCGGCTCGTCGTGGCCGGTGACAGTGCGGGCGGCAATCTCGCTGCCGTCGTCGCGCTGATGGCCCGCGATCGCGGTGGTCCGGCGATCACCGCGCAGGCCCTGCTGTATCCGGTGATCGCGGCCGATTTCGGCACCGCGTCCTACCGGCGCTTCGCCGCGGGCTTCTACAACACCCACGCCGCGATGAGCTGGTACTGGGATCAGTATGTGCCCGATGCCGCCGACCGCACGCACCCGTACGCCAGCCCAGCGGCCGCCGATCTCACCGGGCTGCCCCCGGCCGTCATGGTGACCGCCGGCTGCGATCCGCTGCGCTCGGAAGGCGACGCCTACGCCGGCGCGCTCGCCGAGGCCGGTGTCGCGACGGTCCACCGTTGCTACGAGGGCGCGATCCACGGATTCATGACCATGCCCGTGCTCGAACTCGCCGGACAGGCCTGCAAAGACGCATGGGCCGATCTCAGCCGGCTGACCCGGCTCGACCAGAGTTAGGTCCGGTCGCACCGAACCGTCGAGGCGTCACGAACGGCGCCCGGCGGTTTTCGTGCGTTACGGTCGCCGACTGATGCTCTTCCAGCCGGCGCCTGATCTGCGCGACGCGCTACCGGATTCGCCGTCACCCGCGGCACGGCGTCGAATCGGGCAGCGTGATCCAGCGCGCTCGAGCGCGCGTTCACTCCTCGACCGCTGCCTCGGATTCCTGCACCCGCTGCTCGACCTCCCGCCAGCGTCCCGGCGTCGGATGCGGGTATTCGGATTTTTCGTCGTGCTCGGCCTTGACCAGGATCGAGTCGGCGGCGTCGATTTCCTCGATCAGCTCCTGGGCGAGATCGCGTTCGGCCGCGTAATGCCGCTCGGCCCACTGCAAGACGATCTGCGAATACGCCCAGCCCGGTTCGGATTTGGCCGCGGCGGAATCGATCGCGGCCCGCTTGCGGAGGCGGTCGATATCGTCGATGTGGTCGCGCAGGATCTCCTTGAGCCGTTCCGGTGAACTCAGGTGCCCGAACATGATCCGCAGCATCACGTGATGCTTCAGGACGGGCTTGTCGACCGGCGCCTCATTGCACCACTGGGTGACCGCGGCGCGGCCTTCGTCGGTGATGCGGTAGAGCCTGCGTCCGCGCATGGCGTTGTCGCTGTCGACGCGTGAGGTCGCGTAGCCGTGCTTTTCGAGCTTCTTCAGCTCCGAGTAGATCTGGCTGTGTGAGGGGCTCCAATAGAAGTACCGGATACTCCAGTCGGCCCACTTCTTGAGGTCGTAGCCCGAGATCTCTTCCTCGTAGGAGAGCATGGCGAGCACGGCCCAACTGGTCGGCGGGAGATTGACCAGGCCGATTTCCGGTTCACTTGATGCCACCGGCAAATGCTAGCAACCAGGCAAATCACCCGTACCCGCCGAACAACCGCTGACCGGGACGACGCATTGAGACTGCCACCCGGCACACTCGATGCTGGAGTTCGACAGATCTTCGGGAGGACCCCACGCATGAGCGCAGACAACATCGTCATCGAACCGGGCTGCCCAGGGCCCGCCGCACTCCGCAAGGTGCTCGGGCACTTCGCCACCGGTGTCGCGGTGATCGCCGCGCACGACGGGACGCGGCCGCTGGGCTTCACCTGCCAGACGGTGGTGTCGGTGTCGCTGGATCCGCCGCTCGTGTCGTTCTGCCCCGCCAAGACCTCCACCAGCTGGCCGCTGCTGCGCTCGGTGGGTTCGCTGTGCATCAATGTGCTGGCCCACGATCAGCGCGAGCTCTGCCGCCAGTTCGCCGTCAGCGGCGCCGACAAGTTCGCCGGGATCGACTGGACCCACGGCAGTAACGGCGCGCCCGCGCTCACCGGCGCCCTGGCTCATATCGAGGCCTCGCTGGAGTTCGAACACGACGCCGGTGATCACACCATCGTGCTGGCCCGGGTCACCGAGCTGGCCGCCGACGAGGACGGCCGGCCGCTGCTGTTCTTCAAGGGCGGCTTCGGCGGATTCGCCGACTGAACCTCGGAAACCGAAAAGACGGGTGGTCGCCGGTGCGACCACCCGTCTTTTTCGTGTCGGTCAGCCCGCGATGACGTCGAAGCCCTTGTACTCCGCGGCCGCCACCTCGGCGATGATCTCGCCGTAGACGCCGAACCCGCCGACGAACGGCATGAACACCCGAGGCTTACCCGGCACATTGGCGCCCAGGTACCAGGAATTGGCGGTGGGCATGAGGGTGCGCGCGGCCCGTTCGGCGCATTCGGCCACCCACGCCTCCACCGCGTCGGGCCGGGCCTCCAGCGCGGTCGCGCCATTGCGGTCGAGGTAGTCGATGGCGGCGGCCACCCAGTCGACGTGCAGTTCCGAATGCAGCACCATGTTCGCCAGCACCGACGGGCTGCCGGGGCCGGTCAGGTTGAACAGATTGGGAAAGCCGCTGACGCCGAGACCGAGGTAGGTCTTCGGGCCTTCCTGCCAGGCCTGGTTGAGCGTCAGACCGTCGCGGCCGACGATGTTCAGCTTGGCCACCGAACCGGTCATCGCGTCGAACCCGGTGGCGAGCACGAGCGCGTCGAGCCGGTAGTAGGCCTCGGTGGTGTGCAGGCCCTCGGCGTCGATGCGCTCGATCGGGGTGGCCCGCAGGTTCACCAGCTCGACGTTGGCGCGGTTGTAGGTCTGGTAGTAGTTCGTGTCGGTGCAGATGCGTTTGGTGCCGATCGGGTGATCGTTCGGGATGAGCAGGTCGGCGACCGCGGGATCGTCGATCACCGCGCGCACCTTCTCCTCCCAGAACAGGCGGGCGGTGTCGTTGGCCTCGCGGGTCACCATCTGGTCCGGGAAGGTCTTGCTGAACAGCACACCGCCCAGCTCCCAGCGCTGCTGGTAGGCCGCGCGGCGCTCTTCTTCGGACACTTCCAGCGCGGACTTCGGATGCGGCTGATGCGGTGAGCCGCCGCCGCTGGCCATCGACAGCCGGCGCCGCTCGGCGTAGTTCGCCTTCTGCGCGCGCCGGGTCTCCTCGTCGAGCGGCACATTGCCCGCGGGGACGCTGTAATTGGCGGTCCGCTGGAACACGTGCAGCCGCTCGGCCTGTTCGGCAATGCACGGGATCGCCTGGATGCCGGAGGAACCCGTGCCGATCACGCCGACGCGCTGCCCCGTGAAATCCACGCCCTCGTGCGGCCAGTGCGAGGTGTGCAGGACCGGCCCGGCGAAGGTGTCGAGTCCGGCGATGTCGGGAGTGTTCGCATTCGACAGCGGGCCGACCGCGAGCACGACGAACCGCGCCGAGACCACGGTGCCGGTATCGGTACGCACCTCCCACCGCAGGGTCGACTCGTCGAGCACGGTGTCGGTGACGCGGGCACCGAACTCGATATCGCGACGCAGGTCGAAGCGGTCGGCCACATGGTTGAGGTAAGCCAGGATCTCCGGCTGGGTGGCGTACTTCTCGCTCCAGTTCCATTCCTGTTGCAGGGCTTCGTCGAAGGAGTAGGAATAGTCCACACTCTCGACGTCGCAGCGGGCGCCCGGATAGCGGTTCCAGTACCACACGCCGCCCACTCCGTCGGCGGCCTCGAAGACCCGCACGGTCAACCCTTGCGAGCGGAATTTGTGCAGCGCGTACAGCCCGGCGATGCCCGCGCCGACGACCACCACGTCGACGCTGGTCGGGCCGGTCTGCACAGACGATGGCGTCTCGGCGTTCACATGCCTACCTTTCGGAGGAAATTCGGTTCTCCCGCGACGCTAAGTACTGCGCGGGTCCCTCGAGCAGGCGTTCTCCCGCTGACCGGCACGTTCGCCGTGAGCATCGGCACGTTCCCGGTGACCGGGAGAAGCCGTGCCCGCAAACGCCGCATGCGCCTTAGCGTCGATGGTGAGCAAACGCACAGGAGGACTCACAGTGGTGGACTGGAACGACGAGGTGGACGTGCTGGTCGCGGGCTCGGGCGGCGGCCTGGCCGGCGCCTACACCGCGGCCCGCGAAGGGCTGACCGTCGCGGTGGTCGAGGCGACCGACAAGTTCGGCGGCACGACCGCCTATTCCGGGGGCGGCGGCATGTGGTTCCCGTGCAATCCGGTGCTGCGCCGCGCAGGCACCGACGACACCATCGAGGACGCGCTCACCTACTACCACGCCGTCGTCGGCGACCGGACCCCGCGCGAACTGCAGGAGACCTACGTCCGCCGCGGCGGCGACCTCATCGAATACCTCGAATCCGATGAGCATTTCGCGTTCGAGATGCTGCCGTGGCCGGACTATTTCGGTAAGGCGCCCAAGGCCCGGCTGGACGGGCAGCGCCACATCATGCCCACCCCGCTGCCCGCCACCGCGCTGGGCGAGATGCGTGAGCAGCTGCGCGGCCCGCTGGACACCGACCGGCTGGGCGCGCCACTGCCGGACATGCTGATCGGCGGCCAGGCCCTGATCGGGCGCTTCCTGCTCGCCCTGTCGTCGTATCCGGACGTGCGGCTGTACCTGAACACGCCGCTGGTGGAGCTGGTGGTCGAGGACGGCGCCGTGATCGGCGCGATCACCGAACGCGAGGGCAAGCCGTTCGCGATCCGGGCCCGCAAGGGTGTGGTGCTCGCGGCCGGTGGGTTCGAGCAGAACGACGAGCTGCGCAAGCACTACGGCGTACCCGGCGAGGCCCGCGACACCATGGGGCCGTGGGGCAACCAGGGTAAAGCGCATCAGGCGGGCATGGCCGCGGGCGCGGATACCGATCTGATGGATCAGGCGTGGTGGTCGCCCGGTTTGACGCACCCGGACGGGCGTTCGGCGTTCGCGCTGTGGTTCACCGGCGGCATCTTCGTCGGCCAGGACGGCAAACGCTTCGTCAACGAATCCGCGCCCTACGACCGGCTCGGCCGCGACATCATCACCAAACTCGACGACGGCTCGCTCACCCTGCCCTACTGGATGATCTACGACGACAAAGAGGGCGAGGTGCCGCCGGTCAAGGCCACCAACGTCTCGATGGTCGAACCGGAGAAGTACGTGGCGGCCGGGCTCTGGCACACCGCCGACACGCTGCCCGAACTCGCCGAGAAGATCGGTGTGCCCGCCGATGCGCTGGTGGCGACGGTGCAGCGGTTCAATTCCTTTGTCGAGACCGGCGTCGACCCGGATTTCGGACGCGGCGACGAGGCCTACGATCGCGCGTTCTCCGCCGGTGAACCGCCGCTGGTGTCGATCGATCAGGGACCGTTCCACGCCGCCGCGTTCGGCATCTCCGATCTGGGCACCAAGGGCGGGCTGCGCACCGACAGCGCCGCGCGGGTGCTGGGCCGCGACGGTGAGCCGATCCCCGGGCTGTACGCGGCGGGCAACACCATGGCGGCCGTCAGCGGCACCGTCTACCCCGGCGGCGGCAACCCGATCGGCGCGTCCATGTTGTTCAGCCACCTGGCCGTGCGCGACCTGCTCGGCAACTGACCCCTCACCACCCCCAGAATTTCCGAAGGAGCCCTCGATGGCCTCAGCAGACGACATCCGCGCGGCGGTCCGCCGCTACCTCGACACCGTCGCCGACGGGTCCGCCACGGACATCGCGGCGCTCTACGCCGAAGACGCCACCGTCGAGGACCCGGTGGGCACCCCGCCGCACGTGGGCCGGGCCGCGATCGAAAAGTTCTACAGCGCACTGGGATCGGTGCGAGTGAGCACCGAACTGCACTCGGTGCGGGTGGCGGGCCACGAGGCCGCGTTCGCCTTCCGCGTAGTCACCGACACCGGCGAGCAGACCATCACCATCGACCCCATCGATGTCATGACCTTCGACGAGAACGCGCAGATCACCAGCATGCGCGCGTTCTGGTCGCAGGACGACATCAGCCTCGGCTGAGCCGAGCACACCAGCAGAAAGAGACGTTACGTGCCTGCAGCCGAACAACAATGGGACCACGAGGTCGACGTTCTGGTCGTCGGTAGCGGCGCCGGTGGCCTGACCGCCGCGCTGGCGGCCGCCGATTGTGGCGCCGAGACCCTCGTCATCGAGAAGGCGCCGGTCTACGGCGGCAGTACCGCGCTCTCGGGCGGCGGGATCTGGGTGCCGAACAATCCGACGCTGCTGCGCGAAGGTCTCGGCGACACCCGCGCCGATGTGCGCGCCTACCTCGATGCCGTCGTCGGTGATCGGGTCCCGTCGAAGAACCTCGACCGGTTCATCGACGAGGGTCCCCGGATGCTCGAGTTCCTGGAGACCAGCCCGCATCTGCGGTTCCAGTGGTGCACCGGCTATTCCGACTACCACCCGGAGGCGCCGGGCGGACGGCCCGCCGGACGATCCATCGAACCGTTGCCGGTCGATCTGAAGCAGCTCGGGCCCGATGAGGACCTGCTGCGCCCGGCGGCGCTGGCGACTCCGCCCGGATTGTTCATCACGTCCAAGGATTTCGTACAGCTCAATATGGTGACGCGCACCTGGAAGGCGCGCTGGACCGCGCTGCTCACCGGTCTGCGCGCGGTGAAGGCGATTCTGCTGCGCCGCCATATGGATACCCTCGGCCGCGCGCTCATCGCCCGGCTGCGGCTGGCCATGCGCGATGCCGGGGTGCCGCTGTGGCTGGAAACGCCGATGCGGTCGCTGCTCACCGACGACGCCGGCGCGGTGGTCGGTGTGGTCGCCGAACGCGACGGCCGGGAAGTCCGCATCCGCGCCCGCAAGGGTGTGCTGCTGGCCACCGGCGGCTTCGAATACAACCAGGCGATGCGCAAGCAGTACCTGCCCGAGGGCGGGCGCGACAACTTCAGCGCCGCCTCCGCCGACAACACCGGAGACGGCATCGTCGCCGGTGAACGTGTCGGCGCCGCGGTGGATCTGATGGATGACGCCTGGTGGATGCCGTCGTTCCAGCGGCCCGACGGCATCAATCAGGTGCTGGTGTCGGAGCGTTCGATCCCGCGCTCGATCATCGTCGACCGGGCGGGCAAGCGGTTCACCAACGAGGCGTCGCCGTATGTGACGTTCGTGCACGCCCAGCTGGCCGGCGGCCACGAACCGGCCTGGCTGATCTTCGACACCAAGGCCAAGAACCGCTACCCGATCGGCGGGATCATGCCGGGCCAGAAGTTCCCGAAAACCTGGCTCGACAGCGGGCTGATCCGGACGGCGGGCACGGTCGAAGAACTCGCCGCCGCGATCGAGGCCCCGGCCGAATCGCTGCGCGAGACCATGCGGCGCTTCAACGATTTCGCGCGCGCCGGCCACGACGCCGACTTCGGCCGCGGCGCCAGCGCCTACGACAACTACTACGGCGATCCCACTTTGCCGCAGCCCGCGCTGGACGTGCTGGACAAGGCGCCCTACTACGCGCTGCGGGTGCGCATCGGCGATCTGGGCACCAAGGGCGGGCTGGTCTACAACGAGAACGCGCAGGTGCTGCGCGCCGACGGCAGCGTCATCGAGGGGCTCTATGCCGCGGGCAATACCTCGGCTGCGGTGATGGGCAACGACTACGCCGGTGCGGGCGCCACCATCGGCCCGGCCATGGTGTTCGGCTATGTCGGGGCCCGGCACGCCGCCAGCGCACGCTGACGAGGAGGAACCGATGCAGGCGATACAGTGCGGCACATGCGGTAACCGCGTCCTGGTGGAGAAGTTCAGTCCGAGCCACACCAGCGTGCAGTGGCTCGACGACGCCGAATCGGCCTGCCCGGAATTCGCCCGGCGCGCCGCCCTCGGCGAGCACAGCAAATGGATTCCGACCTGCCCGGCGTTGCGCGATTCGATCGAGGCTGCCGTCGTCAAGGGCGCGCTGGCCACCGACGAGCTACGACACGAACCGGTTCCGGGCCGGATCGGCTGAACCACTGATCTTCGACGAGGAGAATTCATGAAGCGATTGGAAGGCCATCGCACCGTGGTGACCGGCGCGGCGTCGGGCATCGGGCAGGCCACCGCCCTGCGGCTGCTCGACGAGGGGGCGGCGGTCGTGGCCGCCGACGTCTCGTCCGACGGCCTGGCCGCCACCCGGGCCGGCGCCGGGGAGCGCGGGACGGCCGACCGGTTGACCACCCTCACCATGGACATCGGCGCGGAGCGTTCGGTGGTCGACGGTGTGCGGACCGCGGTGGAGACGCTCGGCGGGCTCGATTCGGTGGTGAACGCCGCCGGCATCCTGCGCGCCTCGCACACCGAGCAGACCGGGCTGGACCTGTGGAATCAGATCATCGGCATCAATCTCACCGGCACATTCCTGGTGGTGCGCGAAGCGCTGCCGGCGCTGCTGGCCAATCCGCGGGCGACGGTGGTGAATTTCAGTTCGACGTCGGCGGCGTTCGCGCATCCGTATATGGCGGCGTACGCCGCGAGCAAGGGCGGAATCCAGTCGTTCACCCATGCGCTGTCGCTGGAATTCGGCGGCAAAGGGCTGCGCGCGGTGTGCGTGGCGCCGGGCAGTATCAAATCCGGGATCACCGATGCGACACCGGGTTACGTGCCCGCCGATGCCGACTGGTCGCTGTTCGCGAAATTGTCTCCGGTGTTGCCGACGAATCTGGAATCCGGCGGCGCGGGAATGGGTGATCCGAGTGCCGTCGCCGGTGTGATCGCCATGCTGGTGTCCGAGGACGGTGCGTTCATCACCGGTACCGAGATCCGGATCGATGGCGGTACCCACGCGTGAGCTGATCACGCGTCTCGCGTAATGCCCTCGGGCCTTACGGAATTCGGCGGCTTCGCGATGCCCCCGTGGACTGATGTCCGCGGGGGTTTCGTCGTTTCCGGGCGCGAGCACATTTTCTGTCGATGTGATACGCGTGGAATTCGCTGATCAGCACCGATTTCACCATCGCAATCTGCCTAACAGACATATTCATCTCCCAGTGGGTGGGATTTCCAGCACCGCGACACGCCCGGGGAAAGTGTGATGTCGGTTACGCATTCCGATCGATCGTCGAATGCGAGAATCACCCGAAAGGACCGCTGATGGTCGCTCCCACCCCCACACCCGACATCGCGCAGCGCTGGACCCCGCGCCTGATCCTGTCCCTAGCCTCGATCGTGCTCCTGCTGGAAATGCTCGCGGTGAGCTACATGATGATCTCCACCGCATTGCCGTCGATCGCCGCGCACTACCAGACCACCCAGGGCGCTTGGCTGTTGACGTCGTTCCTGCTGGTCGGCGCCGTCACCGCGCCGCTGATCGGCAAACTCGCCGACATGTACGGCAAGCGCAAAGCGCTGCTCGGCTGCGTCACCGTGGCGGCGGCCGGATCGTTGCTGTCGGCCGTCGCGGGCAGCTACGCGGTGCTCATCGCCGGCCGTGCGCTCACCGGTCTGCTGGTGCCCTGCCTGTTCCTGAGCTACTCGCTGATCCGGGACGTGTTCCCGGCCAAGACGATCGCGCTGGCGGTCAGCATCGCCACCAGCGGGATGGGGCTGATCGCGATTCCGGCGCCATTCCTCACCGGGTGGCTGATCGACAACTTCGGGTTCCGCAGCATCTTCTGGTTCTTCGTCATCGGCCTGGCCGTCCTGGGTGCGCTGATCTTCCTCACCACCGCCGAATCGCCGGTGCGGCTGCGCTCCCGGATCGATCTGCTGGGCGCGGTGCTGCTCGGCGGCGGTATCGCGGGCGTGCTGATCGCGGTGAGCTTCGGGCCCACCTGGGGCTGGCGGGACAGCTCGACGCTGGCCTACCTGGCCGGTGGTGTGGTGCTGCTGCTGGCGTGGCTGGCGACCGCGCGGATGATCCGGGAACCGCTGATCGACCTCGATGTGCTCGGCCGTCGTCCGGTCCTGCTGACCACCATCGGCGCCGGGCTGTGCTACGGCTCCAGCGGTCTGTTCACCATCCTGCTGCCCATGCTGGCGATGACACCGGCAGCGCTCGGGCTGGGCTATGGATTCGGCGTCAGCGCCGAGGGTTTCGCGATCTTCCAGGCGCCGGTCGGGCTGATGGTAGTGGTCGGCGGCGTGCTCGTCGGCCTGCTGGTCGGCCGCGGTAACGCGCGCCCGCGCGTTCTGATGACCTGCGGCATGCTGCTGATGGCCGCCGGATTCACGCTGACCGCCGCCGTGCACGACAGCAAGCCGCTGCTGATCGTGTTCGCCGGCATCTTCGGCACCGGCATGGGCATGGCCTACGCCTCCATCCCGAACCTGCTGATCGAGGCCGTGCCGCCGCAACTGCAGGCCAGCACCGCCAGCATCGTCGGTGTCTCGCAGAGCGTGTTCCCGGCCGTACTGCCGGTCATCGCGTTCACGGTCATGAACAACTCCTACATCGCCCCGATCCCGCCGGAAATGACCCAGGGCGCGGTGTTCTACCTCGACCGCGGGTTCACCATCGCCTTCTTGATCGGCGCCGCCACCGCCGTCATCGGCGCGGTCGTCGCGGCGGCGCTGCCGCGCCGGATCGTCCAGCTGTCGGCACCGAAGACGGTCACCGATCCCGGTGAGGAAGGATTGGTGTTCGCCCACTGAGCAAGTCGTGCCGAGCCGGTCGCGTATACGCGCGGCCGGCTCTCTCGTGCTCGGGATGGCGGCGGCGTGTCGGACCATTCGCCGACGGCTCCCGCGCGCCGGCCGCACTCCACACCGACGACACGGGCGGCTATGTGCTGGAAGTGGGCACCTACGTCACCGCGGCAGGCACGGAAATCAGCGAACGGCTCTGGACGGTGCGCTCTATGGAACCGCACCACGATGGGCGCCGGATCAAGCTGGGGCCGGCGTTTCCGTGAACGGATAGGCGAGCCGGCACAGAAATTCGGCCCCGCACCGAAGTGCGGAGCCGAATCCTATGGTCTCTTGTTCAGTCTTTGCGGAGCAGGAATGCGCGGACCGCGGATTCGAAGGCTTCCTTCTGTTCGATCATCGCCCAATGGCCGCAATTGGGGAATACATGGAGTTCCGCGCGGGGAATGGTGCGCATCGGGATCAGGGCCATATCGAGGGGGCTCACCCGGTCGTCGCGGCCCCAGGTGAGCAGCGTGGGGGCCTTGACCTTGTGCAGCATGGCCCATGGCGGCGGCGCGTCGGACGCCTCCATCGCGCGCACCATCGCGGTGAATGCCGCTTTGCTGTACATGCGGCGCGCGCTGTCGAGGGTTTCCGGGTCGGTGGCCTGGGTCCAGCGTTCTTCGATCAGTTCCTCGGTGACCAGGGCCGGGTCGTACACCATCGAGTGCAGCCATTCGATCAACCGGGGACGTGTCGGATTCTCGGTGAACTCCTGGAGCAGCTTGATGCCCTCGCCCGGACCGGGGCTGAAGATGTTCTTGCCGATACCGCCGATGGTCACCAGCTTGCCGACTTTATTCGGTTGCGCGATGGCGTAATTCAAGGCCACCCCGCCGCCCATCGAATTGCCGATGATGTCGACCCGGTCCAGGCCGAGCGCGTCGACGAATCGTTCGACCGCTTCCAGGGCGGTCACCATCGGGTGGCCGCCGAAGTCGTCGCTCACACCGAACCCGGGAAACTCCAGAATCAGGCACCGGAAATCCTCGGCGAATACGCCCAGATTCCCGCGAAAGTTCCGCCATCCCGTGACCCCGGGCCCGGACCCGTGCAGCAGCAACAGCGGCGGTCCGTCCCCCGCCTCGTGGTATCGCAACACTCCGGCATCGGTCCGCACCTCCCGGCGGGTGCCCTCATAACTCAGCTCCGATGACATTCGTCCTCCATCTCCGTTGATCGCCCCCACGTTGCCACTCCCCCACGGCATTCAGTGGCTGTTTCGTGCCGAAACGGTCCTACCGCTGGGTGCTGCCCGCATCGACCGGCAGCGTCACCGCGGTGATGTAGCGCGCCTCGTCGGAGGCGAGGAACAGCGAGGCGTTGGCGATATCGATCGGCTCCACCCAGGGGATGGGCAGCATGTTCATGGTGACCGCGGCCTCGGCGAATTCCTCGCGGGTCGGATGTTCGCGGTCGGGACGGAAGGACTTGCGCACCATGTCGTTCTGGATCATGGGCGTGTCCACGTTGGTGGGATGCACCGAATTGACGCGGACCTGATGCGGCGCCAATTCCTTGGCGAGCGAACGCATCAGGCCCACCACGCCATGCTTGGCGGCCGTGTAGTGGGCCACGCCCATCAGCCCGCGCAGTCCGGCGATGGAGCTGACGAGGATCATCGATCCGCCGCCGCGTTCGATCAGGTGCGGGGTGGCGGCCTTGCAGGTCTGCCAGACGCCGGTCAGGTTGACGTCGAGCATGGTCTGCCAGACGGCCTCGCTCAGCTCCAATGCCGGTGCGCTGGAGGTGATGCCGGCGGTGGCGCAGACGATGTCGAGGCCGCCCAGCCGGGCGACGGCGTCGTCGGTCGCCGCACGCAGCGCCGCACCGTCACGCACGTCGACGGTCGCGGTGACCACCTTCGCACCGGCTGCCTCGACCGCCCGCGCGGTCTCCGCGAGATCCTCCGGCGTCGCCGGCGGAATGATCACCGTGTCGACCGGCGCGCAGATATCGAACGCGACGATATCGGCGCCTTCCTCGGCCAGCCGCACCGCCTGCGCGCGGCCGATGCCGCGCGCCGCGCCGGTGACCAGCGCGACCTTGCCTGAAACCCGTCCCATGTTCACACCTTCTGAGTCAGTCCGGCATCCACGACGAGCTGGGTTCCCGTGACATAGCGGGACTCGTCGGACGCGAGGAACACCACCGCATTGCTGACGTCGATCGGGTCGACCCAGGGCACAGGCAGCAGATTGCGTTGCGCGAGCGCCTCGGCGGCGTCCGTCTCGGTCGGATTCGGCAGATCCGGACGCAGCTTCGCGAACACGCTCTCGTTCAAAATCATCGGGGTGCCGACCGAGCCGGGATGCACGGTATTGACCCGGATGCCCAGCGGCCCCATCTCGTTGGCGAGGGTGCGGGCGAGGCCGACCACCGCGTGCTTGCTGGCCGAATAGTGCGCGGCGTTCTCGCCGCCCTTGAGGCCGTTGGTGGAGCTCACGATGACGATGGACGCACCGTTCGGCAGATACGGCGCGCCGGCGCGCACGGTGTGCCAGACACCGGTGAGATTGATGTCGAGGGTGCGCTGCCAGGCGGCGTCGGCCAGTTCCCACGAGGGACCGAGGTCGGCGTAGATTCCGGCGTTGGCGACGATCACATCGAGGCGGCCGAGCAGGTCGGCGCCCTCGGCGACAGCGACGTCGAGCGATTGCTGATCGCGGACGTCGGCGAATCCGGTGACGCACCGGCGGCCGAGCGCCTCCACCTCCTGCGCCGTGGCCGCGAGATCGTCGGCCGATCCGGCCAGATCCAGGGCGATGAGGTCGGCGCCCTCCTCGGCCAGCCTGCGGCAGTGGGTGCGGCCCATCCCGCCCGCGGCGCCGGTGACCAACGCGACTTTGTCCTGCATGCGGTTCATGGGGTGCTCCCGGGGAATCGACTGCTCACCGGCGTGACGGTAGGGCTCGGCCGGGCCGGTGGCGGTGCGTCGTCCCGGTGAGCGGGCGGTCGCCGGCGTCGTCCCATCCATTGGGATCGCGGTCCCGCATGAACCGGCGGATCGGCGAGCATGGCGGTCGGCCCAGACGTGACCGCAGGAGGACGAAGTGACAACCGCGACTGTTGATCTACCGCGCAGCGCGCGTGCGGTGCTGCTGCGGGTGACGCAGGTGATCGAGGAAACCGCCGACGCCCGGTCGCTGGTGTTCGAGATCCCCGCCGACGCCGCCGACCGCTTCCGCTACCGTCCGGGACAGTTCCTCACCCTGCGCATTCCCAGCGAGCAGACCGGCTCGGTGGCGCGCTGCTACTCGCTGGCCAGCTCCCCCTACGCCGGCGACGCCCCGAAGGTGACGGTGAAGCGCACGGCCGACGGCTATGGCTCGAACTGGTTGTGCGACAACATTTCCGTGGGCGATTCGATCGAGGTGTTGCCACCGTCGGGCACCTTCACCCCCGCCTCGCTCGACACCGATTTCCTGCTGTGGGCGGCGGGCAGTGGGATCACGCCGGTGATGTCGATCCTGCGGTCCGCGCTGGCCGAGGGCTCGGGCCGGGTGGTGCTGTATTACGCCAACCGCGACCAGGATTCGGTGATCTTCGCCGGCGAACTGCGCGAACTCGTGCAGCGTCATCCTGATCGGCTGACCGTGGTGCACCGGCTGGAGACGCTGCAAGGCCTGCCGACTCCCGCGCAGTTGGCTGCTTTCGCCGAGCCGTTCGGCAGCTACGAGTCCTTCATCTGCGGTCCCGGCCCGTTCATGGATGCGGTGAGCGCGGCGCTCACCGGCGCCGGATGGCCGCGTGAGCGGGTGCGCACCGAGGTGTTCACCTCGCTGTCGGGCGACCCGTTCGCCGACATCGACGACGTCGCCGAGGAGGCGGACGCGGCCGGCGTCGCGGTGGAACTCGACGGCGAGGTGCACGAGCTGGACTGGCCACGTTCGCGCACCCTGGTCGACGTCATGCTGTCCAAAGGACTCGACGTGCCCTACTCCTGCCGCGAAGGCGAATGCGGATCCTGCGCGTGCACCGTGGTCGAGGGCGAGGTCGATATGCCGCCGAGCGCGATCCTCGACCAGGACGATATCGACGCCGGCTACATCCTCGGCTGTCAGGCGCGCCCGCGCAGTGACCGGCTGAAGATCCGATTCTGATGGTGGCGCGTGGAATATTCCGGGTGCGGCGGCGTTCGTTCGAGATGTTTACTCGAACGAACGATAGGGGCCGCCGATGGTGACCGACACAGCGGAATCAGCGGTAGGCCTGCGTTCGGAGCGCGGCGCCATCCTCGGTTCGCTGATGCTGGCCACCTCGCTGGTGGCATTGGACTCGACCATCATCGCGACCGCGGTGCTCACCATCACCGAAAGCCTCGGCGGGTTCGCGCAGTTCCCGTGGTTGTTCTCGATCTATCTGCTGGCCCAGGCCGTCACGGTGCCGATCTACGGCAAACTCTCCGATATCGTCGGCCGCAAACCGGTGATCCTGTTCGGGATCGGGGTGTTCGCACTCGGATCGCTGCTGTGCGGGCTGGCGGGCAGCATGCTCGGGTTGATCATCTTCCGCGCGATCCAAGGCGTCGGCGCCGGCGCGATCCAGCCGATGACGATGACCATCGCCGGCGACCTCTACAACCTCGCCGAACGGGCGAAGGTGCAGGGCTATCTGGCCAGCGTGTGGGCGATCTCGTCGGTGGCGGGGCCGCTGCTGGGCGGGGTGTTCGCCGAGTACATCGGCTGGCGCTGGATCTTCCTGATCAATATCCCGATCTCGGCGTTGGCGGGCTGGATGCTGCTGCGCAAGTTCACCGAGACCGCGCCGCGGCGACGTCAGCGGGTGGACTACCTCGGCGCCACCTTGCTCACCCTCGGTGCGGGCGCGTTGATCCTGGGGCTGCTCGAAGGCGGACAGGCGTGGGCGTGGCAGTCACCGGCCAGCATCGCGATCTTCACCGGCGGAGTGGTGGTGATCGGCCTGTTCGTCTGGGTACAGACCCGCGCCGAGCATCCGATCCTGCCGCTGTGGTTGTTCACCCGGCGGGTGGTGGTGGCCAGCAGTGCCGTGTCGCTGATGGTCGGTGCGCTGCTGCTCGGACTCACCTCCTATGTGCCGACCTTCGCCCAGGGTGTGCTCGGCACCGGCGCGCTGGTGGCCGGACTGACCGTGGGCGCGCTCACCCTCGGCTGGCCACTGGCCGCCTCGCAGGCCGGGCGGGTGTATCTGCGGCTCGGCTTCCGCAACACCGCGCTCATCGGCAGCAGCCTCGCGGCCGTTGGCGCCGCCTCGATGTTGTTGATCGATGCGCAGAGCCCGCTGTGGCAGGTCGCGGCCTCCTGTTTCCTCATCGGCTCCGGCATGGGCCTGGTCGCCACACCGACCCTGATCGCCGCCCAGACCAGCGCCGAATGGAGCGAACGCGGCGTGGTCACCTCGGCGAATATGTTCGCCCGCTCGCTGGGTAGCGCGGTGGGTGTGGCGGTGTTCGGCGCCATCGTCAACGCGCGCATCGGCGATACCGACAGTCCGGCGCCGGAGGTCCTCGCCGACGCGGTGCATCTGGTGTTCATCGCGGTGTTGGTGACGACGGTGCTGACCGTGCTCGCCTGCGCGATGATGCCGCGGCGCAGCGGCGACAGCTTGTGATGGGCCGGAACGTCTTCCGCTGAGCACGCACAGCGTCCCGCGCGCCCCCGATTCACCTCGGTGATAGCGGGTATACGCGGTGGTACGGTCGAAAACACCTGGTGGGCGGGCCGACGACGAGGTCGGCCGAGCCCCGGACAGGTCCGCGACGACCCACTGCCGCGGCTTCGCCAGAGTTCGACCGCACGACAGCACCGACGATCGAAACTCCCGAGGAAAGGGGTTCCCATCATGCTGATCCGCAGGCTCGCCCGACCGTTATTGGCGAGTGCTTTTGTCGTGGACGGCGTCGACACCCTCATGCATCCGGAACCCCGGGTGAAAACGGCGTCGGCGGTGGTCCAGCAGGGCCATGAGAAGCTGCCGTCGGATGTGGCCCAGAAACTGCCGAGCGACCCGGATCTGCTGGTCAAGGCGACCGCGGTGACCCAGGTCGCCGGTGGTGCGATGCTCGCGCTCGGCAAGGCACCGCGGCTGGCGGCGCTGGCACTGGCGGCGACCGTCGTCCCGGCCACCCTCACCCAGCAGGACTTCTGGTCCGAATCCGATCCCGAACGCCGAGCCGCGAAACGGACCGCTTTCCTCAAGGACGTCAGCCTGCTCGGCGGGCTGATGATCGCCAGCGCCGACACCGAGGGCAAACCGTCGCTGGGCTGGCGCGGACGGCGCGCGGCCAAGGGCGCCGCGGCCGCGGTGAGCGCGGCACTGCCGTTCGGCGCGTCCGCGCAGGAGAGCAGCGGTGAGGCTCTTCGCCAGCAACTCCAGCACGCCGCCGAGCGCGGTCGCGAGATCGCCGGGGTCGCCGCGAGCAAAGGTGCGGCACTGGCCGAAACCGCTCAGGAGCGCGGACCGGTGCTCGCCGAAGCCGCCCGCCATCGTGGCGCCGAACTCGCCGAAGCCGCCAAACACCGCGGCGCTGCCCTGGCCGAAACCGCCCAGCAGCGTGGACCCGTGCTGGCCGAGGCCGCCAAACAGCGCGGCGCGGCGCTCGCCGGAACCGCTCAGCAACGCGGGCCCGTCCTGGCCGAGGCCGCCAAACAGCGCGGGGCGGCGCTCGCCGGTACCGCCCAGCAGCACGGACCGGAATGGGCCGAGATCGCGAAATCGCGCGGCGCCGAGTTCGCCGACGTCGCCAAGCATCGCGGCGCGGAGTTCGCCGATGTCGCCAAGCATCGCGGTGCGGAATGGGCCGATATCGCCCGGCACCGGGCCGCCGAACTGGCCGCCGCCGCCCGCGAGCAGGGCGCGCAGCTGGCCGACTCCGGCGCGCAGGCGGCCGCCTCCGCGCGCGATCAGATGGAGCCGCCCAAGCGCGGGTTCTGGCGCAAGTCCAGCTAGGTACCCGCTGGGCAGTCGGCGTTCGCGTCGCGGTGGACCTGGCGGCTCACCGCGACGCGTAGCCATCAAGCGATATCGGGCCGCGCGAATTCCGCGTGCATCTCCCAGATCAGTAGCTCGGCGGGCTCGATCGCGGTCACGCGGTGTCCGCCGGTCGCGGTGAGTCGCACGGCGTCGCCGTGGGTGAGCGTGCCGTGGCCTTCGAAATCCACGCAGCCCGCGGCGACGTACACGTGCCCGAACGGGGCGTCGGGGACGCTGATCGAATGGCCGGAATCCAGCCGGGCCACGTGCAGGGCGGCGTGCCGGTTGCCGAGGGTGATGGCGGTCCGGTCGCGGTCGCGTCGCATGCCGGAGGCCACCACGACCAGCGAGTTCCCGGCCAGTTCGGCGTCGACATCCATCTCCTGGTAGCCGGGCGTCGCACCACGCGTATCCGGCGGCACATCTGCACCACCCGCAGCGGTTCGCGCTGCGGCCAGACCGCGCCGTTGCGTTCGGAGTGCCGGATGCCGGTCCCCGCGCTCATGCGCTGGGCCAGGCCCGGGTAGATGAGCCCGGAGTTGCCGAGGGAGTCCTGGTGCACCACCGTGCCCTCGAGCACCCAGGTGATGATCTCCATCTCGCGATGCTCGTGGGTGTCGAAGCCCGCGCCCGCGTCGACGATGTCGTCGTTGTGCACGAGCAGGATCCCGTGCGCATTGGCCTCGAGGTCGAAGTTGCCGGTGGCCGGGAACGATTGCGTGGAGTCGAGCCATTCGTTCCACCAGTGGGCCCGTTCGGCCGAGGGGATCACCCGCACGGCTGGAATCGGCTTGTCCATGGCAGCTCCTTACCGTCGTCAACTGATTCCAATTTCAACTACCTCCGCGATATTCCGCCGGGTTCGTGACCGGCGGCCGCGTGCACGCCGTCGCGGTTGTTGCAAGGTCGATCTCGCGCCACCCGAACCTGTGAACCGGCACAACGGACGTGTGCGCGGCGGTCGGTTCTCGCTAGCATCCGCGCCATGATTCGTCTGGTGGCGGTAGTGATCAGCGCGGGCCTGCTCGCGGCGGGCTGCGGTTCGGAGGAGGCCGAGACGCCGGCGGCGCCGTCCTGGGATCCGTGCACGGTGTCCGATCAGCTGATCATCGACGCCGGTTTCGCCGCCACGTCCAAACGCAAGGACGTGGCCGCCGGTGGCGACGACGCCTGGGCCGGATGCGGGTGGAGCAGCGCCGATGCCGCCGTGCGCATTCAGTTCGCCGACGACACCGATCTCGCGCAACTGCGCGAGGAGCCCGGCATCACCGACGCCACCGACACCACGGTGGCCAACCGCCCCGCGCTGCGCTTCCATACCTCCGGCGGCGACCCCGACACCAGCTGCTCGCTCGCTCTGGGCACCGCGGACGGCGGCGTGGTGCGGATCCGAGTGGACCGCAGCGCCGACCCGGCGGGCGAACCCAGCTGCGCCCGCGTCGAGCACATCACCACTGTTCTCGCGCCCGGCCTACCCGGCTGAGCGCGTCCGCACACCACGAAGGCTTCCCCTGTGATCGCTCACAAACAATGTCGTTCACAGACTCGCGCCCGCCCAATCCACTCGGAAAACTCCCCGGTTGCGGTGACGGGCTGGCTAGCGTATTACCGCACAGTCGCAATCGGGGGGTAGAAGGAGTCACCATGGCCGTCGACAGCGCGATGCGAGCAGCACTCACGGTTTCCGGGCAGCCCATGTCGGCGCCCCTGCAAGATGTTCGCAGCCTATCGCGGCAGATGGTCGGCCATTTCGTGGAGAACGTGGTGCCGTGCGGCACCTTGCCCGGCGACGCCATCTACGGCGATGTCACCACGATCACCCGGGTCTGTCTCGAACTCGCCGTGAGCATGCTCGACGGGCGAGATATCCCGGAGAAGACCCGCAGACTGGAGAACGCCGCGGCGGGCTGGGCGCGCGAGGGCGTGCCGATCGACACCATCCACCACGCCATCCACGAGGGCTTCAAGCTCGGCTTCGACCTGGTGGTGTCGAACGCCTCGGTCACCGACTACTCCAACCTGGTCGACGGCGCCAAGCTCGTGGTGGAGATGCTGGACCGGATGACCTCGGCGATCTCCATGGCCTATGTGCGGGAGCTGCGCGCGGTCGTCAGCGAACACCACACCGCGGTGCACACCCTCACCTCCGCACTGCTGGGCGGGCACAGCACCTCGACCATGGCCCGCGAATGCGGGATCGAGATCGCCGAGTCCTACACCGTGCTGGCGATGGCGATCCCCGCCCACCCCGACGAGGCCGACGCCACCCTGGACGGCAAGGTGGTGGCCCGCCGCAAGCTGCGCCGGGTGCAGGCCGAGCTGGCCACCCGGTGCGGGGAACGGGCGCTGTCACTGCTGAGCGTGGACGGCGGCACCATCCTCATCCCGAGCTCGACCTTCTCCGATGACGAACTCGACGAGCTCGTCGCGCAGTTGTCACGCGCGGCCCAGGTGCCCATCACCGCGGCGGTGGTGGAATCGCCCACCGACAAGATCCCCGGCGCCGCCGACCAGGCCCATGAACTGCTGGACATGGTGCAGCGGCTGCGGTGCGTGCGCGGGCTGTACCGCTTCGACGACATGGCCCTGGAATACCAGCTCACCAGACCCGGGCCGGGCCGGGAGTACCTCGGTTCGCTGCTCGACCCGCTCGACGACCACCCAGAGCTGCTGGAGACCTTGCAGCGCCACATCTCCAACAACCTCAACCGGCAGCGCACCGCCCGGGTGATGCATATCCACACCAACACCATCGATTACCGGCTCAAGCGGATCGCCCAGCTCACCGGCTTCGACCCGACTCAGCCCTCGGGGCTGTGGTACCTGCGTTCGGCGCTGGTGGCGCGCACCTACCGTTCGTCCTGATCGGCGCGCCGCGCCCGCCTCACGCGGGCCCGTACGCCGATCGCAGCTGGGCCACGTACGCGCGCGAGACCGCCGAGGTCAACGTGTCGAGCAGATCGACGATCAGGCATTCGTCGGTACCGCCCACGCCGAAACCGAGCCGTCGCCGGGCCGGATCACCGAGACCGAGCCCGGTCTTGACGCTGTCGTGGATCACATGCTGGATCGCCTCCAGCGGCACCTGCTCCCGGGCGCAGCGCGCGGCGGCCCGCTCCAGCCGGGCCATCACCCGCCGCGACGAGGGATCCGAGTCGTCGAGCAACACCAGCGCCATATCGAGTCCGAGCCCCAGCGCGGTCCCGAAGTCGCTTTCCGCGCGCCGCGCTACCGGGGAGTCCCGCGCCGCCGTTTCGTACGGGACGTCCTCGCTCATCGCATTCCCTCCACCGAACCACCACCGACCCTCCGAACGTATCCCGGTCTATCAAGCCACCCGGCCACATCCCCCGTACTTCGGCAATCCGCCGAATCGGTACGCCACGGAATTGTGAAACGTCCCATTCACACATATCTCGATTCGTGGCGGCGACAGTGTGGCAAACCGGCGGTCCCGGGCGAGCTGCGACGCCGGGCGCCGTCGAATAGGGTGCGGCGGTGGATACAGCCGAATTGGTCGACCGTGGCAGCTCGATCGCGGATCGACTGACGACGACGCAGGCGGCGCCGCCGTCGTGGTTGGTGCTCGGCGCCGCCGCGGTGGCGCTGGTGCTGGTGGGATACGGGCCGCTGTGGCGGCTGACGCGCAATGTGGTGACCATCGCCCATGAAGGCGGGCACGCGCTGGTGGCGCTGCTCACCGGACGCCGGCTCAACAGCATCACCCTGCACTCGGATACCTCCGGGCTCACCGTCTCCAGCGGTAAGCCCTATGGCCTCGGCATGATCTGCACGGCACTGGCGGGCTATCCGGCGCCGGCGTTGCTCGGCCTCGGTTTCGCCGCGCTGCTCGGCGCGAACCGGATCACGCTCATGCTGTGGATCGCGATCGCCGCGCTGGCCGCCATGCTGATCATGGTGCGCAACATCTACGGCGTGATCTCGGTATTCCTCACCGGCGCACTGGTTTTCGGCGTGTCCCGGTTCGGCTCGGACACTTTGCAGGCCGGGTTCGCCTACCTCGCGACCTGGTTGCTGCTGCTGGCGGGGATCCGGCCGGTGATCGAATTGCAGCGCACCCGGTCGGGGCGGCGGTCGGCCGAGCTGACCACCGACGCCGATCAGCTCGCGCGCCTGACCCGGCTGCCCGGGCTGCTGTGGGTGCTGGTGTTCGCCGCGATCAGCCTCGGCGCACTCGTGGTGGGTGCGGGGTTGCTGCTGTCGGCGACGGCGGGCGTCTGCCTGCCGGTGGTGCCGGGCAGCACCTGCCCGGCCGCCTGATCAGGCGTTGTCGCCGGCTTCGGCGGCGGCGAGTTCGCGCTTCCAGACCCGGAAGCTCTCCTCGGTGCGGCCGCGCCGCCAATAGCCGGAGATCGAGGCGAACTCGGCGGGCACGCCGCGTTCCTTACGGATGTAGCGGCGCAGGTTGTGCATCACCGCCTGCGCCTCGCCGTGGATGAACACACCGGCCTGGCCCGGCAACCACGGTGCGTCGCGGACCGCGGCGATGATCGGGGCGTTGTCGCCGGCCCGGTCTTCGCCGACCTCGTGGGCGGCGCCGCCGCGGTGGATCCAGTGCACCTCGAGCTGGGCCTTGGAGTTGAAAGCGATCTCGTCGGCGGCGTCGGCCACCTCGACGAACACCTTGGCGATCGCGCCGTCGGGCAGGGCTTCCACGGCCGCCGAGATGGCGGGCAGCGCCGATTCGTCGCCGGCGAACAGATGCCAGTCGGCGTCCGCGCGAGGCGCGTAGGCGCCGCTCGGACCGAACATCGTGATCTGTTCGCCCACAGTCACATTCGCCGCCCACGGACCGGCGATGCCCTCGTCGCCGTGCACCACGAAGTCGATGGCGATCCGGCGGGCGATCGGGTCGACCGAGCGCACGGTGTAGGTGCGCGCCACCTCGCCGTCGGGACGATCGAAGAGCAGCTTGACGTAGGCGTCGGTGAATTCGTTCGGGGTGAAATCATCGAAGCCGGGGTCGCCGAGATGCACCCGGACGAAATGCGGGCCGATCCGCTCGGTCCCGACCACGGTCAAGGTCGTGCGCTTCCTGGCCATCCAGCCTCCCTCGACGAGTTAGGTTTACCTAACCGAACGATACACGAGCCGTCTTCCGACCCCGACCCGACTGTATCGCGCTGGTGAAATCCGCGGCGGCCCCGCGGTTTTGGGATAGTCTCACAGCAGGTCACCGGGGAAGGCATTGATATGACCGCTGCCACTGTTTTGCGTCCGCTGGCGCCGAGTGAGCAAATTTTCGCATTCGCGGAGGTTTTCGTCGGATATTCGGCGCGGGTGTCGGGACGGCTGGATCCGGGTGCATTGGCGGTGGCCTTCGAGGCGGCGCTGCGGGCGCATCCGATGCTCGGCGCGCGGCTGGCTCCGGTCGACGACCTCGGTCACGTCCTGCTCGCACCCGACGGTGACGCACCCGCGATGACCGTGGTCGACGGCGTCCCCGAGCAGCTGCTGACCGGCGCGGATCCGGATCAGCGCCGGGCGGCGTGCGCTTTGTGCGTGGTCCGCGACGGCGCGACGGCGAGCGTCACCCTGCTGACCCACCACAGCATTGCCGACGCCGTGCATTCGCTGTCGATCTTCGCCGAGCTGTGGCGCTGCTACCGGGAGGCCGCGGCGGGCCGGGTGCCGGTGCTGCCGGAGCGGCCGTATCCGGCGTCGGTGGAGGGGCTGCTGGCCGCGCGCGGGATCGTCAAACGCCCGGTATCGGGCGCTGTGCGCACACCGGCGCCCTCGGTCCCGACCTCCGCGGCCGACGACCCCTACCCGGCGCTGATCACCACCCGGTGCCGGCTCAGCAAGGCCGCCACGGCCGCGTTGATCGATCTGGGCCATCGCACCGGCGTCACCGTGCACGGGCTGGTGTCGGCGGCGCTGCTGCTCACCGAGGCCGCCACGCGCGGGGTGCCGGTCGATCGGCTGCACTACGCCTATTCGGTCGATCTGCGGCGGCGGCTGCGTCCGCCGGTGGCGCCGACCGAGGCCACCAATGTCCTCGGCTACACCTCCTACCGCGCCGGCCCCGGCACCGAGCCCAGCCTGGTGGGGCTGGCCCGGGGGATCTGCGGCGCGCTGCGGGCGGGCCTCGATTCCGGGTTCATCCAGCAGACGCCATTGCAGATCCCCGAGATGCCCGCCACGCCACACGGGACGGTGATCGCCACCAACTGGGGCCGGATTCCGCCGCTGGTCACCCCGGATGGCCTGCGCGTCATCGACTTTCGTTCCACCATGATCGCCAAACGCGACCGCACCGGGCGGCGGCTTCCGCAACCGGGCGGTGGCACCACCATCATCAGCACCTTCGACGATCAACTCAGCGTCGAGGTCCATCACCCGCCGCCGTTCCGCGACGAACAGCTGCCGCGGCTGGCCGGGATCGGCGCGCTGCTCAACGCGGCGACGGAGTGATCCGGTCCCGGACGGTGCGCAGTTCGAGCACGGTGATGTCCGACGGGGCGGCGACCCGCACGGGCGGGCCCCAGGCGCCGGCGCCGCGGGTGACGTAGAGCTGGGTGTCGCCGTAGCGTTCCAAACCGGCGAGCGTCGGATTGGCCAGGTCGGCGATCAGGTTGCCCGGGAAGAGCTGGCCGCCGTGGGTGTGGCCGGACAGTTGCAGATCCACGCCATGATCGACGGCGTCGTGGATGATGACCGGCTGATGCGCCAGCAGCACGCAGGCCCGCGACGGGTCCCGGCCGGCCAGCGCGGCCGCGACATCCGGGCCGCGTCCTTCGGCCTCGCCTTCGAGGTCGTCCACGCCCGCCAGATCGAAGCCCGGTAGCTCGACCCGGCTGTTCATCAGCACCCGCATGCCGAGCTCTTGGACGTGTTCGACCCATTCGTCGGCGCCGGAGTAGTACTCGTGATTGCCGGTGACGTAATAGGTGCCCAGACGGGCGCGCAGGTCGGCCAGCGGCGCGACCGTCGAGCGCAGGTCGGCGACCCGACCGTCGACCAGATCACCGGCGACCGCGATGAGATCCGGGTCGGTGCCGTTGACGGCGTCGACCACCCGCCGGGTGAACGAACGGCCCAGCGCCGGACCCACATGCAGATCGCTGACCAGGGTGATCCGGAACCCGTCGGCTTCCGGCGGCAGCTTGGGCAGCAGCACCGTCATGCGTTTCACGGCGGGACCGCTGAGCACGTTGGTGGTGCCGAGCGCGACCGTGCCGACCGCGGCCGCGACCACCGCGCCCCCAAGGATCCGCGAGACGAACAACCGCCGTGACACGGGCTCGGTCGCCGCGACGATGGCGGTCTCGGTCGGGGTTGCCACTGGATCGGGCCGCGAGCTGGTCCCGCCCACCGAATCCGGGGAACCGGGTTCGGCCGCACGCTGCCGCGATTCAGCGACCGCCGGCTCAGGCGAGTTCGGTTCGGTCGAGACCTGCGGCGACCCGGCACCGCCCGACGCCTCCCCACCGTCCCCGCGCACCCCGTCGTACCAGCGCATCACCAGCGGCCGCAGCAGCTCCCCCACCAGCGCACCGATCAGCAGATAGATCACCAGCGCGGCCCACAGGAATCCCGGCCACGACACGAGTCTGACGAAACCCATCGGCGCGCGGGCGAATTGCGCGACGAGCGCCGCGACCATCAGCACCGCACCGACCACGATCACACCGGTTCCGAGCCACCAGCCCACCGAGCCCGGCCGGGTGGTATCGCGGACCAGCCGCCGCCACAGATACCAGTGCAACGCACCGAGCACCGTCAGCGCGAGCAGACCCATGAGAACCGAGACGACGATCACTGGCGCCTTTCCAACATGCCGGGCATTCGCGTAGACGAACCTACGCGATGGCGCCGGATTGCCGAAGCGGCACCTACCGCGCTACATGGGGCCGGGCAAGGCCAGTCCGCCGATCGCGGGTGGCCGTCCGGGGCCGCCGGCGTCGGTGAGCAGGCGCTTGAGGATTTTGCCGGTCTCCCCGCGCGGCAGCGCGTTCAGGAAGGTGACGTCGCGCGGCACCGAGAAGCGGCTGAGCCGATGCCGGATATAGGTGCGGATCATGTCCGGGTCCAGCCCGGCGCCTTCGCGTTTGACCACGAAAGCCGCCAGCCGCTGGCCGAATTCGTCGTCCGGGACGCCGACCACGGCCACCTCGCTGATCTGCGGCAGATGCGACAGCGCCTCCTCCACCGGGCGCGGGAAGACGTTCTCGCCGCCGGAGATGATCATCTCGTCGTCGCGGCCGGCGATGAACAGCCGGCCCGCCACATCGAAATAGCCCAGGTCGCCGGTGTCGAGCATGCCCTCCGCTTCATCGGGTGGTGCCGCGTTGACGTACCCGTCGAACAGCATGTGGTTGCCGACGAAGATGCGTCCGGCGGCCCCGATGGGCACTGGTTTGCGGTCCTCCCCCAGCACCGCGACCTTGGTGCCCAGCGGCGGGCGGCCGGCGGTGGTCGGTGAGGTGCGCAGGTCTTCGGGGGTCGCCACCGACGCCCAGCTGACCTCGGTGGATCCGTAGACGTTGTAGAGGATGTCGCCGTAGATGTCCATGAACCGCAGCACGGTGGCCCCGGCCAGCGGTGCACCGCAGCTCACCACGTGGCGCAGGCTGGAGGTGTCGTAGCGGGAGCGCACCTGCACCGGCAGGTCCATGATGCGTTTGACCATGGTCGGCACCACGATCAGGGTGACGACACGATGTTCTTCGATGCGGCGCAGGCAATCCTCGGCGTCGAACTTCTCCGGCAGCACGACTGTGGACCGCAGAGCGGTGCTCAACTGCAGCCCCGCCAGGCCCCAGGTGTGGAACAGCGGCGCCGGGATGAGCATGGCCTCGTCCATACCCAGCGGGATCCGCGACAGCAGTGCCGCGATGGTGCCGAAGCCCTTCGGGTGTGGACGGCGCGCACCCTTGGGACGGCCGCTGGTCCCGGAGGTGAGCACGATCAACCGGCCGGGTTGGCTCGGGCGACGGAACTCGTACTGCCCCATGGCGATCAGCTCGTCGATGGTGGTGCGATCGGGCACCGGCGGTCTGCCGTCGGTGTTGTAGCGGGGGACGTCGGTGTGCAGGTAGCGGACCAATTCTTCGAGTTCGCCGTCGACGAACAAGGCCGAGAGCCGATGCCGCTGCACGATCTCCTCGATGCGCCGCCCCGATAGGCCCGAATTGAGCAGGGCCACATCGACGCCGAGCTTGCCCGCGGCGACCATGGTTTCCACCATGCCCGCGTGGTTGTTCGACAGCAGCCCGATGGCGTCGCCGGAGGTGAGTCCGAGCGATCCCATGGCGCCGGCCAGGGCATTGGTGCGTTCGTGCATCTCGGCGAAGGTGCGGGTGCCGCGATCGTCGGCCACGGCGATGCGGCCGGGCGAATGGTCCGCGCCCGCGGCGTAGCCGCCCGCCAGGTTGAATCCCCATTTGCTCAGCGACCGAAGCTGTTTCACGGCCACGTCCGGTCGCCCGGTGTTGACCACGCCGGTGGTCATGACCTGGCGCAGCACACCGACCTGACGGCGGACCGGCGCGTTCTCCCCGTTGACGACGACGGAGGTGCGCGCGCCGCGCACGAGGTCTTCGATGCGGCGCAGCCCGGCCTCGGTCCATGCGGTGATCGCGCCGTTGGACAGCTTCGCCAGGCGCGGATGCATCCGGCCCGGGCTGAAGTAGGTCACGCAGACCCGGGTGCGCTCGCCCTCGCCGCTCAACCGGACCGAGGCGAAACTGCCCTGCATCGGGCTGTGCAGTTCCATGCTCTCGTACCAGCGGCCGATCGTCACCCGGATCTGATGGATGCGAATGCCGGTGTCGGGGGTGCCGACTCGCATCTCCAGCAGCGGGTTGCGATCGGGCACATCCAGCCGTTCGGCGGCGCCGATGCCGGCGAACACCCGGGGATAAGTTTGCGCGTCGAGCAGCAGATCCCATACGGCTGCCCGGCTTGCCGCTAATTCAGCGACCACATCGATGACGTCGGTAACCAACTGCGTACATCTTCTCGTCGGCCCGCAACGAACAACTCGGGTCGGCGGGTAGCTACTGTGTAACGTCAGTCACAATACAGCGGGGTTGTGGTTCCCACCACCACCTTTCGGCGCCACCGCAGCCGCCGGAAAGTACCCCGGAATCCTGTTGCCCGAAGTTCACCACGGCTTTTGCGCCGATCCCCGATCGCGCACTTGGCCGTTCCCCCAAACCCGCCCGACCAGCCCTATGACAACTCCCAACCGAATCCGGTGTGACCTCAGACACATTTTCGGCACACTGGACGGTGCCACCCTCGACAAAGGAGACCCGATGACGAAACCCGATCGCCGCGTGGCGATCACCCACACCGAGGAGATCCTCAACTACTTCGGCAAATGCGGCGCCTGCGGTTATCCCGCCCGTGCAGCGACCACCAAGCACATTTTCGACAACGGCGACGAAGAGACCTGGGTGACGGCCACCTGTTCGCTGCCGTGCGGCTGGGCCGATCGAGTCCGGCCCACCACCATGACCGCCGGTCAACGCCGCGGCTGAGTGCCCGGCGCGGTGCCGGCCGCGCCCGCGGTCCCGGTGTGCGGCACGATGACGATATGGAACTGCGTATCTTCACCGAGCCGCAACAGGGCGCCGACTACGACACGCTCCTGAAGGTCGCCAAGGCCGCCGAAGACCTCGGCTACGGGGCGTTCTTCCGATCCGATCACTATCTCGCGATGGGCGATGCCAGCGGTTTGCCAGGACCGACCGATGCCTGGATCACCCTCGCGGGGCTGGCCAGGGAGACCGAGCGCATCCGGCTCGGCACCCTGGTCACCGCCGCGACCTTCCGGCTACCGGGACCGCTGGCCATTCAGGTCGCCCAGGTCGACCAGATGTCGGGTGGCCGCGTCGAGTTCGGCCTCGGCACCGGGTGGTTCGCCGAAGAGCATGCCGCCTACGGCATTCCGTTCCCCGGCGACAAGTTCGCGCGATTCGAAGAGCAGCTCGCCATCATCACCGGACTGTGGGAGACCAAGCTGGGCGATACCTTCAGCTTCGACGGCGCCCACTATCAGCTCACCGATTCGCCCGCGCTGCCCAAGCCGGTGCAGGGTCCGGTGCCGGTGCTGATCGGCGGCAAGGGCGCGCGCCGCACGCCTCGCCTGGCGGCGCGCTATGCCTCCGAGTTCAATGTGCCGTTTTCCTCACTCGACGAGACCGCCACCCAGTTCGATCGCGTCCGCGCCGCGGTGGCCGAGCGCTGCCGCCCGGCCGACGACATGATCTATTCGAGTGCGCTGGTAGCGTGCGTCGGCAGCAGCGACGCCGAGGTCGCGCGCCGGGCCGACGCGATCGGCCGCGAGGTGGACGAGCTGAAGGCCAACGGCCTGGCGGGCTCCCCCGCCGAAGTGGTCGACAAGATCGGCCGCTACGCCGAGATCGGCGCCCAGCGAATCTACCTGCAGATCCTGGACCTGCGCGATCTCGACCACCTCGAGCTCATCGCCCAGCAGGTCGGTGCTCAGCTCTGAGCCTCGCCCCGGCCTCACCAGATGAGACGCGGCCGCGCGCCGCAGGCTGAACGGATAGTAGTGACCGCTGGACCCTCCGGATCGACCCTCGCGCCGACCCACCGCAAGGTCGCCACGGCGACGCTGGTGGGCACCACCCTCGAGTGGTACGACTTCATGCTCTACGGCACGGCGTCGGCGCTCATCTTCGGCAAGCAATTCTTCCCGTCGATGAGCCCGGCGGCCGGGACCCTGGCGGCGTTCACCACCTTCGCGGTCGGCTTCGGTGCGCGGCCACTGGGCGGGCTGCTGTTCGGGCATTTCGGCGACCGGATCGGCAGACGCGCCACGCTGGTGGTCTCGCTGATCCTGATGGGCGTGAGCTCGACGCTGATCGGGGTGCTGCCGAATTACGACAGCATCGGGTTCTGGGCTCCGGTGCTGCTGGTGGTGCTGCGGCTGATCCAGGGCGTCGGGCTCGGCGGTGAGGGCGCGGGCGCGGTGGTGTTCTCCATGGAGCACGCGCCCGGCGGGCGGCTCAACCGGTATGCGAGTTTCCCGCAGATGGGCACACCGGCCGGGCTCATCCTCGCCAACGCGGTCTTCCTCGGTACCAGCGCGCTGCTGCCCGAGGACGCCTTTCTCTCTTGGGGCTGGCGGATTCCATTCCTGCTGAGCGTGCTGCTGGTGGTGGTCGGGCTCGCGGTGCGGCTCACCATCACCGAGTCGGCGCAGTACGCGGACCTGGTGCGGCGCGGTGAGGTGGTCACGTTCCCGCTGCGGGACGCGCTGCGGGTCGGTCCGGTGCGGCTGCTGCTGATCCTCGGCGCCGCCATCGCGACCTCGGCGGTGGTCTACATCTTCATGGTCTTCACGCTGACCTATGGCACGAAGTCACTGGACTTCAGCCGCGACTTCCTGCTGCTCGGGGTGATCGTGGCGTCGGTGCTGTGGTGTCTGACCATGCCGCTGTGGGGTGCGCTGGCCGATCGCGTCGGTACCGCGTGGGTGTTTCTCGCGGGGACGGCCGCGTTGCTGATCTGGTCGGCGGTGTACTTCCCGCTGCTGAACACCGGCAATGGAGCGGTGGTGTACGTGGCGCTGTTGGGTATGGGCCTGGCGTTGCCGGTCAGTCACAGCGTGGGCGGCATCATCGTGGCCGAACTTTTTCCGCCGGCCGTCCGCTACTCCGGTACCTCGCTGATCGTGCAGGTGTCGGTGATCCTCGGCGGCGGGTTGGCTCCGCTGATCGCGACCGCACTGTGGACCGCCGGGTCGTCGTCGCCGGCGGTCAGTGTGTACGCCGTCGGCATCTGTGCGCTGAGTCTGATCTGCACGTATGTGCTGTTCTGGGTGGTGCCCGGGATGCGGTCCGGCACGATGGTCGAGGTCGTCGAGGATCGGCAGATCGTGCATAACTGACGTCGGTTCCGCATCGCTCGAGAGCTAGCGGAGTCCATCGGCCCGAGTTATGCGGCGCCCGTGGACGCACGCACCGCGCGCAGCAGTCCGGAGACCCCGTGACGACGCCGCCTCGCCGGTGATCGATTGTCGGCGCGGCGGCAGGCACGATCGAGGGGACGGCTACCCCCGGAGGTCAGTGATCATGCGCGTACGCCAGGAGTCCGGTCTCATCCCGACCGCAAGATCATCTCGCCGTGCGAGAGCGACGTGCGGTGCGGCCGCCCTGCTACTCGTCTTCGGCCTGGCCGCATGTGGCGACGAATCCGCCGATCCGCCGGAGACCCCACCACCGCCGCTCGCATCCACGACCGAGGTGAGCCGACCGGCCGGTGCGCCGGATCTGGCCGCGGGCGAGGAGGTGGTGCGCGGGATCGAGACGCCATGGGGCCTGGATTTCCTGCCCGATGGCGCCGCGCTGGTCTCCGAACGCGACACCGGACGGATCCTGCGGGTCGTGCCGGGCCGACCCGCCGAACAGGTGTACGAGGTGCCGGGGGTCGTCGCGGGCGGTGAGGGTGGGCTGCTCGGGATCGCGATATCGCCGCGATACGCCGAGGACGGCTACGTGTACGCCTACTTCACCGCTGAGTCCGACAACCGCATCGTCCGGTTCCGCCTCGGCCAACCGCCGCAGGTCGTGTTCGACGGAATCGCCAAGGCGGGCAACCACAATGGCGGCCGGATCGCCTTCGGTCCGGACGGGATGCTGTACGTGGACACCGGCGACGCGGGCAGGCGCGACACCTCACAAGACCCCGACAGCCCGAACGGGAAGATCCTGCGCCTCACACCGGAGGGCGCCCCGGCCCCCGGCAATCCACGCCCCGACTCCCCCGTCTACTCCCTCGGCCACCGCAATGTTCAAGGCCTGGCGTGGGATTCGACGGGACGGCTGTTCGCCGCCGAGTTCGGGCAGAACGACGTCGACGAGATCAACCTCATCGAACCCGGCCGCAACTACGGCTGGCCCGAGGTCGAAGGGACCGGCGGCACCGACCGCGGGTTCACCGACCCGCTGGTGACCTGGTCCACCGACGAAGCCTCACCCTCCGGGATCGCCATCGCCGCGAACACGCTCTACGCGGCGGCATTGCGGGGCGAGCGGCTGTGGACCGTTCCTCTCACCGACACCGGCACGGGCCCGCCTGCCGATCACTTTCGCGACGGCTACGGCCGCCTGCGCACGGTGATGGTGGCACCCGACGGCGCGCTGTGGCTCACCACGTCCAATACCGATGGACGTGGTGATATCCGGGCCGGCGACGACCGGATCGTGCGGTTCCCGGCGCGGTGAGCGCACCGGAACCCTTGTGACAGCACCGCACCCGATGGTCAGTTGTAGGAGTTCGCCACACCGTTGAGCAGGTTCTCCAGCGTTTCGTAGGCCGGGATGTCGACCACGTCGATGAGATCGCGCGCGACCGGCACATCGTGCGCCACGGTGACGGCGTCGAACTTCGCGGCATCGCCGGTGCGGAAACCGTGCTCGGCGGCGAGGGCCTGCAGCTCAGGGTCGGTGGACAGCAGCTGCCCGACCCGGTCGCCGTCGTCGTTCAGCGGCACCAGGGCGTGCCGGGACAGCACGGTGGGCGAGGGATACAGCAGCTTCATCTCCGGTTTGATCTTTCCCTCGACCGCCGCCGCCACGTACTGCGCCTCATACGCCCACACCATCGGTGCCGGGCCCATGCCCGCGGCCAGGTACTCACCGAACGGGCCTTCCGAGGAATTCTCGGTGTAGCCCTGGGCGAGGAACAGGCGCGAAAGCAACGGCAGCACATGCGCTTCGGCCGCGCTGCCGCGCACGACCGCATTCCCGTTGGCGACATAGCTGGCCACCGCCAGGTACATGGCGGCGGAGTTGGAGCTGCGCGGATCGGTGGTGGAGACCAGCACGTTCTTGCGCACCGGGTAGCTGGTGTTGCCCTCGATCTGGTCCCACTGCACGCCGCGGGCAACCATGTCCAGGTATGCGGACATGTCGAAAGTCGATACCGTGCCTGCCGTGACGACGCCCGCGCGGATGAGCAGATCGACGATCGGCTGGAAGGTCGCGATCACCATCGGCGAGGAAAACGGCGTGTACTGCCTGCTCACTCCGGCTTCGCGCTGAATACGTTCCGCCGCAGGAAGACTCGACGGAAACGCGAAATCCAGATTATCGAGTTCCACCGAGGTGGCGATCTGGCGGGAACCGGCCGGACGCACATCGACATCGATACCGTGTTTCGCCAGCGCGTCCACCACGCGCGGATCGTCGAAGAACGCCATCTTCTCCGAGCCGACGACGCCCTCGACCACCGTGAGCGGTGCGCCGGCAGCGGCGGCCGGAGCCGGTTCGGAATCGCGCACGGCGGCCACCGCGACCGCGGCCACCACCAGCACGCCGACGGCCCCGAGGACCGGAATCAGCCGCCCGCGCGAGCGCAGCGCCGCCAGCAAGGTTTCCGGCAGATGACGAGCATCGGAATTCGAATCGACAATTTCGTTAGCAGAATTCTCCGGTGCCGTCTCGATTCGCGTGACGACTTTTTCTACGACCGGTTCCGGGTCGAGTTCGCGGCGCACGATCCGCTCCACAAGAATGGGAACGAAATCACGGATGGGCAGTCCGTCGAATCGTTGGTGCGCATTCTGCACCGCACTGCCGACCTGCTCCGGTGTCGCCTCGGGCAGGCTGTCGACCAGGCGATTCTCCAAGTCCCGTATCGCTTTTTCCTCACGGACGGTATCGAGCTCCACCTGTTCTCCTCGGCGCCGGATCAACGGAACGGACGGCATCGGCGCCGCCCCGGGCGTCAACCCTACCGCCATATTCGCGCGCCCGATACTCGGGTCGAAATAATAGGAACAACGTGCGACTTATGCGAATTATCTTCCGCCGCTGGTGGCTTCCAGCACAGCCATCGCGGCATTGTGACCGGGAATACCGCTGACCCCGCCGCCGCGCACCGCGCCGGCACCGCAGATCAGCACATTCGGATGCCCGGTGGCCACACCCCACCGGGCGGCCGGATCGTCGCGGGGATCGCCGTCGGGCCGGTACGGGAAGGCGAGATCGCGATGGAAGATGTGGCCGCGCGGCAGACCGACCTCGGCCTCGAGATCCAGCGGGGACTTCGCTTCGAGGCAGGGTTGGCCGTCGGCATCGGTGGCCAGGCAGTCGCGGAGGGGTTCGGCGAACACCTCGTCCAGCTGCGTCAGTGTCGCGGCGACCAGCTCGTCCTTCGCCGATGGATTGCCCTCGAACAGCCGTGCGGGAGCATGCAATCCGAAGAGCGTCAGCGTGTGCAGGCCCGCGGACTCGGCGCCGAGGATGGTGGGGTCGGTGAGGGTGTGGCAGTAGATCTCGGCGGGCGGAGCAGCCGGAATCCGGCCGGCCGCCGCTTCGGTGTAGGCGTGCTCGAGCTGCGAATACGATTCGGCCACATGGCATGTCCCGGCGAACGCGTCGCGGGGGTCGACCGCCGGATCGCGCAGGCGCGGAAGCCGGTGCAACACCATATTGATCTTCAACTGCGCGCCCTCGGGTGCCTCCTCGGCCGGTTCACCCAGCAGCCGGGCCAGTTCGGTGGGAGCAGCGTTGACCAGGACATGCCGTGCGCCCACCGCGCCGCCGGCCCAGCGGACCTCGGCGCGGACGTCATCGGTCTCGATGGCGGTGACGCGGCAACCGGTGCGCAGCTGCGCGCCCGCCGATCGCGCGGCGGTGGCCAATGCCGTGGTGAGCGCGCCCATTCCGCCGATCGGCACATCCCAGTCGCCGGTGCCGCCGCCGATCACGTGGTAGAGGAAGCAGCGGTTCGGCAGGAGGGCCGAGTCGTGGGCGTGGGTGAAGGTGCCGATCAACGCGTCGGTGAACACCACCCCGCGCACAGTGTCGTCGGCGAACCAGGCCTCGATCGTTTCGCCGAGCGGGCGCTCGAAGATCGCCTCCCAGGTGCTGGAATCCCCCACCGCGTGTTGCAATTCCGTCCGGGTGGGCAGGGGCCTGGTCAGGGTCGGGAAGACGCGGCGGGCGAGCGTGCCGGTCATTGCGGAGAACCGCTGCCACGCCAGGAATTCCCCATCGGACCCGGTCAGGCGGGCGAAGCTGTCCCTGGTGCGTGATTCGTCGCCGGTATCGACCAGCAGCCCGGAATCGCCGACGGGCGTGTAGGAGGAGATGCGCCGCCGTCTGGTCTCGAACCGCAGGCCCAGATCGGTGACGATCTGGCGAGGCAGCAGGCTCACCAGGTACGAGTACCGCGACAACCGCACATCGACGCCGGGAAAGATCCGCGCCGACACCGCCGCACCACCCAGCTCCGAGCCCTGTTCCAGCACCAGCACCGAACGGCCCGCCCGGGCCAGATACGCGGCGGCGACCAGCCCGTTGTGGCCACCGCCGACGATCACCACGTCGTAGTCCGCGCGCGTCGAGGTCATGGTCCCTCGATAGCACGGATCCGATGACACCGGAAGCTGCCCCGCGGGATGTGCGCCCGGCGATTGCACCGAATCGGCCGCCGCGAAATACCTGGCACCTACAGTGGGACCGTCGGCCCGAACCGGTCCGATCGGCACCAGGTGCACACTCGCGCGGAATGCGTTGGCGCACCGCCTGTGTGCCGGCACTCGACGAAGGGGATGCGCGTGACCGAAGGGCTGCGTCAGCAACACATCATGCCGATCAGCGCGGAGAGCCTGGTGATCACCGCGCGTTCGGCATTGCCCGCCCATCTCGCGGCGATTCTGCTGGGCCCCGACGGCGCCATCCACGACGAGACCGACTTCGTCTTCGGCACTCAATCCGAGGCGCGGGGTCTGCGGCTGGCCGGCCCCGGGATGGCGCCGGCGCCCACACTGCACGTCGAGCTGTCCTCGATCCCGCACGCCGCGACCACCGTCCGGGTCGTGCTGGCGCTGGACAATCCGCACCGCACGTTCGCCGAAGCGGACGCGCCCGTGGTCGAGGTGGCCGACAGCCGGGGCGGGGAGACCTATCGCATCAGCCTCGCGGGGTTGGACGCGTCGTCGGCGGTCGTGGCGGTCGATATCGAACGCAGCGGCGCGGGCTGGGGCATCACCGTCGTCGGGCGCGGCCATGCCGGTGGGTTCGCGGCCGTGCTGGCCGACAGCCACGTCCAGGTGGGTTCGCGGCCGGCTCGGCGTGAGCAGGTGGACGCCACCGTGCTGTCCGAAGGCCGGGCGCTCAGCCTGGTGCCGGGCCAGGTCGTGCGGCTGCGCACCGGCTCGGGACCGACGCTCGATATGGTGCGCCTCGGTCTGGGCTGGGATCCGGTGCCGGGTCACAAACTGGCCGGTGGTGCGGCGACACCCGCCGATCTGGATGCCGCCGCGCTGCTGTTCGACCACAACCATCACCTGCTCGACGTCGTCTACTTCGCCCAGCTCAGTTCCAACGACGGCTCGGTGCGGCACCTGGGCGACAGCATGACCGGCGAGGGCGGCGGCGAGAACGAGGTCATCACCGTCGACCTGTCCCGGATCCACCCGCAGGTGGCGACGGTGATCCTGGTGGTCACCAGCTACCACGGCCACAGCTTCGACAGCATCGCCAACGCGTTCTGCCGCCTGGTCGACGCGAGCACCGGCGCCGAACTCGCCCACCTGGACCTGCACGGCGGCGGCCCGCACACCGGCATGGTGATGGCCAAGCTGTACCTGGCCGCCACCGGCTGGAAAATGCAGGCCATCGGCGAACCCGTCTACGCCACCCACCCCGGCGAAGCCGTGCACCAGCTCACCCACCACCTCGCCTGACCGGTTGGACCGCGATCCGGTTCCGGCGCGTCAGCCTCCGAGGGCGGTGCGACCCACCGGCACAACCACACCGAGACCGCCACCTTCTGAAATACGGCCGCGAAGGACCTCGACAGCGAGGGGATGACACCGCGCTGGGCCGGTCGAACACTGCGCGAGCCGACACCACCATCCTCGCGCCGAACGCCGATCACCGGTGCACGCGCAGGTATTCCTCGTGCTCGCGGTCCTCGCGGTAGAAGCGGCGGGTGAGGCCGGCCAGGCGGGTGATCTCGTTGGTGAGGGCGGTGGGGCCCGCGGGTTTGGCGATGATGGGGTCGCCGGTGCGGACGTAGTAGCGGCCGTCCTCGTAGTCCATCCACCAGAAGCTGCGGCCGAAGGCGGGGCGGGCGTCGACGGCGGGGCCGGGGAAGATCATGATCTCGCCGAGTGAGCGGCGGCGGCGTTTGAAGACCCGATCCAGCTGCTGGGTGAGGCTGAGTTCGTCGACCCTGCGGACGTAGCGGGAACGGTCGGCGCTGAGGTCGGCGCGGCGCACTTCCACGGCCGGGCGGGTGCCCGCGGGTGCGGGCGGTAAGGCGGCCACGGCCTGCGCCGGAACCTGGTCGGCCGCGCAATTGGTGACGATCACGTCGCCGCCGATATCGGCCGCGGTCCCCGGCAGCTGCACCAGCGTGGCGCCGGCGGACCCGCGCATCGCGCCGTGAAAACGGTAGGTACGGGCCATATCCCGGCCGCCGTACCCTTTGACCTCGATGCGGACCTCGGGCTCACGCAGGATCGTGAGCACATCCACCAGTTCGACCGAGTAGTACTTCTCCAGCAGGACGTCGACGGCGGCTTCGCGTTGCCTGCGCAGGTCCTCGAAATCATCGGCGACCGGACGATAACGCAGCGGGTACGGCAGCCGGTCGTGGCCGTACGCGGACCAGAGGATCTGGAACTCCAGGCCGGTGAACCGCCAGGTAGCCAATTGCTCACCTCCCCAGCTGGACTTCAGGGCACCCTACCGCCCGGTTCCGGGCGCGGCAACACGCACGCGTGGCCGCTGCCCGGGCGGGCGGCTCATTCCTCGACCGGGTCCGGTGCGGGCTTGGGGCGGCGCGTGATCAGCGCCACCACCGGTTCCACCACGCGTGCGGCCACCGGCCCGAGCACCGCCATCAACAGCACATAGGTGGTGGCCAGCGCGGCGAATCCGTCGGGCACCGCACCGGCGGCGACCGCCAGTCCCGCGATGACGATGGAGAATTCGCCGTGCGCGACCAGAGCGGCCCCCGCGCGAGCCCGGCCGAGTTCGGTGGCGCCGGAACGACCGGCCGCCCACCAACCGGTGGCGATCTTGGTGGCGGTGGTGACCACCGCCAGCAGCACCGCCCAGCCCAGCACCGGCGGAATGCTGGCCGGATCGGTACTGAGCCCGAACAGCACGAAGAACATCGCCGCGAACAGATCGCGCAGCGGTTCCAGGATCTTGGTGGCATTGTGCGCGGTGGAGTCGGAGATCGCGATGCCGAGCAGGAACGCGCCGACCGCCGCCGACACCTGCACCGCCGAGGCGACCCCGGCCACCAGCAGCGCCGCGCCGAGCAGCTTGAGCAGGAAGATCTCTCGATCGTCGCTGGCCACCACCGCGGACACGTACTTGCCGTAGCGCAGGGCGACGACGAGCACCACCGTGATGGCGATCAACGCGATGCCGAGGGTTTGCAGGCCCGCGACGAATCCGACGCCCGCGAGCACCGCCGTCAGCACCGGCAGGTAGCCGGCCATGGCCAGATCCTCGAACACCAGGATCGACAGCACCACCGGCGTTTCCCGGTTACCCAGGCGCCCCAGATCGTTGAGCACCTTGGCGACGATGCCCGACGACGAGATGTAGGTGACTCCGGCCATGGCGATGGCGCCGGTCGCCCCGAGGTCGAGCAGCAGTGCCACGATCACGCCGGGCGTCGCGTTCAACGCGATATCGAGCAGACCGGCGGGCCAGGATCTTCGCATCCCGGTGACGAGTTCGGCGGCGCTGTACTCGAGACCGAGCAGCAGCAACAGCAACACCACACCGATTTCGCTTGCCAGGTGGATGAATTCGTCCACCTCGTGCAGTTCGACGACGCCGCCGTCACCGAAGACCAGACCACCGAGCAGGTACAGCGGAATCGGCGACATGCCGATCTTGGCCGCGATCCGGCCGAGCACTCCCAGCCCGAAGAACACCGCCCCCAGCTGGATCAAGGCCAGCGCGGTTGGACTTATCTGCACCGCTCAGCCGTCGGTCAGGATCCGGGCGGCGGCGTCGAGCCCCTCGCCGGTACCGACTACGACCAGCAGATCTCCCGCGGTGAACGCGAAATCCGGGCCCGGGGAGGCGATCACCTGACCGGCCCGCATCACCGCGACGATGGATGAGGTGGTCCTGGTGCGCATTCCGGTCTCACCGAGCGTGCGCCCATCGTAGGGCGAACCTTCCAGGATCGGCAGCTGACGGGTGTTGACCCCGTCCATATCGCGGTGTTCCTCGCGCAGCTGGGCGACCAGCTGCGGTGCGCCGAGCAGATTGGCCAGCACCCCGGCCTCGGCCGCGCTCAACGGGATCTGCACCGTGGTATCGGGATCGCCGGCCTTGGTGAAGATCAGGTCGATACTGCCGTCCTTGTGGTCGATCACACCGATGCGGCGACGGGCACCCGTCAGCTGAAAATCTTTGCGCACACCGATTCCCGGCAGCGGGGTCACATCCACGTTCACACCCTCAACCCTAACGGGCGTGGTCGTCGCGGTGCCGGGTCCGCTCGGGCACCGTCGCCGCCGCGACCACGAACGACCTGACCACCGCGGGTGGCGGTGGTCAGGTCGTCGTCCAGCCCCGTATCACTCCAGCAGCGCGGCGCCGCCGATCACCACACACACGATCACGAAGTTGAGCAGCATCAACGGCCAGATGAAGCGCAGGCATGTGTCGTATCCGACATTGGTCGGCGCGATCACCATGGTCACGACGGCGCGCGGTAGCGGGCAGGACTGACTAGTCATCGCCGATTTTCCCCACGGCAGCCGGACAAGTCGGCCCGAAAGAGGGAAATGGCCACTACGATGTGAATCACTAGAGCTTCAGACTAGGCTGTGATCGAGGACGCGTAACCAGCCGGATGCCGATCACCGCTCCAGCGACATCAGGGGTGCCATCGCAATGCCCTTCCCGACTCCGCGGCCGTGTCCGGCTCCGCGCGAAAGTCAGGTCGTGCAGTGTCGCCCGGCCGGGACGATGCAGTCATGCATTCACCGCTCACGGTCGTGCCGTCAACGCGTTTGTTCGCGTGGGCTTCGGCGCGAGTCGCGGGTGATCAACCAGGTACCGCCGACAACGAGAAGCACGAACAGCAGTAGCCCGCCGCCGAAGACGACCAGGATCCAGAGACGGGAAGCGAGATCGAGATTGCCGTTCAACGTCACGTTGAGCGACCCGACGGCAAAGGCGATGACGGCAGCGAAGACCGCGACCAGCTCGACAGCCCTGATCACCGAGCGGCGTGCGAGGTCGGCGGTTTCGGCGACGGCTTGTTCGTACCGGTCCAGGCGACGCTGCTGATCCGTGGCACGGCGAGCGTCGCTGCGGGCCAGCAGGATCGAGCGGCGGACGTGCAAGAACTGTTCGGACAGCAGTTCATGACTGCTGCGCCAACCGGTTGCAGGCAGCAGCCGGAGGGCGTCGTCGATGCTGGTGAGCGCGGCGTCGTGGTCGTCACAGAGGAAAGCACCGAGACCGAGACGGAAACGGAACAGAGCATTGTCCGGGTATTCGGCGACCGCTTCAGCGGCCTTGGTACGCAGCACGGCGCCCTGCTCGTCGAATGGCACGGCGGCCTCGAGCGCATGCAGGGCAATGTCGATCGAGGCGTGGGTGCGGTCCGGCGCGGTCCACGACTTCTCGAACAGCGTCATGGCGTGCTCGTTGGTAGTCTGGCGGCTGCCGAATCCCGCGAACGCCTGGAGGGCGACGAACAGGGGCTTGTCGCGATTCCGGCCGGCCGCATTGGCCAGCGGCGACGAGCCGAGAAACAGGCTCAGCTCATCGAAGGACAAGTTCGCACGCAACTTGCCCGCGTGGTAGAGCGTGGCGAAATAGGCCCGGCTGCATTCGGCATCGTCGCCGGCGATGATGTCGGCGGTAGCGTCGGCGATCTCGGTGAGCGATTCGACCGTGCCGCGCGTGATGAACGCGTAGCCGATGGCCCACTTCTCCAGGATCGGCTGCCGGTACGCTGCCTCGATCCGCTCCGTCGCCCACCCGGCGCACTGCACCGCCGTCGCCAGCGTCGGCTCGGCGGTGAACCGAAGGTTCCAGTATCGGTCCGCGCAGATCAAGAACGGGTCGGATGTGAAGTTCGCCGACGTGATGTCGAATTGTGGCTCCACTACCCCCGGCTCGGCGAGGTATCGCCGCGCGAAGACATCACACTCCCGTTCGAGTTCCCGTGTCCCCGGCATGGCACCGACTACCAGACCGGCCAATTCGGCCTCGATCACCGCATGATCCATACCTTCCCCTGCCTCCCGAACGGCACCAGTCCGACCTTGTGCATACCTACCACATGGGCGCCGGATCGGCTCGGATGGCACACTTTCGGTCATGCGGGTCGAGGTGGTCACGGCGGTACATGCGGACTATTCTCGATTCCTTTCTGCCGCTTGGGCTTCGCTGCTGTCGCAGACACACACCGACTGGCGGTGGCTGGTACAGATCGATGGTCCGGCCCGTGCGGTGCGTACAGCCCTGGTCGAATGCGGCGCGGCGGAGGACCACCGCGTTCATGTCGCGACCAACGGCACCAGAGAAGGTCCCGCCGTGACCCGCAATGTCGCATTGGGCCGGGCGCGCGCGGCACTGATCCAGAACCTGGACGCCGACGACGAACTCGAGCCGGACGCGCTCGCCGTCCTCTCCACCGCCCTTGACGAGCACCCGGCGGCGGGATTCGCCGTGGGTACGGCGCGCGACCTGCTCGGCTCCGGCGACCTCGTGGACTTTCCGCTTCCCTACGCGCCGGGGCCGATCCCGCGCGGTGCGCTCGTTCAACACTGGGTAACCGATGACGAGGCATACCGGCTGCCCGTGCATCCCGCAGGAATCATGTGGCGGCGCGAACTCCTCATCGCCGCCGGTGGATGGCAGGCGCTGTCCAATATGGAGGACACCGGACTGCTGATGACCGCATCGGCTTTGGCGCCCGGCGTTGTCGTCGGGCAAGTGACGTTGCGTTATCGCCGGCACCGGCTGCAACGATCAACACAAAGACGAATCTTCGAGGGGGGGGGGGGAGCAAATTTCGTTCGTTCGGCAGCGGGCGGCCACTTTGCTCGCCGGTCCCGAATGGGAACCGAGATGAGCAGGCTGATCGGCGCTCGCTGCGCCAATCCGTCCGCTCGGTCGGCGGAGGTCGGATCGGGCCTCGCACCTCTGTTCCGGCTGCCGTGCGACCGTAACCGCGGACGCGGCCGAGCCACCGGAGATCGGCGGCCGCCGATAGCATCGACCCCACATCGGGTCGCTGTCGGCTACGCCGGGCGGCTGGTCCTGTGGGCGAAAGATGTTCTCGCACTGCCATGTCAGATCGGACCATGGTGGCGCCCAACCGTTGTCGGTCGAGTGGCCAGTGTGAAGATGTGCAGTTCAGGTGTTGATTTCGCTATCGCTGAGGCGGCCGCTGCGATAGCATTCGAACATGCATTCGAGTGAGGGGATCGAAGGAGACGAGGGCGCTGTCGCCCGGTTGCATGCCGCAGTGACCGAACTGCTCGATGAACCGTTGACGCCACTGTCGGACGTGGGTGTCATCGCGGTGATGCGGGAGGTCGAGCGGTGCTCGCGGATGCTGACCATGGTGCGTCACCGGCTATTGGTGGAAGCATCCGAACGTTCCCTGCCTGCCCGGCACGGGTCGAAGTCGTTGAAGCGGTTCCTGATGGAAACGCTGAACCTGGCCTCCGCTGATGCCGGAGCCCGCGTCCACCAAGCTCGGACGGTCGCCACCTTCCACGACATGGGCGGCGACCCAGTCGAACCCCTGCTGCCCAATGTTGCCCAAGCTCTGACCGCCGGTGACATCTCCGCCGACCACGCCCGCGGCATCGCGGCGGTGATGAATCGTGTTCCGTGCGGCGCCACTGGTGACGATCGGGCCGCTGCCGAGGAAATCCTCACCGATTTCGCCCGCACCGGCTCCCCGGACGATATCGGCAAGATAGGCGATAAGATCCTGGCCTACCTCGACCCCGACGGCCGCCTCACCACCGACAACGACCGGGCCCGCATGCGCGGCATCATCATCGGCCGCCAACGCCCCGATGGCATGAGCCCCATCCGCGGCGAGATCGACCCGGTCCTGCGCGCCCTGCTCGACCCACTGCTGGCCAAATACGCCCGCCCCGGCATGTGCAACCCCGACGACCCCGAAAGCCCCACCCCAGTACCCGTCCGAGGCCTTGGCACAGCCGACGGCCCTGGTCTAGCCTCCGACGCCGGCACCGCCTCCGGCTCTGGTGCGGGTGCCGCTGGCGCTGGTGCTGGCCCCGCCGCCGGCTGCGCCGTTGACGTCGGCTCCGGCTCGGCCGCTCGTCGACCGTGCGATGTGGCTGGCGCGCAGAATGATTCGGTAATCGATCCGCTCCACGCCCGCACCAGTCCCGCGTCGGTCGCTACCACTGGCCGCAGCTCTGTCGCTGGTCCTGCCGCTGCCGGTTACCCTGGCCGTGCTACTGCCGCTGGCGTTTGCGCCGGTGTTGCTGCCGGCAGTGACGCTGATCGATCACGGAATAAAACAGGCACGCATACTGATTCGCTACCCGAACCACCCGACCACCCGTGGGTAGACCCCACCGCACTAGCCGAAGCAGCCGCCCGCGACCACCGCACCACCGCACAACGTAACCACGACGCCCTCAAAGCCATCCTCGACTCCGGCATCATCGCCGAACACCTCGGCGCCCACCGCGGCCTGCCGGTCTCCACGATCCTCACCCTCAGTATCGATGACATCGAACGCGGCGCCGGAGTCGCGACTACCGCCACCGGCGGCACCGTCCCCCTCGAGGACGCGCTCACCCTGGCCCAGCGATCCCAGCCGTGGCTCGCAGTCTTCGACCACGCCGGCCTACCCCTGCACCTCGGCCGAACCAAACGCCTCGCCACCGCCGCACAACGGCTGGCACTGATCGCCGCCCTGAAAGGCTGCTCACGTCCCGGCTGCGACGCTCCAGCGAGCTTGTCCGCACTGCATCATGTCCTCGACTACCGCAACAACGGCCACACTGACATCGACAACCTCACCCTCGCCTGCGACGCCTGCCACGCACTCATCCACAACGGACCCGGCGGCTGGAAGACCCGCGTCGAAGGCCCCCACTCGCCATACGCCGGGCGGACCGCCTGGATCGCCCCACCCCACATCGATCCCGAGCAGAAACCGCGCATCAACCACCGCCACCACGCAAGCGAACTACTCGCCCAAACACTCACACGGGCACATCATCGCAATCAACACACCCGCGAGCGACACCAACGACAACGTCACTACGAGAAGCCAGACTCCACCGCGGCATGACAGTCCCGCCGAACCCCATATGCCGGTGAATTCATATGCCGACCGAAGCCGAAGACGTCCGCCGAGTCGTCACCGAACTGAACTTGGCACCCAACGCGTCGCTCGAGCCTATGTATTCGGGTAACGGGAGCCGGCTCACCGTGTTCGACCGCGGTCTCCCCGCGCCTGGTCGCCCAGGAGGTCGAGCAGTACCGAGGCTCCGGCACGAGCTGGACCTACTGACCAGGAGCGTTGTGCGGGGTGCGGTATTGCAGCGTCGCGCAGGGTGGTGAGGCCGCTGATCTCGAGCTGGGAGCCCGCGAAAATGGCCGAGCGGCCCGTTCCGCTATCGGTCCGCCCGGCGCGACGGTACGCGAGCGAAATCGTGACCGGTGCGGATCATCTGGGCGCGCAGGCGCAGCAGTGCTGATTTGAACGGGCATGGGGCGCAGGTGGTGTGGTAGGTGAGCATGGATTCGAGTTCGTCGCGGAAGAAGCCGGTGCCGGGTTTCGGGGCTTCGTGATTGACCGGGGTGTCGTCGGGGAAGGCGAGGTCGGGGGCGTTCGGGCCGGTCACGCGTCGCCGCCGGGGTGGAGCAGGGCCAGGCGGGTGCCCCGGGGCAGGTAGCCGGCGGGGTGGACGACGAGCAGATCGCAGCGGGCGAGCACGTCCTGGGCTCGGTGCGCGAGATGGTCCAGGCTCGGGGTCACGATGGCCGAGACCTCGAGCTGCTGTACTTTCACCAGCAACCATGGGAGGACATCGGAGTCGGATTCGATGACGGTGCGCGCCACCGAGTACCCGCGCCGGGCCGCGAAGGCGCGGGCTTCCATCTCGAAGCCCGCACGGCGCTTCGCGCAGCATGATTTGTTCAGATACACAACGGCTTTCATTGCTTCTCCCCTGCTGATATGCGATGGTGGGGCGCACGACGGCGAGGTTCAGGGGATTCAGGGGCAGGAGAACCCGGCAGAACCATCCGCGGCCCGAGCGCTCCAGGCTCGGCAACGAATGTGCGGCGAGGCTTTCCCGCCGTCGTGCGCTGGGACCAGTAGACAGGGACCGCCCAGGTCACGGAAGCTTTCGCAGAGCCGATCGCCGGACTTTCTCGCAAGATTCCAGGACCGGAAGGTTCCACATTCCAATCCGGTGCACGTTCGCATTCCAATCCGGAATCCACACCGCGTGAAGGGGACTCGATGGAGACAGGGGACAGTACTTTCGCCCGACGCCAGATCGGCAAGCAACTGCGATACCTACGCGAGACGTCGGGGTGAGCGTCGACGTGGTGAAGAAGGCGCTCGGTGTCTCCACCCAGACGATTTGGAGGATGGAGACCGGGCAGCCGACGAAGATCGGGCGATTGCACATCAAGGAACTGTGCAGGTTGTACGGGGCGCCGGAGAGCACGACGCTCGTGCTGCTGGAGCTGCTGGAAGGTGCGAGCCGGAAGTCCTGGTGGCACGCGTACGGGGATGCGGTTCCACGACACTTCGACCTCCACTTGGGGCTCGAATCGGCTGCGTCGAAACTGGTGACTCATCAGCCGTCGTTGCTGCCGGGGCTTGTGCAGACCGAGGAGTACCGGCGTGCCCTCATCTGGGCGGCGAATCCGGAGATGCCCACCGAGGAAGTGGAACGTCGGGTCGAGCTCGCCACTCGGAGGCAAACCCGGCTGAACGACCCCTCGTTCGAGGTAGAAATCCTGCTGAACGAGGCAGCACTACGCCATCAGGTCGGTGGTTGGTCAGTGATGGCCGAACAGCTGGACCACATCGCCGCCGTTGCCGAGCTCCCCACTGTGACGGTCCGGGTCGTGCCGTTGGCCAAGTGCCATATCGGCTTGGCCGCAGGACGATTCAACATCTTGACGTTCCCAGCTTCGCGCACCGCGTGGCTGAGCGAGCCCCCTGTTGTGTACCTTGAGGGTTACGCGTCGGCCCAGTACCTGGAGCGGCCAGCGGAGGTCGATTTGTACGAAACCGCCGCTGCCGGCATCCGGAACGCCTCGCTGGACAGACCTGCCAGTCGGAACAGGGTTATCGAGATAGCGAAGGAACATCGAGCATGACCACATGGTTCAAGAGCAGCTACAGCGGGCCGAGTCAAGACTGTGTGGAGGTAGCTCACTTCGATGGCGGTCAGGTCGGCGTCCGCGACTCGAAGAACCCCACCGGCCCGGCATTGACCTTCGCCCCCACCGCGTGGGACGCATTCCTGGCCCACGCACGCAGAGGCGAGTTCGTCCGGCCATGAATTCGGCACAACCCGGCAACTAGACCTCAGCCGGGTTCTGCTCTCCGTCGTAGAGGTCGGCGTAGCGCCGCCAGCCGTACAGCGTGAACGCCATGGCGGCCGCTACGCCGAGGACGGTCGGAACCATCCGGCGGCGCCCGGCCGCGAGAATCGCTGCGGCGAGGGCGACAACGCCTGCGCCGTTGACCGCGCTCATCGTCCGGTCCAGCTCGGGATGAGCCACCCACCGCTCCTCACCGAGGATGGCCCGGGTGGCAAAGGAATTCCGATCGGATGGCTCGGGAGTGATGATCGGGTTGATCGCGAACCAGACCAGCACTGCGGCACCCACGTCCGCCCGCCGGGTCCAGAAGGGGACGACAACCAGCGGCGTGGTCAACAGCCTGGTCCAGGCGCTGACGGGATGGGCGTGTCGGGCGAACATCCGGTGACGGAGCCGCTGCGAGCTGTCCACGACCTTTCCTACCACCATCCGTGGCCCGCGCGGTCGAATTCGGCTTCCACCGACAGCCGCTGATGCCGCGTTTCGGTCGTTCGGCAATGCCGCGGCTCAGGCGCGCGCCTTCTCCGCCGCGACGACCACGTGACGCATCAGCAGCGCGGTGGTGACGGGGCCGACGCCGCCGGGGACGGGGCTGAGGCCTTCGGCCTTGCCGCGCACGGAGTCGGCGTCGACATCGCCGACGATGCTGCCATCGGCGGCCTCGTTGGTGCCCACGTCGATGACGACGGCGCCGGGGCGCACGTGCTCGCCGGTGACCAGGCCGATGCGGCCGGCAGCCGCGACCACGATATCGGCGGCCGAGGTGACGGCGGGCAGGTCGGTGGTGCGGGAATGGCAGACGGTGACGGTGGCGTTCTCGGCCAGCAGCAGCTGGGCCAGCGGCTTGCCGACGACGTTGGAACGGCCGACGACGGCGACATGCTTGCCCGACAGCGGGATCTGGTGATGCTTCAGCAATTCGACCACGGCTTCGGAGGTGGCTGGGACGAAGCCGTCGAGACCGGTGGCGAGCAGGCCGAGCGACAGCGGGCTGACGCCGTCGACGTCCTTGATGGCCGCGATGGCGGAGCTGACGTCGTCGAGGTTGACGCCCGACGGCAGCGGGGTCTGCAACATGATCGCGTCGGTGGCTGTGTCGGCGCTGCGGGTGGACAGCTCCGCACGAATCTCATCGGCGGAGGCGTCAGCACCGAGATCGACGGTGTCGCAAGCGATTCCGAGCCGCTCGGCCGCTTTGCGGAGGGAGTTGACGTACCAGGCGCTCGCCGGGTCGGCGTTCGCGACGACCAATGCGAGCGTGGGCGCGGTCCCGCTCTCGGACAGTGCCGCGGCACGCTGCTTGGTATCGGCATTGATGGCGGCGGCAAGTTCCTTGCCGGTCAGCGAAACGGTCTCCACGGGGCCTCAGCATAACCGGGCCGGGCTCAGGGTCCGCGCGCCGGAGGGCGCCGCCACGCGGACCGGAATGCTTCGGGCGCAGATTTCCGGCCGCAATTCCACCGCTGCGGCGCCCACCGGCCGTATCGTGATCAGTGTTTGCCACCGGCTAACTGCCAGCTGACGTACCGAAAACCCGTGTCACACGTGGAAAGGTGTCGACTGTAGTGAAGATCTCGAGGCATATGAAGAACCTGGTCGCCGCCCTGTTCGCGGCGACCACCATCGCCGGGCTGGCCGCCGCGCCCGCCCAGGCCAGCCCGGAAACCGACGCCCTCTACAACTCCGCGCAGCGCCATTTCACCGCCGGCAACGACGCCGCCGGCCGCGACGATCTGCGCAGGCTCATCGGCGCGGACCCGCACGACGCGGAGGCTCTGTCGCTGCAAGCCATCTGGTCGCATTACGCGGGCGATGTGCCCGCCTTCGCCGATGCGATGGGCCGGTTGCGCGCGGTCGACGCGGGGCTGGCAGGCGGTACCGATCATGTGATCAACGCGATCGGCGCGGCGGTGGCGACCCTGCCCAATCCGCTGCCCGCGCTGGTCGGCCCGCAGACCGGCATCGTGGTGCTCGGGTACGGCCTGCTGCCCGACGGTTCGCTGCGTCCCGAGCTGGTGAACCGCCTGACCGCGGCGTGGATTCAGGCGGTGGCGTCGCCGTTCTCGCCGGTGATCGTCACCGGCGGCAACCCGCAGAACGGGATCGCCGAGGCCGACGCCATGTTCCACTGGCTGGTCGGGCGCGGGCTACCCGCCTCGCGCATCCACGTGGAGAACCGGGCCGGCTCGACGGTGCAGAACGCGCTGTTCAGTTCCCGCATGTTGCGTGATCTGGGCGCCACCAGCGCGGTCGTGGTGACCTCCCCGAACCACATCCGCCGCGCCGTCGCCGACTTCATCGTGGCGGGCACGCATGTGGTCGGCGCGATGACGTCGCTGGAACAGCTGGTCTCGCAGCTACCGCCGCCCAGCCGGCAGGCCCAGCGCGGCATCTACCTCGACGCCACCCGCACCTTCCAGCTCGCCACCGCGCGCTGAGCTGGGGCACGCGGTCCGAGTGAACAGCACAGCGGGCCGGACAGTCGCACGACCGGCGGCCGGTGGCAGGGCTCGGCGGGTAATCACGTGCAACTCGATCCCGCGGCGCAGCAGACTGGACTCGTGAACGATCCGAATTACGACGCCGTCGTCGGCCGATTGCGCACCGCCGGCTGCGTCTTCGCTGAGGACGAGGCCCGGCTGCTGCTGGGTGCGACCACTTCGGCGGCCGAACTGGACCGGATGGTCGAGCAGCGCGCATCGGGCGTTCCGCTCGAGTATCTGCTCGGCTGGGTCGAATTCCGCGGGCTCCGAATAAACATCCGGCCGGGCGTGTTCGTGCCGCGGCAGCGCACCGCGTTTCTCGTCGACGAGGCCGCGGCACTGGCCCGTGCCGAGGGCCGCTCCGAGCTCGCGGTCGTGGACCTGTGCTGCGGATCCGGCGCGCTCGGACTGGCGCTGGTCACCGAACTCGCGCCCGACGAGATCCGGATCGACCTCGACGCCGCCGACATCGATCCGCTCGCGGTCGCCTGCGCCCAGCAGAACCTGGAGCCGGTCGGCGGCCGAGCCCATCAGGGCGATCTGTTCGCCGCACTGCCGCCGCACCTGCGCGGGCGCGTCGACATTCTGCTCTGCAATACGCCGTATGTGCCGTCGCACGAGATCGCGCAGATGCCACCGGAAGCCCGCGACCACGAACCGGTCACCGCGCTCGACGGTGGTCACGACGGGCTCGACATCGTCCGCCGCGTAGCCGCCGAGGCCCCCGAATGGCTGGCGCCCGGTGGGCATCTGCTGGTGGAGATCGGCGAGGAGCAGGACGAGGCCGCATCGGCGGTCGCTACCGGCGCCGGCCTCGATTCCGTGATCGCCCACTCCCCCGACCGGTATGCGACGGTCATCGTCTGCACGCGCTGATTCGGCGAATGCCGGCCGGCGACACCCACCGCGGACGCAGGTGTGCCCCGGCACGGTGATACCGCGCCGGGGCACGCGCCCTACTTCCGCCCGGTGAACTCCTCCATCGACCGGTACACACCCACGGTGTCGAGGAACAGGTCGCGCAGTTTGAGCGGCAGGATGCCCGACAGCGCCTTGTTCAGCCGTGAGGTCCACGGCAGGATCACCAGAGCGCCACCGTTTTTCATCTCCCGCCAGGAGGTCTCGACCACCTCTTCCTGCTTCAGGATCGGGGTGAGCAGGAAACCTTTGGCGCCGTCGAACATTCCGGTGTCGATGTAGGTGGGGCAGACCGTGGTCACCTTGACGTGGTCGTGGCCGGCCTGCTCGAGTTCGATGCGCACCGAATCCGACCAGCCGAGCGCCGCCCACTTGGAGGCCGCGTAGACGCTCATCCGCGGGTTCGACACCAGCCCGGCCGAGGACGCGATGTTCAGCACCCGGGCCTGGCCGCTGCCTGCGACCATGGCGGGCAGGAATTCGAGGGTGACATACATCGGGGCCAGCGAGTTGATCGCCATGGTCTTGTCGATGTCGGCGCGGTTGGTGGTCTCCCAGAAGTAGGTGTTGCCGCGCACGATTCCGGCGTTGTTGACCAGGATGTCGATATCGCCGACTTCCTCGCGCACCGCTCGAGCGGCCTCGCTGATCTGCTCGGGGGCGGAGACGTCGACGACGAAGTGGTGGATGGTGCCGCCGAGTGCGGTCAGTTCGGCGGCGGTGCTCTTCAGCGCGACCTCGTTGATATCCCACAGCACCACCGCCGCGGCGTTCTCGCGCACGGCGCGCTCGGCGAACAGCTTGCCCAGCCCCATGGCGGCACCGGTGATCAGCACCTTCTTGCCCGCGACCGATTCCAGTTTCATGATTCCCATCCCTTGTTCGACGTGTGGTGGCGGCCGGTCACTTCTGGCGCAGTGTCTTCATCAGGCCGAAGTACAGCGTCATAGTCTTGGCCCACAGCTCTTCCGACATCCCGGGCAGCGGCGCGATGGGCAGCATCCGCTGCACCGCGATGGTCTGGGTGTCGATGTACTTGAGCAGGCCCTCGGGGCCGTGGCGGCGGCCGGTGCCGGAGATACCGAGACCGCCCGACGGCGCGTCAGCGCTGCCCCAGGCCGCGATGAAGCCCTCGTTGACGTTGACCGAACCGGCATTGATCCGCGCCGCGACCTCGCGTCCGCGGGCGGTGTTCTTGGTCCAGACGCTGGCGTTGAGGCCGTAGGCGGTGTCGTTGGCCTGTTCGACGGCCTCGTCATCGCTGCTCACGCGGTACACCGACACCACCGGGCCGAAGGTTTCCTCGCGGTAGACGGTCATGCCGGGCTTCACATCGCCGAGCACGGTCGGCTCGAAGAAGTAGGGGCCGAGATCGGGGCGGTGCTTGCCGCCGGCGAGTACCGTCGCGCCCTTGGCAACCGCGTCCTCGACGTGCGCGCGCACCGTGTCCAGTTGTCGCTGGAAGGTCAGCGAACCCATATCGGCGCGGTAGTCCAGCTCGGCGCCGAGCTTCATGGCCTCCACATTGGCGACGAACTCGCGCACGAACCGGTCGTAGACGGCGTCGTGGACGTAGATGCGCTCCATCGATTCGCACAGCTGGCCGGCCGAGGCGAAGCAGGCCCGCACCGCGGTCTTGGCGGCGGCCGACACGTCGGCGTCGGCGAGCACCAGCAGCGGGTTCTTGCCGCCGAGTTCGAGGGAGTAGCCGATGAGCCGCTCGCCCGCCTGCTTGGCGATGGTGCGGCCGGTGGCGCTGGAGCCGGTGTAGTCGACGTAGTCGGCGCGCGCGATCACCTCACCGCCGATGACGGCGCCGCGGCCGAGCACGATCTGCCACAGGCCCGCGGGCAGCCCGGCGCGTTCGGCGGCGTCGACCGCCCACAGCGCGGTCAGCGCGGTCTGGTTGTCCGGGCGGCCGACGACGGCGTTGCCCGCGACCAGGGCCGGCAGTGCGTCGGATACGGCCAGCGCCAGCGGGTAGTTCCACGGCGAGATGACCGCGACGACGCCCTTGGGCCGGTTGCGCACATCGACCTTGGTCAGCACCGGCAGCACCCCGCGCGGCTTGCGGGTGGCCAGCAGCTTCTCCGCGACCGAGGCGTAGTAGCGGGAGTTGACCGCGACGTCGCCGACCTCGTCGAAAGCGTGCACCCGGGACTTGCCGGCCTCGGTCTGCACGATGTCGAGGATGGTGTCCTGTTCGGCCAGCACGATGTCGTGGAAGCGGCGCAGCACCGCGACCCGCTCCCGGATCGGGCGCGCCGCCCAGGCGCGCTGGGCCTGGCGGGCGCGGTCGAAGGCGGCGTCGAGATCGGCGATCGAGGACTGCGGCAGGTCGGCGATCTTGCGGCCGGTGGCCGGGGCGAAGACCTCCACCGACGGCGCACCGCCCGCGGCGGCGCGGGCGAGCAGCGGTTTCACCAGCGCCGGGGACAGCACTTCGGCGGCGGCGTGCCGGGCAGTCGTCATGATCGGCCTTCTCCTGGGGTCAGTGGATTAATTGAACACTGGTGTTAGATTAATATGCGTGAGGAGTGGCGTGTCAAGCTCTCGGGTGTGCACTACAGCCGTGAACCCGTCCGCGGAATGACGGTCGGCCATGTCTGAGACCACCGCGCGACGCGGCCGGCCACCGCAGACCAAACAGCAGGCCGAAGAGGTGCGGGCCCGGATCGTGCTGGCCACCGCCGAGGTCTTCAGCAGGACCGGCACGCGCGGTCTGAGCGTCGCCCAGATCATCGAGCAGGCCGGCATCGCCCGGCCGACGTTCTATCGCTATTTCGCCAATGCAAACGAACCGCTGCTGCTGGTGCTCGATGCGTCCAATGAGGGCCTTGTCAGCGGCATCCGTAATGCCCTGACCGTCACCGCCGAAGGCGTCGAACTCGGCATCCGTCTCATCGACGCGTTCCTGGACTGGGCGCGCGGACACGGGCCGATGCTGCGCCCGCTGTTCGCCGAACTGCACGATCCGGCCTCACCGGTGTCCGGTTATCGCGAGCAGGCCCTCGACGATATCCGCGCCACCGTGCGCGAGAAATTCACCGAACTCGGCAGGCCGGTCCCCTCGCCCTTGGATCTGGATGCCGCGCTGCATGTCTGCGAATACGTGGTCTACCGCATCTCGGCCGGCGCCGAGCCCGGCTCCGAACCGGATCCGGATACCGTCGCGGCCGCACGCGTCACCATGATCCGGGTGGTCCTGGCAACGCTCGGCAATACCGACGACCTCACCTACGCGATGGAATTGCCGGGGATCTTCCCGCCCGCGCCACGGTAAGCGACGCTCTCGACACCCACTCCGACCCGCGCGGGGCAGTGAAGTCACTCACAGCCAGCGCTCAATCCCGGGTCCGCGGCGCGCCTTTCGGTGCGGTAGCCAGGAATTCGCTGCATCGCCACAGTCGGCGAGTGAGGAACGGCGGCGTTCCCGTCATCAGGGTGGCTGGGCTCCGCGGCGTCATAGCCGATCGGTGTCCAGTTTAGTGATACCGCACGAAACACGAAGTTCAAACCGCCCGCACCGCAGCAGGGTTCGGCACTTCGAGCGTCTACGGCCTTAGTTACCGTCGGGTAATGTCCGCGGCGTCGACATCAGGAACGATCCCCCGAACGTATTCGTCATCGATTTCAGGAGCACCCGTGCTGCATTCTCGATTCGAATCCATCGGCGCCTATCTGCCTTCGAAGACCGTCACCACCGATGAGGTGCTGGCGCAGTTGGCGATTCCGCCGTCATTCGATCTCGAGCGGATCACCGGCGTCGCCGAGCGCCGCGTCCGCGATACCCGCCCGGAGAGCCACGAGGATTCGTTCACCCTGGCCGTCGCCGCCGCGAGTGACTGTTTATCCAGGTCACGTTATGCGCCAACGGAGATCGACGTCATCATCTCGACCTCGATCACGCGCAGCAAGCATGCGACCCGCATGTACATGGAGCCGTCGTTCGCCTCCTCCATCGCCCGCGCGATCGGCGCGAAACAGGCCATCACTTTCGATATTTCGAACGCCTGCGCCGGAATGCTCACCGGAACGTACATTCTCGATCGGATGATTCGTTCGGGTGCTGTCCGCAATGGACTCGTGGTGAGCGGTGAGGCCATCACCCCTATTTCCGAAACCGCGGTGAACGAGATTTCGGAGAAATACGATCTGCAATTCGCCTCGCTCACCGTCGGCGATTCCGGATGCGCGCTGATGCTCGATCAGGCCGTCGACGACGCCGACAAGATCCACTACATCGAGATGATGACCGCCTCGGAATACTCGCACCTGTGCCTGGGCATGCCGAGCGACAAGACCCAGGGCGTGGCCCTGTACACCGATAACCGCAAGATGCACAACGAGTCCCGGTTCCTGCTGTGGACCGACACCCAGCGCGACTTCCTGGCCAAGCGTGGGCGCAGCTTCGCCGACGAGGAATTCGACTACATCATCCATCACCAGTTCGGCGCGGCGGCGGTCCCGTACATGAACGCGATCGGTGAGCGGGAGTTCGGTACGCCGATGCCGCCGGACCTCAATGTGATCCACAAGTACGGCAACACCTCCACCACCTCGCATTTCATCGTGCTGCACGATCAGCTCGGCCAGGACGGAATTCCGGCCGGATCCAAGGTGCTGATGATTCCGGCGGCCTCGGGGGTCGTGACCGGGTTCCTGTCCACCACCATCTCCTCCCTGAAGGTGTGATCATGGGCGTACGTATCACCGCCACCGCTGTCTGCCGGGCCGGCGAGACCCGCAGCGTCGTCGAGAACAGCGGCCGGGCCGCGCGAGATTGCCTGGCACGGGCCGGAGTCCGGCCCGATCAGGTCGGGGTGCTCATCAACGCGGGCATCTTCCGCGATTCCAACACCGTGGAACCGGCCGTGTCGGCCTTGATCCAGAAGGCCGCGGGTATCGGGCTCGAGTACGGTGCCGACGACCCGCGTACGTTCTCCTTCGACCTGATGAACGGCGCGGTCGGCGTGCTCGACGCCGTGCGGGTGGCCACCGCGATCCTGGAGACCGGCAGCGCGAGCCATGTGCTGATCGTCTCCGGCGATACCCATCCGTCGCTGGCCCGCACCGCCGCCACCGAGGATTTCCCCTATGCGAGCTCGGGTGCGGCCCTGTTGCTCGAATCGACCGACGGCCCGGAGGGATTCGGCCGGGTGCACAGTCTCGCCGGCTCCGGCGGCCCGGGCGTCGAAGCGTATGTCGACACCGCGACCATGGGAACAGAGGGCCGTGGCCTGATGACGGTGGTGCGCGAACCCGACGTCGAACAGCGGCTGACGGCGCTGGCGACCGAAGCCGCGCTCGCCGCGCTGACCGAAGCCGGCCACGCCGACCTGTCCACCACCGCGCTCATCGCCTCCACGCCGGGCCCGGAATTCCCCGCACGACTGGCCGAGTCACTCGGGATCGCCGCCGAGTCCGTGCTGCTGCCCGATCTCACCGACGGTGATCCGCACACCGCGGCTCTCACCCAGGCCTACGACCTGGCGTCCGCGGGTGAGCGTCTCGGCGGTCACACGCACGTACTGTTTGTCGCGGCCGGTGCCGGTCCGTCGGCGGCGGCCGTGCTGTACCGACTGCCGGAACGCGCGGCCGCTGCCGGAGCCGCGGCGTGAGTACCGCGACCTACTGGCAGGCGATCGACCGGTTCCGGGCGGTCGCGCAGGCCGAACCGGAGCGCGAGGCGGTCATCTTCGCCACCGATGCGCCGGCGGGCAGCCCACCCACCTACCGGACGGTGAGCTACCGCGAGCTCGATCGCTGGTCCGACACCATTGCCGAACGGCTCACCGCGCGCGGGGTGCGGGCCGGAACCCGCACCATCGTGCTGGTGCTGCCGAGCCCCGAGTTGTACGCGATCATGCTGGGGCTGTTGAAGATCGGTGCGGTGCCCGTCGTCATCGATCCGGGCATGGGGTTGCGCAAGATGGTGCACTGCTTGCGGGCGGTGCAGGCCGAGGCGTTCATCGGTATCCCGCAGGCGCATGCGGTGCGGTTGCTGTTCCGGCGCAGCTTCCGGCGCGTGCGCACCAGCCTCACCGTCGGCCGCACCTGGGGCTGGGGTGGCGACACGCTCGACGGCTGGGGTCGCGAACCGAGCGGCGCCGCACCCGAGCGGACGCCCGCCGATCCGGGCGAGGTGCTGCTGATCGCCTTCACCACCGGCAGCACTGGTCCGGCCAAAGCGGTGGAACTGACCCACGGCAACCTCGCGGCCATGGTGGAGCAGGTGCACGCGGCGCGCGATGGCATCGCCCCGGGCACCTCGCTGATCACGCTGCCGCTGGTGGGGATTCTCGATCTGCTGCTCGGTGCGCGCTGTGTGCTACCGCCGCTGATTCCCAGCAAGGTCGGGTCCACCGATCCGGCGCATGTGGTCGATGCGATCAACCGGTTCGGCGTGCGGACGATGTTCGCCTCACCTGCCGTGCTGATTCCGCTGTTGCGGCAGCTGCGGCAGCGACCGACCTCGCTGCCGACCCTCGACAGTGTCTTCTCCGGCGGCGCACCCGTGCCGCACTGGTGCATCGCGGGATTGCGCGAGGTGCTGCACGCCGAGGCCCGGGTCTACGCCGGCTACGGCTCGACCGAAGCGCTGCCGATGGCGACGATCGAATCGCGGGAGCTGCTGGACGGTCTGGTGGAACGCACTCGGCGCGGGGACGGCGTCTGCATCGGACGCCCTTCGGACCGGATCGAAGCCCGCGTTATCGCCATCACCGACGATCCGCTGCCGACCTGGGCCGATGCCGAAGCGCGTGCGAGCGAACTGAGCCGTACGCGGGGCGTCGGTGAGCTCGTTGTCTGCGGCCCCAACGTCAGCACTCGGTATTACTGGCCGGACCGGGCCAACACCGCCGGGAAAATCGCCGAGGGTGACCGCGTCTGGCACCGCACCGGTGACCTGGCCACCATCGACGAGCAGGGCCGGATCTGGTTCTGCGGACGCAAGAGTCAGCGCGTCGTCACGGCCTCGGGACCGATGTTCACTGTCCAGGTGGAGCAGATGTTCAATGCCGTCGCGGGCGTGGCACGCACCGCCCTGGTCGGTGTGGGTGCGCCGGGCGCTCAGCGTCCGGTGCTGTGTGTGGAAGCCGAGCCCGGGGCGGACACTGCGTCGGTGGTGTCGGCCCTGCGGGCTCTCGCTACACAGTCGGAGCTCACCACGGCGGTCGACGACTTCTTGATCCACCCCTCGTTCCCGGTGGATATCCGGCACAACGCCAAGATCGGCCGGGAGAAACTCGCGGTCTGGTCCGGGAAACGACTGCGCGGGAGTGCCCGGTGAAAACGACGGCATTGCGGGCGATTCCGATCGCCGGCTGGTTGTACCTGACGGCCGGGCTGATCGCGGCGGCCGCGGGGCACGCGCCGGAGAACCGGCTGCTGCGTGCGCTGTGGTGGATCGATGCGTTCCTGAGCATCGTGGTGCACGCCGCCCAGATCCCGTTCGCGGTGCGCGCCGCTCGCGGCTGCGGCCGCTCGGCTGCCGAAATAGCTGTGATGACACAAGTTTTCGGTCTCACCTGGTGGCGCACGGTGGACCACGAATCTCAGGAAGGCCCCCGATGAAGGTTCTGGTGACCGGCGCGTCCGGTTTCCTCGGTGGCGCGCTGGTGCGCCGGCTGGTGCGCGAGGGCGGGTACGAGGTGACGATCCTGGCGCGCCCCAGCAGCAATCTGGGCGACCTGGCCGAACTCGACGGCGTGCGCGTGGTCACCGGCGATCTCACCGACGAAGTCTCGCTGCGCCGCGCGACCGAGGGCATCGACGTGGTGTTCCACAGCGCGGCCCGGGTCGACGAACGCGGCACCCGCCGCCAGTTCTGGGCCGAGAACGTCCGCGCGACCGAGGTGCTGCTGGACTCCGCGCGCAGGCACGGCGCGTCGCGGTTCGTGTTCATCTCCAGTCCGAGCGCGCTGATGGACCGCGACGGCGGCGATCAGCTCGACGTCGACGAATCACTGCCGTATCCGCGCCGGTATCTGAACCGCTACTCGGAGACCAAGGCCGCCGCCGAGCGCGCGGTGCTGGCCGCCGACGCGCCCGGATTCCGCACCTGTGCCTTGCGGCCGCGCGCGATCTGGGGCGCGGGTGACCGCTCCGGCCCGATCGTGCGACTGCTCGGACGCACCGCGGCGCGCGCGCTGCCGGACCTGTCGTTCGGCCGGACGGTCTACGCGTCGCTGTGCCACGTGGACAATATCGTGGACGCCTGTGTGAAGGCCGCGACCGCCGACGGCGCCGCCCTCGGCGGCAAGGCGTACTTCATCGCCGACGCCGAACGCACCGATGTCTGGGGCTTTCTCGCCGCCGTCGCCACCGACCTCGGCTACGCCCCGCCGAGTCGCACCCCGAATCCCCGCGTGGTGCGCGCCGCCGTCGCGGTGATCGAGACGATCTGGCTGCTGCCACCGATCGCCACCCGCTGGTCGCCACCGTTGTCGCGGTATGTGGTCGCCCTGCTCACCCGCTCCGCAACATACGACACCGCCGCCGCGGCCCGCGACCTGGGCTACCGCCCCGTCATCGACCGCGACACCGGCCTCGCGTCCTTCCTGTCCTGGCTCGACGCCAACGGCGGCATCACCGAACTCACCCGGACGCTGCGCTAGCCGCGTCCCACCGATCAGCGAGGTAGATATGGCTACCGGCACCGTCTTTCGCCGGATCTCCCCGACCGAGCGCATGTATTTCCCGATGCGGGATCTGGCGCCGCCGTTCCTCATGCAGCTCGTCTTCCCCGGTGAAGGCGAGGTCGATCCGGAGCGGTTGCGGCGGGCGGTGGCCGTCGCGTCGGCGGCGTGCCCGGGGTCGCGGCTGGTGCGCCGGGGCCGCGACTGGGTCGACAGCGGGATTCCCGCCGCGGTGCGGGTGATCGACGACTGGGCGATCGACTACACCGCCCTCGACAGTGATCCGGTGGTGCACAGCCCGATCGGGCCCACCGAGGAGACGACCTGCGAGGTGCTGCTGCTCACCACCCACCCGACCACTCTGATCTTCCGGGCGTTCCACGGGGTGATGGACGGGATGGGCCTGGTCACCTGGGCGCTCGCGGTGCTGCGGGCACTGGGTGGTCAGGAGCCGGAGCCCATGCCGGATCCGGTCGCCGACCAGGAGCTGGTGCGGCGCGTCGGCGCACCGGGCAAGCCGACGCTGATGTTGCCGAAGTACCGCAGCGCCGTCGGGCACGGCCGCCAGATGCCCGGTGAACCACGACATCTGCTGCGCCGTCGCACCATTGCGGCGAGCGCGCCCGGTGCGGTGGCCAAGATCGCGGCGTTGCTGGCCGAGCAGACCGCGGGCACCTCCCGGATCATGATGCCGGTGGATCTGCGCCGCCACGATCCGCAGTTGCGCTCCACCGCGAACCTCGCACTCCCCCTGTTCTTCGACATCACCGCGGGCACCACCGGGACCGAGATCAACGCGATCAAGCGCGACGGTCTCGCGCGACGGCTCGAGCTGAATCAGATGGACAACAGCGGACTCGCCGAGATCCCGCAGCCCGCGGGCCGGGCGCTGCTGCACACGCTGAACTGGCTGGGCGCGCGGTTCGGCCGCAACCTGGCCTCGGCCACCGTCTCGCATATGGGCCGATTCGATCTGGACGAACTCGCCACACCGCAGTTCCGGCCGTCCTCGGTGCTGATCCTGCCGCAGCACAGTGTGGCGATGCCGCTGCTGTTCGGGCTGATGGAATCGGGCGGACGCACCGAGCTGACGGTCTCCGCGCGCAACGGACGCGGGATCGCCGAACGGCTGGACGCGCTGCTCGACCGGATCGTGGCCGGGCTGGAAGCCGAGCTACCCGCCGGCGAGAACCCGCGATGACGGCGTGGGCGCGATTCGTCGTCGGCCGGCCGCGCACTGTGCTCGCGGTCGTGATCGGGGCGATGCTGTTGTGCGCGCTGTACGGCGCGAGCGCGGCCGAGAAGGTCGGCGCCGCCGGATTCACCGATCCCGGTAGCGAATCCAGTCGCGTCGACGCCCTGGTCCGTGCGCAGGTGGGGCCGACCATGGCCGATATCGTCGCCATCTACACCGCGCCGGACGGGCAGACCCTCGACGAGATCGGGCCGCGGATCAGCGCCGCACTCGACCGGATCGACCCGGCACTGCTGGAACGGCCGGTGGAAAGCTATTGGCACAGTACGCCGCCGCGCACCCAGTTCCTGCGCTCGGCCGACGGCCGCCAAGGGCTCGCGGTGGTGTTCCTGGCAGGCGATGAGAACCAGCGGATCACCGCTTTCGATGCGGTCGAACCCGATCTGCTGGTGCCCGGCATCGATACCCGGCTGGCCGGCTACAGCGCGCTGGCCGACGAGATCACCACCCGATCCCAGCGCGATCTGATTGTCGCCGAGTCGATCTCGATCCCGATCACGCTGCTGATCCTGGTGCTGGTGTTCGGTGGGCTGGCGGCCGCATCGATGCCGGTGCTGGTCGGTGCGCTCGCGGTGGGCGGTTCGCTGGCGGCGATCCGGGCGCTGACCGAGTTCACCGAGGTCACCACGTTCGCGGTGAATATCGCGTCGTTGATCGGGCTCGGTATGGCCATCGACTACGGACTGTTCCTGGTCACCCGGTTCCGCGAGGAGATCGGTGCCGGTCACGCCGTGCACGATGCGATCGAACGGACCTGCGCGACGGCCGGTCGCACCGTTGCCTTCTCGGCGTCACTGCTGATCTGCGCTTTCGCCGGGACGTTCGTCTTCCCGCAGCCGGTGCTGAAATCGCTCGGGTTCGGTGCGATCGCCGCGGTCGCGCTGGCGGCCGTGCTGTCGCTGACGGTGCTGCCCGCGATGCTCGCGCTATTCGGCGCCAGGATCGGGGCCGGGCGGGAACGCGGTCGGACCGAACGGTTCTGGGGCCGGGTGGTCGATGCGGTGCTGCGTCGTCCGGGTGTGGTCGCCGTCGCGGTGTCGGCGCTGTTGCTGCTGGTGGCGGCGCCGCTGCTGGGGGTCCGGCTCGGCGATATCGACCATCGGGCGCTGCCGCCGGACAATGCCATGCGCACCACGGTCGAGGAACTGACCGAGCGGTTCCCGGCCGCCAACAGCGGTGTGACCGCGGTACTGAGGGGTGCCGACGGCGCGCCGTCGGCCGATGCGGTCACACAGGTGATGCGTGAGATCGGCGCCATACCCGGGGTAGGACCGGTGTTCCAGGCCGGGCGGGCCACTGATTTCGTGGTCGTGCACGCGATGCTCGACAGTGCCGACCGCAGCGACGCGGCCATCGCCGTCGTCGAGGCGGTGCGGGCGCTCGAACCTCCGGCCGGAACCGAACTGCGCGTCGGCGGCGATACCGCCGCGACCGTGGACAGCGTGGACTCGATCATCGCCGCCATGCCGTGGATGATCGCGGTGATGGTGGTGGCGACACTGCTGTTGCTCGGCATCGCCTTCCGCTCGATCGTGCTGCCGGTCAAGGCGGTGGCCATGGCCTTCGTCAGCCTCGCCGCCACCTTCGGCATCCTGACCTGGATCTTCCACGACGGACATCTGGCCGGATTACTCGGCGTGACACCGGGACCGCTCGCCGCCGGCATGGTCGTGCTGATCATCGCGGTGGTGTTCGGCCTGTCCACCGACTACGAGGTGTTCCTCCTGTCACGGATGGTCGAAGCCCACCAGGCCGGCGCGAGCACCGCCGAATCGGTCCGCCTCGGCACCCTGCGCACCGCCCGCGTCATCACCGCCGCCGCGGTCCTGCTGATCATCGTCACCGGCGCCTTCACCCTCTCCCCCCTCACCCCGATGCGCTTCCTCGGCCTCGGCATGATCTTGGCCCTGATCATCGACGCCACCCTGGTGCGCATGCTGCTGGTCCCGGCGCTGGTTCAGCTCATGGGGCCGCTCAACTGGTGGATGCCGGGGTCGAAGCGGGGTGGTGGTGCAGTCGACGATTCCCGGCAATCGAAGACACGAGAACCGATCTCGAGCGCCGCAGGCGGGTGAGGCCGGCAACCAACGCTTGTCCCGGTACCGCTGGCACAGCGGGCTGGGCCCGTCGAGTGCAGGTGGTTGCGCGATCGATACGTGTTCGGTGAACTAGCCACACGAGTGGGATCCCTGAATTCAAGTCGTCCGCAGTGGTAGCGCACCCGTCGACCGCGTGATCACTGCCTGACTAATTGATGCGGAGTGCCGTGAGGCGCCAGCCGTGGCGGCGTGAGCGGGTGATGCGGCCGGCCAGGGCGAAGTGGCGTGGTCCGCGCCGGTAGCGGGCGAAGATTTCGGCGTCCGGGGTGTTGTCGTGGGCAATGTCGACTCGCACCAGAACAGCGGGCCCCAGGCGGCGTCCGGGTGCGAGATCACCGCCGGCCAGGGTGCGCAGTCGCGCGTGCACGTCGGCACTCACCAGGGCCGTGAGCTGGTTGAGGGGGCGGCGGCGGTCGAGGGCTTCGAGGATGGCGCGGACGGTTCGCTCGGCGAAGGCGTGTGCGGCAGCCGGAGTCCGGTCGGCCGCGGGAGCCGAGCATGGTGTTCGACGAGGAGGCGCCGCGACCCCGGCCCCGCAACCAGACCTCACCGCGTTTCCCGTGGATCTCCTTCGTATTCCGCTACCGCACACCACGTTCGGCTTCGCGGATACCGACTTCCTGTCCTGCCCCTGACCTCGCACCATGCACCGTCCCCTGCTCGAGTCGACCGTCCGATGGAACCGCGTTGTGCGGTGCATCCGCCCCGCACGCGCCGATTCTGCTGTCGCGCACAATGATTGCCACGAGTAGTGCGCTACCTGTTCTGCTGCCGGAACCGGCTGCCGATTCGAGTGCCATCCACAGCGTGCCGACGACTGGACGGCGCCGCCTGCGACCTGGGCGGTTACCGCATCGGGGTTCGCCGGAGGCCCTCAGCGATTACCGAGATCGTGCACCGCGCCTTCGGTGATGGCGTGCAACTTGTCCGGGTTGGCGACGTTGTGGAGGGCGATGATGCGGCCGTCCGGGTCGATGGTGACGGTGAGGGTGGCCAGGATTCGGTCGGGGGCGCGGAAGAGGATGCCGGTGCCGCCGTTGATCTCGACCAGTTCGGCGCGGATGTCGGCGGGGTCGACGCCCTGGTAGCTGCTGGAACCGAGCTTGGCGAACCAGGCGGCCACCGGCTGGGCGCCCACGACTGGGCGCAGGGCCTGGCGGACCTTGCCGCCGCCGTCGGTCCACAGTGTGACGTCGGGGGCCAGCAGGTCCATGAGGGTGTTGATGTCGCCGCCGGCGGCGGCCGCGACGAACCGGGTGGTGACGTCGCGCTGGGTGGTGCGGTCGGCGCTGAACCGCGGGCGGCGCGCCTGGACGTGGCCGCGGGCGCGGTGGGCGGCTTGGCGCACGGCCTCCTCGGAGCGGTCGACGGCGTCGGCGATTTCGGCGTAGCTGAAGTCGAAAACCTCCTTGAGCACGAAGACCGCGCGCTCGATCGGGCTCAGCGTCTCCAGCACCACCAGCATCGCCATCGACACCGATTCCGCGCCGGTGACGTCGTCGACGATGTCGCCGCTGGTCAGAATGGGCTCCGGCAGCCACGGGCCGACGTAGGTTTCGCGTTGGTGGCGGGTCGAGCGCAACCGGTCCATCGCCAGGTTGGACACGATTCGCGCGAGGTAGCCCTTGGGGTCGCTCACCCGGGAACGTTCGGCGGCCGACCACTTCAGCCAGGCGTCCTGCACCGCGTCCTCGGCGTCGGCGGCGGTGCCGAGGATGCGGTAGGCGACGGCGAAGAGCAGGTTGCGGTACTCGTCGAAGACCTGCTGGCCGTCATCGGGCGAGGTCATCACGCACCTGCCCGGCGGGTGTAGCGGCCGCCGCTGGGCCAGATGGCGCCCGAACCGGGGAACCTGGTCATTCGCTCGAAGGTCGGCCAGGGTGCTGCGTTCACCGTTTCCTTGTACCAGGTGGCGCGCTTGCCCGTCAGGTACCAGCGGCGCGGCGAGTTGTCCGGCTTGGTGAACTGCACGACGGCACCGTGGCGGCCGAGGCTGACCGGGGTGTGGTAGTAGCCGAAGCGGAACGCCTTGGGCTGCTTACCTTTCAGCTCACGCGCCAGCGAGACCGCGGCGTGCACGCCGGTCGGCATACCGCTCTGGCAGGTGCCGTGCATCAGCCCGTAGGGCTGTTCGATGGCGGCGGCGTCGCCGACGGCGTAGATGTTCTGGTGCGAGATCGAGCGCAGGGTGGCATCGGTGACGATGCGCCCGCGCTCGTCGACCGCCAAGCCCGACGCCGCCGCGACCGGATTGGCACGAACCCCGCTGGTCCAGAGCACGACATCGGCGGGCAGGCTCGCGCCGTCGGCCAGTTCGACCGAATCCGCGAGCACCTTCACCACCTCGACCCCCGCGCGCACCTGCACACCCAGCCGGTCCAGCCCCGCCCGCAGGTAGGCACGCGGCTTATCGGCCATGGCGGCGCCGGGTTCGTCGCGGCCGAGCAGCAGCACGCGCAATCGGGGATACCGTTCGGCGATCTCGGCGGCCGATTCGATGCCGGTGAGCCCGGACCCGCCGACGATGACCGTCCCGCTGCCGAGCCCGTCCAGGCGTGTGGCGAGGCCGACTGCCTCCGCGGCGCTGTCGAGGGTGAAGGCGTGTTCGTCGGCGCCGGGCACGCGGCCGGTGTCGGCGACCCCGCCCAGGGCGTAGACCAGGCTGTCGTAGTGCAGCAACCGCTGGTCGTCGAGGCGCACCGTGTTCGCGTCGGCGTCGATCGCGCGGACCCGGCCGCGGATGAACCCGACTCCGACGCGTTCGAGCAGCTCCGGAATATCGAACTCGGCCGTCGGCTGCCCGGTGGCCGTCTGATGCAGCCGCAGCCGCTCCACGAACCGCTCATCGGCATTGACGACGGTGACCCGCACATCCGCCCGCCGCTTGACCCGCGCCCCCAGATTCACCGCCGCCGACAGCCCGGCGTATCCGGCGCCGAGGATCAGGATGTCCCGCGCGGTCGCCTCGTCCTTCTCGTTGTGCTCGTGCATTGCCGTATCCCTTCCCATCGAACAGCCGATGCACCCGAGACGTAAGTTGGCGGGCCGAACGTGACATCCATATACGTGACCTGCATCACACGACTGGGTTGCGGGGTCGGACGATGGCGCCGCGTGCATCCCCGCCGTCCGCTCGCGCTCCGCCAAGGCAGCAACGTCCGGACCGGCGCGAGGCGGTCAGCTCAGTTCCCGCGATGACTCAACCCACTCGCGCGCAGCACCCGACGGGCGGTGGCGGCGCGGATGGCGGCGTCGGTGCCGATGATGCGGACGTGGCCGCGGGCGCGGGTGATGGCGGTGTAGAGCAATTCGCGGGTGAGCAGGGTGGATTCGGGTTCGGGGAGGACGATGGTCACCGCGTCGTACTGACTGCCCTGGCTGCGGTGGATCGTCATGGCGAAAACCGTCACGACGGAAGGGAATTGGGTGGGGTGCACCAGGTAGGGTTCGCTGCCGCGTTGCAGCGCCACGCGCAGGGATCCGTCGGGTTGGCGGATGACGACGCCGGTGTCGCCGTTGTAGATCCGGGCCTCGTGATCATTGGCGGTGACCAGCAGCGGCTGGCCCGGATACCAGGTGGGCTGGCCGGACTCCGGGCCCGCGCCGGCGGCGGCCGCCCATTCGCCGGCCATGCGGTCCCAGCGTTCCACACCGAACGGGCCCTGCCGGTGCGCGCAGAGCAGTCGATGCGATTCCAGCGCGGCGAGCGCGGCCGCCGCGTCACCGGCGAGCGCGGCGTCGGTGACCTGCCGGGCGGCGGTGACAACGTCGGCGCGCACGGCAGCCGTGTCCTCCGGTTCGCACAGCGACAGCGCCGCATCACCTTCGCGCAGCAACCCCAGCGCGGTGTCGGCGTCACCGGCGCGCACCGCCACCGCCAGATCGGCGATGCGACCACCGAAGCGACGCCCCCGGGTGAGCCGGACGATGCCGCCGCGCAGCCGGGTCCGCTCCAGCGCGGTCAACGCCTCCGGATCCGTCGTGTCCCCGGCGGGGCCGATGATCTGCTCCAGCACCGGGTTCGGGGTGCCCACCACCGGCCCGGCCACCAGGTCGGCGAGCACGGCGCCGGCGTCGACCGAGGCGAGCTGATCCGGGTCACCGACCAGCACCAGCCGGGTATCCGGACGCAGCGCCGCGAGCAGCCTGCTCATCATGGTCAGCGACACCATCGAGGTTTCGTCCACCACGATGACGTCGTAGGGCAGCCGATTGAACTCGTGGTACCGGAAGCGAGTGCCGCGCCCGCGCTGCCAGCCCAGCAGCCGATGCAGGGTGGAGGCGCTCAGTTCCGGCAGCCCGAGTTCGGTGGCCTGGTCACGCACCGCTTCCTGCAATCGCGCGGCGGCCTTGCCGGTGGGTGCGGCGAGCGCGACCCGCAGGACGGGTAATTTCGGATTCGCGCGTTGGTGCGCATCGAGCAGGGCGATGATGCGCGCGATGGTGTGGGTTTTGCCGGTGCCGGGTCCGCCGGCCACGACAGTGGTCCAGTGGGTGGCGGCGAGGGCGGCGGCCAGGCGCTGCCGGTCGGGCGTGGCCGATTCCGGTTCCGCGCCGGGCGTGGCGAACAGCCGGTCCAGTTCGCGCCGCACCACGGCCGGGTCGACCATCGGGTGCCGGTCCGAGCGTTCGGTGAGCACCCGGCGGATGGTCTGTTCCTGCTGGTAGTAGCGGTCGAGGTAGAGCAGCGGGCCGCCCTCGCGGCGATCCTCGACCAAGCGCAGCGGCCGCAACGGCCCCGCCGTGCCACCCACCACCAGCGGGCTGACCCGCAGCGCGGCGAGCACATCGTCGAATTCCGGCCACGGCAGCGAAGCCGGATCGACAGTGGTGTCCCAGGTTTCGTCGGCGTCGATACCGATCTCACGCATCCGCGCCAATTCCAGGCACACCGAGCCCGACCGCACCGCCCGCACCGCCAGCGCCGCCGCGAACAGCGCCGATTCGGACTCCTCCCGCCCCAGCCGCCCCAACCGCACCGCGACATGCACATCCGCCGCCGACAGCACCCCGGCCTCGTTGAAGGCCCGCAACAATCCGGTGCCGCGCTGGGCGATCTGAATGGAGGTCATGAGAACACCTCCGGGGCCGGGCGCTGGGTAACCGTCCCAGTCCGCCACAACCGCGCTCGCGCCGAGCCCTGCTTGGCGGTTCCAGCCCGCCGTAGCCGCATTGGCGTCGAGCCCTGCGTAGCCGTTCCAGCCCACCGCAACCGCACTGACGTCGGGCCCTGCGTGGCCGTCCCAGCCCGCCCCAACCGCGCTCGCGCCGGGCGCTGGGTGGCGGTTCCAGCCCGCCGTAACATTGCACTCACCGCGAACCTCCCGCGAGCAGATCCGACAGCGCGGTGATCAATGTCGCCGGCGGAGTCCAGTCGAACACCCCGCGCCCGGGCGGTGTGTCCGGCCCGATCATGCCGCGCACGAACAGATAGGCCGCGCCGCCGAGGTGCCGTGCGGGATCGTATCCTGGCAGCCGCCAGCGCAGATACCGGTGCAGCGCAACGGAATACAGCAGGGCCTGGAGCGGGTAGTGCGAGCGCATCATCTCGGCGCCCATCCGGTCCCTGGTGTAGTGCTCGACGGTGAGATCGCCGGTGCCGAGCCGGTTGGTTTTGTAGTCGACGATGACGAAACGCCCGTCGGCGACGCGCAGCACCGCGTCGATGCTGCCGGTCAGGTATCCGCGCAGCGGATTGTCGTCGAGAGCATCGAGGTGGTCGGCATAGGGGGCGAAGTCGTCGGTGGGCGATAGATGCTCGCGCAACAGGGCCGCGATGGCGCGCAATGTCGCGGCCTGTTCGCTCGCGGTGTCGCCGCCGGCGAGGGGCAGTTCGAATTCCAGCTCGCACAACCTGTCCCGGGTGCTGATGTCGGCGAGCGCACCGAACGGCGACGGCGTACGTAGAACGGCCAGCAGCGCGACGGCCAGCTGCGCGGGGTCGGCGGCGGCCATCATCTCCTCGATTGTCTCCCGGCAGCGCGCCTCCACTTCGGCCGCCAGGTCGGCGGCGTCGGTGTCGACCCGTTCGAGCACCGCATGCACCAGGGTGCCGAACTCCGCACCGTAGGGCAGCTCGTTCATCAGCGACGGCGCACCGGTTTCGGGTTCGGAGGCGAGCACCGGGACGCCGGTCGGTTCGTCGTCGGGTCCGCGACCGTCCTCGGGTTCACTGTCCGGGGCGACGGCGTGCGCAGCGGCGGTCAGCGCCGAATAGGAGGTGCGCCGCCACTGCTGGTCGAGGGTGCGGTCGAAGGTGGCGGCGGCGAGGTCGCCGGTCATCGTCTCCACCCGTACCCGCCGTGGCTGCACCTGTTGTTCGCCGTCGACGACCTCCACTTCCACCGAGGGCCCCGCGGCGTCGGCCCACGCCGAGAGCCGTTCTGCCACAACGGAGTCCTTCGGAACCGGCACCCGTTGCGCGACTTGCTCGGCGCCGCCGGAACGACCGAGCAACATCCGATGCAGCGGCGCGTTGTCGGTGGTGAACGCCGGCGCCCACCACGCCACCACCTGACACATGGCGCGGGTCAGCGCCACATACAGCAGTCGCAGCTCCTCCCCTGCTTCCTCGGCTTCGGCGCGGCGTTTGCGCTCGTTGTAGCCGGGTGCGTCGGGGCCGCCCACGTCGAGAACGCGGATCTCGTCGTCGTGGAACAGCAGTGTCGCGGCCTTGGGATTGCGGGCACTGTCCCAGGCGAATGGCAGGTACACGACCGGGAATTCCAGGCCCTTGCTGGCGTGCACGGTGGCGATCTGCACCGCGGCCGCGTCCCGGTCGAGCCGCCGGCTGCGGTCGGCGACGGCGCCGGAGGCCGGATCGCGGACCCGGTCGGCCAGCCAGCGCGTCAGCGCGGTCAGGCCATAACCTTCCGAGACGGCCAGCTGATCGAGCAGTTGTGCGATATGCCGCAGATCGGTGAGCCGGCGTTCCCCGTTCTCGATCCCCAGCAGGCGCGGCGCCAGCTCCGACTCCGCCGACAGCTTTTCGAACACCGCCGCGAACCCGGCCCGGGTGAACAGCCGAGCTGCCTCACGCAGCTGGGCACTGACACGGCCGACCAGATCCGCTCCCCCACTGTCGATTTCGGCTGCGGTGATCCCGAGCAGCGGCGTGCACGCCGCCAGCCGCACCCGGTCGCTGCGATGCGGCTGCTCCAACGCCCGCAGGACCCACAGCCAATCGGTGGCGCTCTCGGTCGCGAACACGCTGGTCCCGCCCGCCAGCACGGAGGCGACGCCGACCCGATCCAGCGCCTCACGCACCACGTCGATCTGGGAGCGCGTGCGCACCAGTACCGCGATGTCGCCCGGGCCGACCGGTCGCGGATTCGCCTCGCCGGCGGCCTCGATCGTGGTGCCGGATTCCAGCAACCGCACGATATCGGCCGCCAGATCGGTGGCGACCTTCGCCCGCATCCGGCCGACGGTCGGGAATCCGGTTTTGTTCAGCGGTCCGGCCCCGGTGCGCGGCAGCACCCGCAGCCGCAACGGTGCCGGCGTGCGATCCGGCGCGGACAGGCGCGACCACGGCCGGGTGGCAGCCACGGGATAGACGGTGATGGCGTCGTGGCCCAGCGCGGCCCCGCCCATCACCTGGTCGATGGCCCTGAGCAGACCGGCATCGCTGCGCCAGTTCACCGTCAGTTCCCGGCGGGTCTCGGCATGTCCGACAGCATCGAGGTAGCTCAGCACCTCGGCGCCGCGGAAGGCGTAGATGGCCTGTTTGGGGTCGCCGACGAGCACCATGGTGGTGTGGCCGTGGAAGACGCGGCGCAGGATGTCCCACTGCAGCGGGTCGGTGTCCTGGAACTCGTCGACCAGCGCGACCCGGAACCGGTCGCGGATGCGCAGGCAGGCGCGCGGGCCGTGCTCGGGATCGGTCAGCACCTCGTGCAGCAGCACCAGCAGATCGTCGAAATCGCGCAGGCCCGCAAGACGTTTGCGGCGTTCGGTTTCCGCGCGCACGGCCAGCGCGAACGCCACCCGTTCCCCGGCCAGGTCGTCGGTGTCGGGAACCAGCCGCGCATGCCGGTCCCGGACCGCGGCCAAGGCCAGGGTGTGCGCCTCTTTGATGGTGAACGGCGGCGTGGTGCGCGCGTACCGGTGCAGGTACAGGTCGTCGGCGACGGTGCCGACCAGTTCGTCGACGTTCTCGACCAGCCGCGACCGCATATCGTGTTCGCCCGCCAACCCCAGCTCATCGAGCATGCGCTGACAGAAACTGTGCGTGGTGGCGATGGCGCCGGCATCGAAATCCGACAGCGCGGCCAGCAGCCGGGCCCGTCGCCGCCAGACTTCGTCCTCGTCGGCGGTGGCGAGATATTCGATCAGGCCATCTCCGCTCGACCTGGCGGCCACCGGATCGGCCAGAGCAGCGGCGACGGTGACGAACCGGCTGCGGGTGCGTTCGCGCAGTTCCTGGGTGGCCGCCCGGCTGAAGGTCACCAGCAGCAGTTGCGAGATATCGATTCCGGTTTCGGCGACGTAGCGGACGGCGAGTCCGACGATCGCATACGTCTTACCGGTGCCCGCGCTGGCCTCGAGCACGGTGGTGCCGGTGGGCAGCGGCCCGATCGGGTCGAAGGCGGTGTCGATCTGCGGCGCGGCGACGGGCGTGGTGTGGATGGTCATGGCTGACCCTGTTCCTCGGCGCGCAGCAGCGGGGCCCACAGCCGGCGCGCCAGCGCACCGAACCGGGTGGTTTCGCTCGGTTCGCCGGGTGGCGCGGGTGCGGCCGCGAGATCGTCCAGGCGCGGGGCAGGACCCCAGATATAGCGCAGGTGCCGATCGGTGTGCTCACCGTAGGGGCCCGGACCATTGGGGCCGCCGAAGAATTCGCGTTCGGCCGCCGCCAGCGCCTCCTCCACGGTGCCACCCCGGAAGCGGCGCTCGGCGTAGGCGGCGGTGGCCGCGGTGGCGATCGGCAGCGGCTCGGTGAGCCCCGCCTCGCGCAGTGCCACCAGCTCGCGCAGGATTGCCAGTGCTTCCGGAGCCGACGGCGCGGTCAGCTCCGAACGCCATGCGGGACGGCGGAATTGGCCGCGCCCGATGGTCACCGCCCGCCACGGCCGGTCCTCGGACGCGGCCAGCGCCAGCAGCGATACCCATGCTGTGATGCGATGTTTCGGGGCGAGTCGGGAGTAGGTGGTACGCACCAGGGTGTCACCGCGGACCTCAGGAACCGTCCCCGTCAGCCGGCGTCCGCCGCCCAGATCGAGCGCGATATCGACGGCGCGCGCGGGCCGCTCGTATTCCGGCAGCGCGATCCGCACCAGGGTGTCGACGGTGTGCTCCACCTCGTCGAGCACCGCGCCGCCCAGCCCGAACGGCGGCAGGGTGCCGCGTCGCCATTCCGCGGCCCGCAGCCCGGCCGGATCGGCGCCCGTCAGCCGGGCGGCGAGCATCCGTTCGCCGAGGTCCCATTTCGCCAAGCCGTCCAGCTCGATCGGCAGACGGTCGGCGATATCGTCGTCTTGATCGGGCACCCGCAGCCCCAGCCGCTGCCACAGGAATGCCCGCACCGGATGTTCGGCGAACGACAGCAATTCGGCCAGCCCGATATCCACCGGCTCGGCCGGCGGTAGCGGCTCGGCCAGAAACGGCGGACGCGGCTGCGGCACACCACCCGCCGCCCGCGCACCGGCCAGCGCGACGGTGTCGAAACTGAACGGGCGCTCGGCGCGGAAGTTGCGGCGATCGAACGATTGCAACGGATGGCGCGTGACCACCTCGGCCATGCCCGCGGGCCCGACGTGCGCGCGCAGCACATCGAGCAGTTCGGCCACCGGAATGGCCGGCGGGCGGTGGTTACCGGAGACCGGGTCCGACCCGGTGTGCAGCAATACCAGCCGCTCGCCCGCCGCCATGATCGCATCCAGCAGCAGTTGCCGATCCTCGGCGCGGTGGTCGCGTTCGCCGAGCAGCGGATTGCGGGCCAGCACGTCGTCACCGTCGACGCCGCCCACGCGGGGGAACACATCGTCGTCGAGGCCGAGCAGCACCACCACCCGGTGCGGCACCGAGCGCATCGGGACCATGGTGCACACCGTCAGCTCGCCGGTGCGGAAGTTGGCCCGGGTGGGGCGGGCGGCCAGCCGTCCGGCCAGCAGCACCGCGATGTCGGCCAGCCGCAGCGGCACCGTATCGGCGAAGGCCAGGGCGGCGGCGAGTTCGCGGCGGGCCTCGGTGCGGATCCAGGCCTGCGATTCGGGGACGTCGGTCAGCAGGTCCAGCGAGCGTGCCAGCGCGGCGGCCCACTCGTCGGCGGGACGCGGACCGCGCAGGTCGCGCAGCGCGACGGCGAGCCGGTCGACGAATTCGGCGAAGCGCCCCGCGAGATCGACGTCGTTGCTGTCCACGTCGTCGAGCGGCAGCGCCAGATCCAGCCAGTCCTCGGAGCTCTCGCCGGCGGTGACGCCGAGCAGGATGCGATCGACGGCGCTGTTGAGGGTGTTCTGCGCGAAATCGGCCAGCCCGAACGCCTGCCGCTGCCGCAGCCCGATCCCCCACCGCGCACCGGTCTCGGCCGCCCACTCGCGCAGCCGCTCGATATCGTCGTCATCGAAACCGCAACGGCGGCGGACGGTTTCGGATGCGGCCAGATCGAGCACCTGGGTGACGGTGACGCGCCCGTCGGCCAGCTCCAGCAGCACCGAGATCACACCGAGCAGCGGATTGGTGACCGCCCGCCCGCGGTCGGCCAACCGCACCCGCAACCGATGCGCCGGATGCCCGGGCCGGCCCGAATCCCCCACCGGCTCAACCGAACCCGGAACCTTCTGTCCGAACGCCGCCCGCACCAGCGGAGCGTACGCCTCCACCTCCGGGCACATGATCAGCACATCGCGCGGCTCGAGCGTCGGATCGTCAGTGAACAGGGCGAGCAGACAGTCACGCAGCACCTCGACCTGCCGCGCCGGGCCATGACAGGCATGGATCTGGACGGTGCCGTCGGCGACGGCGGGGGTCGCGGACCAGCGGTCGTTGCGGACATGGTCTTGCAACGCACCCAGCAAGGTCGTTGGGCCGGTCCCGGGTGGATCGCCGGCCCCGCTGCGATCCGCCGGTTCGGCATCGAGATCACCCTGCTCGGAAACCTGAGCGTCCGCGCCACCCGTCCCTGCACCGTCGGCAGCGACGTCCAGGTGTTCGCCACTCCTACCAGCCGCACCACCGTCTCCCCCATGGCTCCGGTCGGCCGCGGCGGCAGCAGCGACGTCCAGGTGTTCATCGCTCCTACCAGCGGCGCCACCGTCTCCCCCATGGCGTCGGTCGGTCACACCGCCAGCAGCGATGTCCAGGTGTTCGTCGACGTCCAGGTGTTCGTCACGCCTATCGGCCGCACCACCGTCTCCTCGATGGCGCCGGTCGGCCGCACCGCCAGCAGCGACGTCCAAATGTTCGTCACTCCTACCGGCCGCACCCTCTCCACCATGCCGCCGATCAGATGCCGCAGCAGGCAACCGCTGCTGCAATTCCCGCACATCGCGAGCCAGACCGGCCAGCAACGGATGATGCACCGCTGCGGCGGTCCTATCCTCGCCCCGGGTGAGCGCCGGCGCGATACCGCTCAGCGCGTCCCACATCGCCGGGCTCGGATGGGTCAGCCACAGGTGCACCTCGCGGCGCTCGGCCAGCGCTTCGATCACCGCGAGCTGGTCGGCGGGCAACCGGGTCGGGCCGAACAACGACACCCGCTCCGGCAGATCCACGATCCCGGGATCGGCGCGCAGCACGTCGCAGGCGGGGGCGAGGCGTTCGGCTGGGCTCGGCGTGCCGATCTCCGCGCGCAGACACCGCCACAAGGTCGGCTGCCAGCGCAGATCCTCGGGAACCGGCGATCCCGCGCCATCGGTATCGGCACCGGCGGCCCAGTCGATGATGAGCTGCGGACGCTGGGCTGCGTAACTATCGAACAGGCCCGCCAGATGCGCGGCGGTGGCATACCGGCGCCCGGCCCGGTGACCGGCGTCGCCGTCGCGCAGGCCGAGATGGCGGGCCAGCACCGCGCACCAGGGCTGGGAGATCGAGCTGTCGATCACTCGCAGCAACGTCCACACCACGCGATCGTGCGCCCACGGGTCGTCGGCCGGTGCCACCCCGCCGGCCGCGGCCAGCGCCTCGGCCACCAGGTGCGCCGGGGAGGGGAACTCGATATTGGCGGCGATACCGTCACCGCCGGGGGCCGCGGAAACTCCGAGCACACCCGAAAGCCGCTGCGTCAGCCACCGTTCCACCCCCTTGGCCGGCACCGCCACCACCTCGGTGGCGAACGGGTCGGGCAGTGGGTCGGCCAGCAGCCCGGCCAGGGCGTCGGCCAGCACGTCGGCGCGTTCGCCGCGATGGATGTGCAGCGGCATGCGCGCCCTCTCTCTCTCCCGATGCGGTCCGCCTCGGCACACCCGGCCACCACCACCGGCCCCGGGTCGAGCACCTCGGCGCTTCGTGCACCCGTTATACGCCCAGCGACCGACGCGCAACCGCAGCGGCCCGGCGAACCGCACGTGACATAGGCCACATACCCGATCGATATTCGGCCGTGTCGTCCGGGCATCTGCCGGGGGCTGTGCCACAGTCCTTCCCCGGGGAGGAACGGGAGACTGCACCGAAAGGCTGGTTCGCGTTTCATGGATGCGATGGTGATTCCCCTGGTACCGAGAGGCGGCTTCACTGTCCGCCGCATCGGCGACCGCTGGGAGCTCGTCAACTCGCGCTGCTACGGGCGCACCGTCGTTCTACACTCGTGGCCGCGCGATCAGCACGCCGAGGCGTTCGAACACTGCCATCGGCTCAACGAGGGCGCCACCGCGGCGCGGCAGGCCCTGCACCGCTGATCCGCCCGGCGAAAGTTCTTGCCACACAAGATCTCCGAATCCACTAGCACACGGGGCCGCTGAGCTCAAGACGTGCGTCGCGCGCACGGATATGCCAATGTGGTCCCTCGTGCGTTTCCCCATGGCCGCTACCGGGGCCGGTCCCCGCGTCGCCGCATCCGCCTGTGTCCTTGCCGCCGCAGCCATCGCGCTTCCCGGCGTGCCCGCCATCCTGCCGACCGCTGCCGCCGCGCCGATCGCGCACACCCAAGCGTGCCTGCCCGGGTTCGACTGCGATATGAGCAACCGGATCGCCAGTGTGAACGCCTATCTGAAGAACCGCCCCGGCGTCACCGGCTATGTGCTGCGCGACCGGGTGAGCGGCGGGGTGTACGCCAACGAGCACGCCGAGAACTCGGTGTGGACCGCCTCGACCATCAAGCTCGCCATCGCCGCCGACCTGCTCAACCGCGCGCGCGTCGGCGCCATCGGCCTGCCCCCCGAGGACCGCGCGCTGATGGAGGCGATGCTGGCCACCTCCAACGACCAGGCCACCGACATCCTCTGGAACAAGTACGCGGGCCTGGACCGGATGGCCTACAACAACGCCTTCCGCGCCAACGGCATGACCAGCCTGGTCCCGCAACCGACCAACACCGCGCTGTTCCCCGACTGGTCGTTCCAGAAGTGCACCGCGGCCGACCTGGACCGGCTGATGTCGCATGTGCTCGACCGGATGCACCCCGACGACCGCAACTACCTCATCGACCGGATGCGCAAGGTCGATATGAATCAGCACTGGGGTGTGTGGGGCGCCGGCGCCGCGATGCGGCCGGGCCTGAAGAACGGCTGGTCGGCCGAACAGGGCGGCTGGGTGGTCAACTCGGTCGGCTTCGCCGGCCCGGGTGAGCGCTACACCCTGTCGATCATGACCTCGATGGGCGACCAGGGCGGCTACACCGACGGCGCCGACACCGACACCAAGATCGCCGAGCTGCTGCTGGCCGGACGCTGAGCCCGCGGGTGGCTCCGAGTGCGGCCACTCGGAGCCACCGCGGTCAGCTGATCCGGCGCAAACGCATCGGTGCGTCGTCGCGCGGGAACGGGATGGTGGTGAAGCCCCACGGCATCCGATACGGGTCCGGAATCGTCCACTCGTAGTCGCGCACCAGCGCCGCGATCACCGTCTTCACCTCGAAGGTGCCGAAGTGCATGCCGATGCACTTGTGCGAACCCGCGCCGAACGGCATCCAGGCCAGCCGATGCGACTTGTCCTCCCGGCGCGCCTCGGAAAAGCGTTCCGGATCGAAGATCTCCGGATCGGTCCACAGTTCCGGCAGCAAATGATTCACCTGATAGGCCAGATCCACCGGGGTGCCCGCCGGGATGTAGTGCCCGCAGATCTCGGTGTCGCGCACCGCCCGCCGCACCAGACCGGGCACCGGCGGCATCAACCGCAGACTCTCCTTCACCACCAGATCCAGATCGCGCATGCTCTCCAACTCGGCGATGGTCGGCGGGGCGCCCGCGCGGTCGGCCGCCCGCACCTCCGCGCGCACCCGCTGCTGCCAGTCGGGGTGTTTGCCCAGGTAGTAGGCCACCGCGGTGGCGGTGGTCGTGGTGGTGTCGTGGGCGGCCATGATCAGGAAGATCATGTGATTGACCACGTCGGCGTCGCTGAACACCGAGCCGTCGGCGTCGCGGGCATGGCACAACCCGGAGAAGAAATCGGCCTCCTCGCTGCGCCGCTTCTGCGGCAACATCGCGGTGAAGTACTCCTCGAGCACCTTGCGTCCGCGCAGCCCCGCCCGCCAGCGCCCACCCGGCATGGGGTGGCGCACGATGGCCAGCCCCGCGTGCGTGCAGTCGACGAACGCCTCGGTCAGCCGCCGACGCTGCGGGCCGACATCGGCGGCCATGAACGTCTCACCGGCGATGTCGAGGGTCAGTTCCTTGATGGTGGGAAACAGCTTCACCGTGCGGCTCGCGCCTCGGCCCGGCGGCACCCAGCGGCCGACGACCTCCCGCACCACCGGCGTCAGCGCGGCCAGATGGGCCTCGAGCCGATCGCGGGTGAAGGCCTGCTGCATGATCCGGCGATGGAACATGTGCTCGTCGAATTCCAGCAACAGCAGTCCGCGCCGGAAGAACGGGCCGATGAAATAGTCCCAGCCCTGGCCGAAATCGCGACGCCGGCGGCCGAGCACCTCGTCGATGGCCTCCGGTCCGGCGGCCATCACCCGCTCCATGCCGAGTGAGCTGTTGAGCGTGACCGGTCCGTAGCGCCGGTAGCGGTCCATCATTTCCGCCGGGCCCCAGCGCATGTAATGCAGTGCGCGGCCGAGATAGGGCAGCCCGGCATCGCCGTCGACGGCGGTGGCGCTGCTACCGGAGGGCGGGTTGGCGAGTACTCGGCGTCGGGCCGGGACCAGGCTCAACGCCCGGTCGATGGGGTGCGCGCGCGGGATCTCGATCAGTCCGGAATTCTCCGATTCGATACGCACGCGGGCTTTTTCGACGCCGGCACGGTCGACGGTGACCATGGCAGACCTCCCTGGGCGAGGAACCTCCATGGTATTCGTTTTCCGTCGCTCGCCGGGCACTTCACCGGAATCCGGCTTCACTTCTTACGGCGAACAACGGTGCGCGTCCGCACCGACACGCGCGGCCAACGGGGATCTCACCGTGACGACCGGGTAGGCGCCGACTACCGTGTCCACTGTCAGAAACGTTCGGCGGGGTCGACCCCCAGTCTGTCGAGGAGCAGCGACGATGAGCACTGAAACCGTGGAGAACCGTCGTCACCAGGTGGTGGTGATCGGTTCCGGCTTCGGCGGCTTGTTCGGGACCAAGCACCTCAAGAACGCCGATGTCGACGTCACCCTGATCTCCAAGACCTCGACCCACCTGTTCCAGCCCCTGCTCTACCAGGTCGCCACCGGCATCCTCTCGGTCGGCGAGATCGCCCCGGCCACTCGCCTGGTGCTGCGCAAGCAGAAGAACGCCCAGGTGCTGATGGGTGAGGTCATCGATATCGACCTGAAGGCCAAAACGGTCACCTCCCGGCTGCTCAACCAGGACACCGTCACCTCCTTCGACAGCCTGATCGTGGCCACCGGCGCGCAGCAGTCGTATTTCGGCAACGACCATTTCTCCACCTTCGCCCCCGGCATGAAGACCATCGACGATGCCCTCGAGCTGCGCGGTCGCATCCTCGGCGCGTTCGAGCAGGCGGAGCTGGCGACCACCCAGGAAGAGCGTGAACGCCTGCTGACCTTCGTCGTGGTCGGCGCGGGCCCGACCGGCGTCGAACTCGCCGGGCAGATCGCCGAACTGGCCGACCGCACCCTGGAAGGCACCTTCCACAACATCGACCCGCGCGACGCGCGGGTGGTGCTGGTTGAGGGCGCGGGCGCGGTGCTCGGCCCGATGGGCCCCAAGCTGGGCGGCAAGGCGCAGCGCCGGCTGGAGAAGATGGGCGTGGAGATCCAGCTCAACGCCATGGTCACCGATGTCGACGCGCACGGGGTCACGGTCAAGGATCCCGACGGCACCATCCGGCGCATCGAATCCGCGTGCAAGGTGTGGTCGGCCGGTGTGCAGGCCAGCCCGCTGGGCAAGATGCTCGCCGACCGCTCCGACGGCACCGAGGTGGACCGGGCCGGGCGCGTCATCGTCGAGCCGGACCTCACTATCAAGGGCCACCCCAACGTCTTCGTCGTGGGCGACCTGATGTCGGTGCCGAATGTGCCCGGTCAGGCGCAGGGCGCGATCCAGGGCTCCACCTACGCCGCCAAGCAGATCAAGGCCGGCCTCAAGGGCCACACCCCCGAAGAGCGCAAGCCGTTCAAGTACTTCAACAAGGGCAGCATGGCGACGGTGTCGCGGTTCAGCGCCGTCTGCCAGGTCGGCAAGCTGGAGTTCGGCGGATTCATCGCCTGGCTGGCGTGGCTGGCGCTGCACCTGTACTACCTGGTCGGCTACCGCAGCCGGATCATCACCGTCATCCAGTGGTTCGTCACCTTCCTCGGCCGCACCCGCGGTCAGATGGCCGCCACCGAGCAGTGGGTGTTCGCCCGCTTGGCACTGGAGGCGATGAACGGCGAGGATGAGGGCGAAGCCGAAGTGGTGATGTCGGCCCTCGGCGATCCCTCGGCGAACAGCTGGAAAGCCGCCACCAGCGGCGCCGGACCCACGACCGAGGTGGCCACGGACGGCAAGCCGGAAACCGCGCCGGCCGAATCCGACCGCACCCGCGCCACCGGCTAACTTCCGGCAATAACGGCTGATCCGACCGGCCCGTGAAAGCACCCATCCGGGTGTGCGCCGAGTCCGAATGTCGAACAGACATCGGACTCACTCCGGATGAAAGGCAATCATGGCCACAGCCAAGCACAGGATGACCCACCCGCAGCGGCAGAAGGTCGGGTCGATCGTTGTGGCGGGCGCGGTTCCACTCGTCATGGCGCTCGTCGGCACGGGCACCGCCACGGCCACCACCCAGCCGGCGCAGTCGGCGACGGTGACCGACCACTCGCCCAGCACGACACCGCTCGGTGTTTCCGCGCCGGCGGCGCCGATCGCCGAAACTCAGGTAGCCCCCGAGGCGCTGACGGCGAACCCGGCGCCCGCGCGGCAGTCGGCGGCCGAGCCCGGCGCGCACACCACGCTCGCCTGGTCGCGTCCGGTCCCCGAGAAGGACTACCTCGCTCCGCTCGGCGATCTGCACGCGCCCACCCAGGTCGAGCCGGTCGCGCCCATCGCGCCACCGCCGGGTCAGCTGCGGTTCGGTGACGTCGCCATCGAGTCGCCGGCCTGGCTCGATCCGCAGCAGGCCGCCCAGGTCAACGACGGCGCCGCGAACGCCGAGGCGGGGCTGGCGACGTTCCTCGACTCGGTCGGCATGGAACGCAGCCGCTCGGACCGGGTCGCCAGCCAGACCATCGGCGCGGCCGCGGTCGGCGCGGTGGCCGGTGCGAGCGCGAGCACTCCGCTGGCGGCCACCTCGGCCGTCGTCGGTGCGGTCGCCGGTTTGGTCGCCGGTGTGCCGTTCCTGCCGGCCGGGCTCGTCGCGGGGCCGATGCTCGGTGCCGCCATCGGTGCCGCGGTGATCGCGGTGCCCGCCGCCGCGATCGGTGCCGCCGCCGGTGCCGCCATCGGTGCCGCCGACGCGCTCGCGGCCCCGCCGCACGGTCAGCCGGTCGAGGCCCAGCCCGCACCGGGTGGAGTCGTCAACTCCTGATCCGGGCGGCAACACCCGAATACGCGTTCGGCCCCTGGCGGACAGCCGGATTCACGAGGTCGGGCCCCGCTGCATCGACAGTGGGGGCACGACCGAGCGAACCAGGCTCCCGCCAGGGGCCGGCTCGTCGATACCGTCAGCGACCTTTCGGTGTCGCCACCAGCACGATGATCGCCATCGCCACCAGGATGAGGGCACCGACCGTCGTGGCGGCATGCATCCCGTCGACGAACGACTCGCGCGCGGCCTCGACGATCGCCGGCTGGTCACCGTCCCGTGCCAGCGTCTCCCCCAGCGTCGATTCGAAATTCCCGCCCGACCGGAACACCACCGCCGCCAGCGAGCCGAGTAGCGCCAGGCCCAGCGCATTGCCGAGCTCGAAACTGGTCTCCGAGATGCCAACCGCCGAACCCGCGCGCTCCGGCGGCACCGACGACACCGCCACCTCCGACACCAGCGTGAAGGTGATGCCGTAGCCGATGCCCGCGATCGCGGAGCCGGCGATGTACCACGCCAGCCCGCCGTCCACGCCGACGCCGAGCAGCATCAGATTGCCGACGGCCGCGGCGATCAACGCCGCCGCGAAGGTGATCCGCACGCCGAACCGGTGGCCCACCGCCGCACCCGTCATCGAGAAGAGGAACACCGCGATCGCCATCGGGATCCCGAGCAGCGCCGCCACCAGCGGGTCGCGGCCGGTGACCGACTGCAGATAGATGCTGGCCAGATAGCTCATCGCGGCCAGCGACATCATCCCGGCCAGGCTCGAGCCGATCGCCACCGAGAACTGCCCGCGACCGAACAGCCCCAGATCCAGCAGCGGTTCAGCCAGATGACGCTGCCTGCGCACGAACAACGTCAGCACGACCGCGCCGATCAGCCCGATCACCGCGGCCTCGGCATCGGGGCCGTGCTCGGCGGCATGCTTGACCGCGTACACCAGCGGCAGGATGCCGCCGATGGACAGCGCCACACTCGGCAGGTCCAGCGGGCCCAGCGAACTCGCGCGGTGCTCGGGCAGCAGCACCGGAGCCAGCGCGAGCAGGATCAGCAGGACCGGCACATTGATCAGGAACACCGACCCCCACCAGAAGTGGTGCAGCAGCACCCCGCCGATGATCGGGCCCACCGCCGAACCGCCCGCGAAGAACGCCGTCCACACACCGATGGCGGTAGCGCGCTGTTTGGCATCGGCGAACAGCGTGGAGATCAGTGACAGGCTCGACGGCAGCAGGGTGGCGCCGCCGATGCCCATGAGCGCCCGCGCCGCGATGAGCACGCCCGCGCTGGGCGCGAAGGCCGCCATGGCCGAGGCGATGCCGAAGACGGTGGCGCCGGCCAGCAGGATGCGCCTGCGTCCGATCCGGTCACCGAGGTTGCCCATCGTGATGAGCAGACCCGCGATCAGGAAGCCGTAGATGTCGAGGATCCAGAGTTGTTCCGACGCCGACGGATCCAGGTCGACGGTGAGCGTGGGCAGCGCGAGGAACAGCACCGAGACGTCCATCGACACCAGCAGCACCGGCAGCACCAGCACCCCGAGGCCGAGCCAGGCCCGCCGCGAGGCCACCCCCGCATCCGGGGCGGGCCGCACCGCCTCCACGTTCGTCATCCGCGATTCCTCTCCCTGACGCGTACGACGTACGCATGAAGTCCGGGTACAGTGTACGCATCCTGGCCGGACATCGAAAGGCAGTCATGGGATGACCGAGCCGAAGCTCACAAAAGCGGCCATCGTCGACGTGGCGATCGAACTCGCCGACAGCGACGGGCTCGAGGCGTTGTCGATGCGCCGCATCGCCGATCGTCTCGGCGTCGGAGCCATGTCGCTGTACCGGCATGTCACCAACAAAGACGAGCTGATCGCGGCGATGACCGATGAGGTCGCCGGCCGCTACCCCTATCCGTCGACGGCCGAACGCGGGTGGACCTGGCGCGATCGCGTCCGCATCGCCGCCGAGATCGACTGGAATCTCTATCAGCAGCATCCGTGGGTGCTGCTGACCTTCGCGGTGCCGCGCTACAGCTTCGGGCCCAGCAGCATGGGTTGCCTGGCCTGGCTTGTCGAGGGCTTCCGCGAACTCGACGTCAGCACTCACGAAGCCACCCAGATGGCATTCGCGGTGTGGAACTACATCTCCGGCGCGACGCTGCCGCACATCAGTTCGGCGCTGCTCACCAGCAAGGGCCTCGACTCCGACGACGAGAACGGCTTGCGCGCGCTGCTGGCCGGCCGCCCGCTGCATCCGGTGCCGCCCGCGCTGGCCGAACTCGAAGGCGCCGACGACGGCCGCTTCGCCCAGGTCGACCTGCTGCAACTGGGTCTGGACGCACTCTGCGACGGTTTCGCCGCGCGAGCCGCCGCCCGGGCCGGTGAGACGCCGACGCTGCGATGACCGGCCTCGACCCACGAGCCGCCGCGGCCGTCGACCGGACGCGCGCTGAGGCCGAACGATGCGCCGGTCTGCGATGGAACGGCGGCGTCGCGCGGCGACTCAACGCGGAGCGCGACGAGGTGATGGGTTGACGCGCCCAGATGTTTTGGTCTGCGGACTGGGTCCGGCGGGGCGGGCACTCGCCCACCGCTGCCTGGCACGCGGACTTTCCGTCGCGGTGGTCGACCCGGCACCGCACCGCACCTGGACGGCGACATATGCGGCCTGGTCCGACGAACTCCCCGGCTGGCTGGACCCCACCGTGGTGGCGGCGACCATCGACCAGCCCGTGGCCTGGGGTGGCCGCGAACACCGCATCGACCGCCGCTATGCGGTGCTCGACACCTCCCGTCTCCAGCAGTCACTCGACCTCACCGGCGCCGAAATACATGCCGATCGCGTGACGACCTTGACCCCGCACACCGCGACGCTGGCGTCGGGAGCGGAGCTGCGGGCCGAGCGGGTGATCGACGCGCGCGGCCTGGCCCGCTCGCCGGCCCGGGCCGAGCAGACGGCCTACGGCATCGTCGTCGAGGACGAGCGCTGCGCGGGCTTCCCACCGCTGTTCATGGACTGGCGTCTCGACAACGGCGCACCCGCGCATGCGCCGCGGTCGTTTCTCTACGCCGTGCCGCTGGGCGGCGGCGCCATGCTGCTCGAGGAGACCTGTCTGGCCGGCCGCCCGGCCCTAGATCAGCGCACGCTGGCCGAACGCCTGCACTACCGGCTGCGAGCACGAGGAATCGACGTCGACGGCCGCGAACGCATCGAACGGGTGCGGTTTACGGTCACCGGTGCCACGCCGGGCCGCGCGCGTTTCGGCGCGGCCGGCGGATTCATCCACCAGGCCACCGGGTACAGCGTCGCCGCCGCGCTGACCGCCGCCGATGCCGTCGCGGCGGGTGGTTCGCCCGCACCGGTATCGGCCCGTCTCGTGCACGGCTTGCGTGAGGCGGGATTGCGCGCCCTGCTCAGGCTCGCGCCCGAGGATCTGCCCGTCTTTTTCGACGCTTTCTTCGAACTACCGGACCATCTACAGCACGCATATCTGTCCGGCCGTAGCGACGCGTCGGGCACCGCCGCGGCCATGCGCGCGCTTTTCCTGCGCCTACCGGGACGGCTGCGCTGGCAGATCACAACAGCGACACTCCGGTTACCGGTTGACGAGCGCGCTCGGCGAGATTCGTCCATGATGGGGTGATGCGGTCAATCTGGAAAGGCTCGATCGCGTTCGGGCTGGTTAACGTCCCGGTGAAGGTCTATACCGCCACCGAGGACCACGACATCCGATTCCATCAGGTGCACGCCAAAGACGGCGGGCGGATCAAATACGACCGGGTCTGCACGGTGTGCGGGAAATCGGTCCAATACGCCGATATCGACAAGGCCTACGAATCACCGGATGGCGACAAGGTGATCCTGACCGACGAGGATTTCGCCAAACTCCCGGTGGCCGAGAAACACGAAATCCCGGTCCTGCAATTCGTGCCCAGCGATCAGATCGACCCGATCCTGTTCGACAAGACCTACTACCTCGAGCCCGACTCCACCACGCCCAAGGCCTACGTGCTGCTCGCGGCCACCCTCGAGCGCATCGAACGCACAGCCCTGGTGCACTTCACCCTGCGCCAGAAAACCCGGTTGGCCGCCCTGCGGGTGCGCGACGGCATGCTCGTGCTCCAGACCTTGCTGTGGCCCGACGAGGTGCGCTCGGTGTCGTTCGAATCGCTGGAGAACGCGACCAAACCGCGTCCGCAGGAAATCAAGATGGCCGAGACACTGGTCGATTCCATGTCGGAGGATTTCGATCCGAGCGAGTTCACCGACGAATATCAGATCGAACTCAAACGGGTTCTCGACGAGGCCATCGCCAGCGGGACCGGCAAGGTCCCCGAACAACCGGAGGCCGAGCCCGTCGCCCAGGACGCCGAGGTGGTCGACCTGGTGGCCGCTTTGCAGCGCAGCCTGGAAGCCAGCGGCCGCCGCGCCGACGACGGCAAGAAGGCCCCGGCGAAGAAGACCGCCGCCAAGAAGTCGGCGAGCAAGCGCGCACCGGCCAAGAAGACGACGGCGAAGAAGACCGCCACCCGCAAAGGCGCCTGAATCGCGCATACCGCTGGCAAACTGATCGCATGGACCCCGCCATCGCGATCGTCCCCATGGGCCTCGGCCATCTGCGCCAGGTGCTCGACCTCGGACACCAGGTGTACGACACCTCGGTCAAACCGTATACGTCCTGGTCGCTGACCTCGGTGGCTGAACATCTCGACAGCCCCGACAACGCGTGCTGGGTCGCACTGGATTCCGACCGGGTAGTCGGTTTCGTGCTCGGCTCGATGGAATTCGAATTGCGCGACGACTGGGGCTATCTGGAATGGATCGCCGTCGCCCCGGATATGCAGGGCCACGGCATCGCCGGGCGGCTCGTGGAAGCCTGCTGCACCGCACTGTTCACCCGTGGCGCCCGCCGCATCGTCACCGATGTGGAATCGAGTAACGAGGCGTCGGCGAAACTCATGCAGCGCAACGGTTTCGGCGCGTCGACCACCATCACCCTGTTCGTCCGCGCCGATCCCGCCGAACCCGAACTCGACGCCGACTCCCCCGATCTGTCGCCGTCGATCAAACGCAACCTGGCCCGCACCGGCCGCCTGCGCCGCTGAGATCTCAGCTGCCGGCAGGCTCGTTCCGGTGATACCTGGTCCGTGCCCGCTCATAGGCGGCGCGGAGTAGCTCACGCACGGTCTCGCCGGTCCGTTGCCCGGGATTCACCACCGCCAGCCAGCCGGCGCCGGCGTAGACGGGGTGGGCCAGCACGGTATCGGTGACGGCGTAGTCGGCGTCGGGGTCGGTCTCGCGCGGCGTGTGCCCGGTCCAGGCGACGAAGGCATCCCGGCTCGCCGCGATATTGACGCGGAACACGTCCGGCCGGTCCAGATCCGATTTCTCGTCACCCGGGTAGTTCTTGGTGACGATCGTCGCGAAGGGCTGGGTGCTGGTCGGAACGACGCCGCTGGGCGAGTAGTAGAAGAACAGATCACCCCAGGCGATCTCGGGTGAGCCGTCGCCGGGGCCCGGCCGCAGGGTGAGGACACCGTCCATCTCGGCCACGTAATCGAAGATCTCATCGATGGTCATGTGTTCCAGCGTTTCATTAAAGTGCTTATGGAGACCTGATCCGGCCACTGCGCAGGTAGACAAGGAACATACTGTGGAAACTCTCCACTCGCCGTTGCGAACGGTCGACGTCGCCCGCCGCGCCGGATACTCCGTGCAGCAGGTGCGCAATCTCGAACATCACGGCGTGCTCCCACCCGCGCACCGCACCGCCGCGGGCTACCGCACCTACGGCGAGGTGCATGTGCGGTCGGCGCTCGCCTATCGCGCGCTCGCCGCGGCCGTCGGACCGGTCGAGGCCAAACGCATTCTGCGCGCAGTCCACCGCGAGCCGCTGGCCGATGCGCTCGCCCTGCTCGACGACGCGCACGCCGGGCTCGCCCGCGAACGCACCGATCTGCGGTTGGCCCGCGCGGCCGCCGCGGCGATCTCGGCCGAACCGATCGCCGACGTCCGCGACTCGGATGCCATGTCCGTCTCGGAACTGGCCGACGCACTCGGCGTGCGACCGTCGACCCTGCGGCACTGGGAAGCCGAAGGGCTGCTGGCCCCGGACCGGGTCACCCAGCGCGCGCGCCGCTATTCCCCCGCGCAGGTGCGCGACGCCCGGATCATCCACCAGCTCCGCACCGCCGGATACCGCATCGACACCCTGCGGACGCTGGTGCCGGACCTCCCGCGCGCACACCACGACGACACCATCGCCACCGCCCTGACCGCGCGCGAGTCGAGCATCACAGCGCGTTCGCGTGCCCTGCTCGAGGCCGCCGCCGCACTCGCCGCCGTCCTGCCCCAGTCGAATAATCGGTTAGGCGCGGCAGACTCCACTGCTATGGTCGAGCGGAAGTAATCGCATCCAGGGAGTACCGGCATGGTAGGTGAACTCGACATCTCCGGGGTCACCCGGCTCTGACGGCCACCAGCAGGCGCGCGGCGCCGCTGACGTGGCCATGTCGCCGTTCGTCTACTCATCCCACACCCGAGGACTCAGCCATGTCCGATGCGTTTATCGTCTGTTCCGACCTGACTTTCACCTGGCCCGACGACACTCCGGTCTTCCGGAATCTGTCGGTCAGCGTTCCCGGCGGCCGCACCGGCCTCGTCGCCCCCAACGGCGCCGGTAAGAGCACTTTGCTGCGGCTGATCGCCGGCGAGCTGCGCCCGAGCGGTGGCAGCGTCTCCATCGACGGCGTGCTCGGCTATCTGCCGCAGACCCTGCCACTGACCGCGGACCTCACCGTCGCCGAAATCCTCGGCATCGCACCGATCTTGACCGCCCTGGACGCGGTCGAGTCCGGCGATACCAGCGAGGAACACTTCACCACGATCGGCACCGACTGGGATATCGAGGAGCGCACCCGAGCCCAACTCGACCGGCTCGGACTCGGCGAGCTCGCGTTCACCCGGCGCTCACACACGCTCAGCGGCGGCCAGATCGTCTCGCTCGGCCTCGCGGCGCAACTGCTGCGCAGGCCCGATGTGCTGCTACTGGACGAGCCGACCAACAATCTCGATCTCGCCGCTCGGCACAAGCTCTACGACGTGCTGGGCGACTGGACCGGATGCCTGCTGCTGGTCAGCCACGACCGGGCGCTGCTGGATCGGATGGACCGCATCGCCGAACTGCACAGCGGCGAGATCCGTTTCTACGGTGGTTCCTTCAGCGAATACGAGACGGCCATCCGTGCCGAACGCGAGACCGCCGAGAAGAACATCCGCACCGCCGAACAGGAGGTCAAACGAGAGAAGCGCGAACTGCAGCAGGCTCGCGAACGGGCCGCGCGCCGGGCGAGCACCGCCGCCCGCAATCTCGGCAATGCCGGCCTGCCCAAGATCTTCGCCGGCACCATGAAACGCAATGCGCAGGAGTCGGCGGGCAAGGCCGACGGCACCCACAGCGCCCGCGTCGCCGCGGCGAAGACCAGGCTCGACGAGGCCGCTCGCGCGCTGCGGACCGAACAGAAGATCAGCCTCGAACTGCCCGGCACCGAGGTACCCGCCGGGCGCACGGTGTTCAGCGGCGCCGGGATGCGGTTGCGGTTCGGTGACCGCGAACTCTTCGCCGGCGACGGCGCCGATCTGGTGATCCGCGGACCCGAACGGATCGCGCTGACCGGACCCAACGGGGCAGGCAAGTCCTCCTTGCTGCGCCTGATCCACGGCGAGCTCACCCCCGAGGCCGGCACCATCGCCCGCGCCGACGGCCGAGTCGCCTACCTGTCGCAACGCCTGGACCTGCTCGACCTCGACCGCACTGTCGCAGCCAATCTGGCCGCGTTCGCCCCGGACTTACCCGACGCCCAACGGATGAACCTGCTGGCCCGGTTCCTGTTCCGCGGCGCCCGGGTGCACCTGCCGGTGCGAGTGTTGTCGGGCGGTGAACGATTGCGCGCCACGCTGGCGTGTGTGCTGTTCGCCGAGCCGGCCCCGCAAGTGCTGCTGCTGGACGAGCCGACCAACAATCTCGATCTGGTCAGCGTCGGCCAACTGGTCAGCGCGCTCGATGCCTACCGTGGCGCGTTCGTCGTGGTCAGCCACGACGAACGGTTCCTCGCCGACATCCGCGTGCAGCGCCGACTGGAGCTGGCCGATGGCCGGCTGCGGGAGATCGCCGCGGACGGCTGATCGCGCGTTGCCGAGGGCGCGGCGGTGACCGTCGCGCCCTCGGTCCGCCCAACGCGGATTCGCCCCGTGATATGGCAACAGTTTGGGAACGGATCGTCCTGGGTAATCGTGTCAATGGCGGCAATACGGAGGGTAGGTCCATGAATCCCAACCCCCACAACGGGTTTCGATCACAACGGCGGCCGGCCCGGTATCAGCGCGGATGAGGTTGACCGCCGACGAGAGAACCAGGCGAATAAGGCGCGCACACTGCCGGGCAGACGTCGAACATGTCCGCGGGCAGTCGCTGCCGTAGCCGAGAAAAGGTCGCGAGATCAACCGATCGCACGCGGCCGAGAGGGGACGAGAGTTGTCGATCGCAGTACAGGAATTGGAAGGCCGCAATACCGATAAAGGATATGTCGCCCTGCTGGGGTGGAGTTTGAACGCCGTCGAAGCCGTCGACCGCTTCGACCGGCGCTACGTGGTAGTGGCCCCGGAATGGATCGCGGACTACTGCGCCGCGAACGGTATCCCCTATATCCCGTGGAACTTCGAACGGCTCAACGACCGATCGATGGAGATCGCCGAAACCCTGCGCGACATGGGCGTGGATGTGGCGATTCCGATCTTCGAGGAAACCGTGGAGTGGGCCGGCGCGATCAACGCGGTGCTGATGGACAACCCGCGCCTGTTCGGGCAGGCCATGCTGCTGCGCGACAAGGCGCTGATGAAGCGGCGCGCCCAGCTCGGCGGCATCCGGGTCGGCATCTTCGAAGAGGCCCACGAGCGCGATGACGTCGTACGCTTCCTCAAGCGGGTGAACCAGACCTTGCTCAAGCTCGACGGCGATCCCAACGACCCGATCCACATCAAGGCCTTCGACAAAGCCGGCTGCCTCGGCCATCGAGTGATCCGGACTCCCGACGAGATCGACACCATCCCCGACGAGGAATTCCCGCTGCTGATGGAATCGCATCTGGACGGATGGGAGTTCGCGGTGGAAGCGTGGATCCACCAGGGCAAGATCCGCTTCCTCAATATCTCCGAATACGTCACCCTCGGCTATTCGGTCTTCGTCCCGGCCACCCCGGAGCTGGAGCGGTACCGGCCGGAGATCACCCGGCAGGTCGAGAAACTGATCAAGACCTTCGATATCGAATTCGGCTTCGTGCATCCGGAGTACTTCGTCACCAGTGACGGCGAGATGTACTTCGGCGAGGTGGCCTACCGCCCGCCCGGATTCAAGGTGTTCGAACTGCTGGAACGCACCTACGGTTTCAACGCCTACCACGCGCTGGTGCTCGCCTTCGATCCGAAGACGACCGAGGAGGAAATCGACGCCTTCTTCCCCCGGGAAGTGGTCGATGCCAAGGGGCACGCGGGCTGCTTCGGCGTATACCCGCGGCGGCGCGTGGTCACCCACCTGTCGATGCCGGCCGAAACCGAGGACCATGACTACTTCGAATCGCATGAGCTCACCTCCCCGCTGTCGGAGAAGGTCACCAAGCGCACGGCCTTCGGAAACCATTGGGGCCTGCTGTATTTCTTCGGTGAGGACCCGTACACGCTGCGGGATCTGCTGAAGCGGCAGGAAGAGCTCGACTTCTATATCTGATCGGTGCCGCGCCACCGATCACGGGAGGACCCCGATTGAACCAGCTCAGCAGCGACGGGCCCGCATTGCAGCGGCGCCTGGCCACCCTTGATCATGCCACCGGATCGCTGGCCGAGACTGGCGATTTCGGCAAGCAGGTCAAACTGCCGCGGGTGTTCGACGCCCTGCGGCGAGTCCTGGTGCTGCCGGGTGGATGTGCCGCGGTGCGCGCCCGGGCCGCCGAGTTGGAGAACGCGGGCCTGTTCCTCGGCACCGACTGGGCCGCACCGCAGATCTTGATCCCCTCGCTGAGCACCGGCTCGCTGCGCAGCCCGAACGCCGACACCGTCGTGCTGGAGACGGTGAGCAACCTGCGCCTGCTCGCCGTCGCCAAGGGTGACTATCCGCATCCGCTGATCACCGCCGAACAGGCCGACAGCCATCTGTCGCAGGTGCTTGCGGTCAACCTGTCGCTGCTGTTCGCCCCGCCCACCGAAGCCGAACGCGCGCAACAGGGCCGGATGGCGCAGGTGAGCCGGGAACTGCTGCACCACCTGGTCGCCGAAGTCGGCTACGAGAAGGTGCTCGAGCATCTGGTCGACGAGATCTGGCGAATCCTGCGCCAGCGACCCATCCAGGTCGATGCGGTCAAACGGATGATCACCCAGATCGCGGTCGCCCGCGCCAACCCCGATATCGACCTCGGCGCCGGTGCGCTCGGCGCCGACCGGCTGATCAGCAGCCTCTACGGCACCACCGACGCCTGCCGGGAAGATCCGGGCGTCGACATCTACCGCGAACGCCTGGAGACGATGGATGAGGGCGCTCTCCAGTACGAGGCTTCGGGTTTCGCGCGCTCGATGCACGACACCGGGCTGGTGTCGCCGTATCACGCCGTGCTGCTGCGTCATCTGCTGGACAAGGGCGACTACCTCATCGCCGAGGCCATGGGCCTGTCCAACACCGGCCGCGACTGCCTGCTCTGCTACCACGAACTCGTGCACACCCTGATCGCCGAGGCGGTGCGGGTCGAGACGGCGCAATGCATCTACGGGCTGGCGTTGCTGCTCGAGCGGGGCATCCTCTATCAACCGCCGGTCGCGCCGGCCCTGTGGCGCCAGATCGGCTTGCAGCTCTCACCGAAATCCCAGCAGCGGCTGAGCGGGGTGTTCGGGCCGACGCCCGAGGCGCGGGTCTGGTTGCTGGCGGGTGTGCTGTCGATGCTGGGGCTGCCGCTTGGCGTCGGGCAGGGCGACAATCCCACCTGTCAGTCGGCGCGCGCGTTGTCGATGTGGGCCTACAACGACCCCGACTATCTGCTGCACGCGGTGACCTGGGCGGCCCGCGACGACGAGATCGTGATGCATTTCGAGGGCGCGCCGATTTCCTCACGCGACGGCGACGCGGGCACCGCCGGTCCGCCGATCGACCTCGATCCGGTGTCGGTGCTGGTGGTTCCGCATCTTGATCGGATCTACGCCGAAATGGGCAGGCACTGCCTGGGCCGCGAAGGCGATCCGCACCGATGGATCAACCCCGAATTCCACGGCTGGTGGTCCGGGCGCGGCTTCCGCATCAATGTCGATGTCGCGACCGGCGATCTCACCGACCTCGACGACTTCCTGCGCCACTTCTATGCCAGCTACCACCCCTTCTACAACGGCAATCAGCCCCTGATCCACCCGCAACCGGCCGGCATCGCCATCACCGACAGCGCGGCGCGATTCGTCGGCTGGCACGCCATTTCGGTGCTGCGGGTGAATCTGGATCCGCAGGATCAGATGCGGGTGTACTTCTACAACCCCAACAACGACAGCGGGCAGGACTGGGGCGACGGCGTCATCGTCGGCACCGCGGGTCACGGCGAACGATTCGGTGAGGCGTCACTGCCGTTCGAGCAGTTCGCTTCCCGGCTCTACATCTTCCACTTCGACCCGCTGGAGCCGGGGGAATCCGCCTCCGTCGATCGCGCGGAGCTGGACCGCGTCATCGGCTATGTCCATCGCAGCTGGGGTGCGGACCGGATCTAGACCACCGACGCGGTTCCGCAAAGTCCTCACAGATGAGGGTTGCCGGTTGTGTGCTGTCCGCGGAGCTACCGGCCATCACCTCACCTATCGGCCTGAATCGAAGTGGTCGCGTCCACCGTCACTCGCCGGTAGGGCACGCCATCGCCACTGCTGGGGAGCCTGCGCGAACGAATCCGTGCTATGCGCAAAGCTTCTCGGCCAACACACCGCAACACCGGTATTCTCGAACTCCGTCGTTTTGCCGCATTTGCCGGTATGTTACTTACAGCAACTAGACGATCGGGAGCGTTGAAGTGGGTGCTGTGTCGGATTCCTATTTCGATGGTCCGTGCCCCGGGGCGGCACAGGCGAAGCTCGTCGCCGAATTCTCCGATCCGCATTTCCGGCGCCTGATGCGGCTGGCGGTCGATCTGTCGCCGGAATCGCAAGAACTGCTCGCGGGTTTCGCCCGCCGCTTCCGCGCGTCCGAGGGTCTGCTGCCCGACTCGCTGGGTGAATAGGCGCGCTCACCCCGCGACCGAGCGCGCCGGCGCACCTCACTGTTCGTCGAGCACTTCCCGCAGCTTCTTCGCGAACGCCTCGGGTTCGCCGGCGTAGCCGTATTCGCCGCCCATGAACCCGCCGTGATGGCTCGGGAACACCGTGGCCCGCTGTCCGAGCAACTCAGCGGTGGCCAGCGCGGTCCGGCCGGTGAGCACGCCGAGCGATTCCTCGCCGACGGCGATGACGATCCGGGTCGGCGCCGCGGCGAGGACGTCGGTGTCGGGACGGTAGGCGGTGACCGCCCAGGACCGGTCCGACAGGAGTGGATCGTCGCGTGAACCGTCGTCGTCGGCGGGCAGTCCGAATTGCGCGGGATCGGCGGCGGGTTGCGCGAAGTACTCCTCGGTGAACTCGCCCTGCCATGAGGTCATCGCGATGAATTCGGCCATCCCGGCGCCGAATCCGTTCGCCACATAGGCCGCATTGGTGCGAGCCTGGGCTCGTTCGGCGGCGCCGGCGTCGGGCAACACCGGCAGCAACGGCGGCTCGTGTGCGACCAGCGTCGACACATCGTGCGGATGCGCGGCCACCAGCGCGAGCGCGGTGATCGCGCCGCCACTGCTGGCGAACAGTTCGACCGGACCGCCGCCGATCGCCTCGATCAGCGCGTGCACGTCCTCGGCTTGAACGGTCGGCGAATGATCGCTGCGGCCGTCGCGGCGAGTACTGCGGCCCAGCCCGCGCGGGTCGTAGGTGACCACGGTGCGGTCGGCGAACTGCTCGACCAGCGCGGCGAAGCCGGTGGCGTCCATCGGCTGGGCGATCAGGACCAGCGGAGGCCGCCCGTCGGTCGTGGGCAGCGGGCCGTGCACGTCATAGGCGATGGCGGCGTCACCGGTATCGAGAAAACGTGTCGTCATACCCGTGATGACGGTGCCGGGCACGGAAACTCATCGCTCCCGGAATCGCGGCCGCCGGTTCCGGTTCAGCGCTCGAACTGCGCCCGCTTGTAATCGCCGTACGGCTCGTCGCGTTCACGCACCGCCTCCCGGAAACCGACGGTGGCCGCGCGCAACTGGAAGGCGTACCCCTCGCGGGTGTGCCGGGAGATTCCGTCGAAGACCGTGCTGATCATCCCGGAGTTGGCCACGCCCTGGTTGTAGAGCGCCGAGTTCAGGGCGAGTTTGGCCATCATCAGCTGGTTGACCGGCATCCGCGCGATTCGCGCCACCAGCGCTTCGGTGCGTTCGTCGAGTTCGTCGGCCGGGCACGATTCCACCGCGAGACCCCACTCCTCGGCCTGTTTGCCGCTGAGACAGTCGCCGGTGAACAGCAACCGCTTGGCGCGCTGGTCGCCGAGCCGGTGCGCCCACATGCCGCCGGCGGGAATGCCCCAGGTGCGGGTGGGCGGGTAGCCGATCTTGGTGTCGTCGGCGCAGATGATCTGATCGGCATACAGGGCGATATCGGTGCCGCCCGCGATGGCGAAACCGTGCAGTTTGGCCACCGTCGGCTTGTTGGCCTGCATGAGGCTGGCGAAGCCACGGTTGAACCGGCTCATCATCGCGTAGTCGATCATCGGATCCCAGGTGCCCCACGGGTTGTGGTTGACCGCGTTGACCAGCGGATCCACCACGGTCCCGGACACCTCATCGGGCCCACCGGTCGGCGTGAACCCCTTTTCGGCGAACATGTCCAGGTCGTAGCCGCCGCAGAAGCCCTTACCGCGGCCCGACAGCAGGATGACGTGCACCCGCGGATCCAGATCCGCGCGCTCGACCGCGTCGGCCAGATCGCGCGGGGTGTCGGGGGTGATCGTGTTGCCCTTCTCGGGCCGGTTGAACGTGAGGCGGGCGATGCGCCCGTCGCGCTGGTAGGTCAGCGTCGGATACTCGTGTTCGTCGGCAGGTTCGGGCCGGCCCTGCCACGGCGATTCCGGCCCTTCGGTCCAGTTCTCGTACCACGCCGCGGGCCGGGTTCCGGAATGGGATTGCTTGTCGGACAATGCTTTTCCTTTCGCAAGGCGGTGCCCCGGATGCCGGGCCACCGATCGTCGGCGCCGGCGAGGACGGTTCGCCGCTACCGAGCAGCCTGACCCACGACCGGGTTGACAGTCAATAGTGACCGTGAAATTCTGGTCGGGACCACCGCACCGAGGGGATACCGCGATGCCCACCCGCGAGCAACAGCGCGCCGCCACCCGCGCACGCATCCTGGACGCCGCGACCGACCTGCTGGTCGAACGCGGCTACGCGGGCTGGTCGACGCTGGCGGTACAGCATGCGGCCGGGCTGAGCCGCGGCGCCCTGCTGCATCACTTCCCCACCCTCGACGCGCTCACCGCCGCGCTGGTCGAGCATGTGGTCGAGCTCAACGAACGGGCCGCTCATCAGGCCGCCGACGCCATCGGCGCCGCCGCCGACCCCATCGAACGCACCCTGACCGCGCTGCTGGACACGCTGACCCGGCCCGCGGCCCAGGCCGAACAGGAACTCTGGGCGGCCGCGCGTACCGACGCCGGCCTCGCGACCGTCCTGCGGGAGTCCGAACGCCGCGCCGGACGCGACCTGCACCGGGTGATCGACACCCTGTTCGGGCCCGAGATCACCGCCCACCCCCGCTACCCCGCCATCCGCGACCTCACCATCGCCATGCTGCGCGGTGTGGCCGCCGCCCATCCGCTGCGCACCACCGGCCATGCCGAGACGCGCACCTTGCGCTATTGGGCGGAGGCGATCCGGGCCCTGATCGGGCCGGACTCGAGCACCACACCTGGCTGAAGCAACGCCTCGAAGCTCAGACCGCCTGCAAGAACCAGTCGAGCGTGCCCTCGTCGGGATCGTCGGTGGTGTGGTGATAGGCGAAGCCGACCCGGTGCGCCACCGCCACCGACGCCTTGTTGGCCGGATCGATCCGCAGCACGGCCTCGTCGGCCAGATCGTGGGCGGCGATATAGCGGCACGCCAGCACCACGGCGCGGGCGGCCAGGCCGCGGCGCCGGAACTGCGGGTAGATGCCGTAGGCCACGTTCGCCTGCCGGGCGGCCAGATATTCCTGATCGATCTGGATGTCGAGCGTCCCCACCAGCACGCCGTCATCCAGACCCACGATCGCGAAGGTTTTACTCGGGCCGTCGGCCTCCCATTCGGCCACACAACGCTGGAAGTGTTCGGTCACGGCGGCGAGCGTGCCCTGCCCACCGTCACGCCATCGGGCCGACTCCACGTCCTCCCCCGCCAGATGCGACTGCGCATCGGCCACCGTGATCGGCCGCAGCCCAATCACCCCATCTGAAATCAACACGTGATCATGATCGGCGCAGACACGCCGCTCGGACAAGTGCCGAGTCGGCGCGCCGCGCGAAGATGTGGCTTAAGTCCCTCAGGGTTTGCGGGCCAGGCCCGCGACGATCAGCTGATCCCATACGGTCAGTTCCCTTTCCGGCGTGCCGATGGTGGAGACCGCGGGGTCGGCGGCGTCCGGGGCATCCGGGCGCCACAGCACCGCGGGCACGATACCCGGTTCCAGAATCTCGAGATCGCCGAACAGCGCGCGGATCTCGTCGTCGGTGCGCCAGCGTCCCCGGCCGAACGTCGACTGCAACTTCTGCTCCGCGGCCTCGGTCTCGGCATTGCCTCCGGAGCGGAAATGCGAGATGAAAACCTGGCTACCGGAGGGGATCTGGTCGCGCCAGTAGTTCACCACACCGTTGGGGTCTTCATCGTCGTTGAGGTGGTGCAGGATCGCGCTGAACACCATCGCGACCGGTTCGTCGAAATCGATCAGCCGCGCCACCTCGGCGCTGTCGCGAATACGCTCGGGCTCACGCACATCCGCCTGCACCACGGTGGTGTTCTCGTCGGTGGCCAGCAGGGCGCGGCCGTGTGCGAGCACGATGGGGTCGTTGTCGACGTAGACCACCTTGGCGCCCTCGGTGTAGCGGGCCGCGATCTGGTGCACATTGTCGGCGGTCGGGAGTCCGCTGCCCAGGTCGATGAATTGCTTGACCCCACTGCAGGCGATATCGCGCACCGCACGGACCAGGGCCTGCCGGTTACCGAAGGCGATGGACACCGAACCCGGCAGATTGATCTTGAAGTGGTCGCCGATCTCCTGGTCGACGGGATAGTTGTCCTTCCCGCCGAGCAGGTAGTCGTACACCCGCGCGATACTGGGGGTGTTCGGATCCACCACGCTCGCACTGTCGTTCATCACGCTCTCCCATCGACGGAGATCTCCCGTGCGCACATCGTAGGCGTTGGGCAAACGTCGTGGGGGCACAACCCATTACGCGGTCGCGGGCACCGGTTGCGGTGGCCGAGCGGGCACTTCCTGGAATCCCGGCAGCCAGCGATTCGCCACCGGGATCAGCAGTTGGATCAGCGGGCCGATACCGAACGCGTAGACCACAGTGCCGATGCCGACCGAGCCGCCGAGCAGCCATCCGGTGGCCAGGACGGTCACCTCGATGGTGGTGCGCACGGCGCGCACCGACAGTCCGGTGCGCCGCACCAGGCCTGTCATCAGGCCGTCGCGCGGGCCAGGACCCATGCCTGCGCCGATGTAGAACACCGTCGCCACCGCGTTCAGCACCACCGCGGCGATCATCGCGCCCACTCGCACGGGCAACGGCTGCCAGGCCGGCAGCAGCCACAGGCCCACATCGACCGCCACCGCGATCACCACGACATTGCTCACCGTGCCCAGTCCGGGCCGCTGCCGCAACGGAATCCACGCGAGCAGGACCGCCACACCCGTCAGTGCGGTCACCATCCCGAAGCTCAGCGGCACGTGCTCGGCCACGCCCTGGTGAAAGACATCCCACGGGTCCAGACCGAGCCCCGCCCGCACCATCACGGCCATGGAGAACCCGTACAACCACAATCCCGCGTACAACGCGACCAGCCGACGCACCATCGCACCAGCATCGCCGGTAACTGGACCTGCATTCCATATCCAGTTGCTGATCTCTGGCCTCTTCAGAGAACTCCAGTAGCCGTCGGATGCGTGGCTCGCCCGGCGGGGTAGCCCGGAACTAGGCTCGACCGGGTGTCGACCATTCCTGATCCCGCGGCCCGGTTTCCGCTGCCACATACCGACCGCACGGTTTTCCTCGCACCGCACATCACCTCCGATCGCATCGAAGTCGGTGACTACACCTATTTCGACGATCCGCACGCCCCCACCGAGTTCGAAACGAACAACGTGCTCTACCCGTACGGCCCGGAGAAGCTGATCATCGGCCGCTACTGCGCCATTGCGACGAACACCCGGTTCATCATGGCCGGCGCCAACCATCCGACCCATGGCGTGTCCACGTTTCCGTTCACCATCTTCGGCGGCACCTGGGCCGAGGAGACCATGGACATCATCACCTCGATCCCCAGCCGCGGCGACACCGTCGTCGGCAATGATGTCTGGTTCGGTTACAACAGCTTGGTGATGCCGGGTGTGCGCATCGGCGACGGCGCGATCATCGCCACCGGTGCCGTCGTCACCGGCGATGTCGCCCCGTACACCATCGTCGGCGGCAACCCGGCCCGGCCGGTCAAGAAGCGCTTCTCCGACGACGACATCGACCGGCTGCTGCGCGCGGCCTGGTGGAACTGGCCCATCGAGCTGGTCACCGAACACGTGCGCACGATCATGGGCGGCACGCCCGAGCAGATCGAGAAGATCGCGCGCGACAACGGGCTGCTGGCCGACCCGGCCGACTGAGTTCCGGCCGACTCCCGCGGCGGGTACGGTGCGGTGAGCCGTCACGGCCGAGCGCACCCGGCTCCCGATCAATATGGCCGCGTGCCGATCACGGTGGCGCGATCAGCGAAGCCAGGAACTCATGCCCGAGCGGCGCCAGCACCAGTTCGCCGTCGGCGGGGAGGGCGGCAGGAGCGGGAAGATGCCGTAGCGAGTCGCGAGCTCCTCGGCGGTGCGGTGCGCGCTGCCGTGCAGGATGCCGTCGATCCCGGCGCGCTCGGCACCGGCGATATTGTGCGGCAGGTCATCGATGAGCAGTGCGTCGGCGGGTTCGACTCCGAGTTCGCGGCAGGCCAGCCGGAAGATCTCGCGGCTCGGTTTGCGCAGACCGACCTCGGTGGATACGACCGTCACATCGACCAGGGTGGCGAGGTCGTACCCGTCGAAACAGCCGTGTCCCATCGAGTTCGACACCAATGCCACCGGATGGCCCGCCGCGCGCAGACCGGCGACCAGCTCGATCATCTCGGCGTCGGGTGCGATTTCGGCGCGAATGTCGCGCAGGAGACCCTCGGCTTCGACGCGGCCGCCGTGCCGGGCCAGCGCCGCGGCCAGCACCCGCTCGAAGTGCTGATCGCCGCACTGCCCCGCCTCGAAGGCCGCGAAGCATCCGCGAACCACCGGATCGCCGATGATCAAGCGGACCGGCAGATCCGGATCGACGCTGATGCGCGCACCGAACGCCCGGAAGCCGGCGAGCACACTGGTGGTGAGGACGCCGCCGAAATCGACCAGAATCGCCCTGCGCCGCTTCGGTTCCGGTGCGCACGGCTGCCCCGTGGACATCCGGTGCCTCACTCGACGGCGAGCAGTGAGGCCTGGTAGCGGCGCATGCCGCGCAACCACCTGTCGTAGTCGGTGACCTTCTGCCGATGCATCTCAGCGACCTGAGCGTGCGGCAGGATCAGGAAGCGTTCGTCCTCGACGGCGGCGAGCACCTCGCCGGCGACGTCGTCGGGGCTCAGCACCGCACCCGCCGCGGTGACGGCACGCGCGGCGGCGGCACCCCAGCGATCATCGGATTCCGTGCCGGCCTGCAACATCGCGGTGTCCACTCCCATCGGGCACAGGCAGCTCACCCGAACGCCCTGGCCGCCGTAGGTCACGCTGAGCCATTCGGCGAAGGCCACCGCGGCGTGCTTGGTGACCGAATAGTCGGCGGCCCCGATCTGGGTCAGCAGACCCGCGGCCGACGCGGTCGAGACGAAGTAGCCCTCGCCGCGCTCGACCCAGCCGTCGACCAACATCCGCGCCGCCCGCACATGCGCCAGGACGTGCACATCGAAGGCGCGAGTCCAGCCGTCGTCGTCGCCGAGGCCTGGACGACCGGGGATTCCGGCATTGGCGAAGAACAGCTGCACCGGTCCGAAGCGGTCCTCGGCCGTCGCGATCAGCTCGCGCAGATAGCTTTCATCGGCGACGTCTCCCGCCACCGCGACCGCGGCATCCGGCCGTTCGGCACATAGCGCATCCGCCACGTCGCCGGCGGCGGCTTCATCGAGATCCGCGACGACGACCCGGGCGCCGGCCTGCACCAGCCGAGCGCAGAGCGCGGCGCCGATCCCGCGCCCGGCGCCGGTCACGATGGCGGTCTTTGCGTTGACCTTCACTGAGGTTCCTTTGTTCGAAGACGATGCCGGGATAGCCCGCCGTGATGTGTTCTCACGCCAGTCGGACGCCGCCGGACCGGCGATTTCATTGAATCTGACGTCAGCTTCAATAAAGCTATAGCGCCCTGTTCAGCAGGTCAAGGCTTCACATTCCGAGGCGCGCCCAATACTTTAACCGAACCAACAAAGTCAAGTATTGTGAATCACTTGTGAGCGATGTTTCATGACTGTGGCGCCGACATCAACCAGTCATCTGGGCGCAGAGATCGGAAAGTCGCGCGTGTCGTGCCGAACCCCGTTCTCGCCCAGGACATCCAGGAGAACCCATGAACCACACCCGCCGCCGAGCGCGGCCCGCATTCGCCGGCCGGCTGGCACTGCTCACCATCGCTGTCACGCTGGCAGCGAGCACTTTCACCGGGCTAGGCCCGGCCGGCGCCGAGGAGCAACCCGGCGCCACCGCCCCCACCGCCCCAGCCGGCGCACCCGGTGACGTGATCAGCGCGGAGCCCTATTCCTTCAAGGTGGTGCCGGGCCTGCCGACCCCGACCAAGGCGTGGAAGATCTTCTACCACTCGACCGACGCCCTGGGCCAGCCGAGCGTCGTGTCCGGCACCGTGATCGTGCCCGAGGACGGCAAGACCGGAACCCGGCCGTTGGTGACCTACGCTGTCGGCACCGTCGGTATGGGCGATCAGTGCGCGCCATCGGCTACGTTCATCCAGGGCAAGAATCTCGAGGGCATGTCGGTCGGTGAGCTGCTGATGCGCGGCTGGGCCGTGGCCGTCACCGACTACCCCGGCCTGGGCACTCCCGGCGACCACCCGTATCTCGTCGGCCGCTCCGAAGGCACCGCCGTCCTCGATGCCGCCCGCGCCGCCCAGCGCCTGCCCGAGCTGCGGCAGGCGGGGGTGAGCCCGGCCTCGCCGGTCGGGATCATGGGCTACTCCCAGGGTGGCCAGGCCAGCGCCTGGGCGGCCGAACTCGCCGGTGAGTACGCACCGGAGCTCCAGGTGAAGGCCGCGGCCAGCGGCGGCGTTCCCGCCGATGTGCTGAAAGACGCACTCGACAAGAACGGCAGCGACGGGAATCCAGCGGCCTCGCTCATGGTCGCGATCGGCCACGACGCGGCCTATCCCGAACTCGATCTGGACTCGTATCTGACCGCCCAGGGCCGTGACCTCGTGCAGCAGCTGCGCGGTGGCTGCGTCCTGGACAATGTGCGCGCCGGCGAGGGCCATTCGCTGAACGAGGCACTCGCACGCAACCCACTCGACGATCCGCAGTGGCGGCAACGGCTCGGCGAGGACCGTCTGGGCAGCGTTCGCACTGCTTTCCCGCTCTACCTCTTCCACGGAACCACCGATCAGGTCGTGTCCTACGGTCTCGGCGAGCAATTGCGCGCCGACTGGTGCGCGGGCGGCAATACCGTCGAATGGCATGCCTACCCGCTGGCCGATCATGCGGGCGCGGTCATGATCGGCGGCGACGACGCCGTGGATTGGCTCGGCGAACGCTTGAACGGCAGGCCCGCACAAGGTAACTGCGGGTCCTGACCAACCGAACAGACCACCCGTCCCGGGGCCGAGAGGCTGTCACGTGTTCGTGGCAGCCTCTTCGGCGTGCCGGCGAAACCTGCTCAGCGCGCAGCCAGCACGCCGGTGATGAGTGCGGCGACCAGGGTGTTGGCGTTGTCGATATTCGGCCGGCGCCCGGCCAGGAGATCGGCGTACAACATCGATTCCCCCAGCCGCACAACGGCATAGGCCAGATCGTCGAGTTCGACCGCCGGCTCGAGACCGGCCTCGCGCACGTCGTCGGCGATCAGCTGCTGCACCCGCGCGATCGTGCGGGGCTGTACCGCGCCGTACGGGTCGGTCAGCACCCGCATCGCCACCTTCGGTTCCTCGTCCAGCAGTCGCCGCATACCGCGGTCCGCCGCGATCGCGGCACCGTGATCGGTGATGATGCGGACCGATCGCAACGTCCCGGACCCGTCGCGGACCGCACCGCCGTAGGCCCGCCGCCACCGAGCGCTCGCGGCACCGAAGCTGTGGTCGGCTATCCGCCAGATCGCCTCGCCGAGGATCTGTTCGCGGTTGCCCGCCTTGCGGAACAGCGTGGCCCGCGAGACATGCAATTGGTCGATCAGCGCGTTCACTTCCAGGCGCTGCCCGTGCGCGATCGTCCGCGCGGCTCGACGGTAGACGTCATCGGGTGAGATCGACATACCCGTCACCGTATGCGCTCACCCAGCCCGGCATCACCAGGACCCATCGCCGTCCGGCTCGCCGAGCCGGACATGAGCGAGCGCCCTACGGCCGACTGCCGTAGGGCGCTCGAACAATCCGGCAGCGCGGTTACTTCACCGGCGCCGGGAACGGCTCGTTGATCGTGGTGAAGTACTGGATCACCGCGGCCGTCATCACCGGCGCGCCGACGATCAGCGCTCCGGCGACGGCGCCGATCGGCGCGAGCGCGCCCGCACCGATGAGGCAACCGGCGATCGGTCCGGCACCGAACATCATGGCCACCGGGCTGGTCGCGGCGGCCAGGGTGACACCGCCGACGAGGCAGCCGATGACGCCGGCACCGACCGCGCCGACGACACCGCCTGCCACACCGGCCATGGTGATGGTGCCCGCCATCCGGGAGAAGGCCGCGACCTCACGGTCGTAGGGTGTCTTCCACGGCGCGTGCTCCTGGAACGGCAGGGCGACCGGCTTCTCCACCGCGCGGGCCGGGTCCAGCGATGGGGTGAGCCGCGCGGTGTGCCCGTCGATCTCGGCGTCGATGGGGAAGGCCACATTGTTGACGTTGAATTCGAGCGGCACACCGGCCAGCACCGAGCCGTCGTCGGCGCGGATCTGGAATTTGCCGTCATCGATGACGAGTTGGCCGGCATCGACGGTGATCACCGCCGTCTTACCGTCCTGATAGGCGGTGTAGTTGACCTTCGGTGCGATGTCCACACTCAACGGCTCAGCGGTGGCGGTGGCCGAACACAGCGTCAGCGCGGCCAGGCCGGCAGCCGTCGATACCGCGAGTTTGCGTACCTTCATGGAGATTCCTCTTTCGGTGGGATTCTGTTCGGGTGGGCGGTTATTCGACGACGCGAGCGACCGATTCGGCCACGACCACGGGCTTGTCACTGCCCTCGCGTTCCACGACCTGGCGCATGACGATCTGGATGCCGCCCGCGACCTGCTCGGCGGAAACGATGGTGGCGCGCATGCGGATTCGCGATCCCACCGGAACCGGGCCCGGGAAACGGACCTTGTTGTAGCCGTAGTTCAGGCTGTGGGTGAATCCGTCGAAGGCCAGCAACGTGTACGACAGCGCCGGTCCCAGCGACAGGCTGTAGAGCCCGTGCGCGATGGTGCCGCCGAGCGGGCTCGCCGCGGCGCGTTCGGGATCGACGTGGATCCACTGGTGATCGCCGGTGGCGTCGGCGAAGGCGTCGACCCGCTGCTGGGTCACCTCGTGCCAGTCGGTCGGGCCGAGTTCGCGGCCGATCAGTTCGGTGAGTTCGGCGTAGCTCTTCGGCCGAACCGGAAGGACGGTCGTATCGACCATGCTGATTCTCCTACAGTTTCAATATTGACATCAGTTCTAATTTCGATGGCCTGCGCAGATGTCGCTGGCGCGTCGACGCACTGGCGTCAGACCACCTCGAACAGCCCGGCCGCGCCCATGCCGCCGCCGACGCACATGGTGATCACGACGTATCGGACCCCGCGTCGCCGGCCTTCGATCAGCGCGTGCCCGACCAGCCGCGCACCGGTCATCCCGTACGGGTGCCCGATGGAAATGCCACCACCGTTGACGTTGAGCCGCTCCGGATCGATCCCGAGCTTGTCCCGGCAGTACACCGCCTGGGAGGCGAACGCCTCGTTGAGCTCCCACAGCCCGATGTCGTCGATGGTGAGACCGTGGGTGTCGAGCAGCTTCGGGATGGCGAACACCGGCCCGATGCCCATCTCGTCGGGCGCACGACCGGCCACCGCGATGCCGCGGTAGATCCCCAGTGGGGTCAGCCCGCGCCGTTCGGCCTCACCGGCCTCCATCAGCACCGACGCCGACGCGCCGTCGGAGAGTTGCGACGCATTGCCCGCGGTCACGGTCGACACCTGGGTGATCCGGCCGTCCGGCAGCACGGGCCGCAGGCCGGCCAGGGTGTCGAGCGTGGTACCGGGCCGGTTGCCCTCGTCCTCGGCCAAGCTCACCTGTCGCTCGACGACCTCGCCGGTCTCGGGGTCGGCGCCGCGGACGACCGAGGGCAGCGCGACGATCTCGTCGTCGAAGCGACCGGCCTGCTGCGCCGCGGCGGTGCGCTGCTGGGACAGCAGCGCGAACTCGTCCTGACGCTCGCGGGTCACGCCGTAGCGTTCGGCGACGATCTCGGCGGTGTGCAGCATCGGCATATAGATCGACGGCACATGCTCGTTCAGCCAGGGGTCGGTGGCGCGATAGGTGTTGGCGTGGTCGTTCTGCACCAGCGAGATCGATTCGACACCGCCGCCGACCGTGATCCGCATGCCGTCGGCGACGATCTGTTTGGCCGCGGTGGCGATCGCCATCAGCCCCGATGAGCACTGCCGGTCGATGGTCATCCCGGACACCGCGTCGGGTAGACCGGCCCGCAGCGCCGCCTGGCGGGCGACATTGTTGCCGGTCGAACCCTGCTGCAACGCGCAGCCGAGCACGACGTCATCGATCTCCGCGCCCTCGATTCCGGCGCGGCGCACCGCATGTTCGATCGCGTGGGCGGCCAACCGCTGGCCCGAGGTATCGCTGAACGCGCCTCGATAGGCCTTGCCGATCGGCGTGCGCGCCGTCGACACGATCACTGCTTGTCTCATTACCGGTTGTTGTCCTCTCTTGTTGTCACACAGCCGGATTCGCCACCGCGGGCGATCAGCGGTAGAACTGCTCGCCCGGGACGGCGGCGGGGTCGGCGCGCACGGCGGCGGGGTTGGTCTCGCGCAGGATCCAGGCGCTGAAGACGGTCACCAGGCCCATCGCGGCCAGATATACCGAAACCAGCACGGTGGAGCCGGTATTGGCGATCAGCGCGGTCATGATGAACGGCGTGCCGCCGCTGACGGTGATCGCGGCCAACTGATAGGCCAGCGACGCACCCGAGTAGCGCAGTCGTGGTTCGAACAGCTCGCCCATGAACGCCGCCAGCGGACCGTAGGTCATCGATTGGAACAGCGTGCCGACGGCAACAGCGATGAAGAACATCGGCAGTTTCGCGGTGTCGACCAGCCAGAAGTACGGAAACGCCCACACCGCCAGCCCGATACCGCCGATCAGGATCAACGGTCTGCGGCCGACCCGATCCGAGAGCGCACCCGACCACAGGATGACGCCGCCGCCGAGCAGGGACACGACCAGCGAAATCGACAGGATGTCGTTGTGCTTCATACCCAATTCCTGGGTTCCGTAGCTGAGCACGCCGGCGATGCTGATGTAGAAGGCGGTATTGGTGGCGGCCAGCAAGCCGCAGCCGAGCAGGATCTTGCGCCAGTGCAGCCGGATCGCCTCGGCCAGCGGGGCCTGGGCGACCGCGGTGGCGCGTTTGTCGGCCACTTCCTTTTGCAGGTCCCGGAATTCGGGGGTGTCCTCGACCTTGGTCTGGATGTAGAGCACCACCGGGAACAACAGTGCGCTACAGAAGAACGGCACCCGCCAGCCCCAGCTCAGGAAGGCCTCCTCGGAGATCGCCTCGGCGGCGATGAGGAACACCAGGTTGCCGAGGATCACCCCGAGCGGCACACCCATCTGGCCGAAGGTGCCGGCGAACCCGCGGCGCTTCGGACTCGCGGATTCGGTGAGCAGCAGCACAATTCCGCCCCACTGCCCGCCGCAGGCCATGCCCTGCAGGAACCGCAGCGTCACCAGCAGGATCGGCGCGACGACACCGATCGCGTGCGCGCCGGGCAGACAGCCGATGAGGAAAGTGGCCAGGCCCATGCCGAGCAGACAGGCCACCACGGCGGGTTTGCGGCCGTACTTGTCACCGAAATGGCCGGCCAGCACACCGCCGATCGGCCGGGCCACGAAGCCCGCCCAGAACGTACTGAATGAGAGCAAGGTGCCCATCAGCGCGGAGCTATCGGGGAAGAAGACGTCCGGGAAGACCAGGGCGGCGGCGGTTCCGTAGAGGAAGAAGTCGTACCACTCGATCGAGCTGCCGACCAGGCCGGCGGTGAGCAGTTTGCGATGGGCGCGCCGGCGGTGCACATCGTCGGCGGCCGCCTCGGCGGCCTGGCCTGCGGGTTCTACGGGGGGTGCGGTCATGCGTGTACTCCTCGGGCTGGAGCGCCCGGTCATCGACCTGACGGAAGTAGAAGTTGACACCAAGTTCAAGTTGGTGCGATCAGTGTGGCGGAGGCCGGAAGTAATGTCAATCACACAAAACCAATAAACCTGACGTCAGCTTCAGATACGCTCGGTGTGCTCTCGCTCCCCTCTTGCCATCGAAGGATCACCCATGGCCAACGTCTGCGATCCCGTTCGCACCCACGCCGAGACCGCGCCCGACAGTGTCGCGCTGCGCAGTGAGCGCGGCGAATGGACCTATCGCCAGCTGCACCGGCTCGCCACGCGGTACGGCGGCGCACTCGTCGCCGCCGGCCTGCGCCCGGGTGACCGGGTCCTGCTCGCCGCGCCGTCGGTACCCGAATTCGTGGTGGCGTACTTGGGAATTCAGGCGGCCGGGTGTGTGGTGGTGCCGGTGAACACCATGTCGACCCGCGCCGAGGTCGACTACTTCCTCACCGACGCCGACTGCGCGCTCGCCATCGCCTGGCATGAGCTCGGGCCTGCGGTCACCGAGGCCGCCGACCACACCGGGACACCGTTCTGGTCGCTGCCCGCCGGCGCGCAGGTGGCCGCCGAACCCGTCGAATGCGCCGACCGCGACCGCACCGATACTGCGGCCATCCTCTACACCTCGGGCACCACCGGACGCCCCAAGGGCGCACAGCTGACGGTCGGGAACCTGCTGGCCGGCGGCGAGATCGGCGCTGCGAGCAGCCGCGGCACCGCCGCCGACCGCACCGGCACCGGGCTGCCGCTGTTCCATGTGTTCGGCCAGGCCGCGGTCATGATGTCGTGTTTCACCGCCGGCGGATCGCTGTCGCTGCTGGCGCGTTTCGACCCCGTCGCCATGCTGGAAATGCTGCGCCGGGACCGGTTGACCATCATGGCCGGTGTACCGACGATGTGGAACGCCATGCTGCGCGCCGCCGATTCCGCCGACCCGGCCGATTTCGTCCAGTTGCGCGTCGCCATCTCCGGCGGTGCGTCGCTACCCGGTGAGGTCGCGCGCGAGTTCCAGAAGACGTTCGGGTGCACGATTCTCGAGGGCTACGGCCTCACCGAGACCACCGCCTTCGGCACCTTCAACGATCTCGACCGCGGCGCCAAGATCGGCTACACCGGCCGCGCGGTCGAGCGCACCCGCGTCGAGGTCCGCGACCACGACGGGGCGCCGTGCCCGCCCGGCGAGGTCGGGGAGGTGTTCGTGCGCGGTGAGACGGTGATGAAGGGCTACTGGCGCAGGCCCGAGGCCACCGCCGATGTCCTGTCCCCCGACGGCTGGTTCCGCACCGGCGACCTGGGCGAATTCGACGCCGACGGCGATCTGCGCATCGTCGACCGGGTCAAGGACCTGATCATCCGGGGCGGCTACAACGTCTATCCGGGCGAGGTCGAGGAGGTCCTGTACGAGCACCCCGAGATCGTCGAAGCCGCAGTGGTCGGCGTGCCGGACGACCATTACGGCGAGGAGGTCGCCGCCGTCATCGTCACCGCACCCGACTCGGGCCTGGATGCCGAGGGTGTCTCGCACTGGAGCCGGGAGCGGCTGTCGGCCTACAAGATTCCGCGCATCATCCGATTCACCGACGCCCTGCCCAAGGGTGCCACCGGCAAGATTCTCAAACGGGCCATCGACCGGGAATCGCTGCGCCAGTAGCTCCCCGGTTTATACCGGCGGCGCGCCGTGGACCACCCCGATACCGCGCACCCAGAGCGTCGAGAGGGTGGCCGCGGCCGCGTCGGCGTCGATATCGGTGCCGAGTTTCGCCTGTTGGATGCAGAATTCGCGCACCATCCCGCACAAGGCGGTCGCGGCGTAGCGGGCGTCGATATCGCGGGCGGCGAGACGATTGTCCTGCAACCGGATGATCATGGATTCGGCACGATCGATGAACAGATCGATCTCGGTCTGTGCGAGCCTGCCGATCTCCGGATTCAGGCCGGCGACCTCACCCCACAGCAGCATCAGGCGCTGATGATCACGGAAGGCCTGCACGTAGGCGCGCACAGCCGACTCGATGGCTTCGACAGCGGTCTCCGGCTGGGTGCCCATGCGCGCGCGGACCTTGTCGCGCATATCGGTGATCAGGTTCAGCACGACCGCGTGGAAGATCGCTTCTTTGGAGTCGAAATACACGTAGAAGGTGCCGTGCGCGACGCCGGCTTCGGCGACGATGTCGGCCACCCGGGTTTCGACGAAGCCGAGGCGCGCGAACACCAGTTCGGCGGCGTCGACCAGTTTCGTCCGAGTCCGCTCTCCGCGTGGAGTCAATGCCGGTGCTTGTTTACCGGCTCGCGAATTCACCGAGTGCGACACGGCACTATCGTCGCAAATCACTGGGGATGTGAGCACCGACGGGCCCGCCGACCGGACTCGACAGCCGGTCGGCGGGCCCGCGCCCGGCGATATCAGGTGCCGATACCATGCCGCTCGGCAAGCTGGCGACCGGTATCGGCAGCGGTGGTATGCAACACTCCGGCGATGCCGAGCCGCGCGGCACCGTCGAGGTTCTGCCGTAGATCATCGATCATCACCGACTGATCCGGCCGCACACCCAACTCGTCACAGGCGATCTGGTAGATCCGCCGCGACGGCTTACGCACGCCGACCTCCGAGGAGATCACGACGACATCGGCAAGCTCGGACAGATCGAATCCGGCATAACAATCGCGGCCGAAGGCATTGGACACCAGTGCCACCGGAACACCGGCGTCGCGCAACCGCCGGATCAGCGCGATGCTGTCCTCGTCCGGACGCAGTCCGCCTTGCATTCGCCCGCTCAATCCGGCCGCGTCGACCTCGGCGCCGTGGGCCCGCAGCCGTTCGGCGAAACCGGCTTCGAAGGTGTCGGCGTCGATGCGTCCGGACTCGTGGTCGGCCAGCAGCGTGCGCGACTGCGGGTCGGTGCCGAGCAGGGTGATCGGCAGATCCGGGTGCCCGAGCGAGGCGCCGAACGCGCGGAACGCCTCGAGCACGCTGGTGGTCAGGACGCCGCCGAAATCGACCAGGATCGCCTGGCGCGGGTCGAGTGCGGTGGCCGTCATGGCTGGAACACGATTCGCCCGGCGGTGCTGCCCTCACCGAGGCGGCCGAGCCCGTCGGCCACGTCGGCGAGCGCGAGCCGCTCACTGACCAGCGGCTTGATCGCCCCGGAGGCGGCGAGCCGGGTCAGCTCGTCGTGGCAGTCCTGGATGGCTTGGGTGTTGTACTGCTTGTACAGGCCCCAGTGCAATCCGATGATCGAGTAGTTCTTGATCAGCGCGTGGTTGAGTGCGGGCTGCGGGATGGTGCCGCCGGCGAAACCGATCACCAGGATGCGGCCTTCGAAGGCAATGCATTTGGTGGATTTGGCGTAGGCCTCACCGCCCACCGGGTCGTAGACGACGTCGACGCCGCGGCCGCCGGTGAATTCCTTGACGATCGGCAGGAAGTCCTCGGTCTGCCGGTCGATCACCAGGTCGGCGCCCAGCTCGCGGCAGTACTCGGCCTTGTCCGCACCGCCGACGACACCGATCACCGTGGCACCGGCCGCCTTACCGAGTTGCACCGCCGCGCTGCCGACGCCGCCCGCGGCGGCATGCACCAGCAGCGTCTCCCCCGGCTGCAGGGTGGTGCGCCGATGCAGGGCGAACCAGCTGGTCTGGTAGCCGATGCTCAAGGCAGAGGCCTCGGCGTCGTCGAGGGCGGCCGGTGCCGGGAAGGCATTGGCCTCGTCGACAACGGTCAGCTCGGCGAACGCACCGTCGGGCAGATTCGGGTTGCCGATCACGCGGTCGCCCACCGCAAACCGGGTGACGCCCGCGCCGACCGCCACCACCTCACCACACAGCTCCACGCCAGGGGTGAACGGCAGCGGCGGGGTGATCTGGTATTTGCCCCGGCACAGCAGCACGTCCGGAAAGTTCGCCGGCGCGGCCAGCACCCGCACCAGCAGCTGTCCCGGGCCGGCCACCGGGTCGGCGACCTCCTCGAGGCGCAGCACATCGCGCGGTTCGCCGAGTTCGTCGACTCGCCATGCTTTCACCGTCAACTCCTTGTGGTCGGATCCGCCGTCACCGGCAGATCGATGAGTTCGGCGAGCCGGGCCCGATGCCGGTAGCCGGTGCCGAACGCCAGTTGTGCACTCTTGGCGCGCTTCAGATACAGGTGCGCCGGATATTCCCAGGTCATCCCGATGCCGCCATGTAGTTGCACGCATTCCTCGGCGGCGTGCACGGCGACGTCGCCGCAATAGGACTGGGCGAGCGCGGAGGCGATCTCGGCGTCATCGTCACCGCGGGCATAGGTGTCGGCGGCATAGCGGGCCGCCGAGGCCGCCGACCCCAGTTCCAGCCACAACTCGGCCAGCCGATGCTTGATCGCCTGGTAGGAGCCGATGACCCGGCCGAACTGCTTGCGCTCCTTGACGTAGGCCAGCGTGGTGTCGAAGCACCAGCGCGCGACCCCGTACTGCTCGGAGGCCAGCAGGGCCGCGCCGCAGCGCAGGGCTTCGGCGACGGCGTCGGCGGCTTCGGCGCTCACCCGCGTCGATGGTGTGGCACCGAAGGAGATATCGGCCAGCGGCCTGGTCATATCCAGCGCCGGCACCGGCGTCACCGTCACACCCCGGACCCGCCGCTCGACGACGTGCAGCTCCAGCCCCCGCGGCCCCGTCGCCGGTACGACGAGCAGATCCGCGTCGAGCGCACCCGCCACACTGGTGACCGTGCCGGTCAATCCGCCGTCGGTGGCCAGTACCCCGGTGACGGCCGCATGCGGCACGGCCGACAGCGGCACCACGAGCGCCGCGGTGCGGTTGCCCTCGGCGAGCTCACGCACCGTCTCGGTGTCACCGGCCCGCAGCAGCGCCACCGTCGCGAGCACCGCACTCGACAGGAACGGCACCGGCGCCACGGCGCGGCCGATCTCCTCCAGCACCACCGCCGCTTCCCGCGCCGTGGCGCCCGCACCACCGAGTTCCTCGGGTACCAGCAGCCCGGCGACGCCGAGATCGGCGGCGATCGTCTTCCACACCGGCGCGAAATCCGTTGGCGCCGAATCGTACACGCTCATCACCGCCTCGGGCGGGCAGCGGTCGGCCAGCAGTCGCCGCACGCTGTCGCGCAGCGCCTGCTCGGTGTCGGAATACAGCAGATCCGCGGTGCTCATCGGGCCAGGTCCTTCCAGGCGACGGTCTTGTCGACGCGTTGTTCCGGCGGCAGGCCGAGCACCCGCTCGGCGATCACATTGCGCAGGATCTCCGAGGTGCCGCCCTCGATCGAGTTGCCCTTGGCGCGCAGATAGCGGTAGCCCGGTCCGCGGCCGGTGAAATCGACCCGTTCCGGCCTGCGCAACGTCCAGTCGTCGTAGCGCAATCCCGCTTCGCCGTGCAGTTCGATGGCAAAGCCGGAGATGCGCTGGGCCAGCCTGGCGAAGGCCAGTTTCATCGCCGAGCCCTCGGGTCCCGGTTGCCCGGAGGCCAGCTGCTGACGCAGCCGTTCCCCGGTCAGCCGGGCGACTTCGGCGTCCACCCACAGTCGCAGCAGCTCGTCGTGCATGGCCGGATCGCGCAATTGCGGCTGTTCCCGCCAGGCCCGCACCACCGTGCCGATCATGCCGCCTTCGCGTGGTGCGCCGGATCCGATGGCGACCCGCTCGTTGTTGAGCGTGGTGGTGGCGACCCGCCAGCCTTGGCCCTCGCCGCCGAGGCGGTTCTCGTCGGGGATGCGGACACCGGACAGGAAGACCTCGTTGAACTCGGCCTCACCGGTGATCTGGCGCAACGGGCGGATCTCGATGCCGGGATCGCTCATCTCGCACAGGAAGTAGGTCAGCCCGGCGTGTTTGGGCACCGTGGGGTCGGTGCGCGCGACCAGGATGGCCATGTGCGCGTTCTGCGCGCCGGAGGTCCACACCTTTTGTCCGTCCACCACCCAGTCGGCGCCGTCCCGGGCCGCGCGGGTGGCCACCGCGGCCAGGTCCGAGCCCGCACCGGGTTCGCTGAACAGCTGACAGTAGATGTGTTCGCCGGTGAACAACGGCCGCAAGAACTTTCGCTGCTGTTCCGGCGTGCCGAAGGCGGCGATCGTCGGGGCGGCCATGCCGAGGCCGATCCCGTTGCGCTCGACCGCGGGGCCGGGCGCTCCGGCGGCGGCGAGCGCGGCATCGACATGAGCCTGATAGATCTGCGGCAGTCCGAGGCCACCGTTACCGACGGGGAAATGCACCCAGGCCAGGCCGTCGTCGAAACGGGCGCCGAGGAATTCGCGGGCGTCGGTCGCCGCGGGATCGTTGGTCGCGAGCAGTTCAGCGATGCGCGCGTCGAGATCGGCGGCGATCGCGGTATCGATCGTCATATCGTCGTCCTTGTCCTGGCCGGCGGATCAGTCCGTCGGCCCGCCGGCGACGTAGATGACCTGCCCGGACACGAAGCCCGCGCCCGGACTCACCAGGAACGAGGCGGTGTGCGCGATATCGTCGGGCGTTCCGGTGCGCTGCACCGGAATCTGCTGGGCCATCGCCTTTTTGAAGTCATCGAAGGGCATGCCGACGCGGGCGGCGGTGGCGGCGGTCATCTCGGTTTCGATGAAGCCGGGCGCGATGGCGTTCGCGGTCACGCCGAACTTGCCGAGTTCGATGGCGAGGGTTTTGGTCAGGCCCTGCATGCCCGCCTTGGCGGCCGAGTAGTTGGCCTGGCCGCGATTGCCCAGCGCGGAGGTGCTCGACAGATTGACGATGCGGCCGAAACCGGCTTCCACCATGTGCTGCTGCACCGCGCGCGTCATCAGGAACGCACCGCGCAGATGCACGTTCATCACCGCGTCCCAGTCGTCGACGGTCATCTTGAACAGCAGGTTGTCGCGGATGATGCCGGCATTGTTGACCAGCACGGTCGGCGCGCCGAGCGCGTCGGTGATCTGCTCGACGGCCCTGGTGACCGCGGCTTCGCCGGCGACATCGGCCCCGACGGCGAGCGCGCGCCCACCGGCCGCGGTGATCGCGTCGACGGTGCCTGCGCAGGCGGACGCATCGAGATCGAGCACGGCGACGGCCATTCCGTCGGCGGCGAGCCGCTTGGCCACGGCCGCGCCGATGCCGCGGGCGGCGCCGGTGACGATGGCGGTTCTGGTTTCCTGAGTCATGTCGTTCTCCTGAAGATGTCGTCAGAGTCCGGCGGCGTCGGCGACTTCGGTGGCCTTCTGCACCACCGCATCGATCCGCTCGACGGTCGGGGTGCCGGCCGCGGCCCGGTTCTGGGGTTCGTCCATCGCGCGACGCATCACGCCTTCGGCGATCACCGCCAGCTTCCACAGGCCCAGCACGTGCCAGTACTGCAAAGCGGCCGGATCGCGACCGGTTTCGGTCAGATACACCTGCGCCAGTTCCGCGCGGGTCGGGAATCCCGGCAGAGTGGAGGCGGGGAAATCGCCGCCGAGGGCTTCCTCGCCGGGTTCGGGCCAGTAGGCCAGCAGACTGCCCATATCGGCGAGTGGCTCACCGAGCGTGGACAGTTCCCAGTCCAATGCGGCTTTCAGTTCGCCGGATCCGGGGTCGGCGATGATGTTGCGGAGATGGAAATCGCCGTGCACGAGGGTGATCTCGTGTTGGTCGGGCACTGCGGCTACGAGCCTGCGCGTGAGGTCGTCGAGCTCGGGAAGCTCGCGCGTCTTGGATTGCTCCCACTGCCCGGCCCAGCGCTTGAGCTGACGTTGCGCGTACGGCTTGTGACTGGCCAGATCCGCGAGCCCGACCGCTTCGATGTCGACGGCATGGATCTTCGCCAGCGTGCGCGGTAGCGACAGGGCGATCTCGCCCCGCCGCTGCGGTGTGAGCGACCGCGCGACATCCATGGTGTCGATCACCAGCCCGTCGACGAACTCCATCAGCACCAGCGGGACTTCGGACACCGCGCTATCGGTGCTGACGCCAAGGATGCGCGGCGCGGGCACCGCGGTGTCTTCCAGGGCAGCGATGATGCGGGCCTCACGGACGACGTCGTGCGCCGAGGCCAGCAGGTGCCCCACCGGCGGGCGCCGCAACACCCAGCGCCGGTCGGCGGCATCGGTGAGCAGGTAGGTGAGATTGGACTGGCCGAGACCGATCCGGGTGAAACGCAGCGGGCCATCGAATTCGAGGCCGAGTGCGTCGAGCCATCCGGCGATCGCGACCGGGTCCACCGCGAGGTTCTCACCCATCGGCGACCGGGCCCTTACGGAACTGGCTGGCGTCACCGAGTCGCTGCCCGCCGTCGATCACCATCGTCTCCCCGGTCACCCAGCTCGCGGCATCGGAGACCAGGAACGCGATCGCCGAACCGATATCGCCGGGCTCGCCGATCCGGTTGAGCGCCGTCGCCTCGTTGAGCAGCTGCTCGTGCTCCTGCCACAGCGCCGCGGCCAGCTTGGTGCGCACCACACCCGGCGCGACCGCGTTGACCCGGATCCGCGGCGACAGCTCCAGCGCCATCTGCTTGGTCAGATGGATCAGCGCGGCCTTGCTCGCGTTGTAGAGCCCGAGGTTGGCCTCGAACCCCATCCCGCCGATGGAGGCGGTGTTGACCACCGCGCCGCCGTGCTCCCTCATCCAGGCGCGGGTGGCCAGCGACGTCCACAGGATCGGCGCCCACAGGTTCACGTCGAAGGTCTTCTGGAACCGGGCGTGGTCCTGGTCGATCACCGGACCGTAGGCCGGGTTGGTGCCGGCATTGTTGACGAGAATGTCAACGCTGCCGAACTTTTCGAGGGTCAGGTCGATGCAGCGGCGCGCGGCGTCCTCGTCGACCGCGTGCGCGCCGACGCCCAGTGCGTTGCCGCCCACCTCTTTCGCCGCCGCGTCCGCGGATTCCTGCGACCGCGACGTCAGCACGACATTGCCGCCCGCGGCAGCGATGGCCTGCGCCGCGGCGAGCCCGATGCCACGCGAGGCGCCGGTGACGATGGCCGTGCGGCCGCTCAGGTCGATGCCGGTCATGCCTTCACCTGCTGCCCGTTGTGCGCGGCGAGGTCGGCCGTACGGTACTTGCCGAGTTCCTGGCGGGCGATGGCGCGCTTGTGCACCTCGTCCGGGCCGTCGGCCAGACGCAGGGTGCGCAGATGCGCCCACGCCATGGCGAGCGGGAAGTCATCGGTGACGCCGCCACCGCCGTGCACCTGAATCGCCCGATCCACCACCTTCAGCGCGATATTCGGCGCGGCGACCTTGATGGCCGCGATCTCGGTGCGCGCCTCCTTGTTGCCGACGGTGTCCATCAGATAGGCGGCTTTGAGGGTGAGCAGCCGGATCATCTCGATGTCGATCCGCGATTCGGCGATCCAGTCCTGGATATTGGCGTTGTCGCTGATCGGCTTGCCGAACGTCGTGCGCGAACGCGCCCGCGTGCACATCAGCTCCAAGGCACGCTCGGCCATGCCGATCGAACGCATGCAGTGATGGATGCGGCCGGGGCCGAGGCGAGCCTGGCTGATCGCGAAGCCCTCGCCCTCCCCCTTGAGCACGTCCTTGGCCGGCACCCGGACGTTGTCGAAATCGATTTCGGCGTGGCCTTCCCGGTCCTGATACCCGAAGACCGGCAGGTTGCGCATCACAGTGACACCCGGCGCGTCGATCGGAACCACCATCATCGACTGCTGACGATGCGGTGCCGCGTCCGGATCGGTCTTGCCCATCACGATCAGCACCTTGCAGTTCTTGTGCATCGCGTTGGAGGCGAACCACTTCCGGCCGTTGAGCACGTAGCCGTCCCCGTCGCGCACCATCGACAACTCGACATTGGTGGCGTCGGAGCTGGCCACCCGCGGCTCGGTCATCGCGAACGCCGACCTGATCGTGCCCTCGAGCAGCGGCTTCAGGTACTTCTCCTTGTGCTCCTCGGTACCGAAGAGCGTCAGCACCTCCATATTGCCGGTGTCGGGCGCATTGCAGTTACACGCCTCCGGCGCAATGAAGCTGCGCCCCATGATCTCGGCCAGCGGCGCGTACTCCAGATTGGTCAGCCCCGGCCCCCACTCCGGATGCGGATGAAACAGATTCCACAGCCCGCGCCGCCGAGCCTCGGCCTTGAGCTCCTCCAAGATCGGCGGATGGAAATGCGGATCCCCGGACTCCCGCATCTGCTGGTCGTACACGGCCTCGGCCGGGTAGACATGCGAATCCATGAAGTCGAGCAGATCCGCCCGATACTTCTCGGCACGTTCGGAGGTGTCGAACAGGGACATCCTGGCTCCTGACGGTAAGACGGCTGTCGGCGATCAGCGGGGGTGCGGTCGACCCGACTCGGGCCACGACCTGCGAACCACACCGCACGAACCGTATATTGAACCCGGCGTCAATTTCAAGTGCTGGACCCCACCCGCCCCGCCGATACCACCCGCCCCTCCCTCTCAACCCCTAAACACGACCCTGACCAGCGGATTAGCTCTCCACACACCCCCTGAGGTAATCTCTTCGAGCGCCCGCAAACGCGGCGCAACGGGCTGTGGCGCAGTTTGGTAGCGCACTTGACTGGGGGTCAAGTGGTCGCAGGTTCAAATCCTGTCAGCCCGACCAGCAAGAAACCCCTCTGACCTACGTCAGAGGGGTTTCTTCGTATCGACAACCCGTAGGGCGGGACCTAGGCGGGACCCACGATCCGCCGTCGCTGCTCACCGCACCGCGCTGATCCGCTCAGGGAAGCTCGTCTCGCTCGGCGGTGAGCCGGCGCCCGATTTCGGCCACGGACGGCCGGTCGCGATCGGCTCGCTCGGGCCAGTAGAGCCAGACCGTCAGGCCGACCAAGATGAGCACGAGGATGACGAGTACGCTGGTTCCGCTCATGACAGCACCCGGTCGTCATCCAGATCTACCACCGGCCAACGGTATCCGCGCGGATAGACCTGCATCGGCGTGATCAGTGCGGCGAGGTCGGTCACGACGTGGCGCACGGTGTCCGCATGCTCGAATCCCGGGACGACCACCGCGGCGGCACCGTATTCGTAGACGTGCTGCGCGATCACCATCGCACCCACCAGCGGGCCGACATCCAACTCCACCGTGAACACCATCCGGTAACCGTGCCGCTGCGCCAACGCGCCGAGGTCGGTTCCGCTGCCCGGTATCCCGCGCCGGACCAGACCTATCGCTGCTGTCTGCCTGCCGTCCATCCCCACCGCCCCTTGTCATGTCGTTGGTCGGCACCCGCCGCCGAGGGCGTATCCACCCGGCGGCGGGGCTGAAAAGCACGCTATGAGTGCGTAGTTCACCCGAGCCATGTTCTTGCTCGGCTTTGCTCGGAACGTTGACCATCACACGGATGAGCAGTGACGATGGACCTACCCACGAGAGAACGAGCAAACCGGAGGCCAGGACCATGAGATTGCGACGACTCGGCGGCGACTCCGAGGTCGGGCACAGCCCGACCTTGTTCCTGACCGAAACGAATCCGCCGCGCTACGTCGTCCAGGGCTGGCGCACCGACGAGGCCGACCAGATCGAAATTCCCCACGGTCTGCTCACCTACCTGGAGCCGCGTACGTGCCTGGGTGCGTTGCTGCGCGACACCGGCCACGGCACGTTCATGCTGACGGGCGAGCCGGTCACTGACGCCGAAGCGCTGGAACAGATTCAGCTACCAGGCCACGAGACGGCGGTAGTCGTTCCCCTCGGCCGACAGATCAGGCGCGACGCATGATCCATCGTGATACGCCGGACACGTTCACCCGGCTGTTCGGTGAGGCGCGCGGCTATGCGTTCCACCTCGAGACGCAAGACGACTACGCCGCAGCCGAGGGCGCGAGCTACGACCCGTGGGTGCCGCTGGTCCGAGACACCGTGGCACGCGGGGTGCAGATTCAACGGACTCGGATCGTCACCACGCCGCACAGCGACTACATCACATGGCTGCTGTCGCGAACCGGAAACGCCGTCGCCAACGGCGAGGATATCCGCTGGCTGCCAAGGCACTTGGCGGATGCGCGGGACCAGGCGTCGGATGACTTCTGGTTGATCGACGGCCGGATCGTCGCCTACACAATGTTCACCGAGACCGGCGGGCCGGCCGGAATCGGGATCACCACCGAGGCACGGCAAGTCCAGCTCTGCCGGGACATCTACCTGCGCACCTGGAAACAGGCGATCCGGCACGAGGACTACCTACAATCCGAGCACGCCGGGCGGCAGTGACCGCACCACCCGACGACGCCCGCCGCGCACTCGGTGAGCGGCTGCGCGAACTCCGGCGCGACGCCGGCCTATCCGGCGTCGCGTTGGCGAGGGCTGCCGGATGGCAGGGATCGAAGGTCTCGAAGATCGAGTACGGGCGTCAAACTCCGACCGAGGCCGACATCCAGGAATGGTGCCGGTGGTGCCGGGCCGAATACGCTGTGCCGGACCTCGTTGCCACGCTGCGCAATCTGACCGCCGCCTACGTGGAATGGCGGCGCATCGTCGTGTCCGGGCACGCCCATCGGCAACGTCAGGCCATCACTCTGGAATCGGGCACCCGCTGCATCCGTGGCTATCACCCGCGCGTCGTCCCGGGCCTGGTGCAGACCCGCGAGTACGCGTCGGCGATCTTTCAGAGCGTGGCCGAGTTCTACGGGTCACCCAACGACCTGGAGGCCGCCGTAGCGACGCGGATGCAGCGACAACATGTGCTCCACCGTGGCGACCACCGCATCCACTATCTGATTGAAGAACAGGCGCTCTACACCACCATCGGCGAGGACGCCGTGATGGCCGGACAACTCCGCCGCCTTCTGGACGTGATGCGACTGCCGCGTCTGGCAGTGGGCATCATCCCCCGGACAGCTGAGTATCGTGCACCCGCCACCAACTTCGTGATCCACGACCGCAAGACGGTGCTGGTCGAAACCGTTGCCGCCGAGCTGACCATCACCAGACCATCCGAAATCGCCCTCTATGAGAAATCCTTCGCCCTGCTGGCCGCGCAATCGGTCCACGGTGAGTCCGCCCGGGAGCTGATCAACGCCGCGCTCCACCTGCGCGACAGCGGAACGTGAGGATCTGACTCCGCCCTGGTCAGCCATCGAATCCAGAGCGCCGCCAGTGTGCTCCGACGGGCACGTGCGGGGTGGATGGAACGGTCCAGCCCAGACGCCAGAGAATGAATTCGACTCACTGGGGCACAAGTGGTCGCCTCAAGATCGACGGTGGTCACGGTTTCGCGACACGATCGCCGTCGGAGCGCCGGATGCCCGGCACCGACCAAACCGAGATCATCGAAGGACGCGGGCGCACACTGATGCCCGGGCTCATCGACAACCACGTGCATCTGGTGTTCGGCAGCGCCTCCTGGCCGATCTCAACGACCCTGGCAAAGACCCCGAGTTCTTCGCGCGGGCCGCACTCACCTCGGCAGGTGAGATGCTGCTGCGCGGATTCACCAGCGTCCGCGATATGGGCGGTCCGATCTTCCCGCTCAAGGCAGCCATCGACGCAGGCAAGGCCACCGGCCCACGGGTATGGCCGTCGGGAGCGATGATCTCCCAGACCGCCGGCCACGGTGACTTCCGCACACCCGAGGAAAAGTCACGCCGCTTCACCGGAAAACAGTCGCGGGCCGAGGAAATCGGCGCGACCTTCATCGTCGACGGCCGCGACGAAGTGCTCACCGCGTCGCGGGAGAACCTGCGGATGGGCGCGAGCCAGTTGAAGCTGACCGCAGGCGGCGGCACCTCCTCGGCCTACGACCCGATCGACGTCACCCAATTCACACTCGACGAGTTGCGCGCCGCCGTCGACGCGGCCAGCGATTGGAACACCTACGTGGCAGTGCATGCCTACACGCCCAAGGCGGTGCGCCGGTCGGTCGAAGCCGGTGTCCTCTGCATCGAACACGGACAGTTGCTCGACGAACCGACCGTGGACCTGCTCGCCGAACGCGGTGTCTTGCTCAGCGGCCAATACCTGCAACCCAGCAACGACAGCATGCCCGCAGAGCGCCGCGCCAAACGCGAGGGCATCGTGGCCGGTAACGCGATCGTCTGGCCGATGGCCAAAAACGCCGGCGTCAAACTGGCATGGGGCACCGACTTCCTGTTCGAGCCCGCCATGAACGCCGAACAGAACCGCCTACCTGCTCCGGCTGAGCGAGTGGTTCAACCCAGCGGAACTGCTCCGCCTCGCCACCATCGACAACGCCGCACTACTGGCACTGAGCGGGCCCCGCAGCCCCTACCAGGGAACGCTCGGCGTGGTCGAACCCAACGCGCTGGCCGACCTGATCCTCGTCGACGGCGACCCGTTGGCCGACATCAACCTCATCGCCGGCCCGGCCAAGAACTTCCACGTGATCATGAAAGACGGCGTGATCCACAAGAACACCTAGCTCGACCGCCACCACGGTCACCTGGACGGTTGGCCCGGCGGCAACCCGAAGCCCACACGCCCACCGGGACCCGGTTCGGCATACACGGTGCCGTGGTGGGCGGCGATGATGTCGTCGACGATGGCCAGGCCGAGTCCGGATCCGGGGATGGCTTGGGTGCCTCCTCGAGCCTAGGCCTGTGCATGGGCCGATGCCCGGAGGGAACCCGGTCTGGGTCGCGCGCCGAAAAAGGCGCGAAGCCCCGGCAACGTTCCTTCCTGGCGCGCAGGCATTCTCGTTCGGGAGCCCTCCCCGTTCAGTGCCCCGTCAAGCCGCGTTCACGACGTATTTACGATGTCCGAATGCTTATTCACGACACGCACGGCAGTTCGACCTCTCCCCCGGAGCCTGCGGACGTCGATCGGGCCGGGGGACGTCGGATTTCGCCGTACGTGGTGTGGGGCGGTATCGCCGCCGCGGTGCTGGTATTGGTTGCGGGACAGCTCATCGCTGTTCACATCAACGCGCTCGGTCCGTTGACCAGCCTTTTACGTGACTACGCCGGGACACCCAAGTCGGCGACGACGCCGTGGGCGGGATTCCTGCTGGCATTGGTCGGTGTCACCACCCGGGTGCGGGTGAGCGCCCTGGCAGCGGCGGTCGCCATCGATCTGGTCTTCGTGGCAGTTCGGACACTCGACGAACGGCCGTTCACCGTGGGCAACGGACCGACAATCGTGCTGACGGCGCTGGCGGTGATCGCCGCGGTGCGGTGGTCCGGGGTGCGACGGCGGACCGCGCTGCGAACGATCGCGCTCGGAGCGCTGCTCATCCTCGCGACGAAGGTCGGCGAGATCTGGCTGGACATCACCGCCTGGGTGTGTCCGCAGGTTCTGGATCCGTATGTGGAAGTGGCCGATCGCGCCCTCGGCAATCCGTCGTGGCTCGTCGGGCGGGCGCTCGAGCTGGCCGGGCCGATACCGACCGGCGTGGTGCGCTGGGTGTACTTCGAGCTTCCGGTGGCGGCCATCGTCGTCGCGGTCTGGCAGTTGCGTGGCGTGACCACGGGTGTGTGGCCGCAGCATCACTTGGTGCGCACGTTCTTGGCGATCGGACTCATCGGCCCGATCTTCTATGTGATCTTCCCGGTGGTGGGGCCGGTGCTCGCGTACGGACCGCAGGGGCACGGCATGGAGATCGCCGATGTCTGGCCGAATATCATTCCGGCGCTACCTATCTCGGTCGAATCGATGCCCTTCGACGGCATCACACCGCGCAACTGTATGCCCTCGCTGCATACCGCGTGGGCGCTCGCCCTGTTCATCCACTCCCGACGCGGGCCGACCTGGTTGCGCTGGGGCGGTACTTTCTGGCTGGTGTGCACGCTGACGGCGACGCTCGGCCTCGGCGCGCACTACGGCCTCGACCTGGTGGCGGGCGCCGCGTTCTGCCTGACGATCGAGTCCGTCCTGCGCGATCCCGGCCGTGGCTGGGACCGGGCGCGCATCCGGGTGGTGGCGATGGGAATCGCCACGTTCGCGGCGGTACTGCTGTGCGTCCGCTACCTCGCCATGCCGATGGCGACCCATCCGGTCCCGTTCGGCATCGCGATCCTGGGCATGCTCACCGCGTTGTGTGTCGTGTTCTACCGGACCTGGTTCGCTCCGCAACCGCCAGTCGTCGTCGCGCGCGAGGCCGAGCTCGAGCATCGATGACGCGCGTCGCCGCGATCTTGCCGGGCTAGGCTGGCGCGATGACGACCTGGCTGGAGGTCCTGACCGCGCTCACCACCGTCCCGCGGATACCCCTGCGCGGGACGGTTCGCGAGGTCCGTGCGGAGGAGCCCGCCGGCTTCGGCTGGGCGGGCCATGCGGATCAGATGGTGATCCCGGTCGGCGATGGTTGCCGGGTGTGGCGGCACGGTGATCGGCTGCGCGTCGAACGGGAGGACGGCGCCCTGGTCTTCATCACCGACGGTGCCCGGGCCTGGGACTTCACCGTCGATGCGAAGCGTCCCCGAACCGGCGCCGTCGACCGCGTGATCTACCTCGGACCGAACCAATTCCTGGTACAACGCCGCAGCGCCGCCGACTGGCAGGGCAACGATTTCACCCGGCCGGCCGGAGAAGTAGAAGAAATCGAGTTCGCGGGACGGCGGTGCTGGACCGTCGAGCTGGCACCGCCACCCGGCAAGCCGCATCCGCTGCGGATCTGGGTGGATATCGAATCCGGCCATATGCTCGGATTCCATTCCGAGGCCGGCGGACAAGGCGCACGTTTCGTCGATCCGGTCGTCGGCGCGGATGCCGACGACTCGCTGTTCCATTGGGACGGGCCGGTATACACGCCTCAGCAGTATCAGCAGCTGCTCGAAGAGCAACGCGCCGCCGTGCAACGTGAGCAGGCCGGATGGTTCGCCGAAACCGTCACCTCCGCACCGCTCACCGCACGCGTGCCGGTGGACTTCACCCCCGAATCCGTCCCCTTCCGCGACCCGGAAACCGGCGCCTTCGACGCGCACAGCCGCCGAACCCTCCTGTCCCGTCGCCCACGCACCGCCGAGGGCTGGACACCGCGATGGGGCGCGCTGCACTACGTCTGGTCGACGCCACAGTGGGATTGGGCAGCCGCAGTCATCGATGCCGACCTCGATGACGAGGCGGTCGCCCAGCTCCAGCAGCAACTGCATCCCGGCGAGCCGGTCGATCGGCAACGCCGTATTGCAGGGCGGTAGACCAGGCCGGCGCTACCGAGGTCAGGAAAGAACCGGCCAGCGAGTCAGGTTCCGTGCTCGCCCGCGCTTGGGCGCGATGCCGGTCACTGATCGCCCGCTTGCTCTGACCTTTACCCGCGGTGTGCCATGTAGCGCGTTCTCTGAACCGGTGCGCGCTGCGGGCCGCCTATTGCTCGCGCCTGGCCCGTGCTCGCCGCTTGCCTTCGTGCATGGCCTGCACGCGCGCCACCGGTATCGTGTGGCCCTCATCGATCAGGTCTTGGGGAAGTTCCTGTGGGGCGGGCATTTCCGACTGCCAGGGGTCGCTGTCGCCGAGGAGTTCCGGCACGGTTCGCAGCGTGAAATCGGCCGGTGTGACGTCGTCCAGGCCAGACCAGCGCAGCGGAAAGGATACGGTGACGCCCGGGCGGATGCGTGGGCTGTAGGCCGCGGCTACGGTGGCGCCGCCCGAGCGGGTGGCGTCGAGGAAGACCTTGCCGTGGCGGTCTTCTCGGATGAACGCGGTGGTGCCGACCGAGGGGTCGATGCGTTCGGCACGGGCCGCGATCGCGCGCGTGGCCGCGGCGGCATCCTCGACGTCGAGACCCGCAACGACCGGCACGAAGACGTGCAGCCCCTTCGATCCGCTGGTCTTCACCGCACCCGCCAGCCCATCGGCGGTCAGAGCCTGCCGGATCAACCGGGCGCCCGCCACCGCGTCGGCGAAGGTCTGGCCCGGGGAGGGATCGAGATCGAGCACGAGGTAGGTGGGATGCGGCGCGGAGTCGGCGAGGAACAGCGTCGGGTGGTATTCGACGGCACGCTGGTTGCCGAACCAGATCAACGTCCGCAGGTCGTCGCACAGCGCGTAGCTGATCTCGCGCCGCGAACTCTCCGCCCACACCGTCGTCCTCGGCACCCACTCCGGTGTGTACTTCGGCAGGTTCTTCTGCATGAACGGCGGCTGCCCCGGCCGCACACGCACCACCGACAGCGGTCGCCCGCGGAGCACCCGGAGCAACCGCTCGCCGGCGAACTCCAGGTAGTCGAGCAGATCCGCCTTGGTCGCTTCGGCCCGGTCGAACAAGGGTTGATCGAGATTGGACACGTCGACACCGTGGCGCGTCAGGTCACCCGTCATCGCTCCACACTCCCCCGCCGCCGGCCGCCCGTCAATCAGCCGCATCGTTCTCTGGACAGCGACCTGTTCGCTCAATGCCCGGATACTCGTTCCGCCACTGCCTCGGACGGACATCGTCGCCGGTCGTCCCGGCTGAACGAGTAGTTCGCTACTCGTTTGAATCGTCGTCGACGCTGGCACGATTTCGGCACTGGTAGCACTTCGGAAAGGCACAGGGCCATGACCACGCACTCTCATATCGTTGCCAGCGGCGACACATTGTGGGGCCTCGCGCAACAGTATTACGGCGAACCGCGGCTGCATCCGGTGCTCAGGGCGGCGAATCGGATCGACGACCCGACGTCGATAGCCGTCGGGCTGGTCCTGACGGTCCCCGACTTGGGGTCTGCCCGGACTCATGAGACCGTCGAAGGCGATACGCTCGCCGAGCTGGCGGCCCGCTACTACGGCGATGCGGGCAAGTGGTCTCTCATCGCCGACGCGAACGGGATCACCGATCCGGCGGCGCTGCCGATCGGACAACTTCTGTGGATTCCGGACAGCGCTGCGCCCGGCGCCGGGACCGCACCGACCCCGCAGCAACCATTGCAGGGGTGTGCTCGCGAGGTGTTGAAGGCCACGCTGGTCCCGATCGAGATCCAAGAGCCTGGCGGCGAGGACGCGCCGGAGCGGGGATCAAGCGGTGCGCTGGTGAAGGTCGCGGCCATTCGCCAGCTTCAGCTCACTCCCGGTGAGACCGATGCCCTCCGGGGATCGGGCGGAGTTGAATCCGCTCGTCACACGGCCGTCTCCAACGCTACCTTCGATACGATCGCGACGTTCGAGCAATCACTCGTCCCCGCATTGCAGCCCGAAATCAACGCCCTCGCGCAGGTTCCGATGGCAGAGTTGCTGGCATTCACCGACTTACTGGTGGAGCGGCGCCGCGCGGCGCTGGATTCCCTTCGAGAGGCTCGCGAGCCGGCGCCGACCGACGAGATCGGTCGAGAGGTCGTCCGGCTCAACGCAGCCATCGTTGCCGCTCGCGGGCTCCGTGAGCGCGCCGTTGCGCACCCGATCGGGATGCTCAACCTCGAACGCATCGAGATGGTTCCGGTGGGAATCGAGCGCGGTGAGCTGGTGTCCACCATCCCGCTCGCACCCGGGGAGGAGACGGCGGTCACGCATAAGGAGTGGTCGGTGACCTCCAAGGAGTTCACCACGATCGTCACCGACACACTTGAAGAGTTCAGCGAAACCGGGGTCACCGACAACACCGATATCGCTCAATCCACGAGTTCGCAGACCCAGCATTCGAATCAGTTCAATATCACAGGTACGGTCCAAGGCGGAATCTCGATCGTCTCGGGGTCGACAACCACGGGATTCACCGCCCAGGACGGCCAGTCGACATCGGCGGCCGAGAGCCGTAAGCATGCCCGGTCGCTAACACAGAAGGCATCGTCGCGATCACGCCAGGAGCACAAGGTCACCATTGCGACGCGGACGGAAACGGGAATGTCGGAGACATCGACGCGGGTGCTGAAGAACTCTGCCACGCATCCCGTCCGGATCGACTATTTCAGCATGATGCGGCAATGGCGGGTCCGGCTCTATCGCTACGGACTTCGCCTCACCTACGACGTCGTCGTGCCCGAGCCGGCCGCGGCCATGCGCAAGCTCTATGCCGAGCTCGACCACTGGCGTAGTCAATTGAAACCGTTCGATTTCCCGGCCGTTTTCGCCGATCTCGATCCGAACCTGAAGGTCGATGCCCACGGTAACCCGGACCCGACCGGCCAGCCGAAGTACCAATGGCTCGCCGACAAGTACGACGCGGCCGTCCCTGCCTACCCCGCCGCCCCGGAGCCGGTGACAAAGGGCAAGGTCGGCGGAACAAACAGTTCATGGGCGTATATGGAAATCGAATTCGACGTGCCTGCCGGGGCCGAGATCAGCGAAATTCTCGTCACAGCCAACATCGGAAAGCACGAGGACGGCGGACCCATCGTCTTCGCCGTGATGGGCAGTACCCTCGGTCGCACGCATAACGGCGACTTCCTCGCGGTACATGATGAAAAGGCGATGGGATTCGACGGCAAGCCGTTCATGGCCGGCCATACCGGCCACCGCGTGGTTACCGTGTTCTTTCATCGGGTCTCGGCCCCCTTCATCCAGTTGAAGGTGCTGTCCCGGACCCGCGCGCAGGGCATCGACCAGTGGAAGAACGACGTGTGGACGGCGTTGCTGAGCGCCGCCCAGAACAGACACTTCGTCGAGCAACAGGAGATCGCCGGCAAGATAGCTGCCCTCGAAGAACGCCTCGCCGATGTCGACACGCTCACCCTACGCCGCGAAGAAAGCGACGAGATCATGAAAAGTGTCATCCGCTGGATTCTCGGCCCGGCTTTCGAATTCATGCCCAAGCCAGTGCTCGATGCCTTCGGTGCTGCAGGGGTGGACCTCGTCCATGGCAGTGGATTCGACTCCTCGCAACTCGGCATGACGACCGAGCAATGGACGCTGGTTCGACAACACGAGCACATTGTCCGGTTCATCAACCAGGCAATCGAGTGGGAAAACGTAGTGACCTTCCTGTACTCGTACTTCTGGGATGTGCCGCCGAGCTGGAACTTCATTCGGTCGCTAAGGCACCCCGACCCGAATCGCCAGGCGTTTCTCCGGGCAGGCGCGGCGCGGGTGGTACTGACCGTCCGGAAAGGGTGGGAGGACAAGTGGGTGCGTTTCGCTGAAACCGGCAGTATTGATGGTGCCCCCGCTGCCCCTTATCTATCCATCGCACGTGAAATCGCCGCCTACGACGACCGCAATTACCCCGGTATCGCTCCGGCGAATCCAGCGAAAACCGCTACTCGGCTACAAGAGTCGGTTTACGCGACCTGCGCGCAACAGGTGGCGGCGTCCGCGCAACCGGTGACGCTCGGCGTGGACAGCAGCAAGGGTTTCGTCGTGGGACTGCCCGTGGTGCTCGACACCTACGACGACACGCACGTGCAGGAATCAGTGCGGATCGTTGCGATTCCGAACGATCACCAGATCACCGTGGAGAAGGTGGGGCACACGCACGGCTCGCAGACCCCGTTCCCGGTGATCCAGCCCGGCGAGCGCGGCACCCTGATCGCCGAATGGAACGAGTACACGCCGACGTCGGGAACTGACATCGCCGTCACCTCCAACCTGGCGAGCATCGCATGAGCGGCACTCCGGCGTGGTCGCCGGCACCGGCGGCCGGTGTCGCTCCCCCGCTGCCGCCGGTGCCCGGTAGTCGCCAGGATGCCTATGCACAGGGCGCTAAGCTCGGCGAGCTGTACGGACAGTTCGACGCATGGGTCGACAAGCTCAGCGAACTGTTCGACTCCGCGACGCTCACCGGTGGCGTCCGTTTGTGGGATCGACTGAGCCCAGAGGAGCGGTCAAAAGCGCTGTCGCTGATCAAGCGTGGGGTGGAATCGCTACCGGCGCTGCCCAAGACGGCGAGCGCGGACCTTGCAGCGGCCTTGCGAGAAGGATTCATTGCTCGCCGACGCACCAGCTACGAGGCCGCACGATTTCTCAACCGTGCCGTCTGGGTGGCCTGTGAACTCGCCATGATCGTTGTCATCGATAAGGCGGCGACCCCCTCGCCGAGCATGATCGGGTCGATCGTCACGCGTAATCGCGATTGTGCCGCGCATACCGCGTCGATCGTGATCCGCGAAGTCGCCGGACACGACGTCGCGGCCGATCGACTGGTAAAGATGTACGGATTGCCGCCCGAATCGATGTACGGATTCAAGGATGCCATGAATTACGCAATCAAGTGGTTCGAGGAGGTGGGCTTCAAGTTCGCCGAGAAGTTGGGCGGGTTCGCACCTGCCAGGCAGGGCGGACAAGTCGGCCGCTACGTTCTCTTCTTCGAACGCCCGAACGGCGGACACGTCGTCTATGGGCAGGTGACCGAGGCCGAACTGATCATCATCGATGGCCAAGCCGGGAAAGAGTGGAAGAACATCGCGGAAGCACAGCGCGCTATCAATGGAGAACTAAAGCGCGCGCAAAGGATCGTCGGCGTCGACTTTCCCTAGATCACGCATGCGCCGCAGTCTGCTGCTGCGGCGACAGCGGCGCGCTATTCCTCGATCCAGCCGAGCCGGACAGCGTTGTCGTGCATGACCTCGTCGACGACAGGCAGGGTGAGGACGGACGCGGCGTAGAGAACAACGAGGACACCGAGGGCGATGGCCCACCCTCGGCGGCTTGTTTCCGGCCGAGTGGCGTCGGTCCGGCTGCCGTCAGCGGTGCCCCGCAGCCAGGTCTGGGGCAGTCGCCGGTCGGCGGGCCGCAGCATCCAGGATGCGACGGCCAGGATCGCGAACATCAGCGGCGCCGACCACGACTGGACACCGTCGCCGACCGCCAGATGCGACACCACGCCGCCCGACCACAGGAGAAAGGCACCGGCGTAGGCCCATTCCTTGATCAGTGGGAATCCGGGCGCGATGATCGCGACCGCGGCGCCGACCTGCCACACACCCAGGAGGTAGGCGAAGAAGTGCGGGTATCCCAAATGTTCGAGCTGGATTTCGACCCATTCGATCGGCACCAGGTTCCAGACCGATCCGGCGACCAGTTCGAAGACGATGATGAGTGTGGTTGCCCAGAACGCGATGCGTCGCGTTCGAGACGAGTTGTTTCGCGCGGTGACCGGGGGCTCGTCGGCGGATGTGTGCGGCAGGGCCGGGGTCGCTCGAGTGATCATGTCGGAGTTCCTCGTGGTGTCGGTGAGCATGAGTTCCGCCGTCACCACCCCGGAATATCTCGCCCGGCTCCGAAGGAAGCCCGGTTGCCCACGGTGATCACGGCGCGCTGACTCGGTCATCGGCGAATCTCCGGTGCGGAAACGGTGATACCTATTCCGACGACCCACGTGACCGGAATGTCAGGTGCTCGGCGGACACCGGCGTGGATGATGTGCGCGTGGTCTGCCGGTCACCCGGTGCACTGTCGGCCTGGCGCGCACCTGGACGGGAGGATCCGGCCACCGCTTCGGACGGGAGGCAACCCTCGGCCCAGGTACCGTCGGTCTGCATGCGACTCGGACTGGACGACCTGATCGACCCGCGCCTGCGGCTGCTCGCCGATGAGTCACGCGGGTTCTACGAGAACCGACCCCCGGGGCGAGGACCACGGGATTTCGAGGAACTGCGCGCGGTCCGCGCCGGGGCCGGCGATCCCGCGCCGGTGGATCCGCCGGCGGTCGACGAGGTGGTCGAAGCCGAAGGACGCAGCGTGCCGGTGCGGGTGCACGCGCCCGCGGGCGGCGTCGCGAACGGCGTGTTCCTGGAGTTCCACGGTGGCGGGTTCTACATGGGATCGGCGGCCGGTAGCGATGTGCGGAATCGGCGGCTGGCGGATGCGCTGGGGGTCGCGGTGGTGAGCGTGGATTACCGGCTGGCGCCGGAACATCCGTGGCCGGCCGCTCCGGACGACGGCGAAACCGCCGCGCTATGGCTGGTCGAGCATGCCGTACAGCGCTTCGGCACCCGCAAGCTCGCGGTGGGCGGTTTCTCGGCCGGGTCGACGCTGGCCATGACGACGCTGTTGCGCCTGCGCGACCGCGGGATCAACGCATTCGATTGCGCCGTGCTGCAATTCGGAACCTACGACCTGAGCACACAGACTCCGGCAGGTCGTTTGATCGCCGACGAATACTTCCTCGAGGCCTACGCCGGGACAGCGCCGGACCGCACGCACCCCGACATCTCGCCGATCTACGCCGAACTCGGCGGGCTGCCGTCCGTTTTGATGGTTGTCGGCGAGCAGGACATCCTGCTCCAGGACAATCTCGCCATGGCGGCACGGATCTCGGCATTCGGTGGAAACGTCGATCTGCGCATCTATCCCGAAGCGCCGCATGGGTTTACGGGGCACCCGACTGCTATGGCGAAGGCCGCGCTCGATGACATCGAGACGTGGGTCAGTGGGCAGCTCGGCGCCAGGCCCTGACCGGCGCTCCGGTCGATCCCGCGCAATACCGGCGGCGCGTCCGGGCTCGGGCGGCCCGAAGGTTCGGCGCATCGACGTCGACCTCCGGCGTGCCGACTTGGCGGGCCGGCGACGGCCGGGCGCGGCGGAGCTGCGGTTCACGCCGCCCGGTTCAGGACCCAGCCGGCGGCTCGTTGCTGACGCGACATCACATCGAGCCGTGAGCCGGACAGCCCGATACCGAACCGCGATGTCATCCCGACGAATCGTGTGTACTTTCCAAGACGGCGGCGGCGGTCGCGGCGACCCACCGATCGTCGTCCTCGGTCAATTCGACCAAGGCCTGGCGGGCGGCGGGAGCGGGGACCTCGCCGAGCGCCTGCGTGATCCGCAAGCGAGTCTTCTGGTCGCTGGTGTCGAGCCGATCCCGGAGCTGCCGGACGATCTCGTCGGCGCTGGTCGCGGCGAGCAGGCCGAGCATCTCGGCTGCTTCGACGTCGGTGCGGCCCTCGGTCACCATGTCCAGCAGGTGCGGTATCGCCTCGGTGGCGCGGCGCGCGCCCAGCGCCAGGGCGGCACGGTCGGCCACCACCAGGTCTGCGTCGCCGACAGCGGTGCGGAGCAGGTCCGTGGCTTCCGCGGAGGGAACGGCGACGATCGCGGCGACCGCACGGCGCCGGACATCGACCTCCGGCGAATCCAGTCCGGCCGCGAGATCGGTGAGCGCGGCGCCGGCCGCCCGCGCCAGCGACCACCGCAGCGCGCCCGCGACATTGAGGTCCTCCTCCGACAGCGCCGCCGCCACCAGTGCGTCGACCGGCGCGTCCTCGTACCGGGCGAGCACCGCCTGTTGCCGGTCGGCGCCGGACTCCGATTCGAGGGCATGCAGCAGGGTGACGATGCTCAGCACCGCCTCCCACTGCTCCGGCGCGGCCGCGTCCACCCGCTCGAGTTTGCCGAGCAGCTCCTGCTCGGCGGCGATCCGGGCGCGGGTGCGCCGGACCAGCTGTTCCACCATGTCGCCGGGGGCGAAGCCGGGATCGTCGAGCGCGCGTTTGGCTTCGGTCAGCGATAACCCGAGGGTGCGCAGGCATTCGACATGGAACAGGCGACGGATGTCGTCGGCGGAGTACTCGCGGTAGCCGGTCGAGGTGCGGACCGACGGAGTCACCAGGCCCAGGGCGTCGTAATGCCGCAACATCCGGCTGCTGACGCCGGAGCGCCGTGAGACTTCACCGATCAACATGCCGTCGCCTCCTCATCATGCGTCCGGACCCAGCACGGCCGCCCGCTTGGCCAGCTCGATCGCCGACGCGAACCCGCTGTCGGGATCCAGGCGCAGCTGCTCACTGGCCTCGGCGTGCGCGCGCACGTGCGGATCGGGATGCGCCATCGCGGCCTCCAGCACGGGCGCGGCGGCCTCGCCGAGCGCGGCGAACGCACGGCTCAGACTCAACCACATCTGATGGTCGCCGCGGCCCAGCGCACTCGCGAGGTCCTGCGCGAGCCCGCTCTCGGCGCCGGGCGGCACCAGCACAGCGGCCGCTCGCCAGGCGCTCAGCGCGACCTCGTCGTGCTCATCGTGCAGCCGGGCCGACACCGCAGGCCAGGCACGCGGATCACCGATCTTGGACAGCGTGTGCAGCGCCTGACTGCGGGCCTGCGGCGTCGCGGACTCGAGTTCGGCGAGCAGCATCGGCACCGTGACGTCGGCGGGCAGCCGGCACAGCGCCCAGGTCAGCATGTCCCGGACGAAGAAGTCCGGTTCGACGGCGCATCGGTCGATAAGGGTCCGCGCCAGGCTCGGATCGCCGAGCGTGCCTGCCGACAGCGCCGCCCGTAGGCGAGCCGACGAATCCGGCCCGGCGAGGGCGTCGACGAGGCGGACGTCCACCTCGTTGTTGGTTGTGTTCACGACAACCACCTCCTTCACCGACCACTCAAGGGCTTGTCACAGTGTCAAGGTCAAGTGACTTCGCGCACCGGCGCGCCTTCTCCCGGCCCGCCACCGGCGATGAGCGCAGCAGCCCCGTCCACGACATGCGCACCCGGCGCGCCGCATCCAGGCTCGCACCGGCGACGATCGCGGCTCCCCGTCCACGACACGCGCGCCGGAACCTGACGCACGACCCTCACCGACCGCGGCATCGACCGCGCCAGGCCGGGTACTCCCAGGTCGAAAGGAGGTTTCGCCATGAGTACTCCCCCGTCCGGCCGCCGGATGCGTCGCGCATCGCTCGCCGTGAGCATGATCGTCGCGGCCGGCCTGGTCGGAGCCTGTTCCCGGGATTCCGGTGACGAACCCGCGTCCCAGCCGCCACCGCCCCAGCCGACCGTCGAGGATGTCGGCCCGGTCGCCGCCGGCTATCTGTGCGACATGCTTCTCGTCGACACCGCCACCTGGCGCGAGCATCCCGATGTCGGGCTGATCTCCTTCGAAGGACACGTGCGGACCTGGGCGGCCGAGTACCAGGAATTCGAGGGCGCCATCATCCGCGATCACACCTTCGTCGACGATGTCACGATCCACTACTGCCCCGATATCCGTGACCGAGCGATCGACGCCCTGAATCTCGACAGTCTGTCATCCGGGCTGGTCGGGTACACCTGATCCTGGTCAACGACCTCACCGCCGCCTGACCGTCACCGGGACCGACGGTCGGCGGTCGACGCCCAGCGGTCAACGCCCAGCGGGTCGACGTTCAGCGGTCGACGTTCAGTGCGGCATGCGCCAGCGCGCTGACCACCGTCACTCTCGCGCACAGCACCCAGCATCGCCCGCAACGACCCGGGAACAACCGGCCACCCTTGCGCGTTGACCCTGTCAGCGCTACCGTAGGCACGTCTCCATCTTGTGGATGCAGGTGACTGATCCCTCCCACAAGAGTTCGATTTCTCTCCACGGTCTGATATTCCGTGCACACCGGCAACGTGTCCGGACCGGCCGCGCGCATCGATCAGCGCGATTCCGCAGGCGGCATTCGCTTCGCCCTGCCCTCACCGATTCCCTCCTGAAGGAGAAAACCCATGCACAACAACCATATTCACGAACCGGAACCAACGGTTACCGGGATTCTCGACATCTCCGACAGGCATGCCGCGTTGCGCGTCGACGGGTATCTGCCCGGACCGCGCGACGCCCACATATCGGCCCGGTTGATCCGCGAGTACGGGCTGCGGCGCGGTGATGCCGTCACCGGCGTCGTCGGCACCGGCGATGGCGGGAAACTCGCACCACTGATTCGCGTCGACACCGTCAACGGACTACCACCCGCGACCGCAAAAGCCCGCCCGCACTTCGGTGACCTGGTACCGATCTATCCGAACGACCGCCTTCGGCTCGAAACCGAAGCGCACGAAATGACCACGCGCGCCACCGATCTCGTCATGCCCATCGGCAAAGGACAGCGCGCCATGATCGTGGCACCACCGAAAGCGGGCAAAACCTCGGTGCTGCAATCGATCGCGCACGGCATCGCCAAGAATCATCCCGAATGCCACCTGATGCTGGTGCTGGTCGGCGAACGCCCCGAGGAGGTGACCGACCTATCGCGCGCGGTGCCCGCCGAGGTCGCCGCCGCGACCTTCGACCAACCCGCCCGCGAACACATCGCCCTCGCCGAACTGGCCATCGAACACGCCAAACGACTGGTCGAAATGGGTCGCGACGTGGTGGTGCTGCTGGATTCGCTGACCCGCCTGGCCCGCGCCTACAACCTGGCCGCCACCGGTTCCGGCCGAATCCTGTCCGGTGGCGTCGACGCCGGCGCCCTCGCGCCGCCCAAGAAATTCCTCGGCGCCGCCCGCAATATCGACAACGGCGGCTCGCTCACCATCATCGCCACCGCCCTCGTCGAAACCGGCTCCCTCGCCGACACCGTCATCTTCGAGGAATACAAGGGCACCGGAAATGCCGAGTTGAAACTCGACCGCCAGCTGGCCGACCGCCGCACCTTCCCCGCCATCGATATCGACCGCTCCAGCACCCGCAAAGAAGAACTCCTCCTCACCCCCGCCGAACTCACCGCCACCCACGCCCTCCGCAAAACCCTGTCCACCCGCGAATCCCAGCAAGCCCTGGAATTGCTGCTCACCGGGCTGAAGCAGACCGATTCGAATGCGGAATTCCTGCGCCAGATCCGCACATCGAGCTGATCCCGGACCGACCGTTCAGCTGCCACCTTCGGGCCAGTACAGCCACACCGTCAGACCGACAAGGGTGACGACCAGCGCGATGAGCGCGACCGTGTCCGTCACGACCGCGACAATTCGGCGCCACCGGCAGGCCACCTGTATCCGCGCGGATAGACCTGCATGGGCGTGATCAGCGCGGCGAGATCGGTCACCACATGCCGGAGGCAGTCGACGTGCTCGAACCCCGGAACGACAACCGCAGCCGCACCATGCTCGACGATGTGCTGCCTGACCACCACAGCGGCCATTACCGGACCGACATCCATGGTGACAGTGAAGACCAGCCGATAGCCGTGCCGCCGCGCGAGCGTATCGAGATCCTCACCCCCTCCGGAGATTCCGCGCCGAATCAATCCGATAGCTCGCACCTGTCCTAGCGACATCCGCACCGCCTCGTCACGTTGTTGGATGGCACCCACCGCCGAGGAGAGATCGCACCGGGTGGCTCATCTGCGCTGTACCGAGGGCGCACCCGGCGGCGGGGCTGAAAGAAAAGCTATGAGTGGCGAGTTCGGCGTCGGTAGAAAATTGCGGCATATTGCGCCCGATTCCGCCGCAACGCCTGGGCCGAGGGCTGATGATTGAGCCGCACACAGACCAAGGGAGGAACCATGGAGCTGGAACGACTCGGTGGCGACAGTACGGACGGGCAGAGCCCGACACTGTTCCTCAGTGACCGAGACACGTATGTCGTACAAGGGTGGCGCACCGACAGTCTCGCCACGATCGAGATTCCGCACCGCCTGATCCGGCACCTCCGGCCGGGAACCTGCCTAGGGGCGTTGCTACACGACACCGGGCACGGTACATTCCTGCTCACCGGCGATCCGGTCACCGATCCCGGAGCGCTCGCTCAGATGCGGTTGCCCGGCCACGAATCGGCGGTGGAAGTCGGCATCGGAGTGGAGCGGAGGCGCGATGCGGCACCTGTCGTTCGATGATCTAGCAGCAGCTTTCCGCACTCATCGGCGGGCATTCCATCTCGAGGTGCGCGACGATTACAGCGGCGTGGCCGGTGAAGCCGATCGAGTACGTCGATTCCTCGACGGTGAGCCGCAAGATCCCGAGGCGAGTGCGCGATGGCACGCGCTCATGCGGGAAGTCACCGGTTCCGGCCGCGTCGTACAGCGCGTGCGTGTGGTCTCCGAACCGCATGGGGATTACACCCGGTTCTCAATCGGCACCACTGCAGCGAACCTCGAGGCGGGCGAGGACATCCGGTGGCTACCCCGACACGACGCGCCGGTCGACCTGCCGGACGACGATTGGTGGTTGTTCGACGAAGACCTGGCGGCGTTCACGGTGTTCACCGCAGATGGCGAAGCGCTTCCAGGCTGGGTGGCGACCAGCGATCCGGTGGTCGTCGCGCACTGTGCGCAGCGGCGAGACGACCTGTGGGCGAAGGCGATCGAGCACGCCGACTACGCCAAGTGACCAATGCGGGAGAAGCGCGCCGCGATCTGGGTGCCCGGTTGCGCGGGCTGCGGATCGCGGCGCGTCTGCGTGGTTACCAGCTGGCCGAGCAGGCCGGCTGGCATCCGGCGAAAGTCTCCCGGATCGAGAATGGCGCACAAGCCACATCCGAAGACGACCTGGCCGTCTGGTGCCGGATCACCGGCGCCGAAGACGAATACCCCGATCTCCTCGCGACCGTCCGCAATATTTCCGCGGCGTGGACCGAATGGCGACGCATAGTCGGACTCGGCTACACCAATCACCAACGCCAGATCAGTGGTATCGAAGAGCGCACCGAGCTACTGCGCGGCTTCGACCCGCAGGTGTTCCACGGCCTTGTTCAGACCGCCGATTATGCGCGCGCCCTCATGGCCGCAGGCATGGCGTTTCTCGACACCAGCCGGGACCTGGATCAAGCCGTCGCAGCACGGATGGAACGCCAACGGGTCCTACATCAAGGACGGCACCGCTTCTATCTGCTGGTCGGGGAACAGGCGCTCCGCACGACCGTCGGCAGCAATGATGTGATGGCCGGTCAGCTGAACCATCTGCTCAGCGTGATGAGCCTGCCGCGCTTGGTATTCGGAATCGTCCCGGCGGGTAGTTCATTCTTCCGCCGCACCACGGACTTCGTGATCTACGACCGGCGAAAGGTACTGGTGGAGACCATCACTGCCGAGTCGGCCATCACTCAGCCGCGCGAGATCGCCCTCTACGAAAAGGTGTTCACGGCGTTGGCCGACCAGGCCGTGCACGGCGACGCGGCACGCGAACTGATCACCGCGGAATTGGTCCGGCGAACGAACGACCCGTCGAATCGGTGAGGTTCCCTCGCGATGACGCGGCGCGAAGGGCGGTGTGTGGCCCTCCGCGCCGACCCGCTCCCCTACGGCAGCCGGTGCTCGTCGAATAACTCCCACATGCGGGCACGCACAGACGCTCCGGCGGAGCCGGTGGGCCAGTCGTGGGCCTTGGTGACGTCGTCCGGGCCGTCGTAAAGGCGATAGACGACTTCGGTACCGGAGGCGCAGTCGAATCGCTGCCCGCGTAGGACGCCGGGGGCCGATTCGGCGTGTTCGGTGCCGCAGTTGTTCATCATGCGCCAGTGGTCGCGGTGTTGTTCGGCGAGCCACTGCCAGATGATGGGGTCGTTGTCGTTGACCATGACGGCGAAGGAGATGTCCCGGCCGGCGGGGCAGTCGGCGGCATCCCATGCGCCTTTCGCACCGGCCCAGACGGCGGCGGAGGCGATCCAATCGGCGCCTTCGCAGGCCATGCGGGTGGTCATCTGGCCGCCGTTGGAGTGGCCGACGAAGTGGACGCGGTTGGGGGCGACACAGTATTTGCCCGCGATGGTTTCCGCGAGACTGCGCAGGTAGGCGACGTCGGGGCCGGTGTTGCGGGCGAACTCCCAGGCCCATTTGCCCAAGCCGCCATCGGGTTTGCTGCCGCGCGGATAGGCGACGATGGCCTTGTTCGTCTTGGCGAACCCGGTCCAACCGGCCTCGCCTTCGAACTTGGCCGGATTGCTCTGGCCGCCGTGCAGGGCGATGATCAGCGGTGCGGGGCCGGTGAGTCCGTCCGGTACGAACAGCCGGTATTCGCGCACTGTGCCGGTCGAGTCGGCGAGGCGTTCTTCGATGCTGCCGGTGCCGGTCGATGTGGTCGAGCACGACGGTCCCGGTGGCGGTAGTGGCCCCTGGCCCGCTGCGTGGGCCGGCGGTCCGGTGAGGGTGGCGGCGAGTAGGGTTCCGGCGGCGATCGCGATCAGCCGGCCGATTCTCGATGTCCATGACTGCATATTCGAAACTCCCTTGCGCAGTCGGCTTTTCCGCTCCACCTCACCCCGGAAAACCTCAGTGCGCAAGCCAACAGTGTCGGTGGCAGGACGGTGGCGCGGTTGCCGACTGTTCACCGATTCGTCAGGTCGGCTCCATCGCCGGTGCGATACATTGCTCGCAGCCGTCGGCGTGAATGTCCGTGTGGCTGAGTGGGTTAGGGACCGAGACTGTCGTCCCCGGCTGTCCAGGCCGACGCGAATCGGAGGATTGTGAAGCAGCGTAGAACTGCGGCGGGAGTGGCCGGGCAAACCGAGTTCACCTTCGACTACGAGCCCGAGATCGTCACCGAACTCGGTATCGAATGGCTCGTCCAGTGGCTGGAGGAGTCCATTCGTGCGGGCAGCCGCTTCACCGCGGGCCAGACCATCGGCCTCGGCTGGCTGAACTGCTACGTGATCGAACGCGCGGACGGGACGCTCGGTTTGTGCGAGCCCGACTTCGTCAACGTGCCGCCGATCCTCGCCGAAGGCCCGACGCTCGCGGTCACCCATCTGTGGAACCAGCGCGAGGTCGCCGACAGTTTCGGGCTGGGCGCCGAGCTGGATGTCCCGCACTACGTCCAGTACGCCGTCACCTGCGAGGCGTTCCACGACGCCGACACCGTGGTGATGCACCGCTACGAGCACGATGAGGACGAGTCGGGCTGGTTCATCGGCTGCCTCGGCGAAGCGCACGACCATGACGACGACACGCTACGCTCGGCGACCCTCTACGAACTCGCCGTGGCGAACCGGGCCATCGTCGGCTACCTCGGACTCCCGCAGGGTTGCACCGTCTTCGTCTCCGACGGACCGCCCGAGGTGCTGCGTGACGGAGAGCCGCTGGAACCCGAACCCGGCTCTCTCATCGCGACCATGTTCGGCGGCGGCATCGAGGTCCTGGAGGCCATCCAGGTCGACGAATGGGATTCCGAAGGCTTCGACAACCGCCCGTGATCAGTCTCGCCGTGCTGACGTTCAATCGATGACCGCGTCGGAGAACACCGGCGGGTCGCCGAGGAAGGGTCGGTGCGACGGGGGCCGATTCCCGTCGACGTCCTCGACGCCGAGCTCCTGGGCGATCTCGGCGCCGATGAGCACCTGACCGCTGCGCTTCATCAACTCCGGATCACGCGCCAGTGCGTCGATGACGCGGCCGGTGAACTCCGGCGATTCGGCGGTGGCGGCCAGGCCCTCGTAAGCACCCGGGTTCGCGGCGAAACCGGCCAGCGTGCGTTCGGTTTTCAGCAGGCCCATCCAGATCGAGACCACGGCGACGTTCCACGGACGGAAATCGACCGCCATATCGTGGGCCATCTTGTCCACCGCCGCCTTGCCCGCTCCGTAGGCCGGGCCGTGCATGTAGCAGGTGCCGCCGAACGACGAGGTATTCACCACCAGCCCAGCACCATTGGCGACCAGCAGCGGGGCCGCGTAATAGCTGCTGACGTAGCTCGAGCGCATCCCGACGTCGAACAGGTCGAGCAGGTCGAGCGGCTTGTCCCAGAACGGACCCTTGTCGGTCAGGCCGTCCGGCACCGCGAGGGCATTGTTGACCAGGATGTCGAGGCGACCGTGCTGATTGCCCAGCTCCGCGAAGAAAGCCTCGACCTGTGCGTCGTCACCATGGTCGAGCACCACCGCCACACCGCGTCCGCCGCGCCGGGTGATCTCCTCAGCGGTGGCGAACACCGTGCCGGGCAACGGCGCCTCGCCCTCGTGGCGCGTACGGCCGGTGACGTAGACCGTGGCCCCGGTTTCCCCCAGCGCCAACGCGATTCCCTTACCCGCGCCGCGACTGGCGCCGGTCACCACCACGATCCGCTCCGAATTCAGACCCACCATCGACTCCATTCGCCGCCGGTCGGACCACACCCGTGGTCCACGTCTGGATCACTGAACCGCGCCGGCGGTGAGTGGTGGGTATACCGTCCCGCTGGGCGGGAACCTGTACGCCGACGCCATCAGGGCTCAGCGCAATTGGTCACCCTCTCCCCCATCGGTTTCGGTCGCCTCGATGTCGGTGACCGACAGCGGATCGACGTCGATGCACGGACCCGTCAGCTCCCCGCGCGAGGTCGCGGCGTCGATGATCCCGGACACAGTGACCGGTTCACCCGTCCAGCCGTCGGCGTAGACCGGCGCCCACGAACCGTCCGACCATTGCACCCAGCTCTGCGGTTCGGGCTCGTCGGATGCCGTCATTCGACCGTCCCCAGATACAGGCGGGCGGCGCGCAGCCGATTGCAGGTGTCGAAGCTGCAACCGATGCGTTCGTGGATCGCGATGATGCCGCGCGCGTGCCGGTCGCTGAACAGCACCGGCGCTTCATGACAATGCTCGTAGGCGGGATCGTCGGCGGCGCGTGCCGCGGGGGCATCGGATGAATTGTCCAGCGGTTCTACCCCCTCCACCGATCACCGCCCGCGCCACCATGATCAGAACCAGCTGAAGCCGAGGTCGGCATGTCGTAACGGCCTCTCCCGCACGGACATCGAGCGCACGTCCGAGCGTTGTCGTCGAGAAACTCACGAGCAGATCGGCGGCCGCGGGCGATGGCATACTGGAACCACCGTCCCCGGCCGACCGGGGCGCGTTCCCTGTCAGGGGTCCGCAGGGACAACTTCGACTAGCGTTCGCTCAAGAGTAACTGAGACAACGATTCTTGGGTAGCGTTCGCGAAAACCTCGGCTTATACAGTTTGCTAGCCATTAGCGGCAGGCCATCCCTGCCGCCAACCCCAACTTCGGCGAGCATCTCGGCGAAGCTGGACATCAGCCCGAACGCTCGACCTTCACCTTCACGTTCTTCATGATCGGCTGATCGCTCTGCGTACTCACATCGCCGATCGCGCACAGCACATTCATCTCCGGCATGTACCCGGCGGCACAACCGGGCGGGATGTCGTACGGAATGACCTTGTAGTTGCGCAGCGATCGGGTGCTGCCGTCGCGGGCGATGCTGGTGATATCGACCTCGTCGAACTGCTGGAGGCCGCGCTCACGCATATCGCCGGCATTCATGAAGATCAACGTGCGCAGGTTCTTCACGCCGCGGTAGCGGTCGTTGTCGGAGTAGATGGTGGTGTTCCACTGGTCGTGCGAGCGCATGGTCGCGAGGGCGAGGGTGCCGGGTTCACGGGTCAGATCGGGCAGGGCGGCGGCGGAGAATTCGGCGCGGCCGGACGGTGTGCGGAACACCAGTTCCCGTGCGGGTTGGCGGATCCGGAAGCCGAGCGGCAGCCGGACGCGGCGGTTGAAATCCTCGAACCCGTCGAGCACCTGGGCCATCGTGTCGCGGATGCGGTCGTAATCCTCGATGTAGTACTCCCACGGCGTCGCACTGCCGGGCAATGCGGCGCGGGCGATCCCGGCGATGATCGCGGGCTCGGACATCAGGTGCGGCGAGGCCGGCTTCTTCATCCCGCGCGACAAGTGCACCATGCTCATCGAGTCCTCCACCGAGGTCTCCTGGATACCGCCGCGCTGCTCGTCCTTCTCGGTGCGGCCCAGGCAGGGCAGGATCACCGCGCGCCTACCGTGCACGAGATGGCTGCGGTTGAGTTTCGTGCTGACCTGCACCGTGAGTTCGCAGTTGCGCAGGGCGTCGAAGGTGTAGGCGGTGTCGGGGGCGGCGATGGCGAAATTGCCGCCCATGCCGACGAATACTTTGACCGTCCCGGCGTGCATCGCATCTATAGCGCCGACGGTGTCGAGTCCGTGGGCACGCGGCGGATCGATGCCGCATACCTGCGCCAGCCGATCCAGGAACGCCGCCGTCGGGCGATGGTCGATACCGCAGGTCCGGTTGCCCTGCACGTTGCTGTGCCCACGCACCGGCGATGGGCCCGTGCCCTCCCGGCCCAGATTGCCGCGCAGCAGGAGCAGATTCACGATTTCGCGGACGGTATCGACGCCGTGTTCGTGCTGGGTCACCCCGAGGCACCAGCTGATGATGCTGCGATCGGCATCGCAGTAGATGCGCGCCGCCTTGCGGATGTCGGCGACCTCGACACCGGACTGCCGTTCGATCTCCGTCCACGAGGTCGCGTCACAGACCGCGCGATATTCCTCGAACCCGTGGGTGTAGCGCTCGATGAACTCGGTATCGATCGCTTTCGGATTCGAGCGCGCCTCTTCCAGAACGGCTTTCGCCATTCCGCGCACCAGGGCCATATCGCCGCCGATGCGCGGCTGGAGATTCAGCGAGCTGGTCGGGGTGGCGCGGAAGGTGGCCATTTGCAGGAAGTCGTGCGGGATGATCGCTTTGCGGGCGGCCGCCTCGACCAGCGGGTTGATGTGCACGATCTGCGCGCCACGCTTGTGCGCCTCCACCAGAGCGGTGAGCATGCGCGGGGCGTTCGAGGCCGCGTTGACGCCGAGGATGAACAGCGCGTCGGTGGTTTCCCAGTCCACCAGGTCGACGGTGCCCTTGCCGGTGCCCAGCGCGGCCTGGAGCGCGCGGCCGCTGGCCTCATGACACATATTCGAGCAATCCGGCAGGTTGTTGGTGCCGAGTTCGCGGGCCAGCAGCTGATACAGGAACGTCGCTTCGTTGCCGAGCCGGCCCGAGGTGTAGAAGGCGGCCTGATTCGGGTCGTCGAGTTCGCGCAGGGTGCGCCCGATCAGTTCGAAGGCCTCCTGCCAGCTGATCGGGACGTAACGGTCGGTGCCGGGGTCGTAGCTCATCGGCTCGGTGAGCCTGCCCTGGTTCTCCAGGTCGAATTCGCTCCACCGGGACAGCTCGGTGACGGTGTGCGCGGCGAAGAACTCACGGTCGACCCGCTTGTGGGTCATCTCCCAGGCGACGTGTTTGATGCCGTTCTCGCAGATGTCGAGATGCAGGCCCTTCATATCGTCGGGCCAGGCGCAGCCCGGGCAGTCGAAGCCGCCGTCCTCGTGGTTCATCTTCAGGATGGCGTGCGGGCCCGCGATCGGTTCGCCTTCCTTGGCCAGGAACTTGGTGACGCTCTTGGCCGCGCCCCAGCCGGCGGCCGGATGGCGATACGGACGGAATTCGGGCTCGGCCTTGTCGCGGCCGGCGCCGGGGCCCTCGTCCGGACCGGATCCCGCGCGGTCGAACTCCGTACGAACACGATCGGCCATGACATATCCCTTCGACGGTTCGAACGCGGCTCTCACCCCGTCCGAGATTTGCGAAGCTGCTGAATGTCCCGCGTTCAGAATCCTCGCCCCGATCCCGGCGGGACGGCAATACCCTGGCGAATCCGGGCGCGGCGCCCTCCAGTGTTCACCGCATTCACCCGCGCCGTCCAAGACGAACTTCCGACCAGTCGATAGGCGGTGCTTATCACCGCCGGTCGCGCCGGAAAATCGCGCCGGGAAGCGAATAACCGCTGGTTGACGGCGTGCGCCCGGCTCCGGCACCCTGATCACCCGGCCCAGGGGACGCGTCGCGACCGGGCAGCAAACAGATGTCATCGCGCCCGCGATGCGAGCTTCGGAGGTTCCTTGCCCACCACGCGACCACGGCCGCGTCCACTGCTGCGGCACCTCACCACCGAGATCGACCATCTGCCCGCCACCCGGGTGTTCGCCGGGCTGGCGATCCCCGGACTGATGCTGATCGCGGCCGGGCGGACCGATCTGCTCATCTACGCGGTGTTCGGATCCTTCACCGGGATGTACGGCTACGCCGAGTCACCGCGGCACAGGTTGACCCACCAGGTGGAAGCGTCGGTGCTGTTGGTCGGTGGTGTGGCGGCGGGCATCGCGCTAGGGCGCTCGCATGCGCCGGCGTGGGCGCTGGTGGTGGCGGTCGCGATCTTCGGCGGGCTGGCCTCACCGTTGACCGATCGGTTCGGGCTGCGGCCGGAAGGCCCATTCTTCGGGATCTTCGCCTTCGGCGCCATCGCCATGGTCGCGGGCACACAGGACGACCCTGCGCTGGCGCTGGCGATCTGCGCGGCGACCGCCGGGCTGTGTGTGGTGGTCGGATACCTCGACGCCATCCGGCAACCCCGCACCGACCTGTACCCGGCGTACCCGCCGCGCCGGCACGGCGTCGCCTCACTCGTGCAGGCCGGACGGTATGCGGTGGCCATTGCGGTGGCCGGTGGGATCGGGCTCTTGCTCGGTGTGGGACATGCCAATTGGGCGATGGCGGGGGCCGCGGTGCCGTTGGTGGCGGCCGACCGCAAAGGCGGGGTGCAGCGGGGTGTGCATCGGGTCGTCGGCACCTTCGCCGGTCTCGCCGGCACCGCTCCCCTATTGATTCCCGGGCCGAGCGCGACGGTGCTCGCGCTGGCGATCATCGCGTTGCTGTACCCGACGGAGCTGTTCATGGCCCGCCACTACGCGGTGGCGCTGGGATTCTTCACGCCGCTGATCATGTTGATGACCGAACTCGCCGATCCGGCCGATCCGCTGACCATGCTCGGCGACCGGGCCGTCGACACGCTCATCGGCGTCGCGGTCGGGGTCGCGGTGGCGCTGCTGATCCACCAACCGGCCGCCACGCCGCCCGTCGTCGCGACGCCGATATGCGAACTCGCGCATACTGGCGCCATGACTTCCGACAACGACGCCTGGTACTACTGCCTCGAACATCACCGCGCGGAGCAGGGCAAGAACTGCTGGGTGGGCGACCGGATGGGGCCGTATCCCGATCAGGCGACCGCGGAGAAGGCCCTGGAGATCGCCCAAGCCCGCAATCGCATCGCCGACGCACAGGACGAGGACTAGCCACCCGCCGGTCGCGGCGCAGGCATGGTCGAATAGCTCATGCTGTTTCGCCAGCTCGAGTACTTCGTCGCGCTCGCGCGGGAACGTCACTTCGCCCGCGCGGCCCGCGCCTGCTACGTCTCCCAGCCCGCGCTGTCCGAGGCGATCCGCAAGCTCGAACGCGAGCTGGAAGTGCCGCTGGTCCGGCGCGGGCGCACCTTCGAAGGGCTCACGCCCGAAGGTGAGCGGCTCGTGTTGTGGGCGCGACGCATTCTCGCCGACCACGAGGCGCTCAAGCACGAGGTCAGCGCGCTGCGGACCGGGCTGACCGGACAACTGCGGATCGGGGTGATTCCGGCCGCGTCGAGCACGGTCGCGCTGCTCACCGATCCGTTCTGCACCGAACATCCACTGGTGCGCGTTCACCTGGAGACCAGCCTGCGATCCTCCGACATCGTCGACCGGATCCGCCGCTTCGAACTCGACGCCGGGATCGTCTATCCGGACGGCATCGACACCGGCGATCTCACCGTCACCCCGCTCTACGAGGAACGTCACGTGCTGGTGGCGGGCGCCGAACTGCTCGCCGGACGCACCGGCACGATCACCTGGGCGGAGGCGCTGGAGATGCCGATGTGCCTGCTGCACAAGGGGATGCACGGGCGTCAGCTCATCGACGACGCCCTCGCCGCACGGGGGCTCACCGCGACCCCGCAACTGGACAGCGACTCGGTGGTGGCGATGCTGGCGCACGCGGGGACCGGGCGGTGGGCCTGTGTCGTTCCGCAGCCCTGGTTGCATACGCTGCGACCGCCCGCGGGGGTGCGGGTGCTCGCGCTCGACGACCCGGCCGTCTACGCGAAGATCGCGCTGGTCACCCATGCGGGTGAACCGAGTTCGGTGCTTACTCGGGCGCTGACCGAGGCCGCTCGGGCGGCGGGGATCGAGGACGCGCTCGGGCGGATGCCGGGGTCTCATTCGAACTGATCGCGCCGGCCGAAAGCCGTGCGCGCTGTTACCACAGTGCCAGGTTCTCACTGCGGCACGGGTACCGAAGCAGCTACATCACGGCAACCCGATCGGTACAGTGGGCGAGCATGAGGACTCGGCTCCTGCGTTCCGCTGTCGGTCGGCTCATCGCGTCGGCGCTGGTCGGCGTCGTGATCGGGGTGCTGGTCGGGGTGCTGACCGAATGGCCACTCGGGGTGCTCGCCGGTATCGCCACGGCGGACACGCTTTTCGTCATCGGTGGATGGCTCGCGCTCTGGCCGATGAATGCCGAGCAGACACGGGCGAATGCGCGGCGCGAAGACTTCCGGCCCGTCATCGAGGAGCTGGCGGTGGTCAGCGCAGCCTCGAGCGGGCTCATCGGCATCGTGGTGATCCTCGCGCTCGGCAGCTCCGGAGCGGGCGAAGCGGCGGCGGCCCTCGCCCTGGGCGGAGTGTTCATGGCGTGGGCGGCACTGCATCTGATGTACGCCGCCCGCTACGCCTACCTCTTCTACGAATCACCCACCGGCGGGATCGATTTCAACTCCGACGACGCGCCGGCCTACCGTGATTTCTTCTACTTCAGCTACAACCTCGGGATGACCTACCAGGTCTCCGACACCGACGTCGCCAGCTCCCGCATCCGCGCCATCACCCTGCGCCACAACCTGCTGTCCTACGCCTTCGGCACCGTCATCCTGGCGACGACGATCAACCTCGTGATGGACATCGCCACCGGGTGAGCGCAGCTCACTGAAAGCGCCTGCCGCTCAACGATTGCTCGGCTCGTGCTGGAGAGTTGCGCCGACGGCCGTCTACCATGGAAAAGCCCCGGCCGCAGGCTCTGCTCGCGCGAGCGACGGACCGCCGACACGTCGGCCGATCAGCTGGGCAGCGCGCGGCGCCAGCCCGCGCCCGGAGGAGGAAGGCGCGCACATGGCCGGTCGCACCGAACGTGTGCTGGCACTGGCCGGCGCGATAGCCGGCCTCACCCTCCTGGCTCCCACCACCACCGCCGAACCGCCCCGCTCCGAGGGCGATTCGACAACGATCAGCCCGTCCACGCCCCGCCCCATCCGGCCGGAACTGAGCAACTCCCCCGGCCGTCCCGACGCGAACCGCCCCGAAGCCGATCCCGGCCCGCACGTGCCTTCCTCGGCGCCGCCTCCCACTTCCACAGGGACACAAAGCCACCCGACCCAGCACGATCAAGAAACCGGTCCCCAGGCGACATCGGTCCCGCGAAGTTCCAGTCGTACGCCCGGAACCACCACACCTCCCCATCGCCCCCGGAACGAGCAGAACAACACGCGCATCGGTCCGACCTCAGGTGCACAGCCCCCAGACCCCAAACCCTGGTGTCAGCCGCCCGGATCGCAGCCGCAGCAGCAATCGTGGCCGACCCCGTCGACCGAACCGACCTTCCCGCAAGGTAACTCGCCCCACCCACCCCCATGCACCCCCTCACTCACCCCCGCCCCGGTGCACCCCGCCGCTCCGACACAGCCGCTACCGCAGAACAGAGCTCCGGTTCCTCAACAGCCGCCCGGCCATGCCGCGCCGACGCCCGCTCTGCCGGGCCCGACGATGCCAGCGCCCGCTGCGCCGAGTCTATGGCCTGACGAGCGAAATCCCGTTCTACCGCACACTTTTCCTGCGCCAACAGCTCCCGCTCCGAGGCCGCCTACTCCTGCCGTACCCGCGCCGAAGGTACCGGGTTCCGCACCCGCGCTACCCCCTCCCGCACCCATGCTTCCGGATCCCACACCTGCGTTACCCGGTCCCATGCCCGCGCTGCCTGCTCCCGCACCGGTGTTTCCCGATCCGGTTCCCGTGCTGCCAGCGCCTCCACCGCCGCTGATCCCGGTGCCTGTGCCTCCGGTTCCGGTGCCTCCGGTTCCAGTGCCGCCACTGGTGGTGCCACCTGCACCTGCACCGCCTGCGCCACCCGTCCCGCCTGCTCCGCCCGCGCCGCCCGCGCCGCCCGTCCCGCCTGCGCCCGCTCCGCCTCCGCCTGCTCCTCCTCCGCCTGCGCCCGCACCGCCTGCGCCAGAATCCGCACCGGCGCCGGCGCCCGCACTCGAGGGGCCCGAGGCTCCATTGGATCCCGCGCCGCAGACTCCAGGGTCTGGCGCGGAGGCGGCACCCGGAGGTGCGCCGGTGCCTGCTGCTCCCCCGCCGGCGGTCGGGTCCGGAGCGGCGGACCCGGAGGTGCGTCCTACGGGTTCCGATGATGGGCTGCCGGAGCCGGATCTGTTGACCGTTTTCGGTGGGCTTGCTGCGCTGGTGCTGGCGGGGGTCGGGTCCGGTGCGGTGAGTTTTCAGAGTGCGGCGGCGGCGCAGGCGCGGGTTGATGCGGCGCGGGCCGAATTCTTCGGTACGGGTCGGTGACCGGCGGTGGACGGCACTTGCGATTTCCGCGAAGCTCGGTCACGAGGGGTCCTGGGGCGGAACAGGCGCACGGCCGCGTCGCGTACGAGGTGACGCGGGAGGGTTTCGCGGCGGAGGGCCCTTGCGGCTCCTGCGAAGCGCGGTCAGGAAGAGGTGCCAGGCCGCAACAAATCAGGGCCGCGTCGAGTACGAGATCGCGCGAGAGGATGTCGCGGCGGAGGGACGCTGCAGCTCCCGCGTAGCTCGGTCAGGAAGGAGACCCGGGCCGCAGCAAGGTCAGGGCTGCGTCAGGTACGAGGTCGCGCGGGAGGATTTCGCGGCGGTGGTCGGTGTAGCGGAGGACTACGACGGGGCCGCGGACGTCGACGGAGGTGACCTCGTCGTAGCGGTGGCGGTCGGCTTCGCCGTCGGCGCCGGTCGTAAAGGAGTCCTCGAAGTAGCGGGCGCGCAGGACGGCGCCGGTGCGGGCGTGCAGGGTGGTCGTGCGCAGAGCCGGGCCCAAAGGCAGGGCCAGCGCCATGAACGTCATCAGCACCGATAGGAACACCGGCAGATACAGTCCGCCGACCGGCGCGACGACCACCCAGATGCCGAGCCAGATGATGACGAGCGCGACCAGGACGGGCCGGCCGATCGCCGACCGGAGGAAGGTCAGCACGATCTGTCGCGACAGCGCGCCGTCCACGACCCGCTCCAGGTCGAGCCACGGCGTGCGGGTCGCCGCCGGCTGCTGCGCGTCCATATCGTCCTCCGTATCCATGCACCCAGGACCCTACCCACACCCGGAACCGGGACAAAACGGGCACCGGCGGGAGGCCCCGGTCGGCCGGGTCTGCGACCGGCACGATGTCAGCAGGACAAGCACGCCCAAGACGGCAGAGCCAGATGGAGCTTTCCATCCTGGCCGGCGTAACACGCGGATAGCCGGCTCGGCATCGCATGGTGTCCAACAGCGTGACCGCCCGATGCGGCGAGCGCCGCACCGTTCATTCCCAGATCGCCGTCTCAGGATCAACACCGTGACGCCGCGCATTGGCGTCGATGATCTCCCGCAACCACACCGTCAGGCCAGGCGCGAACTCGTCGTAGAACTCGCGGTACCCGGGATCGGCGACGTACTTGCGCCCCAGGCAGACCTGCATCGAATAGGTGCAATCGAAGTACACCCCGATCGACGCCCGATGACGTTCGGCCAGCGCATCGGCTTCCGCACTGCCGGGCCGCACACCCCGGCGACAGGCCGCCGCCAAATCCGCGTTGAGCGCGTCGACGGAGTCGGCGATCTGCTGCCACTGTTCCGGCGTGCGCTCGGCGGCCCGTTCGGCGTATTGCGCCCACTGCGCGGTGTCGCCCCACCGTTCCCGGGCCTGGCCGACCCACTCCGGCTGCCAGTGCCTGCCGAACATCGCGACCTGCTCCTCGGCCGAGAGCAGGATCCCGGACTGCCGGGCCTCGATCATGCGGTCGAGCGCCGCGCCCATCTGTTCCAGCTCCGCGATGCGGTCACGCAGGTGGTCGCGCTGGCGGCGCAGTGAATCCGTGGCATCGGCCGACGGCGCGTCTAGTAGCGCGGCGATCTCGGTGAGCGGCACCCCGAGTTCGCGGTAGACCAGCACGCGGTGCAGCCGGGTCAGATCCGCGGCGGTGTAGAGCCGGTACCCGCCGTCGGTGCGGGCGGAGGGGCGGACCAGGCCGATCGCATCCCAGTGGTGCAGGGCCCGCACGGTGACACCCGCCCGTGCCGCGACCGCACCGACGGTGCGACCGGACTCGTTGTCGTGCACCGCTGGATCCGCCACACCGGCCAGTGTGACAGCGGCACCGCTCACCGGTCGCGGGTGATGCCGATGTCGCGCAGGTGCTTGGCCTCGGCACTGTCCGGGTCCCAGGGCCGCGCCGCGGTCATGATGACGCGGGTGTTCTCCGGCGTCCGGACTTCCAGCTCCACCGAATTCCACGGCATGTGCCGGGGCCCGGTGGTCGAACCGGGCACGAGGCGCTCGCAGGCCGCTGCGATCTCGTCGAGTTGTTTGAGCACGCAGGAGAAGCTGACTGTCGGACCGGGGCTGTCGGCAGGCCGCTCCCCCGGCACGAGCAGCACATCCTGGAAGGCCCATCGGCGCAGGTGGGTGACCTGTCCGGGTGCGGTGAAGAACTCCAGGAAGCCGAGTCCGCGGACCCAGAAATCCACCGAGGCCGCCAGGTCGGGCGTCGGTGCGGTGACGAACATGGGCATCCCGTAGATGCCGCGGTACAGCTCGGGCGGTTCGGCGTCGGGTCCGGGGACGGGTACCGGGCTGATCTCGAAAGCGTCGTAGAGGTCGGTCATGACGTCATCGTCGAGCCTCACGCTACGTCAGGGTCAAATCGAATGTCAGAGGGTGCTGATCCAGCGGCGGGTATCGGCGGGATCGATGACGTCGTCCAGTTCGAGCACGGTGGCGGCGGTGAGTGCCTTGCCGTTGGCGTAGGCGAGTTCGACGAGGTTGTCGAACGTTTCCTGACGCTGCCGGGGGTCTTCGATGGCGGCGAGTTCCTTCGCGAAGCCGAGCCGCACCGCCCCTTCCAGCCCCATCCCGCCGATCTCGCCGGTCGGCCAGGCGACGACGAACCGTGGCGCGCGAAACGATCCGGCGGCCATCGCCTGCGCGCCGAGTCCGTATCCCTTGCGCAGGATGATCGTGCCGAACGGGACGGTGAGCGCCGCGGCATCGATGAACAGGCGGGCGAAGCGGGTCACCACGCCTTCGGTCTCGATATCGGGTCCGACCATGAAACCTGGTGTGTCACAGAGGGAGACGATCGGCAGCCCGTGGGTGCCGCAGAGCCGCAGGAATGCGCTGAGCTTGTCGGCGGCGGGGGCGTCGATGGCGCCGCCGAGGTGATGGCAGTCGTTGGCGATCACTCCGAACGGCCTGCCCTCCACCCGCATCAGGGCGGTGACCATGCCGATGCCCCAGTCGCGACGCAGCTCGAGTACCGAGCCGATATCGGCGATCGCCTCGATCGCCGTGCGAATGTCGAAGGCGCGCAACCGGTTCTCCGGCACGATATGGCGGGCCAGGCGCGGGTCCGGTGCCTCCCATTCGCCGATCGAGCCTTGGAAGTAGGCCAGATACTTCCGGGCGAGGGCGACCGCTTCGGCTTCGTCGGCGGCCACCAGATGCACCACGCCATTGCGGCGCTGTACCTCGATGGGACCGATGTCCTCGGGTTTGTAGACGCCGAGCCCACCGCCCTCGATCATGGCGGGCCCGCCCATGCCGATGTTCGCGTCCGGCGTGGCGATGACAACATCGCACATCCCCAGCAGGGCCGCGTTCCCGGCGAAACAACGTCCGGACACGATGCCGATCAACGGAACCCGGCCCGAGAGCGCGCCCATGGCCCGGAACGTGGTGACGTCCAGGCCGGATATCCCGGCGTAATCGGTGTCGCCGGGGCGTCCGCCGCCGCCTTCGGTGAAGAACACCACCGGCAGTTCGCGTTCGCGGGCGAGTTCGAGCATGCGGTCGGTCTTGGCGTGATTGCGCATGCCCTGGGTGCCCGCCAGCACGGTGTAGTCGTAGGACAGCACGACCGCGCGCGAGTTCTGCTCGCCGAAGCGGTCGGCGTTGATAGTGGCGATGCCGGTGACGAGACCGTCGGCCGGAGTGTTCACGATGAGGTCCTCGGCGCTGCGGCGGCGGCTCTGCGCGGCGATCGCCAGTCCGCCGTATTCGACGAAACTGCCGGCGTCGACCAGATCGGCGATGTTCTCCCGGGCGGTGCGGCGGCCGAGGCGATGACGTTTCGCGACGGCGTCGGGGCGGGCATCGTCGAGAAGGGTGTCGTGGCGGCGGCGCACTTCGGCGAGATCGTCGCGCACCCGATCGAGGTCGACGGCGGCTGCCTCGGCGTCGTCACCCTCATGGTCGGCGTCGGTGACGATCAGCAGCACCGCGTGCGGGTCGACCACCTCGCCGGCGGCCACGGCGTGACGCAGCACCCGCAGTGGACGCTCGGCGCGCACCACATGCTGCATCTTCATCGCCTCCAGCACCGCGACCTCGGCCCGGGCGGGGAGCACGGTGCCGGGCGCGGCGACCGACACCACGGTCGCGCCCATCGGGGAACGGACCACCCACTCATCCGCGCCAAGATCGGCTACCTCAGCGATCTGATCGGTCGCCGGTTCGGCGTAATCTTCTGCGCGCGTGCGGAGTTCGCCCGCGTTGCGCTCGAACCACGAGGTCGGAACGGGGCCGTCCAGCGCGTCCAGAATCGCGCGCAGGAGGGCGATATTGGTGTCGACGCCGGAGATCGTCAGCTCGGCCAGTGCGTCGCGGCAGCGGCGCATCGCACTGTCCATTGTCGGGCCGCGGGTGATCACCTTCGCCAGCAGGGAATCGAATCGGGTGCCGTGCCGCATGCCCGGATAGAGCGCGGTGTCGACGCGGACACCCGTGCCGGTGGGTGGGTTGAACTCGGTGATGGCGCCACTGGTCGGCAGCAGATCGCCGTCCGCTCCGACGAGTTCGGCATTGATGCGGGCCTGCACCGCGCAGCCGCGCGGGTCATGGCCGAGGTCGAGTTCGGCCAGGGTGCGGCCGAGGGCGAGGTCGAACTGGATGCCGACGAGGTCGGCGCCGGTGATCTCCTCGGTGATGGTGTGTTCGACCTGAAGCCGGGGATTGACCTCCAGGAACCAGCCATCTTGGCCCGCGACCAGGAACTCCACCGTGATCACACCGCGGCACCCGACCGACTCGGCCAGGCGCACCGCGTCACGATGCAACCGCTCCCGCAGGTCCGGATCGAGAGCCGGCGCGGGCGCGATCTCGATGAGCTTCTGATGCCGGCGCTGCACACTGCAATCCCGGTCCCCCAGCGCCACCGCGTGCGTACCGTCGGCGACGACCTGCACCTCCACATGTCGGGCATCGGCGATGAGGGCTTCGGCGTAGACGGTCGGGTCACCGAAGGCGCTGGCGGCTTCGGCGCGACACCGTTCGTAGGCCACCGCGACCTCGCCCGCCTCGAACACCATCCGCATCCCGCGACCACCGCCGCCGGCCGCGGCTTTCACCATCACGCCGTCCGGATGCTCGGCCAGCAGGGCCTCGATATCGCCGGGACCGGCCGCCTGAGTGGCAGACAGCACCGGTACGCCGGCCTTCTCCGCCGCCGCACGCGCCGCCACCTTGTCGCCGAACGTGCGCAGCACCACCGGGTCCGGACCGACGAAGTTCAGCCCCGCCACCGCACACGCCTGCGCCAGATCCGCACTCTCACTGAGGAATCCGTAACCCGGATGCACGAGTGCCCCCGGCCCGGCAGCACGAGCCGCCGCGACCACACCCGCGACCTCGAGATACGCCGCCGCACCCTCGTCGCCCAGCCGCACCGCCTCATCGGCCAGCCGCACCGCCAGCGAATCCGCCTCCTCCCCGGTATGCAGCACATGCGTGCGATACCCGCGCTCCCGGGCCGCCCGCACGACACGAACGGCGATCTCGCCCCGGTTCGCCACGACGATATCCATGCGGCCGATCGTCGTTGACCTTGACGTCAATGTCAATAAAGGTCGAGCCCTGCACGACCCTGATACCTGATGCCATCTCCGAACTCATCGCTACGATCAACGTCATCTGATTCTTCGGAGGGGGCACCGGTGGGCGAAATACGTGAACAGGCAGCAGGCGTGACGCTCGGCATGGAGCGTTGGCGCCGATATGTCAGTGCGTTCGATCGGGTTCTCCACTGCATCGAACACGGGTATCAGCTCGAGGCCGTGGCAATTCTGGACTCGTTGATCACCGACCGGCTGACCAGCCGGCTCGGGTATCTCCAAGGCTGCGAACCCCCTGCACGTGCACTCGGGCAACTCTGCCGATCTCTGGTCGGAAGCAAAGAAAACTCGAAGGATCCCGGACTCGAGCGTGACGACGAATTCCGCACCGTCATCATGGAGATACGGGCTTGGGCCGAGGAACGCAACCATGCGATCCATGCGACTGCCAAGATCTTTCGAAACGACGATCCGATCGTCTCCTTCGATGACGTGATCACAGCGCACAAACACACCGCCGTCCGAGGTGTGTCACTCCTACAACGCTTCGACCTTCTCGACACCGCGGCGCGCCGGAAGGCACGGCGAATCCCGGCGTCGGCGCCGTACGCCTTCTTTCCCGAGAAGCGTCCGGGGCGCGCGTAATCCGCTGCGAACCACTACGTCCTGACGCCCACACCCGATGACCGCTACGGATCGTCGCTCAGTGACGGCGCGTCAGGATGACGCGGTCGGCGAGGCGTTCGGGTTGGGCGGCGGGGGTGAAGAAGATTTCCATGACTACTCGGTCGGGTGATTCGAGGCGGATCTGGGTTCGCATGGGGGTGGTCCTGCCGGTGTTGTCGGGGCCGAGGACGCCGGGGTCGGTGAACTCGCCCGACATCGTGATGACTTCCTCGCCGGCACTGCCCTTGGCGCCGCGGTAGGTCATGGTCATGGGTGTGACGCTGTCGACGGTTGTCCATTCGTAGCGGTCGTCGAGTGGGGAGTAGCCGAGCAGGCCCATCCGGTAGTAGGGCTTGCCGCTGAGGGTTCCGGCCACCTCCTCCTGGAGGAAGTTGCCGCCGGTTTCGGAGATCCAGTGCCACCGCGAGACCAGGTCGTTCCCGCGCAGCGGAGCCTCGGGAGTCCCGCCGGCCACAAACGTGGACTTGTCGGCTGTCCACTCCCCGACCAGCGCGTTCAGCCTGGCATGACCGGGGTCCTGATGTGCGGGAGCGCTGCTCGTGGATGCGACGGAGGGCGACGGGTCGGTTGCCGGCTCCGCGCCGGGTGAGCTGCACGCGGTGCTCAGCATGACCGCGGCAATCGACGTTGCGATAAAAAGACGGCGGAACTTGGTGGTTGTCACGGGGTTTCCTGTCTCGCTCGGTGACCGCTCCAGGCGATGAGCTCACCGATCCGCTGGGCTCGGCGACGGCCGTCTCCGATCCTGCGTGATAGCGGAGCGCGTCGTCCAATACCCGTTCTGAGAACCACCGGTTATCGGTTTGCGGCACACGAGTCGTCCGAACGAGTAGTCCACTACGCGTGATTCGCGTCGACGGCCGGGGCACCGTGGGTTCGGCCCACTCATTCGGCGGTGCCGGGACGGCCCGCGGAACCGTTTCGGCGCCGGACTCTCGGTGTTCCCGGCTCGGGCGGCAACGTCCGCGCACCCCGCGGCCGGGCCAAGGACCACCGAGACCCTGGGCCTCGACGCCGATCACGGCTTCGGCCATCGTCACCGGCGCGCCGGCGACGCAATCGACGATGACCGGGTCGGCGTCGAGGTCCGGGCGGGTGGGCCGGACCCACGTTCAGCGGCAGAGCCGGGCCAGCGCATCCTGGGCCGCGTGGTATCCGCACATTCCGTGCGCGCCCGGGCCGGGAGCAGTCGCGGCCGAGCAGATGTACATCCCGGGGATGCCGATCCGGTAGGGGTTGAGCGCGATCCGGGGCCCGAAGACGAGCTGCCGGATGTCCTTGGCACCGGTGATGATGTCGCCGCCTACGTAATTGGCGTTGTAGATGCTCATTTCGGTGGTGGAGCGGACGGCGGTGCCGATGATGCGGTCGCGGAAGCCGGGTGCGAAGCGTTCGATCTGCGCGATGATGGCCTCGGTGGCGTCGCCGGTGTAGCCGTGCGGGACGTGGGCGTAGGCATACAGAGGGTGGATATCGCCCACGGAGCGCCCGGGATCGGCCAGATATTGCTGGCCGACCAGCACGAACGGGCGCTGCGGCATCCGTCCCGCATGGATATCGCGCTCGGTCGCCGCCACTTCGGCATACTCGCCACCGAGATGCACGGTGCCGGCCCGGCGCGCCGCGGGATTCGCCCACGGCACACCGCCCTCGACGGCGAAATCCACCTTGAACGCACCCGGCGCGCGCCGGAAGCGGCGGTACGCGCGGGCGATGCGCGCGGGCAGCCGATCACCGAGAATCCCCGCGACCGCACCGGGTTCGAGATCGAACAGGGTCACCTCAGCAGATGGCAACTGGGCGGCCGAGGTGACCCGGACACCGGTCTCGATCTTGCCGCCCAGGTCACCCAGCAGTGCGGTCAGCGCATCGGTGATGGCCTGCGAACCGCCCTCGGCGACCGGCCAGCCGTGCCGGTGGCCGGCGGCGATGATGCCCATGCCGATCGCCGCCGTCATCGGGTAGTGCAGCGGGCGGAAGGTGTGGGCGGCGATTCCGCCGAACAGGGCCCGGCCTTCCGTTGTCCGGAACCACCGCGCCACCGCCGAGGCGGGCAGCACGGTGGGTGCGCCGAACCGGGCCAAGGTCAGCGGGTGCCGGGGCAGATGCAGCAACGGGCCCATGATGTCCTCGGCGAGGGCATCGAATCGGGCCGCGGGGCGGGCGAACGCCAGCCGCCAGCGGGTACCGTCATCGCCGAGACCGGCGGCCGTATCGTCGACAGAGCGGTACAGCACGCCCGCCCGGCCGTCGTCGAGCGGATGCGCGCAGTCGATCTCCGGCCACCGCCAGCGCAGGCCGTAGCGTTCGAGACCGAGGCCGGTCAGCAGCGGTGAACCGACCGCCATCGGATGGATGGCCGCGCAGTGATCGTGCCGCAGGCCCGGCACAATCGCCTCGCCGGAGCTCACCCCGCCACCGACCTGCTCGGCGGCCTCGAGGACCGTCACCTGCACGCCTTCGGCGGCGAGGGTGACGGCGGCGGCGAGCCCGTTCGGCCCACCACCGACCACGACTGCGGTACTCATCCCGGTTCCTCTCCTCCGCTTGCCTTCACCACTCACGTTGCCACGCGCGCGGTCGCTACGCGACGACCCCGAAATCGTCCTGCCGCGGGGACTGCGCCTCACCGGCCGCCGCGCAGGTCCAGCTGACCTGCAAGGGGATCGGCCCATTGGGCAGCCACGGCTGCTCGGCGACGGCGTCGGCGACCTTCCACGAGCCGCGCTCGATCACTCCGAGCGCCGCATCGATCAGCAGGTAGCGCTGGATACCGCTGCCGAACGCCTCCGACTCGACCCACGCGATCACGCATTCGCCCGGCTCGAACCGCGCCTCGTCCTGGACCGCGCGAATCATCTCCGGCCCGTGCAGATGCGCGTCACCGAAGTTGAACCCGATGATCGAGTTGCACAGGAATTCGGCCTCGCGCACGGTCCGGGCGTCGATATCGGGCAGCCGCGACAGCAGCAGCGAGAACAACCCGCGCGCCTGGCTGTGCATACTGCGCCAGGCAATGGTCTTCTGCAAGGTGATCTCCGCCCACGCGGGTTCGTAGCCGAACTCGACGAACTGGTCGATCTGATTCTTCGCCGAACGGGTCACCCGATCGAGTTTCGCCTCGGTACCGGGTGCGAAGGTCCAGATCGCCGACGCCCAGTTGCCCGCGTACTGCCGCATGGAAGGCAGGAACGACACCTTGTCGGGACGCAGGTTACCCAGAATCGGGAAGAACACCAGCGCCGCGACGATCACCGCGAGCAGCCACGGCGCCGACATGTCCCAGGGCGCATAGCCGCCGGCATTGGGGAAACCGAGGAACAAAAACACCGACGCGTAGGCGAACAGCAGATTCCATTCCAGCGGCACCGCCAGCGGGAAAGTCGAGATGATGAACAGGTGGAAGATCACCATCATGGCGACGGCGGCCACGGTCAGGTAGGCGTTCGTGGAGAACAGCAGGACCAGCGGAGTCACGATCTCGACGGTGGTGCCGCCGACATGGGCCAGGAAACCGGCGACCCGCGACGGCCGCATATCGGTCGGGAACTTCCGGTAGTGCGCGCGCTTGATCGCCTTGACCGGCATCGACGGGCTGTTGCTCACCATGGGCGGCACCACATTCGAGAAATGCAGGCCGAATTTGGAGAACCCGGCGCCCAGCCACACGATCACGATCAGCAATTTCAGCGCGATGATCATGTCCACGAAAGGCAGCGTCGCGAAGAAGACCAGCGCGGGCAGATACTGTTCGCCACGAGCCGCGAGGAAAATCGTCTTGTCACGCAAGCCGTTCAGGATCAGCAGGGCGATCGGCGCTGCCACCAGAACGGGATTCACCAGCCCCGAGGTGTTGTCCGGTAGTGCCGCCGCCATCGACGCGGTGATCACCCCGGGCCGCACCAACGCCACGAACAGGCTCACCAGCAGCGCGAGATAGAGCACCACATCGAACCAGGTCCGCCGGTCACCGTTGGTGCCCGGCACCCACGCCCATGGCCGCAGCCGGATGGTGCCCGGCCGGGCCCAGAACAGGATGCCGCCGGTCATCGGCTTCACCTTGCCCGCCAGCGGACCCCAGGAGCCGGCCACGCCGATCGCTTCGAGCAGGACGGTCCAGATGATGAGCTTCTGATAGACGATCGGCTGGTTCCACCATTCGGTGACATGCCAGAACGCGGGCAGCCCGGAGGTCGCGGTCGCGAGCGTGATCCCGCCGATGGCGTAGAGCACGATCAGTTTCGCGATATAGACGCAGTGCACCATTTTCGGTGAACCGAAACCGTTTTCGGCCCAGTCGAGCGCGAGGATGCGCATGCGTTCCATGAGCGGTTTGCGCAAGAATTCGTCAGGATCCACCGCGGGCAGATCCGGTGTCGTGAAACCCATGATGTCTTCTCCTTCTGGGTGAACGAGTGGATGGAGTCGCCGCTAACGCTCGGCGCGGATCAGCTGCCGCAGTGCCGGTTTGTCGAGCTTGCCGACCGCGTTGACGGGCAGGGCGTCGAGAATCGTGATCTCCACGGGCCGCTTGTATTTCGACAGCGACGCGCTGAGATGGTCGTGGATGCGCTGCTCGTCGAGGTGCGCGCCGGAATTCAGCGCCACGTACAGCACCGGCTCCTCGCCGTAGACGGCGTGGCCGCGGCCCACGACCGCCGCGGTGGCGATCTCGGGCAACTGGTAGACGACGGCCTCGATTTCCTTCGGGTAGATGTTCTCCCCGCCGCGGATGATCATGTCCTTGGCGCGATCGACCAGCACCAGGTAGCCGTCCTCATCGAAACGGCCGACGTCACCGGTGCGCAACCAGCCGTCGACGACGGTGCGCGCCGTCTCCTGCGGGCGATTCAGATAGCCGCGCATCACATTCGGTCCGGCGATCAGCACCTCACCGGTCTCCCCCGGACCGGCCTCCGCACCGTCCGGGTCGACGATGCGCACCCGCTGACCGGGCAACGGAAGGCCCACCGTGCCCGGCTTGCGGCGCCCGGTCAGTGGATTGACCGTGCTGGCGCACGTCCCCTCCGACAACCCATAGCCCTCGATGATCGGGATGCGGTAACGGGATTCGAACTTCTCCAGCAACTCCACGCTCGCCGGCGCCGCACCGCAGATCGCGAACCGCACCGCGGAGGTATCCGGGCGCACATCGCCCGGCAGGTCGGCGAGCATGGTGTAGATCGTCGGCACCGCCGAGAAATACGTGGCGGCGCTGCGCTCGAGCCGGTCGAAGAACGTCTGCGCGCTGAACCGGCCTGCGATGGTGGTGCTCGCGCCCACCAGCAGCGGCGAGAGCGTACTGACCACGATGCCGTTGACGTGGAACAGCGGCAGCACGAGCAGGCTGCGGTCGGCCGAGGTCAACCCGAAGGCCTCGATCACCATGGCGCACATCGCGTTCAGATTGGCGTGGTCGAGCATCACCCCTTTCGGCCTGCCGGTCGTGCCGCTGGTGTAGATGAGCAGGGCGAGAGCGTCGGCCGGGACCTCGATCGCATCCGTGGCCGCACCCTCGGCGAGCGCTTCGACCGGCAACACCACCGGCACGTCGACAATGGTGTCGAGCGGGTGGGCGACGACCAGCGCGGCCGCGGCCGAATCCGCGACCTGATAGGCGACCTCCTCGGCAACCAGGCCCGGGTTCAACGGGGTCACCGCCGCACCGAGGCGCCAGGCGGCGAACAGCGTGACGACCAGGTCCACGGTGTTGGGCAGCATCACCGCGACGACGTCACCCGCGCCGACCCCGTGCGCGCGCAAGGTGCCCGCGGCGCGGCATACCGCGTCCAGGAACCCGGCGTTGTCGAGTGCGGTGTGATCGTCGGCGAGGGCGGGCGCGGTCGGATGCTGCGCGGCGCGGCGATCGGGCAGCGTGGACAGGTTCATCGTCACTCCTGGCGGTCCTGATGTGGTCTGTGCCATCAAGCTAGGAAGAAGCGATGTAGATCACACCGTCGCGCGGCGATGAAGGTCGCGGCCCGGTTTGTCTCGCGGAGACAAGGTCGCGTCAATGCGCTGACCAGCGCCGGCGCCGCGTTCTACTGTTGGCCATGCCCAGTCCAGACGCCGAATCGCCGGTCGGGATCCAGGCCGCGCTGGCGGTCGAACGACTCGCCGACCGCCTCGGCGAGGTCAGCCGCACGATCCAGCGGCATCTGCTCGCCGAGATCGAAGATCTTCAAGGCGACCAGCAGTTGCACGAATTGCTGCGCGACAGTGTCGAGGGCAATGTGGACACGATCTTCTCCGCGATCCAGCACGCCATCCCGATCGAGAACGTGGAGCCGCCGACCGCCGCGCTGGAGTACGCGCGGCGGCTCGCCCAGCACGGCATCGCCCCGAACGCCCTGGTCCGCGCCTACCGGCTCGGGCAGCAGAAACTGCTCAGCATCGTCTCCGAGGAAGTCCGGGCCCTCGTGCTCGATCCGCAGCTGCGGCTGGACGTCTTCGAGCAGATCACCACCATCACCTTCGGCTATATCGACTGGATCTCCCAGCAGGTGGTGCAGACCTATCAGATCGAACGCGATCACTGGCTGGAGAACCGCAACAGCGTGCGCGCGGTGCGGGTGCGCGAGGTGCTCGACGGGCACGCCGTCGATGTCGACGCGGTGAGCGAGGCGATCCGTTATCCGTTGCGGCGCACCCACCTGGCGCTGGTGCTGTGGGTGCCCGGCGGCGGCGACGAGCTCGGCAGGCTGGAGCGGTTCGTACGTGAGCTCGCCGAATCCATGGATGCCCTGGGCGCCGGATTGTTCGTCGCGGCAGACCGTTTGACCGGGTGGGGCTGGATCCCGCTGGCCTCGATCACCGGCGCCGACTGCGCCCGGCAGGTGCGCCGATTCACCGCGACGCGGCCGGACGCGCCGTGGATCGCGCTCGGCACCCCGCTCCCGGGCGTCGAGGGCTTCCGGGATTCGCACCGGCAGGCGCTGCGGGCCCGGACGGTGGCGTTGGCGGGTGGGACCGCCGCCGAGCGCGTCACCGCCGCGTCCGATCCCGGACTGACCGCCGCCGCGCTGCTGGGGCGCGATCTCACCGAGGCCCGCGAATGGGTGTGGCGGGTGCTCGGGCCGCTGGCCGCCGACAGCGACGGTGATGCGCGGCTGCGGGAGACGCTGCGGGTGTTCCTGCTCGCCGGGTCGAGCCATAAGGCCGCCGCGGAAGCGCTGAACCTGCATGCCAATTCGGTGAAGTACCGGGTCAACCGGGCGATCGAACGGCGCGGCGAACCCATCGGCGACGACCGGCTGGATGTGGAGATGGCGCTGCTGCTGTGCCACTGGTTCGGCGGATCGGTGCTGCGACCGGAGGGCCGATGAATCCGTTCGGACGGCTGGTGAACCTGTCGCATGTGCACGATCCGGCGAGCACGCCGGTCTATCCCGGCGATCCCGCGTTCGAGATCGATACGGTGGCGACCATCGCCGAGGACGGCTACTACCTGCGTTATGTGCGGCAAGGCGAGCACACGGGGACGCATTGGGGGGCGCCGATCCACTTCGACCCCGCCGGCCGGGCCGCCGACGAACTCGATCTCGAAGATCTGCTGCTGCCCGCGGTGACCATCGATGTGCGGGCAGAGTGTGCGCGGGATCGCGATCACGCCATCACGGCGGCCGACCTCCGTCAATGGGAGAGACGGCACGGGCGCATACCCGAGGGCGCGGCCGTGATCGCCTGGACCGGGTGGGACGCGAAGTGGGGTACCCCGGACTTCCTCGGCGCCGGCGCCGCGGCGGGCCATATGCCGGGGTTCGCGGTCGACGCCGTCGAGTGGCTGCTCGAGACCGGCAGGCTCGGGCGGCGCGGCGCGCTCGGCATCGACACCTTCGGTCCCGATCTCGGCACCGACCACGAGTACACGGTGTCGAAGATGCTCTATCGGGAGCACCGGATCAGCCTGGAATGCCTGGCCAACCTGGGCGCACTCCCGGCGACGGGGGCGTGGGTACTGGCGGGCGGGCCGATCTACCGTGGCGGCTCCGGCTCCCCCGCGACGGTCGTCGGCATCATCCCGCACGCGGCAGGCCGGACGTGAAGCCGAATTACTAAAACGCGTTCACAAATAGCTTCCGCCGTGGTTCACTCGACCCACCGTGTTCCACGAGGACGAAGGGCAACCCACGTGAAGACCAGACTGAACTGCCCGTGCGGCGAACACATCACCGGCACCGACGAGGACGACCTCGTCGCCAAGACCCAGGCCCATCTGGCCGCCGAGCACCCCGGCCACGACTACTCCCGCGAAGAGATCCTGTTCATCGCGTACTGACCTGCGCGAACAGGGCCGGGAAAAAATTCTCGGAAAAATTTCACGGCCGTGTCGATCGGACGCACCTCCCGTTCGACCTAGGGATGAGAGGGTCACAAGGACCCGGAACATACCGAGGAGACACACCATGAAGTACATGCTGATCATGCGCGCCACCGACGAGACCTTCGAGGCCTTCCAGAACGCCGACTTCACCGAAATCATGGAGTCGATGGGCAAGTTCAACGACGAGATGATCCGGGCCGGCGTGCTGGTCGCGGCCGAGGGGCTCGACCCCGACCCGGAATCGGGCGTCGTGGTGGACTACTCCTCGGAGACACCGGTGGTCACCGACGGCCCGTACGGTGAGACCAAGGAATTGTTCGGCGGCTTCTGGATTCTCAATGTGGCCTCGCGGGAAGAGGCCATCGAATGGGCCAAGCGCGCGCCGATGGCGGGACCGGGCTCCAAGTGCGAGATCCGCCGCGTCACCACGATCGACGAATTCCCCGCGGACAACATCTGGATCGAGAAGGAGCGGGCGTGGCGCGAGGCCACCGGTCAGCTCTGAGCGGGCACGCGGGCGATGGTCGAGCACACCGGCCGTGAGGCCGTCGCCGCCGTCTGGCGGATCGAGTCGGCGCGCATCGTCGGTGCGCTCGCGCGCTACACCGGCGATTTCGCGCTGGCCGAGGATCTCGCCCAGGAAGCCTTCGCCGAGGCGCTGGTGACCTGGCCGCGCGAAGGGGTGCCGCAGCAGCCCGCGGGGTGGTTGCTGACCGTCGGCAAGCGGCGCGCGATCGACGCCTTCCGCCGCCGCGCCGTCCGCGACGACAAATACGCCGCTCTCGCCCACGGACTGGGCGAGGGCGGCGTCGTAGCGGGCAACACCGAACCGATGCACCAGGCCGATGATGTGCTGTGGGACCCGGACCAGATCGATGACGATCTACTGGCATTGATCTTCGTCTCCTGCCATCCGGTGCTCGCGCGCGAGGCCCGCATCGCGCTCACCCTGCGCGTGGTGGGCGGTTTGACCAGCGACGAGATCGCCCGGGCCTTCCTGGTGCCGACCGCGACCGTGCAGGCGCGCATCACCCGGGCGAAGAAGACGCTGGCCGCCGCCCGGGTCCCGTTCGAGGTGCCGGCCGCCGCCGAACGCGCCGAACGGCTGGGTTCGGTGCTGAGCGTGATCTACCTGATCTTCACCGAGGGCTCCTCGGCCAGTTCCGGCCGCGACTGGATGCGCCTGGACCTGGCCGGTGAGGCGTTGCGGCTGGCGCGAGTGCTGGCACGGCTGATGCCCGGCGAGCCCGAGGTGCACAGCCTGCTGGCGCTGCTGGAACTGACCGCGGCGCGCTTCCCGGCCCGCACCGACACCGCCGGACGACCGGTGCTGCTGGAACAGCAGGACCGGCGCCGCTGGGATCGTTCGGCCATCCGGCGAGGGCGGGCCGCGCTGGCACGCACCGAACAACTCGGACGTGGCTTGGGCGCCTACGGATTACAAGCCGCGATCGCCGAATGCCATGCCGTCGCAGCGTCGGTCGAGGAGACGAACTGGGAGCGCATCGTGCTGCTGTACGAGGCGCTCGGCCGGCTGACACCCTCACCGGTGGTCGAGTTGAACCGGGCGGTGGCGGTGTCGATGGCAGAGGGTCCGGCGGCCGCGTTGCCGATCGTCGACGAGCTCGCGGCGGGCGGAGCGTTCGCGAATTCGCATCTGCTGCCCAGTGTGCGCGGCGAGCTGTTCATCCGTCTCGGCCGCCGCGAGGATGCCCGCGTCGAATTGGAACGGGCGGTGAAGTTGTGCGGCAACGAGCAGGAACGGGCGGTCCTGCACGACAAGCTCGCCGATCTGGGCTGACGAAGCCGGTATGCGTCGTTTTCGACGCGTCCGTCTAGGGCAGAGCCTGCGGGAATTGGCTTGCCGCACAGTCGTGCAGGGCGGCACGGGCAGCGCTCACAATGGGATGAGCCCGGGTACCACGACGGTAGGCCAGTCGGGTATGGCGTCTAGTCGGCAGCGGGCTCAGCACTACATTCCCGGGTGGGGTGCGGGCGCCGAGTTCGGGCACCAGGCTGACGCCGCGGCCGGCGGCGACGAGCGCGAGCACCGCGCTGAAATCGTCGACGTGGTGGCGGATTCGGGGCGTGAAGCCTGCGGCCTCACAGACCCTGATGGTCATCGCATGGCACAGGGTGCCGGGCGTGCCCGCGATCCACGGTGCATCCCGGTGCTGCGGCAGCGGGTCGTCATCGAGGGCGGCGAGGTAGATCGTTTCCGCGAGCAGCGGATCGGTATCCAGGGCCGGATCCGGCGGTACGGGCACGTGGTCGTACTCCTGGACCAGGGCGACGTCGACGGCCTCGGTGCGCAGTGCGGCCGGCGCGGTCGCTGGATCGAGTTCGGTCACAACGACTTCCAGTCCGGGGTGCTGGCCGGTGAGGGCGATCAATGCGGGGGTCAGGATGGTCGGCACCGCCGAGGGGAAGGCGCCGATCCGGAGAGTGCCGGCAAGTTGTTCGGTCGCGCGGGTGAGGTCGGCGGCCGCGCGTTCCAGCGTGGCGAGGATGGTCTCGGTGTGGTCGACGAGGGTCAGCGCGGCAGGGGTCAGGGTGACCCGACGGCCGGTGCGTTCCAGCAGCGGCACGCCCGCTTCCCGTTCGAGCGCGCTCAACTGCTGCGATACCGCCGACGGCGTGTAGTTCATCGCTTCGGCGACGGCGGCGATGGTCTGCCGGTGCGCCAGTTCGCGCAGCAGGCGCAGTTTGCGCACATCGAGCATCAGCTCAGCTTACGCTCGCCGGTAGAAACATGAACTGGACCTGAAGACTCACTGGGCCGCACCCTGGTCCCATGACTCTGACCGGGCTCTTCGTCCCCCTCATCACGCCGTTCACCGCCGACGGCGAACTCGCCGCCGACGCCCTGGAAGAGCACGCGCACCGGGTGCTCGACGACGGCGCAACGGGCTTGGTCGCCCTCGGCACCACGGCCGAACCGGCCACCCTCACCGCCACCGAACGCGCCCGCGTGCTCGACATCTGCCTGCGGGTCTGCACCGAGCGCGGCGCGGCGCTGATCGCCGGAGCGGGCACCAACGCCACCGCCGACTCCCTCGCCGCGCTGTCGGCCCTGGACGAGCGGATCACGGCCGCCCTGACGGTGGTGCCCTATTACACCCGCCCTTCAGAAGCCGGTGTGCTGACCCATTTCCGCAGGCTGGCCGCCGGACCGGTGCCGCTGATCGTCTACAACATCCCGTATCGCACCGGCCGCACCCTCGGCCTCGACACCGTGCTCGAGCTGGCCCGTACGCCCGGTGTCATCGGCTTCAAACACGCGGTCGGCTCGATCGACGACACCACCGTCACCATGATGAGCAGGCTCCCCGATGACGTCGCCGTCCTCGCCGGCGACGACCTGTACACCGCCCCGATGCTCGCCCTCGGCGCCCACGGCGCGATCCTCGCCTGCGCGAATCTCGCCACCGCCGCCTACGCCGAGCTCATCCGCCGCTGGCAGGACGGCCCGGTCGGCACCGCCCGCTCCCTCGGCCATCACCTCGCCGATCTCGCGGAAGCCGTTTTCGCCGAACCGAATCCGGTCGTCATCAAATCGGTCCTGGCCGCGCAAGGCCACATTCCCAGCCCCGCGGTCCGGCTGCCGCTGCTGCCCGCGTCCCCGCGGGCGACGCATGCCGCGCTCCGGGCACTCGACGGACTCCACGTCCGGTGACCACCGGGTGGCCCACGCGGCACTACCGCAATGAACCCACCCGCGTCAGTGCGGGCGGTGCGGCATCAGCGCGTTCTCCGGGACCACCCCGAGCCGGCCGGCCTGGTAGTCCTCGATGGCCTGGATCAATTCGGCGCGGGTGTTCATCACGAATGGCCCGTAGTGCGCGACCGGTTCCCGGATCGGCCGGCCACCCAACAGCAGCACCTCGAGCGCGGGACGGTTCGCATCCTGCGTGGGGTCCGCGGCGACGGTGATGCGATCACCCTTACCGAACACCACCAACTGCCCCTGCTCGACCGGCCTGCCCTCCGCGCCGACCGTGCCGCGACCGGATAGCACGTAGACCAGCGCGTTGTAGTCCGGCTGCCACGGCGCCGACAACTGTGCGCCTGGTGCGATGGTGGCGTGCGCGAAGGTGATGGGGGTATGGGTGGCGCCCGGCCCCTGGTGGCCGTCGATGGCACCCGCGATCACCCGGACCAGCGCGCCGCCGTCGGCCGAGGACAGCAACCGCACCTGCCCGCCCTCCAGGCTCTGATACTTCGGGGCGAGGAATTTGTCCTTGGCGGGCAGGTTCACCCACAGCTGCACACCGTGGAACAGGCCGCCGGAATCGACCAGCTCCGCGGGCGGGGTCTCGATGTGCAGCACGCCCGAACCGGCCGTCATCCATTGGGTGGCGCCGTTGTCGATCAATCCGCCGCCGCCGTGCGAATCCTGATGCTGGAAGCGGCCGTCGATCATGTAGGTGACGGTTTCGAATCCACGGTGCGGATGCCAGTCGGTGCCCTTGGGCTCACCGGGCTCGTACTCGACCTCGCCCATCTGATCCATGTGGATGAACGGGTCGAGATCGGCGCTCGACACTCCGGCGAAGGCCCGGACCACCGGGAAGCCCTCGCCCTCGTACCCGCGCGGACCGGTGGTCACCGAGCGCACCGGACGTTCGGTGGCCTCGGGCCCGGCAGCCGCGATCCGGGGCAGGGTCAGCGTATCGGCCGTGACAGCAGGCATAGCGTCTCCATTCTGTGCCGCTCACCTGATCTAGACCAGGATGCGGGATGCTGCTCGGTATCGGAACGAACTAGTTCAACTTTTAACCACATCCGGGCCGAGTTTCTTCCACGGTCCGCCGACCCGGGCCGCAAACGCGAAAACCGGCGAAGCGATCCGAGGATCACTTCGCCGGTTTCGACCGAGATGCGGGTGGCGTCAGCCGATGGACGACGACAGCGCCGGCAGCATCCGGATGACCTGGTCCTGCCAGTTGTTCCAGGCGTGGATACCGAACGCCGGGAAATCGAAGGTGGCATTGTTCGCGCCGAGGGTGGCCATGCGCACCTGGAAGGCGCGGGTATTGACCAGCGCGAGCGCCTCCAGCGCCATACCGTTGAGGGTGCCGACGCTCGGGCCGTCGGAGGCGGTCGGCAGGCCACTGGCGGCCGACACCCACAGGCGGGTGTTGTTGGCGATCAGGCGCGGCGCGAAGACGAACGGGTCCATGCGCAACCACTTGGGATCCCACGGCGCGGCCATGGAGTCGACGTTGTAACCGCCGGCGTCGATCATCGCGACGCGGATCGCCTCGCGCATACCGGGCGCGGAGATGTTCAAGTACCCGGAGAACGATCCGGCGAAGCTGAACTGGTCGGGGTGGTAGGCGGCCAGGGTGAGCGCGGCGCTGCCGCCCATCGACAGGCCGAACACACCGTTGCGGTTGGGGTTGAAGCCGAGCCGGTCGCGCAGGGCGAACCGCAGTTCCTGCGTCAGGAAGGTCTCCCACTTGTAGGTGTAATCCTTGCCCGGACCACCGGAGAAGACGTTCAGGCCGCCGGACCCGCTGGAGGAACCGGCCGCGCCGGGCGGCACCCCGAGGAAGCTGGACGGCGCGTTCCAGTCGATGTAGAAGCTGGACTGGCCGCCGACCGGCATGACGACGTTGATATTCCACTTCGTCAGCTCCCTGGCCACCTCGGTTTCGATCTCCCAGCCGTTGAGATCTTCCCGGGCGCGCATGCCGTCCAAGGCGTAGACCACTCGATCGGTATTGCCGTCGGCGGCCCGGAACACCCGCGATTTGATCGGGCCCATGCTGGAGTCGACCCAGAAGTCGAAGCCGGCGGGGTTGAACGCGGCCGAGGCGCTCGGCGCGCCGACTGCGACCGCGCCCACCGCCATGAGCAGGGCGACCAACGGTGCGAGCAGAGCCCGGCCGAGGCCGGTACGGGAGGATTCGGGCCGGGGGCCTTGGCGGCGCAACCGCATCGATGAACCTTTCTCGACGGCACAGGGGTATCCATGCGACCTCGGTCCGCGGCCCCGACACCGCCGGGCCGACCGGCCACATGAGTCGTCCATGCTGTCGAGTCCGGCGACCGCGCCGTTACCTCGCTGTGACATTTGCCTCGCGGCCTGCCCGTGACCCATGACCGCCGGGCGCGCCCGTTTGAGCACGTCCGGACGGGGAAGACGCCGAATGTGAGCCTGCGAGTCGTGAACGAATCGTTCTGGATGGACACCAGCGACATCACCGCCTACCCCGCGCTGGATCGCGACGCCCACGTCGATGTGGCGGTGATCGGCGCCGGGATCGCCGGGCTGAGCACCGCGTGGGAGCTGCTGCGCACCGGCCGCTCGGTCGCGGTGGTCGAGGCCGGCCCGATCGCGGCGGGCGTCACCGGCTACACCACCGCCAAGGTGACCTCCCTGCACACGCTCATCTACCACCGGCTGGCGAGTTCGCTCGGCGAGCCCGCGGCCCGCCTCTACGCCGCCTCGCAGCAGGACGCGCTCGGCCATCTCGCGCAGACGGTCGACGAGCTCGGCATCGACTGTCAGCTCGAGCAGTGCGCGGCCTACACCTACTCCGAGACCGCCGACGGCGTCGAGGCGATCCGCCGCGAGGTCGATGCCGCGATCGCGGCCGGCCTGCCCGCGGAGTTCGTCACCGAGACGGGATTGCCGTTTCCAGTGACCGGCGCCGTCCGGGTCGGGCAGCAGGCGCAGTTCCATCCGCGCCGATATCTGCTGGCGCTGGCCCGGGCGATCACCGAACGCGGCGGCCTGATCTATGAGAACAGCCGCGTCACGAACCTGAGCGAGGGCCGGGCCCCGATGCTGACGACCGCATCGGGCGGCAGGTTGACCGCGGCGGACGTCGTGGTGGCCACGCACTATCCGGTGTTCGACCGGTCGCTGCTGTTCCCCCGCCTGACGCCGCACCGCGAACTCGTCGTCGCGGCAGCCATTCCGGAAGATCAAGATCCGCAGGGCTGTTATGTCACGCCCGAGGGCAATACCCGCTCCGTGCGCACCGCTCCCCTCTCCGAGGGGCAGCGGCTGCTGATCGTCACCGGCGAGAAATTCACGCCCGGCGACGGGGATGTCCGTCAGCGATTCGAGGCGCTCACCTCCTGGACGACCCAGCGCTTCCCGGACGCCGAGATCCGTTATCGCTGGGCGGCGCAGGACAATTCGACCACCGACCACCTGCCGTTCATCGGCCGCCTGCATCCGCTGAGCAGCCACGCCTATGTGGCGACCGGCTTCAACTCGTGGGGCATGAGCAACGGCATCGTCGCCGCGCGCGTGCTCGCCGGTCGGATCACCGGCGAGCCCTTGCCGTGGACCGACCTCTACGACCCCGTCCGGGTGCACCCGGTGACCGAGGCCGTCCCGTTCGTGCGCGCCCAGACCAAGGTCGCCACGCATTTCGTCGGTGACCGGTTGCGCACCGTGCGCACCGGATCGGTGGCCGACATCGCGCCGTGCACCGGCGCGGTCATCCGGGTGTCGGGCTCGCCGTGCGCGGTCTACCGCGACGAAGACGGTGTGGTGCACGCGGTCTCGGCGACCTGCACGCATCTGGGTTGCCTGGTGGCGTTCAACGATGCCGAGCGGACCTGGGAATGTCCCTGCCACGGTTCCCGATTCACCGTCGACGGCGCCGTCATCCAGGGCCCGGCGACCCGACCGCTGCCGCCGAAGCAGATCGATTGAGGCGCCGGCTCACGGGGCAGTGGAAACGCCCACCGCCCCGCCGTGTGCAGCCGGATCAGGCCAGCGCTTTGGCCTTGAGCCGGTCGAATTCCTCCTGGGTGATGGTGCCCTCGTCGAGCAGCTTCTTCGCATCGGCGATCTGCGCGGCGGAATTGGTGCCCGCCGTTTGCTTGATGTAGGAGTCGGTGGCGGCCTGCATCCGATCGGCTTCGGCGTTGGCGCGCTCGGCCATGCCGTTGCCCCGCACGATCAGATACACCAGCGAGGTGATCAGCGGCAGGATGAACAGGAAGACCACCCAGATCGCCTTGACCCAACCGGAGGTCTGCCGGTCGCGGAACAGGTCGGTGATGATGGTGAACAACAGAATCAAATACGCGACGAACGCGAAGCTCATGATGATGAGCCAGAACACATCCCACACTGACATGACGTCCCCTAGCGTGTTGTGATCGTGTGACCAGAACTGACTGGTCCTCGGGATTACATCACAGAGTTGCCCGGAATGTGGGCTGTCCGGACACGACGGGTCCGGCGGTCGCGGGAGGCCGCGCCGCCGCACGTCGAGACCGGTCTACCGGTCCCCCGCCTCGGACGCCCGGAGTTTGCCGCAACAAACGGCAATTGCAGCTGCACGGTGCAAATGTTCTTGCATTCGCACAATGGCATTCGGAACATTCGAATTCGGCTCGCGCAGTTCGGAATCCGTCGGAATGAATTATGGCGAGTCCAGGGCTTGATGACCCTACGATGCTGTAACCTTCAACCCCAGTCGATGGAGAGGCAACAGCAGTGGCCCTGGCCCGCAGTAGCGCTTCCTGCGCGGTGAACGCGACAAGAGAAAAGGTATGGGCGTTGATTTCACGTCCGGACCAGTGGAAGACCTGGATGCCGAACCATGATTTCTGGATCGGGGCGGTGCCCGTGACCTTCGCGCGCGAGGTCACCCTGCGCGCTCAGGCCACCATCGCGAGCATCATCCACGAACTCGATCTCACCGTCACCGAATGCATTCCGCCCGAACGGCTCGAGCTCAGCGGCGTCGGCCTCACCGGCAACCATTTCACCTATTCGATTTCCCTTGCCGAGGCGCGCAACTCACCGACGGTGGTGACGCTGGAAACCCGCTACACCGGTACCGCACGCCACGACACCGACTTTTCCGTCATCATGCCGATCGTCGCCGACGAGATGAACCGCAGCGCCAAACTTCTCGCGGCCCAATTCCCGGCCGGTGGACCACGCGATCACCGACCGGCCGCGACTACGCCGGTGGCTCCGCGGGTGCTACCCGAAGACGCTCACGACAACGTGGCTTCGGCGAACGCGGCCAGTACGGCCGCGCCGACCTTGCGCTGAATCGGGTCCGCCGCCGGCCCGAACATGGTTCGTCCACCGACGCCCGGCGGGATGTGCCGGGATTTCGCTACCCTGCACGAGTGACCGAGCGATTCCGGCTGGTGCCCGCGGTGTACGTGCTGTTTCGGCGGAGCACCGCCGACGGTGAGGAAGTGTTGCTGCAATTGCGGCACAACACCGGCTTCATGGACGGCTTCTGGGCGCATGCCGCCGCGGGGCACGTCGAGCTCGGCGAATCGGTGTTCAGCGCGGGCGCACGCGAGGCCGCCGAAGAGCTCGGTGTCACGGTCGAGGCGTCGGATCTGTTGCCGCTCACCGTCCTTCATCGCCGCTACGGCGACGGTGCCCTGGATATCGATCACCGGGTCGATTTCTTCCTGGAATGCCGCACCTGGTCCGGTGAGCCGCGGCTGATGGAGCCGGACAAGGCCGCCGACCTGCGCTGGTGGCCGATCGACAAGCTGCCCGAACCGCTGGTCGAGCACGAGGCCTTCGTGATCGACGGCTGTCGCACCGGGCAGCTGCCGCGCCTGTCCGCGATGGGCTTCTGACCCGCGAGATGTGCGCGCGGGCCGCGGATCACGTGGCGGCGTCGGGCTCGACGATGGTGGAACGGGCGGTGAGATACCGGGCGGCGGCGGTGCAGATGTCGTCGAACACCTCGGCGACCGGCTGGCTGCTGGTCACCAGGCCGATGCCCTGACCGGCGTCGATCGGCTCGAGTCGCGGATCGTCGGCGTCGACGGCGGCGGCCAGTTCGGCGCGGGCGCGTGGGTCGGTGGCCAACGCGTCTTCCGCGCCGTCCCAGCGATCGGTGAAGTCATTGCGCAGCACCCGCGCCGGATAGCGCGACGGCCAGGGCAGGCCCTGGCCGATATCGAAGACGCGGGTGGTGATGGTGTCGGTCGCGTCGGCGCGCAGCAGTGCCGCGCGGGCCCGGTCGGTGGTGAGCGCTTCCGGGCACACGGCCAGGCGGGTGCCGAGCCAGGCACCGGACGCGCCCGCACCGAGCACCGCGGCCAGCGCGTGCCCGGTGGCGATCCCACCGGCCGCCAGCACCGGTACCTCGACGGCCTCGCAGACGATCTCCAGCAACGGCAGCGTGGCCAGCGTAGGTTCGCCGTGCCCGCCGCCCTCGGCTCCCCTGGCCACGATGACGTCGATGCCCGCGGCTTCGGCCCGCAGCGCCTGCTCACGGTCGTAGACCTGGGTGGCGGCCAGGATTCCGGCCGCGTGCACGCGCTCGACCCAGGACAGGTCGGTGGTGAAGCTGATCGAGATGAGGGTGGGCCGCGCGGCGAGCGCGGTGTCGAACAGTTCCGGTTCACGAGTGCGGACCCAGTCGATCATCCCGATGCCGAACGGCCCCGGGTCCGGGCCGAGCTGTTTTAACTCGGCCGTCAGACGCGCCGCCGAGCCCGCGCTGCCCATCCCGATCATGCCGAGTCCACCGGCGGCGGTGACAGCGGCGGCCAGCCTGCCGCCGGCCACGCCGCCCATGGGGGCGTTCACGATCGGGACCCGCAGGCCCATCTCGCGTGACCACGCTGTCGACAACATCCGGGGTTCCTCCTCCACTGTCACGGTCCGGGCCGCGGGCGAACCGGGCTCCTGGTGACCCTAGCCCGCACACCGGAGCCGGTTCCCATCACATCGAGGCCGGTTCGGATTGCGCCCGCACACGGTTCCCGGTCACGCACGAACGCGGCACCGCCCCATCGGACGGTGCCGCGTAGTAATCACTCGCGCCCGGTGCGCGCGAGCGCAGAACTCACTCGTAGGCGACTTCCCAGCGCTTGATGCCGTTGAGCCAGCCCGACCGCAGCCGCACCGGCTCCGAGAGCTGACGCAGGTTCGGCATCGCATCGGCGATGGCGTTGAACATCAGGTCGATCTCGAGGCGGGCCAGGTTGGCGCCCACGCAGAAGTGGGTGCCGGTGCCGCCGAAGCCGACGTGCGGGTTGGGGTTGCGCAGGACGTTGAACGAGAACGGATCCTCGAACGACTCCGGATCGAAGTTGGCCGCGCTGTAGAACATGCCGACGCGCTGGCCCTTCTTGATCAGCTGACCACCGAGTTCGGTGTCGGCCGTCGCGGTGCGCTGGAAGGCGGTGACCGGGGTGGCCCAGCGGACGATCTCATCGGGCGCGGTGCGCGGACGCTGCTCCTTGTACAGCTCCCACTGCTCGGGGTTGTCCACGAAGGCCTTCATGCCGTGGGTGATGGCGTTGCGGGTGGTCTCGTTGCCCGCGACGGCGAGCAGGATCACGAACCAGGCGAATTCGTCGGAGCCCAGCGCCTCACCGTCGAGGTCGGCGTCGAGCAGCGTGGTCACGATGTCGTCCATCGGGCACTTGCGCTTTTCCTCGGCCAGGTTCCACGCGTAGCCCATGACCTCCGCGGTGGCCATCTTGTGGTCGCCCTCGAAGTCCGGGTCGTCGTAGGAGATCATCTGGTTGGTCCAGTCGAAGATCTTGCCGCGATCTTCCTGCGGGACGCCGATCAGCTCGGCGATGGCCTGCAACGGCAGCTCACAGGCGACCTGCTGGACGAAATCGCCGCGGCCTTCCTTCTTGGCCTCGTGCACGATGCGTTCGGCGCGCTCGGTGAGGGCCTCGCGCAGGCTGTTGACCGCGCGCGGGGTGAAGCCCTTGGACACGATGCGGCGCATCTTGGTGTGGTTCGGCGGATCCATGTTGAGCATGAGCATGCGCAGCATTTCGATCTCGTTGCGGGCGATATCGCCGTTGAAGCGGATGATCGCGGTGTTCTCCTCCGAGGAGAACAGGTCGGGGCTCTTGGAGATCTCCTTGATGTCGTCGAGCTTGGTGACCACCCAGTAACCGCCGTCGTCGAAGCCGCTGCGGCCCTTCTCCTGCGGGCACCACCACACCGGCGCGACCCGGCGCAGCTCGGCGAATTCCTCGATCGGCAAGCGCTCGGCGTACAGGTCGGGGTCGGTGAAGTCGAACCCGGCGGGGATGGACGGTGCGGCCACGAGTACCTCCTTGCGGCCTGCTCCGACGCAGACCTCACAGCGTTGTGTAGAACACGTTCCACTCCGATTAGACCATAAGAACGGAGTCGGTGAACAGGATTTAGTAATACCTGTTTATCAGAGTTCCGGCCGGCCCCGGCCGAGCGCGTCAGTCCTGGGTGAGCGGGTGCCGCAGCGCGGTGACGGCGATCCGCGCGGCCTCGGCGATGGCGGCATCGACCACGGCCAGCTGCGGGTCGGCCCTGGCCGCCCGGGTGAACACCGCGACCGCCACCGGATACTCGTCCGGGAACTCGACCACGGCGACCTCGTTGCGGATGACGCCGATGGTGCCGGTCTTGCCCGCCACACCGACCCCGCGGTGCGGGAACGCCGAGGCGATGCGATGCGGCCACACCTGCTTGCCCATCACCGCGCGCACGAAGCCGGTCTGCTCGGGCGACAGTACGCCGCCGGCCCAGATCAGATCCAGGAAACGAGTCATCTCCTCGGGCGTAGTGGCGCTGGCGTACGAGGGGTCGTACGCCGAGACCGACCAGGCCTCGTCGTTGTCGGCGAGCGCGGCGAAGGCCTCGGCGGTGCTGTGGGTATCGGTGTCGCGGACCAGGCTGCGGTGCACGTCGGCGGTGCCGCCGACGATGCGGGTCTCGGTCAGGCCCAGTTCCGTCAGCAGTTCCTCGACGGCGCCGAGGCCGATCTCGCCGAGCAGGACGTCGGCGGCGGCGTTGTCGGAGACCGTCATCATCGAGGTGGCCAGATCGCGCCTGCTCATGGTCACCGGATCGTGCAGGGCGGCAATGCCGGTGGGGCCGGGCGTGCAGTCGGCCGGGTGCACGGTCAGCGGTGCGCGAGGATCGATCAGCCCGGCATCGACGCGCCGGCAGAACGCCACGAGCAGCACCAGTTTGTACACCGAGGCGATGACGACGCGGTCGTGGGCGTCAACGGAGATTTCGGCCGGCGAACCGCATCGGCGGGCGTGCAGCCAGCCGGTGCAGCCCGCGTCGGCGAAGACGGCCCGGATCCGGTCGGTGACCTCTCCGGTGTCGGTGCCGAGTGGGAGCGCGGGGTACCGGGCGTGGCTCATCGCAACCGCTCCCGATACAGCACCCGATCCAGGGCGGCGGCGTGTTCCGCGGCGTTCGGGCGACGGACCACGCGCAGGCGCAGCGCCAGCGCCTGCGGGGCCATCGTCAGCCAGCGCACGCCCGGTGTGGGGGTCGGGGCCATCGCGGTCAGCCCGAAACTAGTGCCCGCGGCGACGGCGGCCAGCACCGCACGGTCGTCGCGAGCAGTGTCGATCCGCGCGTCGAGACCGCGTTCGCGCAGCAGGTCGATCACGGTGTCGAAGGCGGGCGGATTGCCCGCGCGGGGCGGGTGCGCGAAGGTCAGATCCGCGAGCATGCGGAAGGTCGGGCGTTCGGCGGTGGCGCTGCGATGATCCGACGGCACCACCAGCCAGCGCGCGATCTTGACCACTGGACCGGCCTCGACGCCGTCGACCAGGGCGGGATGCTCGATCACCGCCACATCGGAGTGTCCGGCCCGCAGATCCGCGAGCAGATCGGTGGTGGAACCGACCGTGGTGGTGACGCTCGCGCCGGCACCGGCGGAGCCGCGCAGCGCGGTCACACAGGCGGTGACCAGCGGATCCGGCAGGGCCGCGGCCACACCCCAGTGCACATCACCGCGGGCGTGAGCGATCCGTTGGGCCTCGGCGAGCAGGCGCTCGGCGTCGTCGACCAGCAGCCGCGAGCGCGGCAGCAGGTGCCGTCCGGCGGAGGTGAGCAGCGCGCCCTGCGGTGTGCGATGCACCAGTTCGACGCCGAGGAACTGTTCGAGCCGCCGCAGTCCCTGTGAGACCGGCGGCTGGGTCATGTCGAGTGCGGCCGCCGCCCGCCCGAAATGCCCCTCGTCGGCGACGGCGACGAAGAAGCGGAGGTGGCGGATCAGGTCCATGGCGGTCATTGAACCAGCCGGTCGCCTCGTCGCCGGTCCATCACGCGCGGGCGCTCGGCATCTGTGCCCGGACAGGCACTGTGACCTGCGGCGATATCGAGGTCGACTCGCCGCGGCCCGTGCCCGCTATTGGCCGCGACGGTCACCACGGTGGTGTCCTGCAGCGGTGACTTTCTCCGCTCTCCCCTTCCGCCGGGCCGACCGCCGGCGCCTGCTCGCCGCCGCGCTCGCGGCCTGCGCACTGACCCTGACCGCGGCCTGTGATTCCGGCACCGTCACGGTTCCGGCGACGGGCTCGGTAACCACCTCGGCGGTGGCCGATCCCCGCTTCGCCGAACTGGAAACCACGTCCGGCGCCCGGCTGGGCGTGTTCGCCGTCGACACCGGCTCCGGGCGCACCGTCGCCCACCGCGCCGACGAACGGTTCCCGATGGCGTCCACGTTCAAGGGCCTGGCGTGCGGGGCGCTGCTGCGCGAGCATCCCCTGTCGACGGGCTACTTCGATCAGGTGATCCACTACTCCGCCGCCGAGCTGGTCGAGTATTCGCCGGTGACCGAGACCCGGGTCGAGACCGGCATGACGGTCCGGGAACTGTGCGACGCCGCGATCACCGTCTCCGACAACACGGCGGGCAATCAGTTGCTGAAACTGCTCGGTGGACCGGAGGGATTCACCGCGTCTCTGCGTTCCCTCGGCGACGCCACCTCGCGGCTGGACCGCTGGGAGACCGACCTGAACACCGCGATTCCCGGCGATGAGCGCGATACCACCACCCCGGCCGCGCTCGCCGCCGACTACCGCGCGCTCGTCGTCGGCGATGTCCTCGGCGCACCCGAACGCGACCAGCTGAAGGCATGGCTCGTCGCCAACACCACCGGTGCCACCCGGATTCGCGCGGGTCTGCCCGCGGACTGGACCGTCGGCGACAAGACCGGCAGCCCGGCCTACGGTTCGGCCCTCGATGTCGCGGTGGCCTGGCCGCCCGGTCGCGCGCCGATCGTCATCGCGGTGCTGTCGACTAAGTCCGAGCAGGACGCCGAACCCGACAACGCCCTGCTCGCCGAGGCCACCCGCGTGGTGGTCGACGCGCTCGGATAGCGGCTCGTCTACTGCGTGATGCGGCAGGAGTCGTCGATCGGCCTGGTGATCGACCAGAGCCGCTCGAACCGGCAGGTCGCGATCTTCCAGGCCCCGTCCTCGATGACGTATTCGTCGGTGTATTCGCCGGTGGAGACCGTTTCGGTCCTCTCGACCAGGTTCACCTGCCGGAATTGCAGCGTCCAGCGTCCCGAGGCGGTGCCGGTGTCGATGATCGTGATGTCGGGGTGCAGGCCGTGGTGCATATCGAGGATGACGTGCTTGCCGTCGACCTGCTTCAGCGCGATGGATTCGAAGACCGCGGCCATCCCGTCGGCATCGAAGGCGCCGAGTTCGCCATAATCGAGGGCCGAGCCGGCGGCGATGAAGCAGTCGCGGAAACCCTTCGGGTCCTTGGCATCACAAGCCCGGAAGTACCGGTGTTTGAGCGCCTTGATCGACTCGACGGCCTCGATCCGGGCCAGTCGGCGCGCCAGATCGGCGTCCACTGTTTCCGGCGACGGTGAAACGGACATCGGTGTCCTCCTTGTCGGCTGCTCGGTCACGACCGAGACGCACTACCCACGTGGGGTGAACTTAGCCGGGCCCGCGGTCGCGACGCATTCGATGTCCCGGACAGCGGACCGGACGTCCGGCGGCACGGCCCGCCGTGTTCCCGCGACCGCCGGATCAGGGCATGCTGGACGGCATGGATCTGTCTCGTCGGCAGCTGTTGCGGATCGGGGCCGCGGGGACGGCGACGGTGCTGGTGGGCGCCGGCGTCGCGAGCAGTGCCCGGTTCCGGGCGCCGCGATGGCTGGGCGATCCGTTCTCCCTCGGTGTCGCGTCGGGCGATCCCACACCCGACGGCGTGGTGCTGTGGACCCGGCTGGCCCCGGACCCGCTGGCTCCGGACGGGCTGGGCGGGACGCCGCTGGCGCCGGTGAGTGTGGACTACGAGGTCGCCGAGGACGAACAGTTCCGGCGGGTGGTCGCCCGCGGCACGGCGGTGGCCGCGCGCGAACTCGGTCACAGCGTGCATCCGGAGGTGCGCGGGCTGGCTCCGGACCGCTGGTACTTCTACCGATTCCGCGCCGGCTCGGCCCTCTCGCCGGTCGGCCGCACCCGCACCGCGCCCGCCCTCGGGCAGCCGGTGAACCGGATGCGGTTCGCGTTCGCGTCCTGCCAATCGTGGAGCTCGGGCTACTACACCGCCTATGACCATATGAGCGCCGAAGATCTGGATCTGGTGGTGCATCTGGGCGACTACATCTACGAACGATCCTGGCGGCTGGGCCGCGAAGGTGCGACGATCCCGGTCCACTTGCGGGACGAGGCTTTCGATCTGGCCGGCTATCGGCTGCTGTACGCCCAGGCCAAAGCCGAACAGCCGTTGCAGGCCGCGCATGCGGCGTTCCCGTGGCTGGTCACCATGGACGACCATGAGGTCGACAACAATTGGGCCGCCGACGCCCCCGGCCTCGGCATCGATATCTACCGCATTCCGGCCTTGTTCCGCGGTCGCCGGGCGGCCGCCTTCCAGGCGCTGTACGAACACCTTCCGCTGCGGTTGGCGCAGCTGCCGTCCGGACCGGATATGCGCCTGCACCGCCGCTACGGTTTCGGCGATCTCGCCGATTTCACCATGCTCGACACCCGGCAATACCGGGACCGGCAAGTCTGCGGGGACGGCGGCCTCACCACCGATTGCTCCGGCCGATTCGACGCCGACCGCACCATTCTCGGGCGCCCGCAACGGGATTGGCTGATCCAGGGATTCGCCGATTCACCGGCGCGATGGCAGATCCTCGGCAATCAGGTCGCCATGAGCCAGAGCGATTACGACCCCGGCCCGGAATTGGATGTCGGCACCGATGCCTGGGACGGCTACGTCGCCGAGCGCTCGGCGGTCCTCGGGGCAGCCGTGGACCACGGCGTGCGCAACCTCGTGGTCATCACCGGCGACCGGCACGAGAACTACGCCGCCGACCTGCGCCGCGACCCCACCGAACCCGAGACGCCGGTGGTGGCCGCCGAATTCACCGGAACCTCCATCACCACCGGCGGTGACGGGGCCGATCTCCCGCATCGCGGCCGCGTACTGCTGGAAGCCAATCCGGACATGAAGTTCTACAACGGGCAGCGCGGATATGTCCGCGTCGAGCTCGATCACCGGCTGTGGCGCAGCGATTTCCGCGTCATGCCCTACGTCCGACGGCCCGGCGCGCCGATCGAGACGCGCGCGGCGTTCGTGCTGGAAGACGGGCGCCCTGGGGTCGTGGAAGCCTGGCGGCCGGATCAGGGCGCGGCCGGTCAGGACCTCACGCGAACCGAGCAGACCCGAGCCGGTGGGAACTGAGACGCCGGGACCACGCTGTCGGGTATCAGGCCTGGTAGCCGCCCTTGGCTCCGGACTCGGCCAGCATCCCGGCACCCGCCAACGCCAGCGCGCGGTCCTCGTCCGGGCCGGCGAAGGTCGTGGAGATCTTCGGTAGCGCGTAGGGGTGATTGCGGCCGAGCCAGTGCAGCAGTTCCTCGCGGACCGCGCACCGCAGCGTCCACACGTCGTCGGAGTCGGCGGCCGACATGGCCGCGCGCACCACGATATTGGTCGGCGTGGAGTCGGTGACCAGCAGATTCCACGAACGTCCGTCCCAATCGGGACGCTGCTTCAGGTATTCGTGCAGGTGTTCACGCAACAGCGGCACCGGCGTGCTGTGATCGAGGTGCAGATACACTGTGCCGGTCAGTTCGGACCCGCCGCGCGACCAGTTCTCGTACGGCTTGCTGTTGAAGTAGGACACCGGCATCGTCAGCCTGCGGTCGTCCCAGATCCGCACCGTCAGGAACGCGAGGGTGATCTCCTCGACGGTGCCCATCTCCCCTTCCACCACCACGGTGTCGCCGATCTTCACCGAATCACCGAACGCGATCTGCAATCCGGCCATCAGGTTGCTCAATGTCGACTGCGCCGCCACACCGGCGATGATGCCGATCACACCGGCCGAGGCCAGCAGCGACGTGCCGAGGGTGCGCAGGCCAGGGAACAGCAGCAGGATCGCCACCGCGGCCGTGGTCACCACCAGCACCGAGGTGACGATGCGGCGCACCAGCCCGAGCTGGGTGCGCAGCTGACGCACCCGCGCGACATCACGGGTGCGCTGGGCGTAGCGGCTGAGCGTATTGTCGGCCACCGCGTCGGCGGCACGGATCACCAGCCACACCGCGGCCATGATCGCCATCGTGGCCAGCACATTGCGGATCACCGCGTCCTGGCGTAACTCCAGCTCCGCCAACGGATAGGTCGCGTGCAATGCCACCGCACCGAGGAAGACCTGCAACGGCATCCGCACCCGCCGCAACAGCAGCGGTAGCCGGGTATCGGGGCGTTTCCGTGCCGAAAAGCGCATCAGCCGATCGAAGAGCAGACCGGCAACCACGGTGAGCGCGATGGTCCCGCAGAAGACGATGAGCGGCCGTAGTACATCCTCCAAGGCGAAAGCTCCTTGTCGTTGGTCGTCAAAACGTCCAACGCACAGGCTACCGATGACGCGCGCCGCCGCCAGCGCACGCGAGCGCCGCGAGCGAACAACAAGCCCCTCACCAGTGCCGGAGCACCGGCGGAATTACGGTGCCGCTTCTACCGTTTTCGCCCCACGACGCTCCACGGCCGCCAACTGCAACCCACCACCGTCGGCGTCCAGCCGCACGGTATCGCCGGATTTCAGATCACCGTCGAGCAGCAGCCGCGACAGCTTGTTGTCCACCTCTTTCTGCACCGTGCGCCGCAGCGGGCGGGCGCCGAATTCGGGTTGGTAGCCGTGTTCGGCGAGCCAGTCCACCGCCGGATCGGTGACGTCGAGGTCGATGTCCTGGGCGTGCAGCAGCCTGCGGGTGCCGTCGAGCACCAGGTCGACGATGCGGTGGATCTGCGCCTGGTCGAGCCGGTGGAAGACGATGGTGTCGTCGATGCGGTTGAGGAATTCGGGGCGGAAATGCGAGCGCAGGCGCTCGTTCAGCGTCGGTGTGATGGAATCCAGATCGCCGTCGGGCGCGGACAGGATCAGATCGGAGCCGATATTGCTGGTCATGATGACGATGGTGTTCTTGAAGTCCACCGTGCGGCCCTTGGAATCGGTGACCCGGCCGTCGTCGAGCAATTGCAGCAGCACATTGAACACATCCGGATGCGCCTTCTCGATCTCGTCGAACAGGATCACCGAATAGGGCTGGCGGCGAACCTTGTCGGTGAGCTGAGCGGCGTCGTCGTAGCCGACATATCCGGGCGGGGCGCCGACCAGCCGGGAGACGGTGTGCTTTTCCTGGAATTCGCTCATATCGAAGCGGATGAGCCGGTCCTCGTCACCGAAGACGGCCTCGGCCAGCGCTTTGGCCAGCTCGGTCTTGCCGACGCCGGTGGGTCCGAGGAACAGGAACGAGCCGATGGGCCGATTCGGATCCTTGAGTCCGGCCCGCGCCCGCCGCACCGCTTCGGCCACCGCGACGATCGCCTCGTCCTGGCCGATCACCCGCTTGTGCAGCACATCCTCGAGCCCGAGCAGCCGCTGGCGTTCTTCGGTGGTCAACTCCGATACCGGGATACCTGTCTGGCGGGAGATGACCTCCGCGATATCGGTGACGGTGACCTGCGGCGCCTCGGTCTGCCCGGCGCCGGCGAGCTGCTCTTCGGCGACGGCGATCTCGGATTTGAGTTCCTTGGCCTTCTCGTAGTCTTCGGCGGCGACGGCGGCGTCCTTCTCCCGGCGCAGCCGGGCCACCTCTTCCTCGCGTTCGCGCATGTCGGGGTCCGGAGTGCGGGTCCGCAGGCGCACCCGCGCGCCTGCCTGATCGATCATGTCGATGGCCTTGTCGGGCATGAATCGGTCGGTGAGGTAGCGGTCGGACAGTTCCGCGGCGGCGATCAGCGACTCGTCGGTGTAGTGCACCTGGTGGTGTTCTTCGTAGACGTCGGCGAGTCCGCGCAGGATCTCGATGGTGTCGGCGACCGACGGTTCGGACACCATCACCGGCTGGAAGCGGCGTTCCAGGGCGGCGTCCTTTTCGATGTGACGCCGGTATTCGTCGATGGTGGTGGCGCCGATGGCGTGCAGTTCACCGCGCGCGAGCGCCGGTTTGAGCAGATTGCCCGCGTCCATCGAACCCTCCGAGCCACTGCCCGCGCCGACGATGGTGTGTAGTTCGTCGATGAAGACCACCAGTTCGTCGGAGTGGGCGCGCACCTCGTCGAGGATCTTGGTCAGCCGTTCCTCGAATTCGCCCCGGTACTTGCTGCCCGCGACCAGGGAACCGACATCGAGGGCTACCACACGACGGTCGGCGAGCGTGCTCGGCACATCCCCGTTGACGATGCGCTGGGCCAGCCCCTCCACGATGGCGGTCTTACCGACGCCGGGATCGCCGATGAGCACCGGGTTGTTCTTGCGCCGCCGCGACAGGATCTCGACGGTCTGCTCGATCTCCTCGGCGCGCCCGACCACCGGGTCCACCTTGCCCGCGCGGGCCTCGGCGGTCAGGTCGCGGCCGTATTCGTCGAGGGTGGGAGTGTCGCTGGTCTTGCGCTGGCCGTCGGTGCCCGGCAGTTGCGCGCCCGCCATGGCCTGCGCAGCGGGTGTCTCGGTTTCGGCGATGCCGAGCAGGATGTGTTCGGGGCCGATGTAGCTGCTGCCGGCTTCGGCGGCGCTGCGCTGGGCGTTGCGCATGGCGCGTTTGGCCGCGGGGCTGAGGGCGATGGCGCCGCCGTTGCCGTTGCCATTGCCGCTGAGCCCGGAGACCGCGTCGCGCATCTTCATGCTCAGCTCGTCGGGGTCGTGGCCGATTTCGGTGAGGATGCCGCGCGTGGGTTCGACCAGGGTGGCGGCGTAGAGCAGGTGTTCGGTGGTGAGTTCGGGGCTGCGCCAGTCCTTGGCCGCGGCTTGTGCGGTGGCGACGAGTTGTTTGGCGTTATCGCTGAGCAGCCGGCCCAGGTCGGTGCGCTGCACCGGCGGCCGCGCCGACATTCCGGGTCCGAAGAAGCGCTGGAAGATGTCGTCGAAGGAGCTCATCGAACTGGGCCAGGACTCGGTCATGGTCGTATCCCATCTCGGCGTTACCTGCTGCGGTCATCGGCGCCGGCGGGCCGTGGCCGGCGCCTGCTTCCTCCGGGGGTCTTCACCCACCCATGCCAGTGCTTCGGCAACTGGGCGTCAGCTTACGCGGTTCATCCTCCGCGCGTAGCTATCCGAGAGCAACCGGCGGCGTGGGTCCTCAGGCTTCGCGTGGCGCGGATTCGGCCAGCAGTTGGGTGAAGTCCTTGGCGGGGTGGCCGGTGAGCCGGGGCACGGTATCGGTGACGATGTCCAGTTCGCCGGTGGCCATCGCCTGATAGGAGCTCACCCAGCCGGCGACCTCCCAGTCCTCGGCGCCGTAGCCCGCCCGGCTCTCATACGCCTCGTCGAGGGATTCGGCGTGATAGGTGACGGTGCGCCCGGTCGCTTCGCTGATCATGGCGGCGGCCTCGGTCAGCGTGATGGCACGGGGGCCGGTGACGTCGTAGGTGTGGCCGTCGTGGCCGGTGCCGGTGAGCACCGCGGCCGCGACATCGGCGACATCGTCACGGGCGACCGCGCCGATCCGGCCGGTACCGGCCGGGCCGCGGATGACTCCGTCCTCGCCGACCAGCAACGGCAGCATGTCCTGATAGAAGTTGTCCCGCAGGAAGGTGAATTCCAGCCCGCAGGAACGGATTTCCTGCTCGGTCCACCAGTGGTCGCGCCCGAAGGTGAAGGTGCACTCCGGTGCCGCGCCGACGAAGGAGACGTAGACGATGCGCCGCACCCCCGCGTCGACGGCCGCACCGACGACGGCTCGCTGCTGATCGGCGCGGTTGCGCGCTTCGCTCGCCGAAACGAACAGGAAGGTGTCGACGCTGTCGAGCGCCGCGCGCACGCTCGCGGGATCGGCATAGTCGGCCGCCATGAAGTGCGCGCCCGGCAACTGCGGGGCGCGCGCGGCATTGCGGCCGAGCAGCCGTTGCTCGATGCCCTCGGCCGCCAACCGGCGCGCCACCCGTCCCCCGATCGCCCCCGTCGCCCCACTGACTGCGATCAGCTCACTCATGCGTCGATCGTATGGGGGCCGGGCGGCGGTGCCGCGAACATCGCGGCGGCGGGCGAGTCGGTCACGAGCCGAATCCGTGCGGGCCGGGTCCTACTGGCGGTAGGTCGCCAGGAACCGGCCGATCCGTTCGATGATGGCCTCGAGGTCGTCGGCGTGCGGCAGGGTGACAATGCGGAAGTGGTCGGGGCGTGGCCAATTGAAGCCGGTGCCCTGCACGATGTGCAGCTTCTCTTGCAGCAGCAGATCCAGGACGAGCTTTTCGTCGTCGACGATCGGATACATGTCCAGGTCGATCTTGGGGAAGGCGTAGAGCGCACCCTTGGGTTTCACGCACGAGATGCCGGGGATGGCATTGAGCGCCTCCCAGGCCCGGTCACGCTGTTCGCGCAGCCGGCCGCCGGGCAGAGTGAGATCGTAGATGCTCTGATGTCCGCCGAGCGCGGCCTGAATCACCTGCTGGCCGGGCACATTCGCGCACAGGCGCAGACCGGCGAGCATGGTCAGGCCCTCGAGATAGTTCGCGGCGTGCTGGGTCGGGCCGGACACAACCATCCAGCCGGACCGGAAACCGGCGCAGCGGTAGCCCTTCGACAGGCCGGAGAAGGTCAGGCACAGCAGGTCCGGAGCCAGGGCGGCGGTCGCGGTGTGGGTGCCGCCGTCGTAGTAGATCTTGTCGTAGATCTCATCGGAGAACACGATGAGGTTGTGGCGCCGCGCCACTTCCAGGATGTCGCGCAGCACGTCCTGCGAATACACCGCGCCGGTGGGGTTGTTCGGGTTGATGATGACAATCGCGCGGGTGCGTTCGGTGACCTTCGATTCGATATCGGCCACATCGGGGAACCAGTTGGCGCCCTCATCGCACATGTAGTGCACCGGACGGCCCCCGTTGAGCGCGGTGGAGGCGGTCCACAACGGGAAATCCGGCGCGGGAACCAGCACTTCATCGCCGTTTTCCAGCAGCGCCGTCATGGCCATCATGATGAGTTCGGAGACGCCGTTGCCCAGGAATACCTCTTCCACGCCGACGTCGGGCAAGCCGAGCGTCTGGTAGTACTGCACCACCGCGCGCCTGGCCGACAGCAGCCCCTTGGAACTCGAGTAGCCGCTCGAATTCGGCAGGGTCCGAACGATGTCCTGCAAGATCTCCTCGGGCGCCTCGAACCCGAACGGCAGCGGGTTGCCGGTATTGAGCTTGACGACGTGATGCCCCTCGGCTTCCAGGCGCGCGGCATGCTCGGCCACCGGGCCGCGAATCTCGTACGACACTCCCGACAACTTGCTCGACTGCTTGACCTGCATGGACATCCTCTTCTCGATACGGCTGCCGCTACTGTACTTGGAAATCCCAAGTATGCACTTTGATTTTCCAAGTACTGGGTTAGAGTAGCCGGGTGCCACGCCGAAGCTACGACCATCACTGTGCTGTTAGCCGCGCGCTCGAGGTTGTCGGGGACCGCTGGAATCTGCTGGTCGTTCGCGAACTCACCGCGGGCCCGCGCCGCTACAGCGATCTTTTCGCCGATCTGCCCGGCATCAGCACCGATGTGCTCGCCGCCCGGCTCAAGGACCTCGAACGCGACGGCATTCTCACCCGGCGCCGGGTCGGTCCCCGCGCGACGACGGCGTTGTACGAACTCACCGACTCGGGCGCGGCACTGCGCCCGGTGCTGGAGGCGCTGTCGGTATGGGGGACGCCGCTGCTCGGTGAACGCCGCAGCACCGATGCGGTGCGCGCGCATTGGTTCGCGTTACCGCTCGGGCGGGCCGTGGCCGGGGTGGTGCCGAACGGGACGGTCACCGTGCACATCGGCGAGACGACGTTCCACTACGTCATCGACGAGACCGGCCTCACCCACCGCGACGGCCCCGCCGAGCAACCGGATCTGGAAGTGCGCCTGGACTTGGACCTGGCCACCGAGATCGCCAAGGGCACGCGCGCCTTGGCCGACGTCCTCGCACAGAGCCGTTCCTGACCTTTGTGATCGGCCCCAGCCGGTTCGCACTGATCTGGTGAGGTTCCCAGCGAATTCGCGATCGGCATTCGTAGCGCCCGCGCTCCCCTACCGTCGGTGCCAGCTACAGGCGGGTATTCGGAGGTGTCCGGTGAGCATCGGTTCCAGCCGCATCCGGTGGCGGGCCATGAGCGTGCTGATGCCGTTGACGGTCGTCGCTGCCCTGTGCACGGTGGCGGAACCGGCGGTCGCGTCCGGCACTCCCGAGGCGCCGATTCCCGCCGGGACGCAGTCCGCGCCCGATGGCTCCCGGATCGTCGCCATCAACCGGGGCGCCGACGAATTCCTCGATATGCGCGTGCACTCGACGGCGATGGACACCGAGATCACCGTGAAAGTGCGCCCGGCGCCCAGTGATTCGGAGCCGGCTCCGGTGCTGTATCTGCTCAACGGCGCCGACGGTGGCGCCGACCGGAACTGGACCAATGCCACCGATATCGCCGATTTCTTCGCCGACGAGCAGGTCACGCTCGTGGTCCCGATGGGCGGGCGCGGCAGCTACTTCGCCGACTGGCGTGCCGACGACCCGGTGCTGGGCAAACAGCGCTGGACCACCTTCCTCACCGAGGAACTGCCACCGATTATCGACAGCGCCTTCGACAGCACCGGCAAGAACGCCATCGCCGGTATTTCCATGGCGGGCACCGCGGTCTTCCAGCTGGCGCTGGCCGCTCCCAAGCTGTACCAAGCCATCGGTTCCTACAGCGGATGCGTGCAGACCAGCGATCTGAGCGGGCGCGCACTGATCACGGCCGTGGTGGCAAGCAATGGCGGCAATCCGGCGAATATGTGGGGTGCGAGCCGTGAGGTCTGGGCCGCCAAGGACCCGTACCTGCACGCCGGTGAACTGCGCGACACCGCCATCTACGTCTCCACCGGCACCGGCCTGCCCGGCCCGCTGGACAATCTGCCCAGTGCCGGCGACCCGCTCGCCCTCGCCTATCAACTCGTCTTCGGCGCGCCCCTCGAGCAGGTCACCAACGTCTGCACGCATCGCCTGCGTGACCGATTCGAGGAACTCTCCATCCCCGCCACCTTCGACTTCCGTGACACCGGAACCCATTCGTGGGGGTACTGGGAGCAGGACCTGCACCGGTCGTGGGAGTTGTTCCGGGCGGCTTTGGCCGAATAGCCGGCTCTCGGAGAACACTCCGAGGCCGGCATCGGCGTCCTAGGCGGCGGCCGAACCGGAGCCGAGGAGCTGCGGCAGGTCGATGAGCAGGAACTTCACCAGCGGGCTCGTGCATCCTTGGGCACCGCAGCCGACATCGGCGGAACCGAGCATGGGGCCGTCGACGAAGGCCTGCTGCGGTGCCGCGGAAGCGGTCGTCGCGGTGGCGAGCTGTGCCGCGGGCAGGAGTGCGGCAGCGACGGCTACCGCAGCGAAAGTGCGTTTCAAGATGCCTCCAGGTTGTCCGGGTTCCCGACCACGACGAAGGCTAGGGGGTGATCGGCGGCTCGTGGAAGACCCCAATGCAGTGGGCTGCTGATCGCTAGTCGAGCGGGCGTAGGCCGATCATGGTGCGTGGCGCGGCGAAGACATAGCGGCCCGCGCCCTTGGCGGTGAGTTCGCCGCTGTCGAGGAGGGCATCGGAGTCGGCCTCGATAGCGCGGAACGGCGCATCCCAGAGGGTTTCGCCGGTGCGCGGGTCGAGGGCGTAGATGCCCGTAGGGTCGGTGAACACCGCTGTGCCGTCGCGCCAGTCGTGCAGGGTGCCGTGGCGTTCGGTCGGGGTGCGCCACAGGCGTTGGCCGGTGCGCAGGTCCAGTCCGGAGACGGTCTTGGCCACGGGATCGTGCAGGAGGGCGGTCTCGCCGAGCACGGCGATCGCGCTGCCGTTGACGGTGGTGCCGTCGGACGCGGTGTAGAGCAGGTCGGGGCTGGTCCAGCGGACGGTGCCGGCGCGGCGGTCGTAGGCGGTGTCGCCGAGCAGGATCGGCGTCGTGTCGTCGGCGGGGCGGTCGAGGCTGAGGTCGTGCTCGCCCGGTCGGTCGGTGGTGGCGAGGGTGCGGCCGGTGCGGTCGATCAGATCGGTGCTGACGGCCGGGTCGGCGTCGCATTCGTTGTTGACCCGGACGACGAGCGCGTCGAACGCCGGTGTGGTGCGGGAGCATCCGGTGAGCTGGGCGGTCCAGGTGGTTTCGCCGCTGCGCAGGTCGAACCCGGCAACATCGACGCCAAGGGTGAACACGCCCTGGCCGTGGGAGACGTCGAGCGCGTCCCAGGGCAGGTCTTCCCACAGGGTGCCCATGGTGAAGGGGCGGGTCCAGTGGGCGTCCGGATCGGTGAGGGTGCCCGACTGCACGCGGACGTCGTCGGATTCGACATCGCCCTCGGCGATATAGAGACGGTTATCGGTGGCGGCGAGCGCGAAGATGAACCAGTCCACCGGGGTGCGGGTGACCGTTCCGTCGTCGATATCGAATCCGATCAGCGCGGAATCCTCGACCGAGAAGCCGGTGTAGCAGACGAGCGCACCGTCGACCGGTTCGGCCGCACAACCGCCGAGACCGCCGGCGGGCGCCTCCCATTTCTTCGCACCGGTCGCGGCATCGAAGCCATAGAGTTCCGGCTCCCCCGCCGACGTGCCGTCGTCGTCGGTCACGCTGATCACCGAGACCAGCGTGTCACCGGCGTCGACGAAACCCGCGCCGCTGTAGTCGTATTCGGTGCCACCGACCGGATCGCGAAACTGCGCGCCGGGTGCGCCGTAGACGGCGGCGGCGTCGATCGACCAGCCCAGGCCCGGTGCCGCGTCATTGGTTCCGGTGATCTTGCGTGTGTCGTCGGCCGGATGCAGCAGCACCGCCACCGCGCCGGCGCTGGTGAGAACCGCGGCGACAGCGGCGAGCACGAGATTGCGAACACCCGGGGCCCATGCCATCACGACACCTCCAGTCCGGGGGCCAGGGCGATGGTCTCGAGCTGCGCCGTGGTGAGCGGTTGCGCGGGTTCCAGGGCGCGGGAGGATACTTCGACCCTGGTGCCGGACGGGCGCGTAACCGTCACGCTGCGCGTCGATTCGGTTCCCGAGACCCCCGTTTGGGAGGCGACTCCGACCTGGGATTCCTCGATGTCCACGAGCGAACCGTCGGACAACTGCCGCCTGGTGGCCGTGCGCTCGCCGAGTGAGGACGACTCTGTCGGCAGGGCTTGCCCACCGACGATCGTGATGCTCAGCTGAGTTCGTTGCCCGTTGGAGTCGACCGGGACCGTCTGGCAGAGCCCGCCGTCGCCCCATCCGTCCGGCCGCAGCGCGCCCAGCGGACGATCCGGCGTCACACCGTCGAGGCGGATTCCGGCCAGCACCGCGTTCAGGCGACGAGCGGTGGGTTCGTCGATGACAGGCGCCCCATCGGCGCGGGTGAAGCATTCCTCGGGCGGGCCCGGGGTGCCCGGTGGGACGGGAGCGGTGACGCGCAAACCCGGTGCGGTGACGACGGCGACGAGCTCATCGATCGACATCGGCACCTCCCCGGCCGGGGCGCCGTCGGCCGGGGAATTCGTGGCGTAGGCGCCCACCACGCTGCCGTCCTGCAGGTAGGCGGTGGCACTGCGGGACAACGTGCGCACGCCATTGGTCTCCGACCAGGTGTCGTGGGTGTCGACGATCGTCCCGTCGGGTAGATGACGCCGCTCGTCCAGCGCCCCGGCCACGCACGCCGGCGCCGGATCGCTCGACTGCCGCACCGTCACCGACAACCACCCCGCTCGATCACCGCGCCGCACCGAGGCCATCGCGTCGGTGTACCCGCCGAACTCGCTCTCCTCGGGCGGGTCGAGGATGGGTTGGAAGACCAGCGCCTGATCGGCCGGCGCGAAGTCGATGACGACCCCGTCGGGTAGCGCCTCCTGCAAGGCGGCCGACATCGCCATCGCTTTGGGGCCGGAGAACCACGGGTACGCCGGGTTGTCGTAACTGGATCGGCCGGTCGCGACCCAGCCGAAGAGCCCGTCCTCGCCAGGTGGCTCGACCTGCGGGCAGCCCGGGATCTGAGTCGGGTACGTCACCGGAGGAGTCACATACGTGTGTTCCTCGGCCGGCTGCGGCGCCATGCTCGTTGTGGTCGGTGGCGCCGTCGTCAGTTCCCGCTCGGGTTCATGCAACAACCCTCCGGCGATCACCCCGCCGGCCACGATCGCCACACACATCAGGCCGGTGGTCCAGCCGCTGACTGCCCGCGACGGTTCCGGCGACCGCCCGTCCCCCATCGTCTCCCGCACCCTCGGCTCCTTCCGATCACGCCATTAGATCAGCAGCCACCGGCAGAAACCAGCGACGGTCCATCGGGCTTCCGAGAGCCCGCCGGTTCAGTCCGAATCCACAGCCAGGCGCCGCATTCGAGCATTGAGGTAGCGCTGCTCGGGAAGGCTCGTGCTCAGCCGAGCAGCTTCGGCGTAGCTCGCCAGCGCCCCGGTGTGGTCGCCGGACATTTCCAACAGGTGAGCGCGGACGGCGTGCGTGCGGTGGTGGCGGCGCATGGCCGGGTCGCTCAGCAGCGGCTCGATCAGGGCGAGGCCCCGGCCGGGGCCGAAGGCCATGGCGACGGCCACCGCGCGATTGAGCGTGACGGCCGGGCTCGGCGCCAGCCGGGCGAGCATCGCGTAGAGGACGCAGATCTGCGCCCAGTCGGTCGACTCCCAGGTGGGCGCCTCGGCATGGACGGCGGCAATCGCGGCCTGGAGCTGGTAGCGGCCGACATGGCCGCGCGGCAGGACGGTTTCGAGGATGCGCACGCCCTCGGCGATCAACGCAGGATCCCACCGGCTGCGGTCCTGTTCGGCGAGTGGGACCAGATCGCCGTGGTCGCTGCGGGTGGCGGCACGGGCGTGGGTGAGGAGCATGAGGGCCAGGGCGCCGGCGACCTCGTCGTGATCGGGCACCAGGAGGTGCAGTTGCCGGGTCAGGCGGATCGCCTCGCCGGCCAAGCCCGGGTCGAGCACCGCGGTCCCGCCGGTGCGGGTGTGGCCCTCGGTGAACAGCAGATGGCACACGTCGAGCACCGCCGCGACCCGAGCCGGGAGTTCGCTCGCGGCGGGCAGGTCGAAAGTCGCTCCCGCGGTGCGCAATCCGGCTCGGGCGCGGGAGAGCCGCTGGGCCATGGTGCGTTCCGGCACCAGGTAGGCAGCCGCGATCTCGGCGGTGCTCAGTCCGGCCACGGCATGCAGTGTCAATGCGACCTGCGAGGGACGACTCAGGCTCGGATGACAGCAGAGCAGGAACAGGCGCAGGGTGTCGTCGCCGGTCGCGGGCGGATCGGCGTCCGCCGCCGGTGCGAGGCCATCGTCGGCGGGGCGGGCTCGCATCACGGCGTCTTCGCGTTCGGCCCGGGCGCGATCGGCACGCTGCCGGTCGATCAGGCGCCGCGACGCCACCCGGATCAGCCACCCGCGCGGATTGTCCGGCACCCCGTCGCGGGCCCACTGCGCCGCCGCGGCCTCGGCGGCTTCCTGCGCGGCGTCCTCGCACTCGCCGAGGTCGCCATGCCTGCGCAACAGGGCGGTGAGCACATGCGGCGCCTCCCGACGCCACACCTGTCCCACCGCCTCCGCGCTCACTGGTCGTCGCCGCCCGGCCACATGGTGGGGCGCAGTTCGACCGTTTCGCCCGGTCCCGCGAACTGCGCGGCGATCTGTTCGGCGCGCTCGAGGCTGTCGACGTCGATCAGGAAGAACCCCGCCAGATGCTCCTTCGCCTCCGAATAGGGGCCGTCGGTGGGCAGCGGTTTGCCGTCCTCCCAGCGGTAGAGCCGGGCCGCCTCCGGCGCGCCGAGCGCCTCACCACCCACCAGCTCGCCGTTGTCCTGCATCTCGGTGAGCAACCGCTCGAAATCGGCGTTGATCCGCTCCCGCTCCGGCTCGGGCAGGGCCTGCACCTCGGGCAGGAAGTCGCCGGTGGGGTGTCCCCACGGCTGCGGGTTGGAATGAATCAGGATCACGTACTTCATGAGCGCTCCTCGGTCTGGTGCTGGTGACGGACCGGTTCGGTCCATCCTCGCCCGGAACGTCGGATCCACGGGGGCGGTAATCGACATCGCCGGCCAAAATTATGCGCGATGCTGTGATCGGGATCACTGGAAGTTGCGTTGCTAGATACCCCCAGGGGGTATATGTTCATGACAGACGGACAGCCACGAGACGACGAACCGAGGACCACGATCATGAGCACCAATTCCCACGCCGACCATTCCGCACACCACGCCCACAAGGCGCAGGCAGGTCACGCCAACCACGCACCGGCGGCTGGTGAAATTCACGGTGACCACAACGCCCACTCGGCCTCCGCCGGCCCCGGCGCAAATCATGGCGACCACGCAGCCCACAGCGCCCACGCGCCGACCGGGCACGCCGCGACTCACGGCGATCACGCCGCCCACGGCGCAGCCGAATTCCCCGGTGGCCTGCTGATCACCCAGGACGGCTACACCCTCGAACTGGCCGACACGATCCTGCAGCCCGGCGACGTCGATTTCCGGTTCCGGATCATCGGCCCCGATGGCCGGCCGGTCACCGCCTACTCCCCGATTCACGACAAGGAACTGCACCTGATCGTCGTGCCGCGCGAGCTGACCGGCTTTTGGCACGTGCATCCGGAGCTGGCGGCCGATGGCACCTGGTCGGTGCGATTGAACCTGCCGGCGGCCGGCGCCTACCGGGTGTTCACCGACATCGCACCGCAGGCGCTCGGCAAGACGATCACCCTGGGCGCGGATCTGGCGGTGGCGGGTGAGTATGCGCCGCATCAGGTTCCGGAGCCGGTGCGCACCTACCACGTCGACGGCTACGAGGTCGAGCTGACGGGCGACCTCAGCACCGGCGCGGGCAGCCTGCTCACCCTGACAGTGCGCAAGGACGGCGCTCCGGTCACCGATCTGCAGCCCTACCTCGCCGCATACGGTCACCTCGTCGTCATTCGCGCCGGCGATCTCGCCTACGTCCACGTCCACCCGAACGGTGAACCCGGTGACGGCATCACCGCACCCGGGCCGGAGGTCTCCTTCCACACCGCCGTCCCCGGCCCCGGCACCTACCGGCTGTTCCTGGACTTCAAGCACGGCGACACCGTCCGCACCGCCGCCTTCACCCTGCGCACCGCGGGCTGAGGTTGCCCGCCCCACCGCGACCTGGTCCGCGCACACACCGGCAGCGGGGGGCTCGACGATCGAGCACCCCCGCTGCCGCATGACTAGCATCGGAACCATGACCCCTGGCGGGCATGCCGGCGCAGGCTGGCGCGGCGAGGAGTACTCGGCCGCCGCCGAGCATCATCGCGCGGTCGACGACTGGTTCCTGACCCGCCACCCGCCGCGTGCGTGGGATACGGTGGTCGATCTCGGATGCGGTACCGGCGAATTCACCGCGAAACTCGCTGCGCTGGTGCCCGACGGGCTCGTCATCGGAGTCGATCAGGACCCGTCCATGCTCGCTACCGCGCGGCGCCGGGCCGGCGCCGACCTGGAGTTCGTCACCGCTTCGGCCACCGATTTCGACCGCCTGATCCCTGCTCGGACGGTCGACCTCGTGGTCAGTCGCGCGATGTTGCACTGGCTGCCGATCTCGGCTTACCCGCGGGTCTTCGCCGCCGTGCACCGGGTGCTGCGCCCCGATGGCTGGTATCACTCCGAGTCCGCGGCGGCGGGTAACGCGGCCGAACTGATCCGGCTCATCGGTCGCATCGCCCGCGACAACGACCTGCGCCCACCCGAGCCGTTCCCGGAACCCGAGCCGGTGGCCGGTCTGCTCGCCGAGGAAGGGTTCGACATCCCCGATGACGGCGTACGCGCGGTCCCCCAGCGCCGCCCGTTCACCCGCGACCAACTCGCCGACATGCTGCGCACCACCGCGGCGGTATCGCTGACCCGCCAGGCGCCACCCGCCGAACACGCACGACTGGCCGATGAACTGGCCGGCGCAGTCGACGAATTGCGCGCCCCGGACGGCAGTTACGCCCAGACCTTCGTACGTCTGGAGATCTTGGTGCGCAAGCCCGTTCCCTAGGAAGCAGGCGCCATCCGACGCGGAACGCGCGACACCAGCAGTCCGGCACAGACCAGGTAGATCGCGGCGATGACGAGGTCGAGCACACCGGCACCGACCTGCGCTCGGTCGAAGCGGTCGAGCGCGGCGACGGTGATCA